>CAYZYU010000001.1:0-22867 GCA_964482915.1 Candidatus Woesearchaeota archaeon
CTTTCACCAAATCCAGAGATAAGCACAAGAGAAACAGGGACAAGGCATAAATCTGCAGAAAGAACAGCAAAACAAACAGGAGCAATAGTTATTGCAATTTCTGAAAGAAAGAAAAAAATAACTATTTATCAAGGAGATAAAAGACATGAGCTTAAAGAAAGTTCAGAAATATTAAGAAGGGCTGCAGAAACATTACAGATTCTTGAAAAACAAAAAGAAAGTTTTAACGAAGCTATAACTAATTTAAATCTCATGGAATTACAAAGAATTGTAACTGTTAAAGATGTTTGCGGGGTAATACAGAGATTTGAAATAATTAAAAGAATATCTGAGATTGTAAAAAGATATCTGATTGAACTTGGTAAAGAAGGAGCTATTGTTAGTATGAGTTTAAAAGATTTAACAAATGGGCTTGATAGAGAAGAAGAATTGCTTCTTAAAGATTATTTTGGTGCTAATTCCTCTTATGCAGAGAAAGTTCTTGAAAAGATGGATTTTGATTTCCTTTTAGAACCATTTAATATTTCAAGAATGTTATTTGAAGAGTTACATGATAAGCAAATATCCCCTAAAGGATTAAGAATATTAAGTAAAACAAATATTCTCGAAAGATATACAAGTTCTTTAGTTTCTCATTTTCAATTTCTGGATAAGATTTTACTTGCGAGTGATGAGGAATTGCTTAAAGTCTTTCAAAATGAAGGTATGCTAGCATTTTTTAAGGAAGAAATATATAGTCTTAGAGAGAAACTTGTTGTAGGAAAACCAATATAAAAATGCTAAGTACAAAACAAATAGAAGAAATTAGAGAGCACTTAAACACTGCACAAAATCCGGTTTTCTTCTTTGATAATGACCAAGATGGACTTTGTAGTTTTTTGTTATTACAAAAATATATAGGAAGAGGAAAGGGGTTTCCTATAAAAACTTCTCCTGCACTTACAAAAGATTATTTTAGAAAAGTTCAAGAATTTAATTCAGACTATATTTTCATATTGGACAAGCCTGAAGTCTCAGAAGATTTTATATCAGAAGTAGAAAAAGTAAATATTCCTATAGTTTGGATTGATCATCATGATACAGATAAAGAAAAGATACCTAAATATATTAATTATTATAATCCTTTATTTAGTTTGGATAAATCTAATGAGCCTGTTACATATATTTGTTATAATGTAACAAAAAGAAAAGAAGATTTATGGTTAGGGGTTGTTGGGTGTATATCTGATAATTTAGTTCCTGATTTTTACAAAGAGTTCATGAGAGATTTTCCAGATTTATGCAAAGATGATAAAGAAGCATTTAATTTATTTTATGGTTCTGATATTGGTAAAATTGCTAGAATATTTGGATTTGGTTTAAAGGATAAGATAAGTAATGTAATTAACATGGTTAAATTTCTTATTTCTTGTAAGAGTCCTTATGATTTTCTAGAAGAGAATAATAAAAACAAATCCATTCATAAAAGATTTCATGAAATAGATAAAAAATATCAAAAGATATTAGATAAAGCAAAGAAAACTGCTTCATCTAACAGTACACTTTTATTTTTCAAATATGCAGGAGATACTAGTATGAGTTCAGATGTTGCTAATGGTTTGAAGTATGCTTTTCCTAATAAAATTATTATTGTTGTTTATACTAAAGGATTCAAGGCTAATATTTCTGGAAGAGGGAAAAATGTAAGAGAATTAGTTTTAAAATCTATTAAAGGACTTGAAAATTCAACTGGAGGAGGGCATGAAAATGCAGTTGGTGCTCAGATTAGGAAAGAGGATATAAGTGAATTTGAAAAGAGAATTAAGAATTTTATTGAACAATAATTTTACAAATATAAATATTTATAAAGTGGCTATTCTTAAGAGAGATATGGAAGATAGACTGAATAGAATGTGGGGGATAGTGTGTTCTGATTTAGTTTATACTTTCAATATTAAACTAAACTCAATTTAATCTGACTTTAGATCTGGATTGAATTGAGGCATGGTTCTTTCTAGATTTATATAAGGTTGGATTAAGCTGATGTTTTGTTTCCTTGAAGATGAAACAAAAAGAAACAGAAATGGAAAAAAAGACTGTAGAGCAGGAGTTAAGCAAGTTGATAGCCTTCACTATACAACTTGAAGATGAACTTAATAACTGTATAAAATGCAAGCAATAAACTATTTTTAACAGTGCAACTTGAATAGTTGTTACTGTGACTTTTAACTATTAACTAATAACTTCTTCCTATGTAAACAACTTTTGTCGCAGGTTTATTACAAAAAAGACAATTTCCTGTTGGTTTTTCTGTTTTATTAGCTAGAGTTCCTCTGACATCACCTGAAAATTCTTTTTCAACTATTTCAGCACATTTTATTCCACTTTTTTCTGTTGAACAGAAATTTATTCTTGCGAGTTTGCCTGAAGATAGTGCGTCTTTAATTTCTTTTTTGCTTGAACAATTAATTATTCTCTTTTCTGTGAATTTATCTGCTTTATCTTTAATTCTTTTATCAAATTCTTTCCCAAGTTGAGATATCTTTTTCAAATCTATAAGTCTTATTTTTTCTTTTTTCTTTGTATCTCTTGTAAATAAAATTAGTTCATTATTTTTTAATTCCTTTTCACCTATTTCAATTCTAAAAGGTACACCTTTTAGTTCCCAGATATGGTATTTTTCACCAGGTCTTTTGTATTCTCTTTCATCTATCTCTGCTTTGACATTCTCATTTTCTAATTTTTCTAAAATTTCTTTTGATTTTTTTAATATCTTTTCTTTGTTTTCTGCGTTGAAAATAGGAACGATAATTACTTGTATAGGGGATATTGAATAAGGTAATATCATTCCAGAATCATCTCCATGCGTTGCAATAACAGATGCCAATATTCTAGATACTGCTGGGCCATAAGCAGTTGTCCAGAGATATTCTTCTTTTTCATCTTTATTCTTAAATGTAGCTTCAAATGCTTTTGAAAATTTTTGTCCCATTAAATGTGTAGATGGTTGTTGTATTAATTTACCATCTGGCATGAAACAATCGGAACCTACAGTATATTCTGCTCCTGCGAACTTATCCCACTCAGGTCTTTTCATTGGCAAGAAAGGAACACCGTAAATCTGATGCATTACTTTCTCAGTTGTATCTATATCTTCCTGTACTTGAGTTTCTGCTTCTTCTTTTGTAGCAAATGCATCATGACATTCAATCCAGATAAATTCCCTTCCTCTTATTAATGGTCGTGTTGCTTTAGTATCCATTCTAAAAACAGATCCTCTCTGATAAAGTTTCAAAGGTAAATCTCTATGGCCTCTCACCCAAAGTTTGAACATCGGGGTGTATAATGTCTCAGAAGTGGGTCTTAATGCAAGTTCTTTATTGTCTCCAATATCTTTTAACCAAAAGACTTCAGGAGTAAATCCTTGAACATGTTCTGATTCTTTCATAAGGTTCTCTTTGGGTATAACAGAAGGCATGAAGGTGGGTTTGTGTCCCTTTTTCTGAAGTTCTTTTTCAAGATATTCAAACATGTTTTCAATTGTAAGTGCTGCCCATGGCCTTATTACTGTGAATCCTTTTACATCTAATCTTAAATCTACTAATTCTGCTTTATCTAAAATCTGGCTGAACCATTCTGAGAAATTTTCATCTTTTTTTACTGTAATTCCTTCTTGAGATTTGTCTGGGACTTTCTCTATAGCTTGTTTTTCTTTCATATTTAGATAAGATAAGGAGTGTATTTAAAATTATTTAATTAGATTCTTAAACTTCTTAATATCAAAGTATAAAAAGCTTTTAGGGTTTATTTATATTGTATTTGGGCCCATAGTTTAACGGATAGAATTTCGGGTTTCGGCCCCGATGATGGAGGTTCGATTCCTCCTGGGCTCATTAATCATTAAGTTTTTAATTACTAATTCTCTTTATCTGAATATGGTTAAAAGCTTAAAACAAAGAGCAAAAGAAAGGACAGAGCATTTAGAGAGATTATCTAAAAATGAACAAGCTAAACCTGGAGATTTGGTTGAGATACATTTTGGTAAGATAATTTATGAAGGAGTACTTCTTGAAAGCCCAGAATCTGAAAAAGGGTCAATTTTATTAAAATTAGGAAATGGATACAACATTGGATTAAATAGGAAAGACATTATTAAAATTGAAGTTTTGAAGAAATTTGATGATAAGAAAGAAGAATTTGAGATTAAAAAACATTCTTCAAAGCCAAATATAGCAATGATAATAACTGGAGGAACAATTTCTTCTAGATATGATTCTAAGACGGGAGGAGTACATCCATTAGATAGTCCAGAAAGTCTATTTAAGTTCTATCCAGAATTATTTGAAAAGGTTAATGTACTGAAAGTTGAAATTCCTTTTATGAAATTTTCAGAGGAGATGAATTTTAAAGATTTACAGAAAATAGCAAAAACATGTGAAGAATTATTAAATGATTCCAATATACAAGGAGTAATTGTTACACATGGGACAGATTTCTTACATTATACTTCTGCTGCCTTAAGTTTTATGCTAGGGAAGCTGAATAAACCTGTAGTATTAACCTATTCCCAAAGGAGTATTGATAGAGCTAGTTCAGATGCAAATTTAAATTTAATATGTTCTGCATTTGTTGCAGGTATAAGCGATATTGCAGAGGTTGTTTTGGTAGGACATGCAGATTCAGAAGATAATTTCTGTTATGCACTTCCTGGAACAAAAGTAAGAAAGATGCACACTTCTAGAAGAGATGCATTTAAGGTAATCAATGGAAAACCCCTTGCAAAAGTTTTTCCTGATGGAAAGCTTGAAATATTTCAAGAATTTAATAAACGAAATAATGGAAAGAAGATTAAGATAGACAATAAAATTGAGGAAAATGTAGCTTTAGTTAAATTTTACCCTGGACAATCTTCTGATATTTTAGATTATTATTATAAGAAAAATTATAAAGGGATTGTTTTGGAATTAAGTGGAATAGGAAATGCTTCTCCTGAATTTATCCTTAAAATAAAAGAGCTTTCATCTAAGGGGATGATTTTCTGCGGAACTTCTCAATGTATTAATGGAAGAGTGGACGGATTAGTTTATTCTGCTGGTAGAAAATTGATTGATGCAGGAGTAATTTATCTTGAAGACATGTTATCGGAGACTGCTTTAATCAAACTTGGTTGGGTCCTTGGACATTCAGATTTGGCAAAATCCAAAGAAAAGATAAGAGAGAAGATGCTTGATAATATTGCGGGAGAATTTAATAAAAGATTGGAAGAATAATCCTCTTTCAGTTTCCTAACTTTCTCTCAATTCTATCTAACTGTTTTTTAATCTGTTCAATTTCTTTTTCAGATTTTTTATCAACTAAATAATCATATTCCATTCTTTGCCTGTCTTTTTGGCTTGCCCTATTCTGAGACATTAATATTATAGGAGCTTGAATAGCTGCAACACATGATAAAAATAGATTTAATATAAGGAAATGGTCTAGTTCTGGGGGGATTTCTGGAAGGTAAACTATCAATAATATCCATGCAACTAATATTAAAAGGAAAATAATTATGAATACCCAACTTCCGATACTTTTTGTTAGCTTATCTGCAGCTTTCTGAGCAAAGTTGGAAGGTGCAGTATTAGGATGAGAGATTATTCTTATCTCCTCATTTTTTATCTCTTTTTTCTTCATAGATTATATAGAAAATCTTTAGTTATAAGTTTAATCATTAATATATTATAACTTTATAAAGGTAACAATTAGAAAAATTTAAATATTTCTTATTTTATCCAGCTTTATGAAAGATTTTTACAAAAATATGGAAAGTAGAGCATTAAACTTACAAAGAGATGTCTCTAATTGTATAGGCACTGCTCTTTATATTGCTGGAGAATGTGATTCTGATAATTACTTATCAAGAAAAGATTCTATGAAGATAATTAATAAAATGCAGAGAGCAAAAGATCCAAAATTAGGATATTTGGTATTATGGGAGTCTAAGGGAACTATTTTTCATGCAGGAGTAGTTTATATGGATAATCCTTTTTATATTATTCACAGAAATAAAAATAAAGGCTTACCAATGCATTCTTCATTGGAAGATTATAAGAGCTATTTATTAAAAGAGACAGGAATAGCTCCTACCTATAGGATTCCTAATAGCTTATTAAACAAAATTTAACGAGTTCATGCTAAAATTTAATAATCCTTATTTCTTGGTGTTTTTATGTCTGAAATTGATTATTCTAAATTAAAATTCAAGTCTGGTTTAGAAATTCATCAGCAGTTGGATGCAGAGGGTAAGAAATTATTCTGTGATTGTCCTGCTGTCTTGAGAAATGACGAACCCGATTTTTTGGTTGAAAGAAGACTTCATGCAGTCGCAGGAGAATCAGGGGAAGTAGACAGAGCAGCAGAATATCAGGCTTCTTTGAAAAAAACTTTTGTTTATCAAGGGTATAATGCTAGTACTTGCCTTATTGAATTGGATGAAGAACCTCCTCATGAAATAAATCAAGAAGCATTGAAAATAGCCTTGCAAATAGCCCTGCTTTTAAATTGTAAAATTATTCCTGTAACACAAATCATGAGAAAGACAGTTATTGATGGTAGCAATACCTCGGGATTTCAAAGGACAGTTTTGATTGCAAGAGATGGGTATATTGAAACTGCTTTGGGTAGAGTAGGAGTGGATACTATCTGTTTAGAAGAAGATGCTGCAAGAAAATCTAAAATAGATGGAGATAAGATTTATTGGAACTTAGATAGGTTAGGAATTCCTTTGATTGAAATTGCAACTTCTCCAGATATTAAATCTGCTGAACAGGCTAAAGAAGTCGCTTTGTATATTGGAAATGTTTTAAGGAGTTGTAAGGTTAAAAGAGGAATTGGTACAATAAGACAGGATGTTAATATTTCCATATTTGGAGAAAATAGAATTGAGATGAAGGGGGTTCAGGATATGAAGATGTTTATTAAAACAATTGAAAATGAGGTTATAAGACAAAAATATCTACATGATAACCATAATTCAACACGAGCTGAAGTAAGAAATGCTCTTCCAGATGGAAGCTCTGAATTTTTAAGGCCTATGCCAGGAGCAGACAGGATGTATCCTGAAACAGATTTACCTTTACTCAAGATATCAAAATCATTTATAGATGAGATAAGAAAGAGCTTACCTAAACTTAGGACAGAGATTGCCGGAGAACTTAAAGAAAAAGGTTTGAATGAAGAGATGCTAAAATTGGTTTTAAGTGAAGATAAAATTGATGAATTGAAAACTCTTACTGAGATTTATCCAGATATTAATTTTATTGCAAAGATGATTTTATTATTCCCAAGAGAGATTGCATCTAAGGAGAAGAAGAATTTAGAAGAAGTTGAAGAAAAATTGTTAGATTTTTATTCAGATATATTGAGAGCAATAAACAAGAAGAAGATTTCAGAGGGGGATGTAAAAGAAATTATGATAAAATTAGTTCATGGTGAATCTTTTGAAAAGGCAATTGCAATAGAAAAAGCAGATAATTCTGAGATAGAAGGAGAAGTTCTTAAGATAATAAAAGAAAAACCTGGATTAAATTCAAATGCATATATGGGATTAGTTATGAGTAAGTTCAAAGGTAAGATTGATGGAAAAACTGCAATGGAAATGATAAATAAGTTGGTGAAGAAATAAGATGAAAATTTTAGTTATAGGGGATTTTCATGGAGAATTTCCTAAATTTATTCCAAAATTTATTAAAAAAGAAAAAGTAGACTTAATTATCTCTACAGGGGATTATTCTCCTTTTTCTACAAAAAAATTATTTTTCAAATATGTTTATGGTAAAAAAGATGTTGAGTTATGGGAAATTATTGGAAAAAAGAAATACAGAAAAATGACTTCTAGAGATCATAAAAAAGGAGAAAATGTTATCAAGAAATTAAATTCCCTTCCTGTTCCAATAATAACTGTTTTAGGAAATCATGATTATTCATTGCCAGATGATGTAACTGATATTGAAAAGCCTCCTTTACTACGTTTTTGGAAGTGGGATTGGGATGAAAGGACTATCGTATCAAAATTTATTGATAAAATGCAGAATATTAAAAAGATAGACTATAATTATTTGAAGTTTAGGGGTTTAGTTTTTGTTGGTGCAAGAGGACACAGTTTTCCAGGTCATGTTAAAAGCAAAGCTTATAAAAAATCTAGAAAAAAATTAGAGAGTATTTTCATAAAATTTAGAAAAGAGAACAAAGAGGGAAAATTAATCTTTATTAGTCATGTTCCTCCTTATAAAACTAAAATTGACTTAATTCATGCAAAAGATGCTCATAAGAAAGTAAAAGGTAAACATTATGGTTCAAAATTATTTAGGAGAATATTGAAAAAATATCAGCCTCTTCTTTCTATTTCTGGACATATAGAGGAGAGTAAAGGAAAGGATAAGATTGGAAAAACTATTATTCTTAATGCAGGTTCTACCCATCATGAAGATTATGTTTTGATAGATTTAGATGAAAATAAAGGCAAAATAAACAATATCAAGTTCTTTGGAAAGAATAAGTCACACAAGCATTAAATTAAAAAACCCCCTTTATCTTTTATTTTAATCATGGAAAGAACTTTAGTTAAGGATTTGAAAACGGGAAAGGAAGTTTTGCTTAAAGGATGGGTTTATGAGATAAGATTATTGGCTAAATTAGGATTTGTTTTGCTTAGGGATAAAACAGGTATTGTGCAATGTGTTGTACAAGGCAAGGAGTTGGAAAAATTATCAGATTTATCCTTAGAGAGTGTTGTTGAAATAAAAGGAAAGACCAAAGAAGCAAAAGTAAAGGCAGAATTTGCAAGAAATGATCTTGAAGTTGATGTTGAGAAGATTGAAATAATAAGCAAGGCTGAGAAACTTCCAATTCATGTTAATGAGAAGACAACAACAACTGAATTTCAGAATAGGTTGGATTATAGGTTTTTAGATATAAGAAAGCCAAAGATTCAGGCAATTTTTGAAATCCAGACAGTTATTGCTAATTCATTTAGAGAACATTTTTATAAAAAAGGATTTATTGAAATACAACCTCCTTGTATAATTAGTGCAGCCTCAGAAGGTGGAACCGAATTATTTTCTGTACAGTATTTTGAACAGAAAGCTTATTTGGCACAATCTCCACAATTGTATAAACAGATGTTAGCTTGTTCCCTTGGAAATACTTTTACAATAACTCCTGTCTGGAGAGCAGAAAAACACAATACTACTAGGCATATTAATGAAATAAGACAGATGGATATTGAGTGTGCATTTACTAATCAAATGTCTATTATGAAAGAATTAGAAGAATGTGTTCAGTTTATTGTCAAGCAGGTTCTAGAAAAATGTAAATCTCAACTAGAGGTTTTAGGTATTAAACACCTGAAAGTCCCAAAAGGGATTTATTTAAGTTATGAAGAAGCACTTAAAAAAGTTGGTGGAAAAGTTGGAGAGGATTTTACACCAGAAGAAGAAAGAAAGCTTTGTGAGATGTATCCAGGAGATTTAGTATTTACACATTCTTGGCCCAGTTCAATAAAGCCCTTTTATATTATGACTAAAGATGAAAAGAAAGATGCTAAATTAAGTGAAGGTTTTGATGCTTTGTATGGGGGTCTTGAAATCTCATCTGGTGGTCAGAGAATTCATTTACCTGATTTATTAATAGCAAGGCTTAAAGCTAAAGGGCTTAATCCAGATAATTTTAAAGCTTATGTAGATAGTTTTAGATTTGGAGCACCTCCACACAGTGGATGGAGTATTGGTCTTGAAAGAATCACTCAAATTATTTGTGGATTGGATAATGTTAAGGAAGCAACAATGTTTCCAAGAGATAGAACTAGGTTGACGCCTTGATTCTAATTTATTTCTTTAGAATTTAGTTAATGTGTAAAATCATAACCTTGTTCAACTGTTAATAATCTTTAAACTGTTACAGATAACTGCTTACTCTTTGTAGGCTTCTTCAACTTCTTTTTGAAATTCCTTGAATTTACCTTGCTTAATTTTTTCTTTTGCGGTCTCTATTAATTTTGTTAAATAGTAAATATTATGATAAGTTGTAAGCTTCTTACCTGTAAATTCATCATGAAGAAGCTGATATCTTATGAAAGCTCTACTGTAATTCTTGCATACGAAACATTTGCAGCTTTTATCAATTGGATTTTTATCAAATTTACAATCTTCTCTTAAGATACGTAATTTACCTTCTGATGTGAAAAGAGTTCCACGACGTGCATTTTGTGTGGGCATTCTTGAATCAAAAATATCAACTCCCAGCTCAATTCCCTTAAGTATTTCAACAGGAGTTCCAATTCCCATGAGGTAAATCGGTTTGTTTTCTGGGAGGATAGATTTTATTTGTTTAACTATCTTAAATTCTTCTTGTATTGTTTCTCCCAATCCAAACCCTCCAATTGAATATCCATCAAAATTCATTTGCATTAATTCTTTTGTTGAAATCTCTCGTAAGTCTTCATATTTTCCTCCTTGAATTATTCCAAAGAGAAGTTGACGTTTGTATTTTGGGAGAGATTTTTGGATTAAGTCATGATGAGTTTTGCATCTTTTTGCCCAAAGTGAGGTTTTCTTTACTGCATCTTCAATTTGTGTTTTTGTGGTATTATGATACATAGGCATAGAATCCAAACACATTGCAACTTCACTTCCAATATCTAATTGGATTTTCATGTCTTTTTCAGGAGTCATGAATATCTTTTCACCATTCAATGGATTTTTGAAAATTACCCCTTCTTCATTGGCTTTAACATATATAGTTGGAGAATACATCTGGAATCCTCCTGAATCTGTGAAATTAATTCCCTTGTAGTTCATGAATTTACCAATCCCTCCAAATCTTTTTATTATCTCAGAACCAGAACGTAAATACAAAATTAGTGCATTTGATATAACAGCAGGTACTTTCATTTCTTTAAGCTCTTCAGATGTAAGAGTTTTTACACTTCCGCGGGTTGCAACTGGCATGAAAAAAGGAGTTTCTACTTTTCCTTTTTTTGTTTGAAGAAGACCAATTCTTGCATTTGTCTTTTTATCTTTGTGTTTTATTTCAAATGTCATTAAAAAGCATTGAGTGGAATATTTATAAAGATAATTGGAATAACTAAAATTTATTAAACCCTTTTTTCTATAAATTCGTATGGCAAAAGAAAAAACTGAAAAATTCATTTCGATACAAGAGGCTATTGAAAAGAAAAAAGGAGAGGTAGCAGTGCGCGGATGGGTTTATAGAGAAAGAGGAAGTAATGCTATGAAGTTTATTGTTTTAAGGGATAGCTCCAATATAATTCAGTGTGTTCTTGAAAGGAAAAACTTTGAGAAACAGTGGAATGATATTGATAAGATAAAAATTGAGAGCTCTATTGAACTTGAAGGAACCGTAAAAGAAGATAAAAGAGCTCCAACTGGCTTTGAAATTCAGGTAAAAAAAATAAATATAATTCAAATCGCAGAAGATTATCCAATAAACAAGGATTTGAATGAAGAATTACTTGGTGATAGAAGACATTTATGGCTTAGAAGCAGGAAGATGACTGCAAGTATGAAAATTCGTTCAACAGTTTTATTTGCTTTGCATGAATATATGCATAAAAAAGGGTTTACAGAGATTCATGCTCCTTCTTTGAGTGGAGCAACTAGTGAAGGAGGATCTGAAACTTTTGAAGTAAAATATTTTGATAGAAAGGCGTATTTGACACAATCTTGGCAGTTTTATGCTGAAAATTTTATTAGCGCAGTAGGGAAAGCATATGCAATTGCTCCTTCTTTCAGAGCAGAGAAGTCAAAGACTCCTTGGCACGTTACAGAATTTTGGCATTTTGAAGTTGAAGGAGCTTGGATGGATTTAACAGATGATATGGTTATTGCAGAAGAAGCAATAGAATATGTTGTTAAAAGAGTTCTAGAAGAAAATAAAAATGAATTAGAAATTTTGGAAGCAGATATATCTAAACTTGAAAAAGTTAAAGCTCCATTTAAGAGAGTAACATATAAAGAAGCAATTGAAACTTTAAATAAAAATGGTCATAAATTAAAATATGGGGATGATTTTGGTTCTGCTGAGGAAAGGGGTTTAGCAAAATATTATGGTGATAAATTTGTTTTTGTTACAAATTACCCAATGGGATTGTTAAAATTTTATCATGGTGAGGACCTAAAGAATCCTGGGACAGGAACTAACTTTAATCTCTTAGCTCCTGGAGTTGGAGAGATGGTTGATGGTTCACAAAGAGAGCCAGATTTAAAAAAGATAGTAGAGAGATTGAATAAATCTGGAATGGATTTAGGAACTTCGGATTGGTATTTAGATTCTAGGAGATATGGGAGTGTTCCGCACGCCGGATTTGGTTTGGGTATTGAAAGATTTGCTGCATGGATATGTGGGTTTGATACAATAAAGGACTCTATTCCTTTTCCAAGAACACCTACAAGATTGAATCCTTAAAAATTATTCAATACAATTAGTGTTTGAGTTTTATCCACCCCATCAATACTTCTGAGTTTTTTAATAACAAAATCATTTAATTCATCAACGTCTTTTACTCTTACTTTAATCACCAGATCTGTTCCTCCTGTAACAATTGAAACTTCTTCTGCACCTATTTTCTTTATTTCTTTTGCGACATCTTCTTGAGCAACTTTCTTTCCATTTGGAAGAATATACATTACAGAAACTAAAATATAACTTAAAATTCCCTTGTCTAGTTTTTTATAATCTAAAACTACTGTATAATTCTTTATTATTCCTAATTTTTCAAGTTTTTTTATCCTATTATGGACTGTGGTGATTGGGATATTAAATTTCTTGGATATCTGACTTGTTGTTTGATTGCTATTCTCTTTTAGAATTTCTATTATCTTTAGGTCTTTTTTGTCTAAATCCACAAATGGAATAATTTTCCATTCTTTATATATTTTATGGTTTATTTTGTAAAATATTCCACTTTTTATGGAATATATTTTTATACTGTTAGTATTTGCTAGTAGTTATCAAAGCTTAGCTTTGATTCAAAAATAAACATGGAGAAAAAACAAAATGAAAACACGAGACGGAATAAAATTAGAAAAAATAGTAGAAGTTGCAAAACAACTTGGTATGGTAATCAAAGAAGGAACTAAACATCCTTATCTTTTGATAGCTGAAGGAATGATACCTTGTCCAGTGGCAGCTTCAACAGATGCAAGAAGAATGGTTGTGCCTTGGATGAGGAGGGTTACAGGATATGATTCTGGAACTCTTTATTCTTATCTTAAAAGAGGTGAGGCAAAACCATTTGGAGAATATTCCATTTGGAAAACCCTTGGGGTTTTTGGAAGCATAGAATCAGAAGGAGGTAAAGAAAAATGAAATCAGATAAATCATTAGTAGAAAAATTGAAAGATGCTGAAAAATTTTTACCTTGTATCCAGGAAAAGTTGAAACGAGAGATATTTGGACAATTTGATATGCATTGGATTACGTTTCCAACAGATGTAGAATTTTTGGAAACAGATAAGTATAAAATTGTAGCCTCTAAATTTAAAGAAGAGAGTTTTTCAGATATGGGTGGGGGTGCAAGTATCTCTGGATGGATAACTATATATTATGTTGAAGATACAGGAAAAATTAAAGAAAAAAAGACAGAGATTCTAAAAACTGCACATTCGGGGTGGTTTGGCGGAGAGGAAAGGTCACCATTATCTCAATTTGATTACGTTAAACTTAGAATGTTAGGAGAGAAACAAGTTGAGGTTGCTTGGGTTGATGAAAGAGGAAAATATGGTCCAGTTTATAAGTTAGACTTGCATTAAGTTTTAATTAATGACAAATTTAATATTGAATTTTTTAAATTAAAGAGGTGATTTTATTTTTTAGAAATAATTAATCTTAATTCCATCTATCATACATCTCGTCTTTGGTATTATGTTTAAGTTTCAATTCCTTGAATAGATTAAGTTCTTCTTCCTCTTGTTTTTTTTCTTTTGCTTTTGATCTCTCTTTTTCACTATCTTTTGATTTTCTTGCCTGCTTTACAGGATTTTTTCCTAAAGCAAAGAAACAAGGTGGACAAATAGCTCTCATCTCATTTGAATTTATTCCAGTATCCATATCTGGACCTTGTACTTCAGCAAAATAGCACATTGCATTTCCAAGATTTCTTTCACACATATAACATCGTCCTTTTTGTCTTTCTACAATCTGTCTCTTCGGTGATAGAATTGTTTTTGTATCTTTTTCTTTTCCTCTTAGAGCGTCAACATAAGTGTTTCCCATTTTGATTATTCTATTCATATAATCGCCTTTTTTAAGCTTTTCCACTCTTCTTTATCTATTTTTTAGTGTATCGATAGATTTAAAAATCTTGAAGAAAAGTAGATGATATTTAAATTTGGAGGTATAACAATGCCTAAATACAAAGAAGAGGAAGAAGAAAAACTATCAGAAGATGAAGAAGACGATGAATTAGCAGAAGATGAAGAATCTTATGATGGTGGTGACTCTGACGAAGATTATTAGTTATATTTAACTGATACTTTGGAACTTCTATATTTTTTTAGAGAGATATTAACCTGGAAGTTCCTTTTATTTTTCTATAGAAACTAGATTTTGTAACAATCTTTAAAAAACGTGTTTATTTATTTAATCATATGAAAATAGGAGATGTAGAGTTACATTGGCTGGGACATTCTGGATTTTTTATTAAAAATTCAAGATCTATTTATATAGACCCATATAATATTAAAGAGGGGATGGAGAAAGCAGATATAATCCTTATAACCCATAGTCACTATGACCATTGTAGTGTTGCTGACATTAAAAAAATTGTGCAAGAAGGTACAAAAATAGTTTTAACTGCTGATTCACAGAGTAAGATTACCCGATTTGATGTGCCTATAAAAATAGAAATTATAGAGCCCGGGAAAGAATTAGATATAGGGGATATAAAAATATCCGCAATACCTTCTTATAATACTGACAAACATTTTCATCCTGCTGATGAAAATTGGGTGGGATATATTTTGAAGATAAACAATTTAATAATTTATCATGCTGGAGATACAGATTTAATTCCGGAAATGCAAAAACTTACAGGATACAAACAACCAGGTAAAGAATTTGTTGCATTGCTTCCAATAGGAGGGAGATTTACTATGAATGTAGAGGAGGGGGCAGAGGCAGCTAAACTTATCAAACCGACTATTGCTATCCCTATGCATTTTGGTTCTATTGTTGGAACAAATGAGGATGCTAATGAATTTAAGGAACTATGTGAGGAAAATAATATAAGGTGCGAAATATTAGAAAGAGAATGAATAGATATGTTTTAGGTTCTGAGAATATTTTTTATGATTTTATAGATTCTTTATCTAAAAAAGATAAAATTGGGATAGTTACTCATACTGATGTTGATGGTATTGCCTCAGGTATTTTTTTACAGAAAATATTGGAATCTAAGGGATTAGAAGTTAATTTTATAGAGTTTCTAAATTATGGGGTTGATAGTCTTAAAGAGATTATTAATAGAAAATACGATGTTTTATTTTTTACAGACTGGAATGTAGACACCTATTTGGAAAAATTAGAGAAGATTGAGAAGAAATCAAGATTATTAGTTGTGGATCATCATCCTACAAACCCGGAATTGAAAGATAAATCTAATTTTATTAAAACAGAAGATTCTTATTGTTCTTCTCATGTTCTTTTCGATTTAGCAGAAAATAAAAACTACTTTGATACTAAAGATTGGAAATGGCTAGCTTGTGTAGCTATTATAGCAGATTATACTTGGGATAAAAATGTCGCTAACTTTAATTTTATAAAATCTGTTTACCCAGAAGTTAAGAAAGATATTTTTATTTGGGATTCTGAACCTGGAAAGATTGGTAAAAAAATAAACAATGCTTTAATTTATTATTCACCTGATTTTAAGAAGGTTTATGACATTGTTATAAAAAAAGATATAAACTCCCTCTCCAATGCAGATAATTTGATAAGTAAAGAGATTAATTTTTGGATTGATAAATTTAGAAAAGAAGCAGAATATTTTATAGAGCAGAAGCTGTATTTTGCTTATGGAAATCCAGAGCACAATATAATTTCCACTATTGCTAGTAAATTATCTGATGAATTTTTTAGAGAGAATACAGTCGTTTTTGCTTCTGACATTAAAGATAAAAAAGGATTTGTTAAATTAAGTGCAAGAAATCAAACAGGAAAAGTAGATCTTGGTAAACTTCTTAAGAGATGCGTTGAAGGATTAGAGAAGGCAGACGCAGGAGGACATCCAAGAGCATCTGCAGGAAGAATTATGAAGAAAGATTTAGGTAAGTTTAAGGAAAAACTTCTTATTGAACTTAAATCTTCTCAATAATCAAATATTTAAATTGATTCTTATTAATAATTAAATAAAATAAGAGGTGTTAAATGCATATAGAAAAAATCTATATAAAGAAATTTGGAAAATTTTCTGGTTTTAAAGTATGGATTGTTGATGGAAAATATATTCGTGATAATATTGAAGAAGAATTTACTAATTATGGACAACATTATCAATTCAGATTTATCCCTCATGATGAATTTTGGATAGATAAAGAAAGAAATCCTGGTGAAGAGAAATATTTTATAGATTCTATGTTAGTAATGAATCGTCTTATATCAAAAGGAGAGGGAATTAAAGAGGCCATTAAAAAAGCAAATAAAATTGAGAAAAGAGAGAGAAGTAAGTCAAGACTTATGAAGAGAGAGATGAGAATAAAGAAGAATAAAGGAAATGTTCTAAAGACTGTTTATAAGAAATTAATAAAAGAATATAGTTTTGGGAAGATAAAAGTATGGTTTGTTAATGGAGAATTAGTAAGAGATTTATTTTTCTTGGACTTTACTGAAGGAGGACATGATAAAGTTTATAGTTTTATCCCTGAAAATGAAGTATGGATTGATGATGATTTAGATTTAGAAGAATTAAAATTTGTTCTCTTACATGAGATTCATGAGAGAAATCTAATGAGCAAAGGAGAAGATTATGATTCTTCCCATAAATCTTCAAGTAAGATTGAATATTATTGTAGAAAACATCCAAGGAAGCTTGATAAATTTTTGAAAAAAGAATTTAAGAAATCCGAAAAAATTAAATCTCCTTAATATCTTTTACTCCTAAGAGAGGTATATTTAACTTTTCAATATAATTGTTTATCTTGTCATCTAATTTTCCTGTTAAATAATATTTTGGTTTCCCATATTTTTTTATTAATTTATCTAATAACTTTTTTTTATCGGGTTCTTCTTCTGTATTGCTTGCAATTATATTATCATATATCTTTTCTAATTTAGATACTTTTAATATTTCATAAATATAATCTTTAGTATTTGTTGTTAATAAAATAATTTTATATTTATCTTTAACAGATAATATTTTATCTGCAATTTCCTTTTTAACAACTTCTGGATGTATTGAAATGTAATAAATGACATCTTCTTGATACCATCTTCTTGCCTGTGCTGTTCTTTCCTCTTTTGTAGCTTTTGGTAGAATTTTTTCCATTGCTTCATTAACCCCATCAAAATATTTTGGATGTCCTTTCCATTTTCCAAGCGAATTGTCTTTTGTTAACAGTATTGCTCTATCAAACCATACTCTATGAGGTTCTATGAAAGCAGAATGATCAATTAATAAACCATCTATATTTGTTGCAAGTATGGGTTTTTGTTTTCTTTTTTCCATAAGTTTAAAATAGTTCCAAAATATTTAAGTCTTATGTCACGGGATAGATTCTTGCAGAGAAAAATAGCAGTCTTGTCTAAATTAGATAAATCTTCAATAGGGGGATGGGATAAGAGAATAAAGAAACTTTGTGATAAAATTAATAAATTACCTGATTTTTATACTACAAGTAGTTGTTCTGGAAGAGTTATTTTGATGATTCAACAAGATAAGAAGGGGGAAGATTTATTTTTGAAGGTTTGGCATGATAAAGTCTCTGTTAATAAACTTAAGAAAGCATTAGAAGATTTAGTTGAATCAAAAGATAAAAGAATTATCAAATTCAAGCTAGAACCCCCTATTGTTCATATTGCATGCAGAGATTTGAAAAAAGCTACTTGGATTCTCGAAAAAGCTAAATATATTGGATTTAAGAGAAGCAGCATACTTACCTTTGACAAAAATATCATTGTTGAGTTAAATACTAATGAAAGATTAGAATTTCCAATAATTAAAGATAGCAAGTTGCTTGTAGATGAGTCTTTTCTGAAATTGGTTCTTGAGGTTTCTCATCAGAAGATGGGAAAATGGTGGGAGAAGATTCAGAAACTTGAGAGATCTTTTTAAAATATTGATCTAACATTAAATTGTCTTTTATAAGATAAAATTGACACGGGATGATGCTTTTTTTAGCTACACCTTCGAGATTTATCGAGTCTTGATAGTCTAATCCTAAATACTGGATTTTACCGCTTTCTTTTTTAGCTAGAGTAAAAGGTATCTCTGCCTTGCTTAAATAATATTCTAGTGAACTTGTTAGAGGATTAGAATTTGGTATTATCTGAAACATCTCTTCAAGTTTATCTTTTATTGATATTCTGTCTTTAAGTAATTGTTTTACCTCTATTGGAAATATCTTTCCTAGCTCTTTTACTTCTTTTATATCTATGTTTCTTCCTAGAAAATTTGTTTTGAACAATTCTTTGTATTTTTCTAAAATAAGCACCCTTGCATTTTGTATATAAATTAAATTATTTTCCATAACAATTGTGAGTGTTACTTTTATTTAAAAATTTAGTTTTTTAATAATACTCTTTATAAAGAGTGGTAAAAAATATATAAAAAAGTAAGTCAATTTTTCTCATTTTATAGTAATATTATCTATTTTTTATTTCCATAATTCTTATAAATGAAAGATTGCTACTTCTTTACATGAAAATCTGCTTAGTAGATTTAGAAATAGTTGAAAGGAGGACGAAAAAAAGATGGTTTTAGATTTTGCTAAAGAAGCAATCGCAAATACTGCTACACACAGCATTAACTTTGACGAATTAAAAGCTGGTAAGGCTAATATCAAGGTTATGGGTTGTGGAGGTATGGGTAGTAACGCAATCACTTGGCTTTTTAACAAGGGTATAAACGGTGCTACAATCTATGCTTGTAATACAGATGCGCTTCACCTTAGTGTTACTAAATCTGATGAGAAAATCCTTATTGGTAAGGAATTAACCAGAGGACTTGGTGCAGGTGGAAAACCAAAGATTGGTAGAGAAGCTGCTAAAGAAGCTTTATCTGAGCTTAAGAGAGCTGTAGGAAGTGCTGATATGGTTTTCATCTTAGCAGGAATGGGTGGTGGAACAGGAACAGGTGCTGCTCCGGTTGTCGCTCAAATCGCTAAAGAAACAGGTGCTGTTGTTATTGGCGTTGTTACAATGCCTTTCGAATCTGAGAAAGCTAGAATTGATAAAGCAGAATTTGGGTTGCAAGAGTTAAGAGAAGTTACTGATACTTGTATAGTATTAGATAATAACAGACTCGTTGATATCGCAGGTCAATTACCAATTGAACAAGCATTTGCAGTTGCAAATGAACTTGTATCTACCATGATTAAGGGTATTGTAGAAACAATTACATTGCCTTCATTAATCAACTTAGATTATGCTGATGTTTCAGCTATCATGAAGAACGGTGGAGTATCAGTTATTGGTATTGGTGAAAGCGACTCTCAGGACAAGGTTAATGAAGCAGTCAGGCAAGCCCTTACTCATCCTCTACTTGATGTGGATTACAGAGGTGCTAGCGGTGCATTGATTCATGTAACTTGCGGACCTGACTTGAAATTAGAAGAGTTTGATCTTATCGGTAGAACAGTTTCAGAGAACTTGGGACCAGAAGCACAAGTTATTATCGGTGCGAGAATCAGTAAAGATTTCGCAGGTAGAGTTAGGGTTATTACAATCATGACTGGTGTTAAGTCACCTTATGTGCTTGGAAGGGACCTTGAAGAACAATATTCTCATTCATCTCCTTCAAGAGAAGTGAGTGATTTGGGAATAGAAGTTTGGAGATAAACTCAAAACTCAATCTATTTTTAATTTATTTTTATTTCTTTTTTGAGGGGATTTTCCCCTCAAGTATTTTTATTTTAGAATTTTATACATCTATTTTAGATTCTTCTTTCATCTTCTTATTGCCATACTTGTTAAAGTATAATACTGTGTCTAAATCAATTGTTCTTTTTTCTTTTGGTTTCTCATAAGCATAACCTATTGGTAACATTGCTTCTACATGAATATCCTTTGGAATGTTTAGAATATCTTTTACTTGATCTTCTACAAAATGTCCCACCCAACAAGTTGCAAGTCCTTCTTCTGTTATTCTTAAAAGGAAATTTTGTATAGCTGCTCCTGCCTGTTGTCTTGTGTACATTTTCCCTCTTTCACCATAAGATATTTCTGTTCTCCCAGGATTTGTGCATACTACAACAACGTAATGTGCTTCAGATAGGAATTTTTGTTGTGCAGCTTCTGCTAAATCTTGTATTTTTTTTTCATCATCTACAAGAATGAATTTTAGAGAAAAATTATTTCCTGCCATTGGAGAATAACGCATTGAGTCAATACATTCTATTATTTTTCTCCAATCTGGTTTAGTTGATTTGAATTTTCTTATACTCCTTCTTGCATGAATTAACTTATCTAAACCCATAACCAAATAAGGAAGAGAGAGTTTAAAAATTATTCCCATCACTTCCCATTAAGAATTAATTAGCACGTAAAATCCAACATTGTTCAACTCTTGTATTGATATTATGCCACTTATAGCCGTTACATATAATTTATCCTTTTAGGAGCATATTTATAAATTATTTTATATTCTATTTTTAATGGATTATTTACAAGAGGAGCAATTAAAAGAGGCATCTTCTGGAAACCAAACTTCTAAGGTTTTTTGGATTTTGTTTTTTGGAATTGTCTTTATTATACTTTTTTTAATAGTTTATCTTGCTTTTATAACAAATCATAAGAATATTTCAAATGATAAATTGATGGAGGGTGTTGCTCTTGAAGTAGGGGAGAATGATGCTGTTAAATTTGATTTAGATGAACAAGAGCATGGTATGAAGATAAATTTTGTAGGATATGATTCTGTTGAGGTTACTATTTCTAGTGAACCTATAAATTTAACATTAAAGATTGATGAAGTTAAGGAAGTTGATTTAGATGGAGATGGATTTTATGATTTAAGAATAAAATTAGTAAAGATAATTGAAGGAAAAGCAACAATTGCCATACAAAAAATTGATAGAGAATCTTGTCAGGAAAGCTGGGATTGTTCTTCTTGGTCAGATTGCTCTAATGGGGAACAAGAAAGAGATTGCGATGATAGAAATTCTTGTGGAACCACTTTCTATAAGCCTTTTGAGGAGAAAGATTGCCTAGAAATTGAGTTTATTGAAAATGATAGTTTCTTTAAAAATAATACTGTTAATCTTACAAATCTTTCTCTAAATAATTTTACAAATATCTCTTTAAACAACACTTCTAATTTTACTTTTAATAATTCTAATCAAAGTTCTAATCTAACTATTAATACTACTAAACCTCTGAATACTACTATTTTAAATTGTGGGGCAACTGCTAATTATTCTTGTTTTATCAATGCTTCTAAAACATGTCGTCTTGCAAAGTGGACTTTAAGTCAACAGATTAATGCATTTGGAGTGTTGTCTTACTCTACTAGATATTTTGAGATAAAAGGAAATTCAAGTGATGGGAGGTGTATTTACTATGAAAAATATATTTCAGGAGGTCTTGATTATACTGATGTATTAGTCCATGATTTATTGCAGGAAGGATATACTCTTGAACAGGTTAATAAGATGGAAGAAAGTGCAAAATATGAAATGTCTTCTATTGTTGGTACAGAAAATATCTGTAAATTTAACAGAGCTCATTTGACAGAGTTATTAATTAAATGGCAAAGTGGAAGCTTCTCAACATCAGATTATGATAATGCAGAATGTTATCCTCATTCTACATTTGATTGTAAATTAGATTTTATAGAAGACACACAAGTCTCTGGAATCTCTATTTCATCTATAGATTCAGTTTATCCAAATGTTATAATCTCGGTTAAAGGTTTTTCAGATTATAGTAAGGTTATCTGGAGTGTTGAAAACTCTTCTATAATAAGATTATATCCTCTTGTTGGAAACTATTCTAAGATATATCCTCTTAAAGTAGGCAGAACTATTATAAATGTAAAAGACACTTCTTTAAGCTCATGCGAATTAAAAATTCCCTTTGAGGTTTATCAAGAAGCTTCTTACGATTTACCTATATGTGATAATGATACTAGATGTGAATGGGATGAAAATGAAAATCTTTCTAATTGTCCTTATGATTGTTTAGGGAATTCTAATTTCTTAAGTAATTACTCATGCGAATCTAATGAAGATTGTTATTATTATGAAGATTATCCTATTTGTGTCTTAGATGTTTGTGCAAAACCTACACAAACACTGAAATATTTTATATATCAGAATTATCCTACTACAAATTGTGAAGCTTTAACTTGTTACGGATGTCAATTGGGTAAATTTCATGCAACAGGAGTTGGTTATTACGGATTTGAACTAGAGTTTTGTTCGGAGTGTTCAAAATATGGCTCTATTTTCCCATGTAGAGAGGGATATTTTTGTGAAAAGGGAAGATGTATTTATAATTATTCTAGTCCCAATAATTATCCTACTGGAACTTACCCCTATGTCAATACCTCTGATTCAGATGGAATATCTTATTAAAAGATTATCTCTCCCCCTCCAATTACCTTTTCTCCCTGGTATAATACTATTGCTTGACCTTCACTTACTCCAGTTATTGCTTTATCTAAAATTACCTTAAA
>CAYZYU010000001.1:22967-26735 GCA_964482915.1 Candidatus Woesearchaeota archaeon
CTATCTAATTCAAATCCATATCTTGGGCCTAAACGTTGTCCAATCGTATAATAATAGATTCCATCATGTTCTCCTATAATCTTTCCATTTGGGTCTAGTATTTTTCCTTTTTTAGATTTTATTTTCCTTTGTAGAAATTTTTTAAGATTTACTTTTCCTATAAAACATATTCCTACAGTCCCTTTTTTATCATAATTAGGGAATTTATTCCTCTTTGCTATCTCTCTTACCTGCTCTTTTGTATATTCTCCTATTGGAAACAAACAATGAGAAAGTTCATTTTGAGGTATCTTATATAAGAAGTAAGATTGGTCCTTAGATTCGTCTTTTCCTCTCAGAAGATTATAATTATTAATTTTATTTTTTCTTACTCTTACATAATGTCCTGTTGCAATAATCTTTATGTTTCTTCTCTTTGCTTCTTTTAATAGAAGAGGAAATTTTATTTTCTGATTGCAATCTATATCGGGGTTGGGAGTTATCCCTTTTTTATATTTCTTAAACATTTTATCAATTACTTCTTTTCTGTATTGTTTTTCAAAATCTAAAGTAATTAGGGGGATATCTAATTGTGAAGCAACTTTAATTGCCATCTTTCTTTCAGTTCTCCAAGCACATCTTCCTGTTAAGGGGTCTTTAGTATCAGACCAATTTTTCATGAAAGCACCGATTACTTCATATCCTTGCTTTTTTAGAAGTAAAGCAGCCACAGAAGAATCAACGCCACCAGACATGGCCAAAAGTACTTGCTGTTTTGGAGTTATCATAATAGAACTAATTATTATATATTTAAAAATAAAGCGGCCCGGGCAGGACTCGAACCTGCGACTTCACGATTAACAGTCGTGCGCTCTAACCAACTGAGCTACCAGGCCATTTACGACTTATGAAAAATTTAGCTTAAGGCCTTATTTAAAGGTTACTTCTTCTTTTTATTAACTTCTTTTAGGCCCAAATCCAAAATAGGTTCAATCTTATGTTTTTCTAGATAAGCATAAACATTAGAGTGTTTTGAACCCTTTATCAATAATTTGCATGCTTCTTCAACATTTCTTATACATTCTGCTTCTCCAATTATCCCTAATTTGTTTCCGGAAAGCTCAATATGACATTCACTTAAACTAGAAATATTTTTTAATGCTTTTCCATCTTTTCCAATTATTCTTCCTCTAACTCTCTCGAAATCTTTTTGAGTAGTATAATTTTTTATATTAAGTATTTCAAACAAGAAATCTTCTTTTATTATAGATAATGCATCTGATAAAGGGAATCCAAAATCAAGAGCTTCAATAACTTTTTCTGCAAGATATTCTTCTTCTGGTTTACCTGAAATAGAAACTTCTTTTCCATTTATCTCTATATTTACTTTTAATTCCCTTTCAAGATTTTCTTTATTTTTTATTATCCTTATTATCTTTTCAGATATTAATTTTTTCATAATAAAGAATAGTGATTATGATTAATAAGTTTAACCATTAGGAACATCCATTAATTGTTTCCCATATTTCATATGCATCTCCTTCTTCAATGTTTGTTGGGAATTTAGAGACTTCAATAACGGTATATTGTCCAGGGGCTCTTGGATAGTCTAAACTTATTATTTGATAACAACTTGTGTAACCCCCGGTAATTTTTACATAATGAGCATTATCAAGGCTGTAGGGTTCTCCATATTCTGGTAAATTACTTCCAGTAAACAAATTACGTCCTATTGGTGTTGGCCATACTGAAAGGACGGTTCCTATATTTAATGCTGTTTCTGGGGCAGTGCATATACCATCTATACAAGTATAATTTGTATCAGGGCATGCTCCATCATTGGTTCCACATGTCCCACATCCATTTATTGATTCTCCACAATCTCTTCCTCCACTGCAATCAGGTGTACACATTTCACATAAGTTTACAAGGAAATTACATTCGTAACTTGAATTAAATGGAGAATCATGACAATCTCCACATTCTCCACCACATCCATCATCTCCACATTCTTTTCCTGCACAATTTGCAGTAGCATCACAATATTTACATAAACCACTTTCATTACAAATATAACCTGTTCCATATTCATATTCACAATCTCCTGGTGCACAAGTTCCACCACATCCATCATCTCCACATTCTTTTCCTGCACAATTTGTTATAGGATCACAATCTGTTTGGCAAACTCCCCCAGAATTATGCTCTCCTTCTTGACAACAAAGTCCACTATCACACCACCATCCTGTACTACATGTTCCACATTCATCATCTTCACCACATCCATTTGGAGCCTCTCCACACATTTGCTCTCCACAATTTGGTTGAAGTGCCCCATAACAACTTCCTCCTAAGCCATCATCACAAGTTCTTCCAGCACAAGTTGTTACAGCACAAGAACAATCTGGAATTATCCCCCCATCATCTGCTTCACAATTTCCAGAAACACAATAAGGAGTTAATCCTGAACATCCTGGTGGACAAGTATTCCCGCACCCATCATCTCCACATTCTTTTCCAAGACAGTAAGGTTCACAATCAGGATCAATAGGCCCTGTTCCATTTCCAGGACTTCCTGGGCCCCCTGCGGAACCAGTATAATATACATAATATGTATCTTGTAAATCTCCTGTTAAGGTTTTTTCAGATTCTGTTAAAAATATAGGATAAATAGAAACACTTGTTATATTTCCTGTATAATCAACAAAAAAAGTTCGTATCTCAAATTCATCTAAACTTTCGTTTTGGGGAATATGTTCTGTAAATATATGAGTTTCTTCTCCATCAAATATTGAAAAAGTTATTCCTTCTAAATCCCCTGCACCTCCATTTCTTTTAACTTTTATACCTGTAGGATTTGTTCCGTCTGAAGGATATACTTTCACTATTTCTAAACTTACTGTAAATTGACCTAAAGAAATTGTTTCTGCATTATTTTTTATAACAGACCTTATAACTCCCCAAAGAATCATAACAGAAACTATTACAAGAAGGATAACTAAAAGCGTTGCAACAATTGTAGACAGACCTTTCTTATCCCCTTTTTTCATTGTTTAAAATAGCAAATAAGGTTAATAAATATTAGGTTTTAGAATTCTTTTTCTTCACTTTTCAGATATCCATTTCTTTTTAACCATTCCACTTGATTTGAGGGGTATTTGAATATCACATCTCCTTTAGATTTGTCTAACTCCCAAGGTTCTATCAAGACTACATCTCCAGGTCTTAACCATAATTTTCTTTTTAATCTTCCTGGAACACGAGAATTCCTTGTTTTTCCATCTAAACATTTGACTTTCATTTTATTTCCTCCAAGCCTTTCTTCAATTACTCCAATTACTTCTTCTCCTCTTGGAATTTTAGCTCTTGTTACTTGCACTTCTCCATTAGAATTTTCTTCAATTTCTTCTTCATTTTCTGATTCTTCTTCCATATCTTAGAGAAAATAATATGTTTTATAAATATATAGTTTAATCTTGTATATCTTTATATAGAAGATGATTAATTAAAACTTATGAAAGGTGATGAAAGTTCTTTAGAGAAAGATGCTAAAGAATTTTATAGAATGAGAATAAATTTGGATCCATCAAACAAAGGATTTAACCCTATCGAAATTAATGATTTGTATAAACATATAGATAAAATTAATTATCTTATTGCTAAAAGATATCTTTATTTGGGAAGTAAAATTCCTGAACAAGAAATAAGTGAAAGCAGGATTTCTCCTTCATCTGCTAGTTATAAAAGAACTCCTGAAGGTGATGAATGGGCAGAGAGTTAAATAAAAAC
>CAYZYU010000001.1:26835-34165 GCA_964482915.1 Candidatus Woesearchaeota archaeon
AACTAATGCAAAAGGTATTCCTTGGATTTTTCCTATACTTCCTTTGTTAATTATTCTTGATTCGAGAGCAGCTTGAATTGATTTTTCTCCTACTATATTGAATGTAGAATCTTCAAGCTTCATGTCACGCATTATTTCAATTACTTCTTCTTTTGAGGATTCTCTTCCTTTAAAGAAGCTTTCTTTAACATCCAATTGGAACATTCCATCTTCAAACCTTTTTCCAATTAACTCTTTATCGCAAACAGCTACAACATCCCTATAAGATTTTATTACATTTACAAACATCTTTAATTAACTTCATTTAATTTGCAGTTTAGTAACCCTTTTTTGCTTCACCGGATTTAACTGCTTTTTCTGCTTTATCTGCAGCCATCATAGCACACATTACTGTACCACAATCAGGACATTTTCCTTTTGCCATAAATCCACCCTTTGCTGTTTGTGTCATTACAGCATCTTTCATCTTCTGTCCTTTCTTTTTACATTTTACACAATAAGCTTCAACCATTTTTTACCTCCCTTGATTTAATTGAGATAGGTTTTTCACGAAAAATTCTTTTATAAATATTTAGATTTTGATTTTTTAATATTTTTTATTATATTTTTTCTCTAACTGGATGTTTAGCACCACAAGCCAAGCAGTTGATAAAACTAAGTCTATTCTCTTTTTTTAGTTCTGTATCTGGTTTCCCACATTCTTTACATATAACAAATTCTTTTACATACTGATCAATTTTTGCATTTATTTTAGAACTGGGTATCTTATTATTAAGAACCAATCTTTCTCCTTCTTTTTGCCCTGAAGTTGCAAGTTCTCTCAATACAAACTTTTGAAAATGTTCCGGATCTCTTCTTATATAAGAGGCAATAGCCAAGAAATTAGTAAGTATAGTTTTCTTACCTTCTATATGTCCTTCTATTTGAGGTATTTCAAATCTATCTCCTTTTCTTTCTACTACTTTAACTTTTGAGTAAGCTTCATCAAGAAGTTTTTCATAGTTTGTCATGAATTTCTAAAAAGGGGCGTCTTTATAATGTTTTTGTTTATTTGGATTTGGATTTATATTAAATCTTGCAGGATTAACCCCTTCTGTAAAGAACACTTTGCCGTTTTCAATAATTTCCTCAGAGATAACTCCTGGCAAAAGATTAAATTTAGGAAATAACATAAGATAATCCCATTCAGAAAGTTTAGTTTTTCCATTGTGGTGATATATAGGAAATTGCTTTACCCAATCCCAATTTACTAAATATATTTCTCTATAATCTACAATTTTTTCAAGGTTAATTAAATCAGTTCTTTTAATTTCATTAACTTCTTTATTTACCTTGTAGAATCCTAGCCCCCAATAAATTTCTTGAAAATTTTTATCATAATCTAATTGATGTCCTAAAACTCTCCAGCATTTATGAGTATATTTTCCATTTGAATATTGTAACTTAAATTTTACCTCAACTGCTTTTAAGTTGTCTATTAAATCCGGACCTCTTTGAGAATTTATTTGCATATTTAATACGTTTGCAACCCAAGTTTCATTTAATCTTGGCATTAAAGAATTGAAAGTTCTTTCATCCATAGCTTCTTCAACTTGCACTCTTTTTTAAGAATTTGTGTATTTTATCCTAAATATCTTACTTTTCCAGGTCTAGGTTCAAAGATTATTCCCTCTTCCAGGAATTTTTTTATCTCTTGATTTATTATATCTGGAGAGGCATCTTTTAATTTCATTATTATTTGGTCTTTTTCAATCCCCCCATTTTCTTCAGCTTCTTTTATTATATTTATTATACTATCTTTTATAGCAACAATTTTACTTTTTTCTATTGGGGGAGAAGATTTTTGTGAAGGAGAATTTTCAAGTTCTAATTTCCTAACCAATAGATATTTTGTATTTTGTTCTTTTATTATTTCTGGTTGAATATAAGTTTCATTATTCCAATGTCTTAATGTACCTATTACTAAAACGGTTAATCCCTGATTTACTTCTTTGAATTTTCCAATATCTTCTCCAAATACCTTAAGACTTATTTGTCCTGATCCATCATCTAATTTAAAAAAGATATATTTTCTTTCTCCATCATTTTCAAACTTATCCACTATATTCCCGATTATATTCACTCGTATTATTTTTTTATCTCCTAGTTCTAAAAAAGAGAATCTTTCATCATTCATAACTGGCTTTCCAAGTAAGATATCTCCTATCTTTAATTTATATGCAACATTCCTCTTGAACTGTCCTTCTTCTGCCATCTTTTAATATTCCCTAAAATTTTTACTTGTTTATAAGGTTTTATGAGTTAGAAAACTCCAATATACCCCTTTTTTGGTCTGTAAATTTCATTATCTTTTACTAACCGGTTAATTATATCTTCCAATTCATCTTTTTCCATCTTTCCCTCAAGCTCTTTTTCAATCTCTTCATAAGGAATCATCTTTCCCATTTTGCTTTCTAGTGCAGTGATAATTTCCTTTACCATAAATATTCTATTCCTTTGAGAAGAAGAGAATTTTCCAGAAATTTTATCTATATCAAATGTTTTAGATTCATAATCATATCCTACCTGCATCAAATAATATTTCATTAATTCTATTGCCTCTTTTGCATCATCTCTTGAAACTTCTTCGCTTAGTCTTAATCTTGCTGATGCTTCAGACATTCTAACTAATGCTTGAAGTTGTCTTGCAGATATAGGAATCGGTCTCATAGCACTTTCAGACATTACAGGTTTATTTCTTAGTTCAACATAAAATCTTTTTAATTCATCCACCGCCTCAGTGCTAAGAATAGGGTTTATCTTTTGTTTTGCATATGCAACATATTTTCTAAGAAGATTGGAATCTATTATTGTTTCTTTTGCTTCCTTTTGATGTTCTTTTAAAACATGTGCTGCAATTCTCTCATCTTTATTCCTGTCTGGTAAATCTCTTAATGTAAATATTATATCAAATCTGTTTATTAGTGTTGGAGGTAAGTCAATTTGTTGAGGTATCGGCATGAAAGGATCAAATCTACCAAATTTTGGATTTGCAGCTGCAAGAACAGAAGTTTGAGCTTTAAGTGAAGCTTGTACATTTGCTTTTGAAATTGTTACAGTTTGCTGCTCCATAGCCTCGTGCATGGCACTTCTATCTTGAGGATCCATCTTTTCTAATTCATCTATACAAACTAATCCTTTATTTGCAAGAACCATTGCTCCTGCTTCTAAACTCCATCCTTTTAAGTATTCATCTCTAACAACTGTTGCAGTTAAACCTGCTCCAGATGCAGACTTTCCTACAACATATCTTCCTTTTGGAGATATATTTGACATAAATACTAAAGTTACACTTTTTGCTACACCAGGATCTCCTATTAATAAAATATGAATATCTCCTCTTGATTTAGAACCATCCGACATTTGTTTTTGAACACCTCCAAATAATTGTAAAATCAATGCTTTCTTTATTTCCTCATATCCCCATACACTTGGAGCAATACTTTTTGATAGATTCTCAAATATTTTTGGATCTTCAGAAAGTTCATGAATTTGTCTTTCATCTTCATCAGTTATATCCAACTCTTCAAATGTCTCTTCCATAGGAATAAGGTTGTTTGCTTCCACTGCAAGTTCAAATCTTGTGGATAAACCTCCTGTTGCAAGTGGAACAGGCACTTCTTTTAGTATTCCAATAACTTTTACCTTTGCTCCTGGTGTGGTTTTATCCTCCATTTTTGGTTCAACTAAATCTTCTTTAACAAAAATATTCATTCTTTTTGGTTGTTCTCCTCCTGAAAGAGACTCAGGGGATTCCTCAATCACTAATCTTTGGGTGTCAACCATGTCTTTTGATATTAGTCTAAATCCTCCTCTTCTTCCACAGGAACATCTGGTTGGTTCTCGGAATTTCTTTTCAATCTGTAATACTGCAATGATTGTACCGCAGCTTGGACACTCAAATTTTGCATTTACAACTTGGGGACGTACGTCAGAAGCCTGTCTTATAATCCCTTCTAATATTACAAGTTCATTCAAGTGTTTTGAACGTATGTTTCTTATTTTTATCTGATGAGCTTCAGAAAGATTTTTTAGGCGTACTCTAGCATTTTTAACAAGTCCAAGCTCTTCAACAGCAAGTTCTATTATGCTTAATGTTTCTTCTGGATTAGTAATTATCTCATCTGAAAGTTTATTAGAAAACTCTGTTAGTTTCATAAAATCAAGGAAAATCACATTTGTTTTTTTACGTATAGATTCTCCCAGGTCTTCTTTGTTAAAATTAAAGAAATTTTTAGCCTCTATTATTAATTCTTCTGATCTGGGCTTTTTCTTTTGCTCATCTTCAGAACTATTAATAGGATATTCCTCTTCCATGAAATTTAGATAGAAAAACCTTTTTTATAAATTTGTATGTACTATAAAGTGTATTCTTTTATTTGTAGTGTTTAAGAAAAATGCATACCTTTTATTCAAAATTATTTATAATTTTTCAGAGCAGTCTTTACATTCTTCAGAAGTTGATCCATGCTATCTTCAAGCTGCTGTTTGTTCTTTGTACCTGTACATACTAATTTTCCGTTTGAGAAAAGCAGGAATGTTGCTGTTGGTTCTATTAATTTATATACTAAACCAGGGAATTGTTCTGGTTCATACTCTGTATTTTCCATCTCCAATGCTAGGAAATTAAGATTAAGCTTAAGTTCAATGCTTCCAGAAGCAACAATGTTCTGGACAGTTATCTTTGGTTTTCCTGTAATATTAACACTTATTTTTTTTAACTGTTTTATCACAGCATCTATTACTTCCCTAACTTGAGTTAAGGATTTTGTACCTGTACAAACAAGATTTCCTGAAGAAAAAACAAGTACAGCTGATTTAGGTTCTTTTACTCTTAGAACCAAACCAGGGAAAGTTTCAGGATTATATTCTGTGTTTGGCTGTGTTCTAGCCAGTTTTGTTAAAGGAACAGGTTTTCCTAAAGAAGCAGTTGCTACAATATTTTGAATCTTGTAATTGCTTTGTCCCTGTACCATTTTCTTCCTTTATAAAGAAAAATTGGGTTTATAAAGGTTTTTAAATGGTTCGACGAGATAAAAATTACTTTTTCTTGAAGTTTTTGTCTATGTAATCTATTAATTCACTTCCCTTTATCTGAACACTTGAGGGACCTACTCTTATATAAAATTCTTCTTCATTTTCTTGTGATTTTATGAATACTGGAACCTGGCTTTTTACACAATCTAACATCAAAACAGTCTTATTCTCTATTTCATTAAATTTAAAATTTACTAATGGGAAGAATTTTTTTCCTATCCTTGTTTTTATTGTATTTGTAAGGTGTAGTGCATAGTTATCTTTACTTTCAAACTTGTCTTTTTCTGTACCTATTATCTCTCCAGAATCGTCCACCCCTATTAGTATTGTCCCACCGTTAGAATTCATAAATGCAACAATAGTTTTTAGAGTAGAATATTCTATTTTCCTATCAATCTCATTTGTGTGCAGGTTTGTTCTGAAAGTTGATTTAAATTCAATTCTTTCATTTTCTCCTTTTTTAATTAACTCCAAGATTTCTTCTTTTACTTTCTCTTGTCTTTTGAATAGGCCAGGGTTTTTATCCGTGATTTTTGTTACAATATTTCCTAAAAATTTTATATGATATTTCATATAAATATAACCAATTATAGATGAAATTAATGCTCCTGCTACTACACAAGTCATTGTTTGCATTGAATATGCATAAATACTTGCAGAGAGAGTTTGATTAAGCAGTAATTTTAAATAATACTTCGCAAGTTCAATTGCAAAACCAAATGCTACAGCGAAATTAAACGAAAATGCAATTATCAAAAAATAATTTTTCTTTATTTGATTACTTGAGTATAATATTGATAGAATCATAAATCCAAGCATCGCAATAGCTACTCCAAATACTATTGGAGTGATTATCCCCCCTGTTTTTCCTAAAAAAAGAGTTATTATCGCAAAAACTAATAGAAACCATTCAAATTCGGAAGGGAATTTTATTTCATATTTAGTTATTATTTGAGGTATAAATAAAAGTATTAAAAGAAAAATGTTTGTTGATGCAAGATGCCATAGATGATTATATATTGCACTAATTAATGAGAGTATTAAAATTAATTTCACAGCCAAGGATAGATAATTTCTTGTTTCTGACATGTAATATTAATATCTCTAGGATTTATATTTTTTTATCTTCTTTGTTTTTCAACATCCTTTTCTATTTCATATATTGTTGCAATTTCAGATAGAGGTTTATCCGGTCTTAATGTTGTTATTCTTGGAAATCTCAGAGCCCACCCTGAGCTGTAATTTGGGGATTGCTGGATTTCCTGATAAGTTACAGCTACTATTATCTTTGGTTTTATTTTAACATCTTTACCTTCTTCTTTTATTATAAGGGGTTTTAATAATTCATTCAGTTCATCGAAAGAAACGCCTTCCTGTTCGTCTTTCTCCTTTATCCCTGTCCCTACCTTTCCTATTTCTAAAAATTCATGTTCTTCTTTTCCTCTGCAGGAAAGTATGAAACTACTTAACCATCCGCTTCTTTTCCCTGTACCATATTCTGCACCTGTTATAACTAAATCAAGATCTTTATCTGAGGGCTTTAATTTTAACCAGTTTCCAACTCTTCTTCCTGATTTATAAGTTGAATTAAGATTTTTCAGGAAAACTCCTTCTTGATTATCTTTAAGTGCTTTTTTATAGAATGCTTCCACTTCTTCTTCTGTTGATGCAATAATCATTGTAGAGGGGACTATTTTATACTTGTTTGGGGTTATTATCTTTCTCAAAAGTTCTGCGCGTTTTTTGAATGGTTCTTCTGATAATGATTTTCCATTATAATGGATTATATCAAAGACATTCAGTTCAATTGGAAGTTCTTCTTGGATTTTTTCAATGTCATATTTTCTTCTTATTCTCTGTGAGATAGCCTGAAAAGGAGTGTACTCTTTAGTTTTTTTATTATACCCCACTGCCTCGCAATCTAAAATGAATGAATCTCCTTTTACATATTTTTCAATATACTCTTTTATTTCTGGAAATTGTTTTGTTACATTTTCCAGCCCTCTTGTGAATATTTTTATTCCAGATTTATTTTTATGTATCATCACTCTAAACCCATCGTATTTGTATTCTACTGCAAGAGGCTTTCCTAAGGCTTCAAATGCTTGTTCTATTGATTCTGCCTTTGGTCCCAACATAACTTTCATCGGTCTTCCAACTTGCAATTCTATTTTATCAAATTCGTTTATCTTTCCCTTTCTTGCAACAAGAAATACTTCTGCTAAATCATTGAGAGTATCAATAGCCTCCTGAA
>CAYZYU010000001.1:34265-88563 GCA_964482915.1 Candidatus Woesearchaeota archaeon
ATATAACATTTATTAATTAAGAAGAAGATGTTTTTAATTTTATTCTTATTTATTCTTCTTTATTTTTCCACAAACCATGCAGATTGCAATAAGCTCTTGCACTAATAACCTTAAATGAGAATTTTGCTTCTGGTTTTGAATCTGGCTTAAGGAATACTTTTGCAATTTCCCCGGTTTCAGAAGTTGCTTCAATCCATTCAATATAATGTTCAGCGGTCATAGGATGTTTTTCCGAACCTATTTTTACTTTTTTTCCATCAATTACTGGAACATGTTTTTCTAGTGAAGCATCAACTGTATTTTCTTTTTGAAGTTTCATTGGTTGTCCGCAGCAGATTAAAACCCCTCCGCCTTCATGTACAACTTCAATAATATTTCCGCATATTTCACATTTGTATATTTCTCCTTTTTCTGCCATTTTAAGAATAGTTAATAATTTTCCTCCAGAATTTCATAATATGATTGAGGGTGCTTACATGCAGGACATTCATCAGGAGCTTCTTTTCCTTCATGAACATATCCACAGTTTTTACATATCCACTTTACTACTTTATCCTTCTTGAAAACGTTTCCTTCCTCAATATTTTTTAGAAGTTTCCTGTATCTTTTTTCATGATGTTCTTCGACTTCCCCAATTTCTTTAAATGAATCTGCAATTTCTTTGAAGCCTTCTTTTCTTGCTATCTTCTCAAATTCAGGGTATAATTCACTCCATTCCTCTTTTTCTCCATTTGCAGATGCAAGAAGATTTTCTTTTGTTGTCCCTATTTTACCCGCAGGGTACATTGCAGTTATCTCAACTGGAGAGCCTCCAGACTTTTCTAAATGTTTGAAAAAAACCTTTGCATGTTCTTTCTCATTATCAGCTGTCTCTGTAAATATGGCATAAATTTGTTCATATCCTTCTTTTTTTGCTACAGAAGCAAAATAAGTATATCTGTTCCTTGCTTGACTTTCACCAGCAAATGCTTTTAGAAGATTTTTTTCAGTTTGGCTTCCCTTTAAGTCCATATTTATAGGATAAGTAAAAGGGTTTAAATATATTTTGGGTGTGAAGAACAAATTTTAGTTATGCATGATATATCTTTTTCCAGAAGGAGGTATAGGTTTTTGTCCAGCCCTTCTGCTTGGTCTGTTCTTGTTTGTTGGATCTTTGCTTCTTAATCCTCTTGATTTTTTAGCAGAACTTGTAAGTCCTCTGAAAACCCTATTTCTATTGGAACCTTTTCCTGTCCAATTTATAGATTTATCATTTTTTATCTCTGGTCTTTCTGGATCAACACAGATTACTTCATAAAAATAATTTATACCATCTTTTCCGACTTCGTAAGAATTTAATATTTCTAGGTTTTTATGAGCATTTGCAACTCTTTGTTCTGCAATCCATTTGTAGGACATTTGTAGGTTTTTTCTGGTATGCATCCTTTTTCCTCTTCTTCCTTTAATAGGTCTTGGTCTGGTATGCCCCCCTCTTTTTACTCTTACTCTTATAACTATAAACCCTGTCTTGTCTTTGTATCCAAGAGCTCTGGCTCTATCTAATCTTAATGGTTTTTCAACACTTACTTGAGCAGGTTCTTTTCTCCATTCTTCCATTCTTTTCATAAGAACTTTATTGTCTGGATTTTTCCAAGCTTGTTTTATATAATGATACATTCCATGAACACTTTTTTGAGGTTCTTGCTTTGTTTCATTTTTATTTTCTTTTTGTTTCTTTTCTGCCATGTTTATTTTAGAAAAAGTTCATTTAAAAAGCTTGAGGTTTAGTTTATATTCTATTTTTTTCAGAACAATTTATAAAGTTCAATTATTTTTTTTGTTTATGAAAAAGAGTGTTAATAAAAAGATTAGTAAAGAGAAAATAACTCTGAACTTTCTTAAATTATCCAAGAATGCAGAATCTCCAGAATATGCTCTTGGAACAGATGTTGGTTTTGACTTAAAAGCAATAGAAAATGTTAGCCTTTTTCCATTAGAACAGAAACAAGTTAGAACAGGAATTGCAATTGAAGTTCCCAAAGGATATGTTGGACTTATTAGGGATAGAGCTGGAATTGTACAAAAGATGAATGTGCATACTGTAGCAGGTACTTTTGATAGTGGTTTTAGAGGAGAGGTTTCTATAATGCTTGTTAATTTGAATGATAAAACAGTTGAAATTGAAAAAGGGATGAGAGTTGCTCAAATAATCTTAATTCCTGTTGCAAGGGCTAAATTGGTGGAGGTTAAGAAACTTTCACAGACAGAGAGAGGAGAGAAAAGTTTTGGTTCTACAGGTATGAAGGAAATTATAAGAGAATTGGATAAGATTTCTAAAAATAGCATTTAATTAATCAATGAGGCTGCTGGGTTTTTCTTTTAAAAAAAGAAAAGCTACAATGTAAAAGAAAACTACAATTATTTTCTTTAGAAAATAAATGAGGCTGCACAGATTTGAACTGTGGACCCCTGCCTTATCAGAGCAGTGCTCTAGCCAGACTGAGCTACAGCCTCGTGTTGTTTCTTTTGAAGCTACTCTCAGGATGGCTTGTTCTTCAAGAACTTTAGCCAGACTGAGCTACAGCCTCATGTTAAATTCAAAAAAAGAGACTATTTATAAGTTTTGTGAGAATCCTTAATTTCCTTTAAATTCAAGAACTAGCACCCCATTGGATAAACCGTATCCAATTATTGGAAGGTTTATTTGTATGGATTTTGAATAAGCTTTATCTTTGGAGATAGCTTTCATCTCTATGCTGTTTTCTAATGGAGTTATTGAAACATCTTCAATAGATTCTACTCCAGGAACTTCTATCTCATAAGTTATCTTGTCTGCAATTCTTTTTAAATCAGTTTTTGGTTCTTTTTTTGATAATTTGGAGAATCTTTTTATTTGTTCTTCTGAAAATCTTTTGAATTTAATCGGATTTTGCTTTTGTTTTTCTCTTTTTTCAGAATTTTCTGAAACAGGCATACCATTATTAAGATCTATCTCTTTACCATTAATCATTAATCTTATTTTTGTTCTTGGTAAATTATTATTTTGGTTTTGAGGATTCTTCCTATCTCTTTCCATTTCTTTTTGCATCTCTTTCTCTAACATTCTCATTGTATTTGAAAGCATCTTGTTCATGAAACTTCCGCCCATTCCTCCAAACATGGAATTTGATAGAGCCTCAAACTCATTCATAGAATCATTATCTCCTAACATGCCCAAATCTTCCTTTCTTTGTTTATTATTAAAAGGAATTCCACAGCTAGGGCAGAACCTGCTATCTTTTCCTGTTTTTTTACCACATCTTTGACAAGTTTTTTTTGAGAACATTTTATTTTTATAGAAGACCTGTTTTAAAAGGTTTGTGTATCATAATTCCCATTATATCTTTTGATATAACAAAAGTTATATACAATAATCGACTATAGAAAAGATGGATAATAACTATGAAAATTATAAGGAGAGACAGGTAAGATTTAATCACAGGAAATCAAAAAATATCTTGGATTGTAATGAATGGTGGTTTTTAGTTGTAAATCAGAATAGAGAGATTGAAGAAATACAAAATAGGATATTTAATTTGTTTGCTCCTATTAAAGAAGGCCCTGACTTTACCGAAGGAATTGTCTATGGAGAGGATTTGAGATATAAGCTGATTAACTTTGAATCTAGCCAAAAAGTTGAGGATTACAAAATAAGGGGAATTTATAAGAAAGTTCTTAGGGATAGCAAATTATATTTTGGGGAAAAGAAAGATAGACTTCAAATTTATCTTGATGAGAAATTCAAATAATTAACTTTTTATACATGTTTTTTATAGTTCTTTTATGGCAAAAAAATTTTATGTTACAACCCCTATATACTATCCAAATGACATCCCTCATATAGGGCATGCTTATACCACACTAGCAGCAGATGTCTTGGCTAGATGGAATAAACTACTTGGAAAAGAAGTATTTTTTCTTACAGGAACTGATGAACATGGGAAAAAGATAGAAAATATTGCAAAGGAAAATGGAAAAAAACCAAAGGAGTTTATAGATGTACTAATACCTAAGTTTAAGGATGCCTGGAAAAAATTGAATATAGATTATAATTATTTCATAAGAACTACAGACCCCGATCATGAAAAAGTTGTTAAGGAAGTTCTTAAGAAAGTTTATGATAATGGAGACATTTATCTTGGACAGTATGAGGGATATTATTGTACAGGTTGTGAGGCATATTATACTGAGAAAGATTTAGTTGAAGGATGTTGTCCAATACATAAAAAGAAGATAGAATTGCTTAAAGAAGCAAGTTATTTTTTTAAACTTTCTAAATATCAGAAAAAACTCCTTGAATTATATGAAAAACACCCAGAATTCATTTTACCTAAAAGCAGAAGAAATGAGATAATCAATCGTGTTAAAGAAGGATTAAATGATTTAAGTATTTCAAGGACAAGTTTTGATTGGGGAATAAAATTACCTTTTGATAGCAAACACATTGCTTATGTCTGGTTTGATGCTTTACTTAATTATTATTCAGCAACCAAACTAAAAGGAAAACAGAAATTCTGGCCTACAGATGTTCATTTAATTGGAAAGGATATTATATGGTTTCATACTGTCTACTGGCCAGCTATGCTTTTGTCTGCAGGGATTGAATTACCAAAAACAGTGTTTGCACATGGATGGTGGACTTTTGATAATGAGAAAATCTCCAAATCTAGAGGAAAAGTAATAAATATTGATGAATTAATTTCCATAGCAGGGGTAGATTCTGCAAGATATTTTTTATTTAGAAATACTGCATTTGGTGATGATGGTGACTTTTCAGAACAATCAGTAATTGATAGACATAATAACGAGCTTGCAAATAAACTTGGAAATTTAGTTTCAAGAGTTTCTAGTCTAATAGAAAAGAATGGAATAGAAAAATGTGAAAACAAACTTCTTAAAAAACTAAAAATAAAAGAAATAGAAAGGTTGTTTGAAAACTTTGAATTTGATAAGGTCTTGAATGAAATATTTGCATTCATTGATTTATGTAACGAATATGTTCAAGAAAAAAAACCCTGGGAGACAAAAGATAAAAAAGTTTTATATGAAGTGGCTGATTCAATAAAATCAATTGCAATCTTGCTTTACCCATTCATCCCATCTACTTCAGAGAAGATTGCAAAGCAGTTTGGGTTTAAGATTGAATTCAAAAATATAAAAATTCCTCTTAATGAAAAGAATAAGATAATAAAAGGGGAAATTTTATTCCAGAAAATATAATATCTAAAATCTTTTAAAGTTCAGTTATCTTGATTTTATACTAAACAATGGTAGAAGGTATTGTCGAATTCAATGAATGGCAGGTAATTGATTTAAGAGTAGCTGAAATAGTTCATATTGAGGATATTCCTGGGGCAGATAAATTATACAAATTGACTGTTGATTGTGGTGAAGAGCTTGGAGAAAGAGTTATTTGTGCCGGAATAAAAGAGTATTATGATAAAAAAGAATTGAAAGGTAAAAAAATTATTGTTTTTGTTAATCTTAAACCTAGATTGATGAAAGGAATAGAAAGTCAGGGAATGCTTTTGGCTGCTGTTTCAAAGGATCATTCTGAAGTTGTTTTGGTTTCCCCTGAAAAAGATATCGAGAAGGGTTGCAGGATAAGTTAAACCTTACATATTAAATTTCATAATTCTCTTCCAGAATGGATATCTGTCTTTTTTAGAATTGTACTCTGCATCGACTAATCTTGCGGCAATTTCTTTATATGCTCTTGATGCATCTGATCTTGGATGAGTATGGATTATTGCATCTTTTTGATTGAGTGCTCTTTTAATATTCATATCTTCAGGAATCATCCCAAGTATAGGGGTTTCAAGCATATCTTTTACTGTTTCTGGAGTCATTTCTACATTGTCTTTTCTAACTCTTGTAACTATAACTCCTGTAACTGGTTTCTTCATCTGTTCTGCTATCTTTATTGTCTTGAGAGCATCAGTTATTGCAGGCATTTCAGCATTAGTTATTATAATAATTTCATCTGCCAAATCCATTGCTGCAAGAGCCTCATCTCCTAATCCAGCAGAACTATCCACAATTACATACTCAGATATATTTTTGAAATCTTTTTTGAAATCTTTTATTTTTTCTGGTTTTACTTTTTTTAGTTCTTTGATAGATAAAGAAGAAGGCATTACTTTTAGTCCTGATTTATGTTCATATACTGCTTCTCGTGGATCTGCTTTCCCAAGAAGAACATGATTTAAGTTTATAGGTACTTCTGGAGAATTAAGGTGAATTCCTACATTTGGGGTAGATAAGTTTCCATCAATTATTAGAACGTCTTTTCCAAAGTAGTTTATAGCTGCACCTAAATTTATGGCAGTTGTTGTTTTTCCTACACCCCCTTTTCCTGAAGTTATTACTATTATCCGATTCATTTTATAAGTAAAAATAAGTTTTTATGCTTATTTTGACAGAAGAAATTGTTTTGTAGTGCTTATAAACTTTTCCAGCTTCTCTGCGTAATCCTTAAGTTTTTCTAAATCAACGTTTATCTCCTTTCCCTGATAAAAAATCCTTAGGGCCACGTTTTTTCTAAATTCACCTATTCTTTCAGTCCTAAGTTCATCAATTTTTCTGAACATCTCATACATTTCGATAACTTCTAAGAAATTCTTTTCTTTTTTGAATAATTTTTTTACTTCTTCTATCTTCCCAAGGGGACTTGAAGAGATAGCACTTATTTTTTTCTTTTTCTTTGCATGTTTTAGAATTTCTTCTATTGCGGTTTCAATCATTTTTCTCCACCGTAGAATAAGGTTCTTAATCACATCGCAAGTTTTTGTGTATTTTAAGCTTACATACAAAAGATGATCTGCACTGATTTTTTCTTGGATAATTTCTTCCATTAATGAATTTGCCCCTTCCCCTCCTGTTTAAAGATACCCATTTAGAAGCGTTATTTACAAGGAGGCACTTATTTATATATCTTTTGCTGTTTTCAAGGAGTGAAAGTTTTTTGAGAATTTTGAGAAAAATCTATCTATTTGCTTAACTCTAAGATGGTTTCAGCTAAATCTCCGTTGTTTTTTTCAAGAGTTGCTCTGGCTTTCTTTTCTGAAACGCCTGTTTTTTCTATAACAGTTTGAACATCTTCTTCAGATATTTCTTCTTCTCCAGATTCTTCAGAAATATCTCCTGCAATCTGGAAAGTTTCCTGCCCCTGCATCTTTATCTTGGTAACAGAAGGATTGTCAATTATTATTTTGGAATTATCTGTTTTTTCAATTATAACACGGGAAGCATCTATTTCTTCCTGAGAAATACCCATTTTCTTGAGCATTCCCTGCATTTGTCTTGGATCAACTCCTGGAAACATTTTAGAAAATATAAGGCATTGCTATTCTGAATGCAACGATTAATATTACAAATAATACTACATGAGCTGGTTTTAAATTGATATAACTAGCATATTCTTCACTATAACGCATTAACCCTCCAAATCCTCCTGGAAGGTTGATTTTGCTGTCTGATGCCATGAATATTTTAGAGAGAGATAGTTTTTAAAAGTTTGGTGAATGGGGTTATGCATGGGAGACTCAAAATTTGACTTTAAACATATTGAAAATAAATGGAGAGAATTCTGGGAAAAGGAAAATATCTTCCAGGCGGATTTATCTAAAAAAGAGATATATTCTGTAGACACAGATCCTCCAACAGTTTCAGGGGCAATGCATATTGGACATGCATTTCATTATTCTCAAGAAGACTTTATTGTGAGATTTCAGAGAATGTTTTTATCAAATAAAAATGGAAGTGTATTTTATCCATTTGGAACAGATGATAATGGGCTTCCAACTGAGAGGTTGGTTGAGAAAAAAAATAATGTTAGAAGTAAAGACATGCCAAGAGAAGAGTTTATTAAACTATGCTTGAAAACTTTAAAGGAAATTTTGCCTAATTTTAGGAAAGATTGGAAAGATTTAGGTATTTCTTGTGATTATAATGTCTGTTATTCTACAATAGATGATAATTCCAGAAAATTATCTCAAAAATCTTTTTTGGATTTGTATAAGAAAAAAGAAATCTACAAAAAGGAGTTTCCTACTATCTGGTGTCCCGAATGTCAAACTTCTATTGCTCAGGCAGAATTAGAAGATAAAGAAGAGAAGAGTCTTTTTTCTACTTTGAAATTTTCTTGTGGTAGAAAAGATTTACTTATAGCAACAACAAGACCAGAACTTTTAGGTGCATGTGTTGGGGTTTTTGTACATCCTGCAGATAAGAAATACAAAGCTTTTGTTGGAAAAAATGCTAAAGTTCCTTTATTCAATTATGAAGTTCCAATAATAGCAGATACTTCTGCTGATCCTGATAAAGGGACAGGTGCTTTGATGGTTTGTTCTTATGGTGATAAATATGATGTTGATGCAATTAACAGATATAAATTAATTCCAAAGATTATTTTTGATAAAACTGGAAGAGTAAATTTTGGAGAATATAAAGGATTAAAAGTTAAGGAAGCAAGAAAAAAGATTCTTGAAGACTTAAAAAAAGGTAACTTAATAACAGAGCAGAAAGAGATTGTTCATACTGTTAATGTGCATGATAAGTGTGGGACTCCTATAGAATTTGCAACAACAGAACAGTGGTTCATTAAAATACTTGACAAGAAAAGTAAATTTATTGAACAGGGAAATAAAGTTAAGTGGTATCCTGAATTTATGCATAAGAGGTATGATAACTGGGTTAATGGATTAGAATGGGACTGGAATATTTCTAGAGAAAGACATTTTGGAGTACCTATCCCTGTTTGGGAATGTAAAAAATGTAAAGAGATAATCCTTGCTGATGAAAAAGAATTACCTGTTGATCCTCTTCAAATTAAAAAGAAGTGCCCTAAATGTAAATTAGAAGCTAAATCAGAGGAAAAGGTTTTAGATACCTGGGCAACATCTTCTCTCACACCCCAATTAGCAAGTTCACTTATTCAAAATAAGATTAAAATTCCTTATTCATTAAGACCCCAAGCACATGACATAATAAGAACTTGGGCATTTTATACAATTGTTAAGAGTTATATGCATGAGAATGAACTTCCCTGGAAAAATATTGCTATTTCTGGAAATGTATCTCTTGCTGGAGAAAAAATGTCAAAGAGTAAGGGTAATGTTGTTGATCCTAAATTAGTTCTTGAGAATTATGGCGCAGACGCTCTTAGATTTTGGGCTGCTGGGAGTAAACTTGGTAGCGATTTAGATTATCTGGAGAAAGATTTAGTTGCAGGAATTAAAATGATAAATAAATTGATTAATGCTTCTAAGTTTGTTTTCATGAATCTTAAAGATTATAATCCTAATAATAAACCTCATAAGCTGGAAAAAATGGATGAAATATTTTTGGAGAAACTTAATGTATTGGTGAAATATTGTACAGAGAGTTTTAAAGATTATGAATATTCCAAGGCCAAATTAGATACCGAGAAATTCTTTTGGAGTGATTTTTGTGATAATTATTTGGAGATTGTAAAAAAGAGAGTTTATCAGGGAGAAGGAAACCCAAAAATCTCTGCACAATACACCCTTTATCATTCTCTTTTAACAATTATTAAGTTAATTGCACCTATAATGCCTTTTATTACAGAAGAGATTTATCAGGAATATTTCAAGAAAAATGAGAAAATAAAATCTATACATATAAGTTCTTGGCCTGAATATGAAGAAAAAGAAAATAAAACTCATCTGAAGATTTTAGATAAAATGTATGAAATCCTTTCTCAAGTAAGGCAGGAAAAGTCCAAGAATAAAAAAGCAATGAATGCAGAAATTGTTTTAACTTTACCTAAATCTGATTATGAAGAAATAAAAACTGTTTTGGAAGACTTGAAAAATGTAGTTAATGCTAAGGCAATTAGAGAGGGAAAGCAGTTTGAAGTAGAATTTTTATAATTACTAAATTGAATATAAATTCTTAAAAATAGTTTATTTTTAACTTTCTTATGGAAGGAAGAAGAACTAATTTTTTTTATTTAAAGGAAAGTTTTGTTGAAGATTATAGAAATAAAGTTTTGAGATACTTAAGAGAAAATGAATATATCTTTAATGAAATGGAAGATCCTAGAGTTGTTGTTGAATTACATAATTTTAACAGAAAAGAGCATCCCCACCCAAACGGACATCTTTATATTCATGAATTAGAAGAAGGTTCTGATAAATTTGAGGAAATTCTAAAATATGTTTTATCCAAAGACAGGGCATTTATCCCTGTTTCTGTTATATGCGAACCAAGAACTGATTACGGTCTAATCAAAAAGATACTTAAGGAGAATTATGGTAAAAGGGGTAGATTAACTAATGGATTACTTGGATTGGGAGGGGTATTTAATGTTAAGACAATTAAGCGGAAATAGAATTTCTTTTAATTAACCAAATTTTATAAACCCCCTTCGTTTTCTTTAAATATGGCTAAGATAAGCAAAATAGAACTTGAAACTCTTTTGGAAGAGCTGGAAAAACACAAAGGAAGACACACGGAATTGATTACAGTGTATATTTCAGCAGGATATGATATTGTTTCAGTACAGAAACAGCTGGAAGCTGAAAAATCTACTGCAAAGAATATAAAATCAACTGCTACTAGGAAGAATGTAGTAGATGCTCTTGATAAAATTGTTAGGTATTTGAAAGATTTTAAGGGAAGTGCTGAAAATGGGCTTGCTATATTTTGTGGTAATGTTTCAAAAGTAGAGGGGATGGACGATTTGCAATTATGGGGTTTTGAACCTCCATTGCCTTTAAAGACCCGATTATATAGATGTGATAAAGATTTTGTATTGGATCCATTAAGAGAACTTTTAGAAGTTTCTGAAATATTTGCATTGCTTGTGATGGATAGAAAAGAAGCAGCAATAGGTGTTCTTGAAGGAAAGAGAATTGAAGTTTTGCAGAAGATGACTTCAGGTGTACCAAGCAAAGTGCGTGCTGGGGGTCAAAGTTCCCAAAGATTTCATAGAATTACAGAAGGATTGACAAAAGAATTTTACAAAAGAATCGCTGATGAAATGAAGAATTTGTTTTATGAGAATAAAAAATTGAAAGGAATTCTAATAGGAGGCCCAATACCTACAAAAGATGAATTCATTGATGATGAGTATCTTCCAACTCTTTTGAGAAATAAAATTATAGGAAGGATTGATATTGGTGGGAGTGATGAGGCGGGACTTAAGGAGCTTGTTGAAAAATCACAAGATATCCTTGCAAATCAAGAAATTGTTTATGAGAAAAAACTAATGGAGAAATTTTTTGATATGTTAGGGGCGAAACCAGATTTTATAGCATATAAAGAAGAGGCTGTGAAAAAGGCATTGGAATATGGTGCAGTAGATACTTTGCTTTTATCTAAAGATTATGATAAGGAATCAATGAAAGAACTTAAGAAGATTGCAGATGAGGGTGGAACTAAAATCGAAATGGTCTCAACAGATACAGAAGAGGGGAAGCAATTCTATAATCTATCTGGTGTTGGAGCTATTTTGAGATATAAACTTTAAAAAATTCTCACTATTCTATTAGAAATTATCCCTGTATCTTTACAATGATAAACTTTATGAGTTAATGCAGAGAACTCTGTTTTTAATTTTAAACTGTTCTCTTTAATTAACTGCTTATTTTCATGGGATATTTTTAGCTGCGGGGGTTTAAATGTTTCGGGTTTGTATCCGAAACATTTCTCAAATTCAGAAATCCCATAATTTAATTTCTCTTGCGAGATATCTTCATATAAGAATTCTCTGTAAGTATGTTTTACCCCGTGTAATCCTAACTGTTTGTTTAATGCGAGTATATAACTGCACCATTCTGAATAATATGAAAGAGGATGATTCTCATAATTAGGTATTATATATAATACATCTGGATGGTATTGTTGAATTTCAGGACATGGAATACCTGGTGAAACATCATCAATTTCAGTTGGATTTATCAACCTTGTTATAAATAAGATTGTTGCTATAATTAAAATAATTAATAAAAAGATTAAGATACCTGAGAATATTTTTTTTAACCTCTTTTTCATATATTTTAGATTATTTTTATTATTAAATAATTATTGATAATGCTTTTAAAGAGGATTTGTTTTTATCCTTTATGCCCGCAGCAGGTAGCAAGACAATAAAAGAGATTGATGAAGCTAAAGAGAAAGACGATTTAAAGACACTTGAGGCAGTATTTTTTATCTCTGGAAGATTTTTGAGCATGCAGGAATTAATCTCCTTAAGTGACTTAAACCCTATCATAATTGGAGATTTAATTGAAAGACTTAAGGATAAATACAACAAAGAAGATTCTGCAATTGAGATTATTGAAAAAGGGGGAATGTGGAAGATGGATGTGAGACAGGAATACTCTCATATAATAAATAAATTAGCAACAGGAAGCTCTGAGTTTACAAAGGCAGAACAGGAGACATTGGCCATAATTGCATATAAACATCCAATAAAACAATCAGTTATAATAAAGATTAGAGGAAATAAAGCATATGATCATATAAAGAAATTTGTGGATTTAGGGCTGATTAAAAGAAAGAAAATTGGGCACACCCATGAATTAAGTTTAAGTGAGGACTTTTATGATTATTTTAGTATATCGGAGAGTGAAAGGAAAAGTGACTCTGGATTAAATAAAGAGATTGATAGAGAAATTGAAGAAGCTGAGAAAGAAGTTGAAGAAGAAGAGGCAGAAGGTAGATTTGAAGATGTAGCAGAAGATATTGTAAAAGAAGAGACAGAAGAAAAATTAGAAGATGAAGAAGATGCAATAAAAGAAGATAGAGGCGCTGTAGATAAAAGGGAAAAATTTAGTTCTAGAGAAATTAATGAAGAAAATGAAAATGGAGAGGAAGAAGATAAAGAAGAATATACTAAAGGAGTTTTAAGTAAAGGATATAATCATTCTGATGATGAACAAGAAGAGAATAATGATGAAGAGAAGGAGAATCTAGAAGAGGAAGATGCTATAAATGAGCTTAGAGAAATAGCAGAACCTGGAAATAGAAAAAAGAAGTCAGGAAAATAGAGGTAAATCACAATAATTCTTAAAAGAGTAAATTATATTCATAAACCCATGGAAACAATAACAGTTATATATCTTTTTTATATGTTTTTAGCATTTTACTTTTTATTTTTGTTTATCTTAATTTACATTCAGAATAAGAAATACTTTTTTTATTATCCTAAACCTAAAAAAGATTATTCTTTAAGCATAGTAATTCCATGTTATAATGAAGGAAGCACTATTGAAGCAACAGTAAAATCTGTTCTAGATTCTGGATATAAGAACTTAAAGAAAGTTATAGTTGTTGATGATTGTTCTAAAGATAATTCTTATGAAATAATAAAATCTCTGGAGAGAAAATACCCTAAAGTAATGGCAGTACAGACTCCTAAAAACACTGGATGTGCAGCTGGCTCAAAGAATTATGGTGCTAAGTTTGTAGATACAGAATTAATAGGATTTAGTGATGGGGATTCTTTCATTGAAAAAGGAGCTATAGATAAAGTAGTAGGTTTTTTTAATGATGAGAAAATTGGAAGTGTTACATGTTCTGTGCTTGTTGAGAACAGAGATAAATTTATAGAAAGAGTTCAATCTGCAGAATATAAAGTAATAAAATTCTCAAGGAAACTCCTTGAATTTATTGATTCAATATATGTAACTCCTGGTCCACTTGGTGTATTTAGAAAGAGTGCGTTTGACAAAATTGGGGGATTTGATGAAAAGAACCTTACAGAAGATATTGAGATAACTTGGCATCTTCAAGCAGAGGGTTACAAGGTTAAAATGTCTGTTCCTGCAAGAGCGTATACTATTGCTCCTTCTAACGCTAAAGATTGGATTAAACAGAGAAACAGATGGAATGTTGGAGGTATACAGACAATTTTTAAATATGGTAGAGATTGGTTTAGAAAGGGAATGCTTGGAAATTTTATACTTCCTTTTTTTGCACTTTCTTGGGTAATTGGTCTTTTTGGATTAGGAGTGCTTGTTTATAGACTTTTAAGAACACTAATTCTTAGAATATTTTCAACAACTTATTCTATTCAGACACAAACAGCAATTATTAGATTTGAAGATATTAGTTTAATGCCTAATGTTCTTATTTTCTTTGGATTAGTAATCTTCTTTTTGAGTTTATGGTTTACTTTAATAGCCTTGTTCAATATGAAAGAAGAGAATCATAAGAAAGAAAATTTCTTTGTAATAGGTTTTTATATGATTTTCTATGTGATGATATATCCGATAATTTTAATAAGTTCAATCTATAAATTTTTCAAGGGATCTAGAAAATGGTAGAGATACTAAATAACAAGAAAAGAGTATTTTGGGAAGCTTTATTCTTAACTGTGGTTGTATTTCTTTTTGGAATTTTAATTGGTATTGCATATGAATCTTCTAAATCTTCTGATATGAATGAATATTATACTAGATCTGAAATTTCATTAATGGATGTCTTTGCATTAAATTCTTTGACAAATTCAAACTCAGAAGACTGTTCTACATTAACAGATGCAAACCTAAAATTTGCAGATAAAATCTATAAAGAGGCAATAATCTTAGGGAAATATGAATCTACGGGTAAAGTAACTAAAGAAATGGAGATTGTACATGAAAGATATGATGTATTAAGAACTTTCTTGTGGATAAATACTATAAAAACTTCTGAAAAATGTGAAAGAAATTATTCTACAGTGGTCTATCTTTATGAATATTTTTCTAAAGATTTGGCTCAAAAGGCAAAACAGAATGTTTGGTCAAAGATACTTTCTGATTTAAAAGAAAAAGAAGGAAAAGATATTCTTTTAATACCTATTGCAGCAGATAGTAATTTAACTTCCTTAGATACACTTACTTCTAAGTTTAATATAACTGAATACCCTGTGGTAATTATTAATGAAAAGTACGTCATTAAAGAATTAAGTTCTGTTAGTGATCTTGAAAATTATCTATAAATTAACTTAAATTTTGTAATTATGTAGTAACTTTTTATTATTTTTTTATAATACAAATATTAAAAAAGGGGACATAACTAAATTTTTTATGGCAGAATGTTATAAATGCGGTGTTTCTGATGAAAGAGAAAGGTTATTCGACGCTATCTCTAATAAAGGACTTGTTAAAATATGTAAACATTGTTCTGGTGATGAAGACTTGCCTCTTATACAGCCGGTTGACCTAAACAAGCCAGAAAAGACTAAAAGTGTTTATGAAAGGCTGTCTGCAATGGCTAATCTTGATCCTGAAAAACATAAAAAGGTGCTTGCAGAGAAAGCTCAAGAGGATTCTTTAAAGAGATATAGACAGAATAGAGAGAAAATAAGGCAGGATACCAGTTTAAAAAGTGTAATTGATAGTCGTTTTGAAAAAAATAAGCCTCAACCAAGGACAGATTTAGTCCCTAACTTCCATTGGGTCATTATGAGGGCTAGAAGGTCCAAAAAACTTACTCAAAAGCAGTTAGCAGAGAATATTGGGGAGCCAGAAAATTTAATAGTGAGTGCTGAGAGTGGGACCATCTTTGCTAATGCAGAGAGTCTTGTGAGAAAACTTGAAAATTATTTGGGTATTAAGTTAAGAAAAGGGGAAAGTGAATATTCAAGTACATCCGGACAATCTAAATTTGTAAAACCAGGAATAGCTGAAGATCCCGAAAGAAGGGAAATAAGGGAGAAATTTGAAAAAGAAGGTAAATTCGACTCTAAAACAACAGAAAATTTGACTATTGGCGATTTAAAAGAAATAGATAAGAAAAAAGAATCTGAGGGTTCTAAAGGTTTCTTTTCTTTTTTTAAGAGAAAGAAAAAATCAGAAGTAGAAAATACTAAGGATGAAGAAGAATTATCTGAAGAAGAGACAAACGAAATATTATATGGTAAGTAAAAAGTCAAGCGAAGCCTTTTTAAACTAATTTTATTCTAAAATATCATGGAAATGAATATTCTTAAGGATTCAAAGGAAGAGATTGAAGTTGAACTTGGAAGCTTAACTTTAGTTGAAATATTAAGAGCTTATCTTAACAAAGATAGTTCAGTTACCTTTGCTGCTTGGAAGAGAGAGCATCCTACTAAAAAGCCTATATTAGCTGTTAAAACAAAAGGTAAGACCCCTAAAAAAGCTATAAACGATGCTATTACAGCTATAACTAAAGATTTAGAAAATATAGAAGCGGATTTCAAGAAATTAAAGTAAATTCTTTATTTTGAATAATAATACTTATTAATTAGTTTGCGGGCTTATTTCTATGGATAATCTAAAATGAAAACAGAGAAGATTTCAACAGGAAGTTATGATCTGAATACTTGGCTTTATGGAGGATATGAAAGAGATATTATTACTATGATTGCAGGTCCTCCTGGTTGTGGTAAAACTAATTTTGTCATTTTAGCTTCATGTAGTCAGGCTAAAAAAGGTAAAAAAGTCATTTTTATAGACACAGAAGGAGGATTTAGTGTTGAGAGAGTAAATCAGATTGTAGGTAAAGAAAACAGTGAAGGAGTTTTAAAGAATATCTTTTTATTAAAACCAACTAATTTTGAAGAACAAAAAAAAGATTTTTCTAAATTATTAAATTTTGTAAAAAAAGAGGATATTGGTCTTATTGTAATTGATGGTATGGCAATGCTCTATAGATTAGAACTTGGAGAAGCCCATAATTTAAAAGATGAGGAAAAAATAAGAGAAGTAAATAGAGAAATGGCAAAACAGATGAAGATAATGGCAGAGATATCAAGGAAGCAAAATATTCCCATCTTAATAACAAACCAGGTTTACCTGGAATTTATACCCGAAGAAGAGTTTAAGAAAGGAGTTGAAAGGAATACTAATATTGTGGGGGGAGATTTATTCAAATATTGGAGTAAATGTATAATTGAATTGAAGAATGATAATGGAAAAAGGAAAGCAATACTGCTTAAACACAGAAATTTACCTCAAAAAGAGATGGGTTTCTTGATTAAGAATGAAGGTATTTTTAAGAAAGGATGGATATGAAAAGATTACATCTTTAAAAAGGAAGATGTTGTAATTCTTCAAGTAGTTACAAACCCATTTAAAGCAATTATATTTTATTGCAAAATGACAGAGGCGATAAAATTTGAAGCTATAAAAAAAGTTGCAGATGTGGGATTTAAAATAAAAGATTTCAGCAAGATCTCTAAAATAGATTCGATTTCTCCCCCAAGTGTTTTTATAGGTTCTAAGTTAAAATATCCTTTAGTAAATGTAGGAATATTAAGTCCTTTGAATAGGGATGAAAATTCTTGGCTTTATGATGATGCTAAATATTGGGCAGACAATAATCTTAATATTGAAGAAGTGATGAGTTTAAGAAATGGTCTTCTTAATTCAAGATTCCAGGCAAAAGTAAGTGATATAAGACTTAATAAGAAATTTGTGGAGATTGCTAAAGATGTTGCAATTTCCTCAAGACAGGTTGATGTTGAGATTGAATTGAAAAATAGATTAATCGTGGGCAGAGAAAAGGACAAGATATTAACTCCTCATGGTATGAGGGCAGGATTAAAAAGTGTAGAAATAACTGGTAATGTAAAAATTGATAAGAAAGTTGATAAAGTCATAAACGACGAGATAAAAGCTTCAGAAGCAATTGAATATTTGTATAACAATGAATTTAATGAATATACTCTGAGTAAAATATTAAGTGTAGGAGTGATGGGTCTTGCAAAAAATAAAAAATTAGTTCCAACAAGATGGAGTATAACTGCTACAGATGATATGCTTGGAAAACAATTCTTGAAAAATGTGAGAAATTACCCTTGGATAGAAAATTATGAATTATTTTTTGGAGAGTTTATGGGCAATCAATATATTCTTTTAATGTTTCCTAATGTATGGAGTTATGAATTATTTGAATTATACTTACCTCACAGCTCTTGGAACCCTGGACAGGAGATAAAAGCATCTACAGATATTGAAGGATATCATGGGAGAAAGACCTACGCATTTGATACTGCTGGAGGATATTATGCTTCTAGATTTGCAGTTCTTGAATATCTAAATTCAATAAAGAGACAGGCTAGTGTAATTGCAATAAGGATTGAAACTCCAAGTTATTGGGCTGCTCTTGGTGTTTGGGTTGTAAGGGAGAGTGTAAAAAAAGCATTGAAGAAGGAAATGAAATTTGCTGACAGAGCTGAACTTATTGAAAGTGTTAGAAAAATAGGTAAGATAAAATACAATTTTGATTTTGCAAATATTCTTGATAGAAGCAAATTGTTAAAAGAAAGAAAAGAACAGAAAAGTTTGAATGATTTTGTGAAAGTTTAGTTTTCTTTTTTCTCTTCCATATTCTTTTTTTCTGCCCATGCTTTATTTGTTGGGCATTGTGGATTGAAGCAGAAAGTCCATGGTCTTTTACCTTTAGATAATCTTGTTAACATTGGCCATTGACATTCTTCACAATTTTTATCTGCTTTCTGTATTTGCCCGTTAGGGGGAAGACTGTAAGTGTTTTTACAATCAGGGTAAGCATTACAACTCACAAAAAATCTTCGTGTTTTTTTAGAATAATTTATAGATAAATCGCCTTTTCCACATTTAGGACATCTTATTATTGCATTTTCCCTTTTTTGTTGTTCTCTGTATTCTATATTTGCATCCACGAGTTCTTGTCCTATTTTGCTTTTATGCTTTTCAAAATCTTTTGATATATTTGTTATGGTTGTTTTTGCTTTTTCTATTATATCTGTTTCTTTTTTCTCTTGTTTTGATTTATCATGCATTCTTTGTATATTTTCCATTTCTAATTCAAAATCTCTTGTAAGTTTTTCATCGATGATTATTGGAGAATATTTGTCTAATGTGTTTATTAGGGATATTCCAAGCGGGGTTGCCTGTATACTCTGCCCTTCTACATACCCTCTATCATACAATGTCTCAACAATTGCAGAGCGTGTTGCCTTTGTTCCTAGGTTTCTTTTTTCAAGTTCAGAGATTATAGATGCAGGAGAAAATCTTTTTGGAGGCTGTGTCTCTTTTTGTTCTGTTCTTGAATCAATTATCTCTCCTTTTCCTTCCATATCTGGAATTTCTTCTTCTTTAAGTTTTGTCGGATAAATCTCCATCCAGGATTTTCTTGCTATTGATTGTCCTTTTTTTGAGAATATTAAATCATTAAGAGTAGCTTTTACTGTTTTATTATCTATTAAGGCATCTTCACAGAATAAACTTAAGAATCTTTTTACAATCAATTTGTATATCTTATCTTCCTCTCCAGAGAGTATCTGGGTATTTCCTGTTGGATAAATTGAAGGATGAGCAGGATCTGTTTTATTTCCTTCAACGGGTTTATCTCTTGTTATTAATTTTTCAGCTTTGAAATCTTTTGCCAGTTTTTTTAATATTTCTTTATAACCTATTGAAGGAGGTAGTTTTTGAGAAGAAGTTCTTGGATAAGAAATTAATCCTGCTAAATAAAGAGATTGAGCAATCTGAAGGGTTTTTGATGGTGTTATGCCATAGAATTTATATGCTTCTGTCTGAAGGGTTGTTAGGTTAAATGGAGAAGGAGGAGGTATTTTTTCTTGTTGTTTTATTGTTTCAAGAGAAACTTCTTTTCCTTTTAGATTATCGAATTTTTTTAATTGTGTTTTATCAAAAATATCTTTTATATATTTTAATTCAAGTTTGTGCTTTTTATTTAAAACAGTTATGAATATCTGCCAATATGGCTTTGATTTGAATGCAAGTATCTCTTTTTCTTTTTCTACTATCATATGCAAAGCAGGTCCTTGAACTCTTCCTATTGACATTATCTTGAATTTTCCTGTTGTCTTTATAGAATTCATCAAAGCTCTGGAAAGATTTATACCATAAAACCAATCTAAATAATGCCTGGTCTCTCCTGCAATTGCTTGTCCCCAATTTATATTTTTAGATTTGTTTTCATAAGCCTGTTCAAGTTCTGGTTTCGTTAATGTTGAGAATTTCATACGTGAAGCATCTTGCTGATCACAGATGTATCTTATTATATTCATACCAATCACTTCTCCTTCAATATCATAATCTGTAGCGACGGTTAATGAAGAGGATTCCTTTGCGAGTTTCAATATTGAATCATAATATCTTTTTGTAAAATCTCCTCTCTTTGCCAGGAAGTTTGGAACCCAGGATATGTCAAATACTGGAATTTGATATCCTCCGTTTTTTTGCTTCAATGTAAACAAATGTCCAACAGCACAGGCAACAACTATCTTTTTATCTCCTCTTTTTACTTCGTAATATGGAACTTTATTAAAATTTTTTTGAGAAGGAGTTCCCAAGGCACTTGCAATCTTTAATGCAGCCTGTGGTTTTTCTGTTATTATTAATTCATAACCTTTTTCTTTTAATTTAATTTTAGGATGAGAATACTCTTCTGCTTTTTTGGATTTCTTCACTTTCTTTTTCAAGACAGTAAATTTCTCAACTTGTTCAATTTGTTTTTTTGCTGGTTTTTTGTAAGATTTTTCAATAGCCCCCTGAGTTATTATTTCCTGTTGAATTGGTTTAACACTTTTCTCAGTTATATTCTTAAGAATATCTTCTTTTGGAAGAGCTTCTTTTACTCTTTTTTCTGTTGCATACTTTAAGTCAGATTTATCTACTTTGAAATTGTTCTCTACAGCTATCTCTTCTTTGGACTTTTCTTGTTTCTTTTTTACCATTCTATTAGAATTAGGGTGTTTTCTGTCTTTTTATAAATTTTGTGTGTTAGATTTCAAAGATAGTTGGCTTTCTTGCAACATGAATTACTTTAGTTTTTCCAATTTTCTCTTGAAGACCGCCTGCTTCATGAATATGAGCTGAAATTAAAACATCTGGTTTGAATTCTTTTATTGCTTTTTCAACAGCTTTAGAACCTGGAAATCCGGAGAATTCTGCTACACTTCCTTTTGGATGAGCATGTGTAACCATAATCTTTTTTTTCAAATCTTTTATTTTATCATTTCCTTTTTTTAATATTTTGAATATTTCTTCATCTTCAACAAAGAAAGGTCCTGTTGCAGATTCATAACCAGAACCAAATATTCCTATATCTCCTTTTATTACAGAATATCCATGGACATGTCTTGTTCCAGGATAGATTTGTGTAAGTGGAGTTATTGTGGACATTGTTTCATGATTCCCCGGTATTAGAATAACTTCCTTTTTTTCTTTTATGAAAGGACCTATTAAGTTTTTTGTTGAATTTTCAAGGAAAGTTAAATCTCCTGCAATTATAACTAAATCCACATTTTCATCTTTTGCTTTTTTTGCTAATTTTTCTACTAGTTTGCTATCTCCATGAATATCTCCTACAGCAAGAATTCTTGTTTTTTTGTTTTTATCCTTGTTTTCCATAGATGATAAAATAAGAATTGGTTAATAAGGGTTTTTATTGAGAGTTTGTTTTTTCTTTATATTCTTTAGCAGGAGTATATGTTATTTTTTTGTTATTATGGTCATATGTAAAATATCCGATAGTCTTACTATTATTTTTATTTAATATTGGAGCTTCATCGGGATGTCTTCCAATTTCCATTAATTCTTCATGAGTATGTCCCATCATTCTTTCAAATTTCATAGAAATTCTTAATCTATCTGATAATTCCTCACCCATCTTATTAAGGTTAATTTTCTACCGTATTTATATTTTGTTGTAATTAAAAAATCATTAAATTTTCATCAAAACTATGTAGTGAATATATACATTACAAAACATTTAAAAGGATGATATTGTCTGGATATATACTTTAAATAAGACACCTCAAAAAATGGAAACAGAAATAAAAGATAACTTTGACATCTTTTTCCGAAGGAAACCAGCTTTAATGCTTGTTTCTCTGAAAAAGAACACAAGGATGAGGTACGGTAGTATTCTGGCTAAAGAAGTGGATTGCACTTACAGCCATGCAGTAAAAATTCTGCAGACTTTAGAAGAACTTAAGTTAGTAGATTTTGAAAAAAAGGGGAGAATTAAGGTGATAAAACTAACTAAGAAAGGAATTGAAGTTGCAGAGGCTATTGAGAATATTCAAAAGCTAATAAGATAAGATTGCAGCGGAGGTGATTGCCGCACAAAATCCCTTAAGGGAATGAAAAGAACTAATTGTTATAATTAGTTATTTTAATAGTAATTTTTATTAAGGTCTTTTTCTTTTTTTTATTTATGGATAAATATAAAGGAATAAAATTCCCTCCGTTGACCAATAAAGAAATTGAAGAAAAGTACAAAGAGGCGCAAGAAGAGATGACAGAAGTATTAGAATGGAAGAAAGAAGAGGAAGCAAGGCTTAATGATAAAAAATCCAAACCTCAGGCAATAAGCGCAGCTAAAAGGGCTCTCGTTAAGGTTGAGAGAAGAATTAATACTGTAAATGGTAATATTTTATACTGGAAGCTTAGGAAAGAAGGAAAAAGCCATTTCTATGCTAACCTTGAAAGAACTGAATACTGGGATAAGCTGAAGAAGGGTGGTTCTGATGAGAGTGGTGAAGAAAGTGATGAAGATTAACCTCAATTACAATAATCCTTATTAATGATCTGAATTAGGGTTATCCATGAGGAAATATGTTTATGAGGTTCCTGTTATCTCTCCTAGAGAAAGTTCGTTTTCTGGGAGTGATTATAATTTTCATGCTATTCTTGATGGAAAATTAGGAATAATTGCTAGAAATAAAGAGATTAATGATAATTCTTATAACAGATTAAAAAAAGAAGGAATTGAGATAGTAAAATCTTATTTATCTTATATGGATAAAAAATATAATCAGATGCCTTATCAGTTTGTAGAAGGCAGTTGGTTAGTTCATGCAATATGCGTTCCAGGAGATGCATGCGATTTAGCGTTAAGTGAAATGAGTATGAGAGATTTTTTGAACGAAGGGCTGAAGAAATTTGATCACCAACGTACTCCAATTTGGGTGGATTATACTGGACATAATGTAGATAATATTAATCAAGCTAGATGTTTAAGAGAATTATTCATAAATTGGGCAAATCTTGTTAATATTTGTTTTAATAATGATTAACTGGTTTTTCTTCCAATTCGTTCCGAGAAACCACACTTCCCACATTTTAACAAAATAAGATTATCTTCATCAGAATAAAAAACTCCTAAATCAAGTATCTGTGCTTTATCATACCCGCATTTTTTGCATAAATTGGAGTAGTTTGCAAATTCATTTATACTATCTTTAATTCCTTCTCCTTTTTCTTTTTGTTTTTCTATTATCTCACTAAAAGAAAGAGTTGTTGTTTCTCCTGTTTTTGTTAGTTTGAACTCTTGACAATTATCACAAAAGGAATAAGATTTATCTTTGTCTATCTTTCCGCTTCTTACAATTCCTCCGCATTTATTACAAAAATTTAATGGCATTTTAAAAATAAAGTGACCCCGATTATTCGAGCCCACACTGGATTATGGATTCTCTCGTGTAAACTCTCAGGATTTGAAGTTCAAATCCTTTTTTATTTAAATAAAGTGACCCCGATGGGATTTGAACCCACGACACCTAGATTAAGAGTCTAGTGCTCTAGCCAGGCTGAGCTACGGAGTCATCTTGTTTAATTATACTCTATATTCAGGATGGCTTGTTCGTAAGAACTTTAGCCAGGCTGAGCTACGGAGTCATTTTTACCTAAAAAAGATAGAATAAATTTGTTTAAAAATATGTTGTTAAACCCAGGCTTGCAGATTTTTCCAGTTCATATCCCCTTCTACCATTTCATCTGCTTTTTCTTTATCTATTGTACTTATGAAGATTGTTCTTTTGTTTTCAATGACTTTCAAATCCCCTTCATTATTTATAATTGCCTTAAATATGGGTTCTTTGGAATCTTTTCCTATTGTTACTGAAGTTAGTGTATCTTCAAGAGAGGCTCCTGGAGATCCTGCTACAATATCTTTGGGTATTTGATAAGATTGTTTAAAGAATAAGTAATAAGGATTTTCCCCGCTAATGTATTTTATTTTATAGGCACCTATCAAATCTTTTATTTGTTTATTTGGGTTTAGAGAGGTATCAACTAACAAAGGGACTCCATTTACTTTAAGGGATTCTTCCTGTATTTTAAAATATTTTTTAGAAACTTCTTTTTCTCCCATTTAGTTTTGATAATAATCTTCTTTAAAAGAATTATGAATATCTGTTATATATAGAAATATTATCTATATTCTTTATTGTTCTAATTTCTCTTTAATATAATTAATTATTTGGGAGTGCTCTTTATTTAGAATTAAACCATACTTAACATCTTCTTTATTAAGATTATCTCTAATCATAAAATTTTCATTATTATATCCATAGAATATCTCTGCAGATTTAACTGTTTTTTTATCTCTCTCAAATGACCTATTCATTATTAGATTTCTTATTATACCTCTTTTTACCATACAATAAGTAATACCTTCTTTTTGACTGATTCTGCTTTCTTTTTCCCATATTTTTTTTATTAAATCACTTGATATAAAGTAAGTGTTCAAAACCTTTAGATTTTTATCAAGGAATCTTTGTCTTCCCCATTCTGTCTCTTGAATCAATCTTTTATTTGCATCGTGAAAATTATGAAATCCTAATGCATATATAATTGGTTCTTTAAAATCATCTAATTTGTGAACTTGTTCTTCTTTTATTCTTTGACCCCATAGTATATTTCCCACTTTAGCTTCAACCCAGAAGTTTAATGTGGGATGATAAAAATCAGGCCCATCTTTATTGCCGCATGTTGAGATTAATTCAGGAAATCTTTCTTCTATAAATCTCTCAAATTTTAATCCTATGCTGTCTGTTACTTTAGACATACAAATTGTCCTTATCTTTAACTTAAAAGAATTAGTGTTTAAAGTTATCTATATTGTCTCCAAGTGTGATCGCACTTGGTGCATTTGAAGAACTTAGTTTCTGCTTCATCACCTGCACGGGTTTGTATTGTCCAAAAATAAGCCTTATCATTATCACACTTTTTACATTTTTCAACAACTATTGGGAAAGTATTCATCTCTTTCTTAACAACAGCCACTTTATTTTTCTCTTCAATTTTTTCAGAGGTTTTTATCTTTAATTTTTCTTTTGTAGAATAATCGCATCTAGCACATCCATAGTTCTTCCTCTTTTGAATTAAAACTGCTCCGCACTTTGGACAAAATTCCATTGTTTTTTATTATTCTCCTTTGGCTTATTTTTGTTTAAATTTAATTAATTTATAAAGGTTCTTATTTTTCATTTGCCTGTTTCAGTACAAAATCCTTTCTCATATTTTGGTCTTGAAGGTTCATAAAAGATAAGTTTTGCCCAACCCACAGAAGGTATGAGATTTAAGACAGCTTTCCCTACAATCTGGTCTTCACTTATTTTCATTTCAATATTTAATTGTCCATCATTATTATCTCCTATTGTTGAGAATACATATTTTTCATCTTCTTGTGTTATTTTTATTACTCTATGGATTATAGGATTTTTTTGATTGGAATTAAATATAATTACATCTCCTACTTGAATTTTCTCTGGTCTTGCCCTTACTATGAAAATTATATCTCCTTTACTAAATCCTTTTTTTAATGTAAATTCTTCAAATTCTGTTTTATCTACATTAAAATCTGCGTATTTTGCATCATGTCTTTCCCACCAATTATCAAAATTTCCAAATATATTTCCAGAATGATACATGCTACAAGATTCTACAATTGCTAAAGGTAAGGAAGTACCGGTCGCGAGATTTAATAGAGGGAAAAATATGAATTTTATAACTACAAAAATAAATAATAATGATATTAACCAACCCTTAAAACTGTCATCTTTCCAGACAATTTCCCAAAATCTCTTGAGAAATTTTTTAATTTTTCCCTTATTTTCACCTCTAGTCATTAGATTAAGCATGAAAAAGAGTTTTTAAAATGTTTGAAAATATATTTTGGATTATAAGGATGTTTAAATAATTAAATTATTGAAAGCTTTTATGGGAAGGAAGAAAGCAATAAAATTACCCAGTTCTGAAAATGTTTATGGGCATGATGATGGCTCTTATGTTGAGAGTACATTAATTGCTCTTCTTGATGAAGCTTCAAATATGGGATTGAAAGATAATGATAGGATAATAACTATGTGTGAATATCTCCCTGATGATTTTCCTGATGATATTGATCCAACCCTTGCTGATTTAAAATTAAAAAAAGAAATTATGAGATATAAAGATCTTAAGGATACTTATAAAATGAGTTTTGGCAGAGAATATTCTCCTCAAACAGATGAAGAAAGAAGAGATTTTAGAATGGCTGTTATAGAGAGAGAAGCTCAAAGAAGAGGTGCTTGGGGCTGGTATGTTCAGACTATGGCCTTTACTCGAGCAGCTGAAAAAGAACAAAAAAGAGAAGAACAATTAAGAGGAAAAGATTCAATCGAAAAAGAGAGATTAAAAAAAGAATGGGAAAAAGAAGATAACAACAACATTAGAACACTGTATATAGCATAATTTTACAAACTAATTATAAGCTTTTTCCTGATTTATCTTCCGCAAGATTTAAATATACATTGCTACGTGTATACACTAGGTATATACAAAAACCTCTTTTCAACCCTTGCCACACTCGAGGAAAAATACCTCGATTGTGTGGCTTTATAATTGAAATGTATTATAAAATGGATTACAAAAATTCAAACTATGAAGTACGAAAAATGTCCAGTGAGTACAATCTAAGTAATTATAGGAATATGTACAATCATATTTCCTCTGGTGAAAAAAGTTATATGAATTGTATAAAATATGTTCCTAATACTACTCGTACAGGAAATTATATTCATTCGAACTAAACAATGGCAAACGATATATTCAATAACACAATATTATGCAGTAAATGCGGTAAAAAAATGCAGAAAGCTCAAGTTGTTAAAAATGGGTTTTTAATTCGTTTGATGGTCTGCCCTACAGAAGGATGCAATGAAAAGATAGTCCATCCTGTTGATGAACAAGAATACAACAAATTTATAAATTTAAGGAATAAAGAATTCAGAGTCAAAATGAGATTAGTTGGAAATAGTTATGCTGTTTCAATACCTAAGGAAATAGTCTCTTTCATGAACGAACAAACAAGGATGATGGATGAGATGGTAAAATTATGTTTTGAAGACTTTGGAAGAGTTAGCTTAAATTTTGGAAATAGTGAGGATAAGAATACAAGAGTTATCAAGACCAGAGAGTATAAGGTAATTAAAAATAATCAACCAGTCATACACGCACAACAGTTTTATGACTCTGCTCATCCAGAAAACAATAAAAACCTCTTAATCAAAAAAGACAAGGAGAAATTAAAGTAATATGACTAAAAAAACAATTCAATTGAAAGTTGTAGAAGCATTGCAGGATGATGCATATAAAGGCATAGCAAGGATAGATGCTGAACTCATGAAAGAACTTGAACTGAAAAGAGGAGATGCAATAACAATCAAGGGAAACAGAGAAACAATTGCAATAGTTGACAGATCTTATCCTGCTGATGTTGGAGAAGGAATAATAAGAATTGACGGTATTCAGAGAAAAAATGCTAAAACAGGAATTGGAGAAGTTGTTTCAATTTCAAAAGCAGAAATAAAAGAAGCTAAGAAAATAATGATTGCTCCTGCACAAAAAGGGATAATGGTTCAGGGAGACCCACAGGGATTAAGAAATGGATTGCTTGGTAGAACTGTTGTTAAAGGAGATATAGTCGTTCTTGGAGGTGTTCAGAGAAGAAGAGACTTGATGTCAGAAGGATTCGGGGATTTAGGAGAACTTGAAGATATTTTTGGTGAATTTTTTGGAAATATGGGGATGGGAAATCTTGGGGGAAGAATTTCTCAGATTAAATTTTTAGTTGTTAATGTAAATCCTAATCAACCTGTAAGAATAACAGAGAATACAGAAGTCTCTTTGAATCCAAAGGCTGTTGAGACAACAGAAGAAAATATTCCAGAGATAAATTATGAAGATATTGGGGGATTGAGTGATGAGATAAGAAAGATACGTGAGATGGTAGAAATTCCTATGAAACACCCAGAGATATTTGAAAGACTTGGTATAGTCCCTCCTAAAGGGGTTCTTTTACATGGTCCTCCTGGAACAGGTAAGACCTTGCTTGCTAAAGCAGTTGCTAATGAATCTGAATCAAATTTTATATTATTAAACGGACCAGAAATAATGTCTAAGTTTTATGGAGAATCAGAGAAGAAAATAAGAGATATTTTTGAAGAGGCTGAAAAAACAGCTCCTACAATAATTTTTATTGATGAATTGGATGCTATTGCTCCTAAGAGGGAAGAAGTTACAGGAGAAGTTGAAAGAAGAGTTGTCTCCCAGATATTGACTATGATGGATGGTCTAAAATCTCGTGGTAAAGTAATTGTTATTGGTGCTACAAACAGAGTAAATGCAATTGATCCTGCATTGAGAAGACCAGGTAGATTTGACAGAGAAATAGAAGTTGGAGTACCAAGTAAAGATGGAAGATTACAAATTTTGAAGATTCACACAAGAGGAATGCCTCTTACAAAGAATGTAAAACTAGAAGAACTTGCTTCTTTGACACATGGTTTTGTTGGTGCAGATTTAGAAGCTCTTGCTAAAGAAGCTGCTATGAATGTACTTAGAAAATATCTTCCTCAAATGAAATTGGATGGAGAGGAGCAAATTCCTAAAGATGTTTTAGAAAAATTAGTAATCAGTCAGGAAGATTTTACTGATGCTCTTAAAGTTGTAAGACCAAGCGCGATGAGAGAAGTTCTTGTTGAAACTCCTAATGTTAATTGGGAAGATGTTGGAGGTTTAGAAGAAGTCAAACAAGAATTAAAAGAAGCTGTTGAATGGCCAATGAAATATCCTGAAAGTTTTACGAGAATGGGAATAAGGCCTTCAAGAGGTATTTTACTTTATGGTCCTCCTGGAACAGGAAAAACTTTGCTTGCTAAAGCTGTAGCCAAAGAATCAGAAGCTAATTTCATACAAGTTAAAGGACCTTCTTTATTGAGTATGTGGGTTGGAAAATCTGAAGAAGGTATGAGAAAAATATTTGAAAGAGCAAGACAGGTTGCACCTTGTGTAATTTTCTTTGATGAGATTGATTCTTTAGCTGGAAAGAGAGGAGTAGATATGGGAACTAAAGTTACTGAGAGAGTTCTTAATCAAATGCTTGCTGAAATGGATGGTTTGGAAGATCTAAAAGATATTTTAGTTATTGGTGCAACAAATAGGCCAGATATGTTAGATCCTGCTTTGTTAAGGCCTGGAAGATTTGATAAAATACTTTTAGTGAACGCCCCTGATCAAAAAGGTAGATTAAACATATTAAAAATACATACACAAAAGATGCCATTAGGAGATGGAAAGAAAGCTTTTAGTGAAAAAGAAAGAGAGAACTTCTTAAAAGAACTTGCAGAAAAAACAGAAGGATACACGGGTGCAGATTTAGAATCTCTTTCAAGAGAAGCAGCTTTACTCTCTCTTAGAGAATCAATAGAATCTAAATTTGTCACAGAGAAACAATTTGAAGGTGCTCTTAAAAAAGTCAAACCAAGTATAACCAAATCCACAATTGATGCATATAAAAAGATAGAAGATGCTTTCTTCAAATCCGCTAAAACAGCTGTGCCTGAGGCTAGTAGCTATTTAGGATAAATATATTTTATATCTTTTATAATGATAATTCTTATAAATTGAATTATATTTCTCAATCGTGCTCAAAAATACTGATATATATTCAAAATATTCTAAGACAATAGAGAAATTTAAGAAAGAAATCTACTTTTATTGTGATTATAACATAAATTCAGAAGTACTTTTTCCAGCATTTGTTAATTTATGGCCTGAAAATGTTGGACAAAATAGATGTTTATCGGGTAAAGATTTAGCAATTGTCACTTCAGATATTCTACAGGAATTGGTTGATAAAGGTGTTTTAATTGTAATATCTAAGGATGAAAGATCTCATAATCCTTATGCATTATATAAAATTCAAGAACATAAGAATTTAATGAAATATAATCCTTTTATTGAAAAAAAGATAGAGATAATTAATTTATTGAATGCTCCACTTAAGAAAATTTAGTTTATTTTTCGCTTGTTGTAATTATCTTTTTACCGTTTTCTTCAATAAGTATTGTATCTTCTGATTGTGCAACAATCCCTTTTCCAACTTCAACTAATTGGGCATAATGGTGTAAATTTCCATTTTGCTCTAATTGATTTAGTGCTATTAATGATTTTGTTCCAAATTTTTTAACAAGCCAACGCGAGCAAAAAGGAAGTTGATTGTATTCTTCTGTAATAAATTCTAGAATTTCCCTTGCACTAGGGTTTCTTATATTCTTATAATCAATTAATGAATAAATTCCCGAAGGTTTTCCATCTTTTACTTTTCCAGAACCATTAGTTGCAAAGGGTTCTATTGCATATAATCCCGGTTGTATCTCTGAAAGTCTTTTATCATCAATATTGGGTATACTTATTCCAGCATGAAGTTCATACTGCTCTATCTGATGACCTGAAAGATTAATTATTGGAGAGAACCCATATGATTCTATTGATTCTTGAATAGCTTTTCCAATCTTATTTGTATACGTTCCTTTTTCAATTGTCTTCTTTGCTTGTTCTAATGCTTTTTCAGATGCCTCAATCAATTTTTTATTTTCTTGAGAGTTTTCTAAATCTACTGAAAAAGAAGTATCAGAAACAAATCCATTAACATGGACTCCAAAATCCACTTTAATTAATCCATGAGCTTTGGTTTCATCATTATAGGAAGGAGTGTAATGTGCTGCAATCTCATTAATTGAAAGATTAGTGGGAAATGCAGGTTTCCCTCCTAATTCAATTATTTTAGATTCAATTTTCTCTGCTAATTCTAATAATAAAGCATCTTTTTTTACTTGTGGTCTAATCCACTTCTTAACTTCCTGGGCTATTTTACCAGCAAGAATTATTTCTTTATTTGTCATGTTTTATTCTGCCATCGTAGGTTCTTTCTAAGAACCCCGTTTTCTTCTTAATTTTTTACTTCTTCTTTTGTATAAAGCTCTATTTACCCAGTAAACAATTGCGATTATTATGTAAAGTATAATCAAATATTGCCCTATTGCAAGTTTTATTACGTTTCCAACTATACCATATTCATTTAATACCCTTACTTTCCAGAACCAGAAAGCAGTCCAGAGAAATATTAAGATACCTGAAGTTACCCAGAGGAATTTTACTGTTTTATTCATTTTATTAAGAGGAGGATATGGTTTAATTATCTTTCTAAAAATCACTTAATTTTTTTTGATTCTTTTTGTTTATTAAATCTTTTACATCTACATTAAATACCTGGAAAATGTTTTCAACTGCAGGAAGAATCTGCCTGTCAAGATAATATTCTATATTATATTCTCCTTCCTCATTTGGCAATTTTACTTTTTCCCTTACTAGCTTGCAATTTTTATCATTTGTTTCTGCAATATAATATTCTATTAGATTTCCTTCATCTACTGCAATAGAATGTTCTCTCATCTTCTTTGCAGCAATAACATGAGGGGAAATTGCTTTATACTCTGAGATTGATTTTTTTAGCTGAGTACGTATTATTAATTCTTCTTTGTCTATTTTTCTTTCTTTTAATTTCTTAACTATCTCTTTAACATAATCCATGGCTTCTTTTTCATTGCCTTTTTCTAAGACTAGTTTTATTACTCTATTCTGGACCTCTCTTGCAAGGTCACACCAATCTCTTCTTACTGTTTCAAATCCTCTAATTTTTATCTTTCCATCTTCGTCTATTAATGCATATTTCTTTTTTGCTCCGAAATCTCCTGTTCTTTTTGTTACCCATAAGCCTCTTTTGAAAAATCCTTCTAAATCTAGTTCCATTATTCCAGGTAAGTCCTTGTTTATCTTATTAAGAAGTTCTAGGACTTGTTTTTTGGTCTTTTTCCCTAAGATTACTGCTATAGAATCTGTATCGCTGTAAACAGGTTCAAATCCCTCTTTTTCAAAGATATTAATTGCTTTTTGAATATTCTCTCTTGCAAAGTAAGCTGTTGAGGAAGCTGCTTCAATAGAATAATATCTTGCTCCAAAAAATCCCTGATAACCATAAGCCGCATTTGCAATAAGTTTGAATGCATTACTTCTTGCTTTTAGTATTGGTGTTGGATTTTTATTATAATCTTCCTTGAATTTTCTTCTTTTCATTATTATCTCTTTAAGTAGTTCTGGGATAAATCCAGGTTCCTTGGAGAAATACACTTTTTCTTTTTGATATTCTCCAACATAAGAATTCTTTTTGTCTTCAGTATGCGTAGATTTGGATAAGTTGTAGCTAACAATTACGCTTCCGTAGGAACTTGAGAAATCAAAGAATGCAATATTTTCATATAAACCTGGTTTTGGCTGGAATACAAATGCTCCCTGATACTTTTCTCTATTTCTCCTTTCTGATATCTCTGGATTGTAAGGTTTTTTTTCCGGAATTTCATTGAATCTATCCAGATTATGGATAATGTAATCTTCAAAACTACTTGCCATAGTTGTCCTAGATACATTGAACAAAGGTTCTTTGGTTATGCTTGTTATCTCTTCCATGTCTGGCCAGACTTTTTCAAAAAGTTTGTAAGTCAATTCAGAATCTTTTAGATTATATTCATAAAATTTCTCCCAATCTACTTTGCTTTTTTTTGATTCTTCCAATGGACTTAATTCTATTTTTCCTTCTCCAAGAAGTTCATTAGAGACTTCATTAAGGGAAAGAGTCTCTGATTGCATGTATTGGGAATACGCATTTCTTATGAATCTTAGTAAATCTATATGCACAATCCCTTTTATCTTTCCTGTTAAAAATATTCCTCTAGAGAAAACTGGTTGTGAATTGTCTATCCCAAGATTTAATCTTATCTTTAGTTTTTCTGCACGTGCTTTTATATAAGGCAAATCAAAGCCATCTGAAAAATATCCTGTTAGTATATCTGGAGAAAGTTCTTGAATATTTTTTGTAAACGCTTCAATCATCTCTTTTTCATCTTTAAATTTTTCAACAAAAGATTTTTTGGATGAGTCTTTCCAGGTAAGCACTTTTTTGAAATTTTCTCCATATAAAGAGATCATAAGAATTTCTCCTTTTCCAAGTTCTAGTTCCTTTGCTTCAATATCATAAGCAATTATCTTTGGAGTAAATCTCTTTTTTTCTTCAGCAAGTTTCTTTAGAGATTTTAATTCTATACAAAAATCTAATTGTAGATTAGAATCAATTCCTCCAAATTTATCTGAATTGTGAAGCATCTCTCCTTCAATTTCATACCATTGAAGAGGGTTTAATTTTCTTTCAATAATATAATGTGTGATAAAGCCCAAGTCATATCCTCTTCTTTTATCAATTTCTTCAAAGTCTAATTTATCTGCTAAGTCATGTAAATCTTTGTAATTTGTTGCAAAAATCTTTAAGGCCTCAACCTTTTTTCCTAAGAATTTCTTTTCATGAATCTCTATCTTTTCTACTTTAGTCTTCCTTCCTTTTTCATCTAGACTTATTTGCTTTATACTTTCTATCAAATTGTTCACTTGATTTTTGTTTAATTTTTCTTTAAGAATTGCCCAGAGATAAATAGGGCAGGTATCAATTATGCAGATTTTTTTACCTTTTTCATCTCTTCCAAAAACCTGAATATAGTTTCTCTCCTCATAATCAAAGGTTTGATAATCTAAGGGTATAAATGTTGTTTTCATAAAAGAGTTTAAGGAAAAGAATTATTTAAAGGTTAGGAAAAGATGTTAAAATAGGAATAGGTCTCTTATAGAAACCTTTAAATAGTACTACTTAGTAGTTACAATATGGAAAAAGATGGTTTACTTGAGCAGTACATTAAATATACGGAAGATCCTGAAAGTATACCTAGCGATGCATATGCTCAATCTTTGGTTACTAGAGTTATAAGGAAATATGGTTCTATTGAGAACGCTCAAGAATTAGTTAATATAGAGAAGAAAAAAAGAACCTCTCTTGAAAACAAATTTAATTTTATTAAAACAGCTGATGAAATGCATCTTAATCCAGATGAACTTCTTGAAAATAGAGCAGACAAAGAAAATTTAATACTAAAATATGGTTATCCCAATGATCCTAATAAAAGAGATTTACTTGCAAAGTACTCTGATGAAAAACTTGGGGAATTTTATAAAAAAATCTATTATTCTATCAAAGGTGAACTCCCAAAGTAGATAATTATTTATATTTCTTATACTTTGGATTTCAAATATTTTGGAGTTGAAATGGGACTAAATATTCGTGAAATAATACCAAGAAGAGAAGTTGAAGCTGGAGAATTGCAGGATAAAGTGTTATGTGTTGATGCATTTAACGCTTTATATCAATTCTTGTCCAGTATAAGACAGCCGGATGGGACGCCTTTAATGGATAATAAAAAAAGAGTTACAAGTCATCTTTCAGGTATATTTTACAGAAATCTTAATCTTCTTGAAGAAGGCATCAAATTGGTTTATGTTTTTGATGGAAAACCCCCTGGTTTAAAAGATAAGACTCATGAAGAGAGACAGGGAGCAAGAGATATTGCTAAAGAAAGATATGAATCTGCAAAAGATGAATTAGATATTGAAGGGATGAAAAGATACAGTTCTCAGTTGATTAGATTGAATGATGAGATGATAAAGGAGAGTAAAGAGTTACTCGTTGCAATGGGAATACCTGTAATACAAGCCCCTTCAGAAGGTGAGGCCCAGGCTGCTTATATGGCAAGAAGTAATAGTAAGGTTTATGCTTCTGTTAGTCAGGATTATGATAGTCTTCTTTTTGGAGCGCCCAAATTAATAAGGAATCTTACTGTTTCTAGAAAAAGAAAGACCTATAACGGATATGTTGAAGTAAAACCAGAAGTAATTGAACTGGAAAAAGTATTTAATTTTCTTGAGATAAATCTTGAACAATTAATTTGCCTTGGTATCCTTGTAGGAACAGATTACAATCCTAAGGGCATTCCAAGAATAGGACAGAAAAAAGCCTTAGAAATAGTTAAGAAATATAAGGTCCCTTATGAAATATTTAGGAGTGTTGAGGAGCAGATATTAAGTTTACCAGAAGAAGAGAGGTTTAATTGGCAGGATATATTTGCATTGTTCTATAAACCCGATGTCTCTAAACAAGATTTTGAATTTAAGGCTTTTGATGAGGATAAGATAAAAGAGATACTTGTGGAAAGACATGACTTTTCTGAAGAAAGAGTTCAGAAGCAGATAGACAAACTAAAACATTTGAAGCAGAAGAATCAGCAAAAAAGCTTAGGTAAATGGTTCTGATTTTTCTTATATGAATATTGTTACTTTTTATAAATGGTAACATATAGAAAGATTTATAAATCTCCAGATATCTGAATAAATATGACAACTAATGATACTAAAAGGAAGGTTGGTGTATATGGAACAAATTTAGGTGTACCTAGTTTAGTAGGTCTTTTAAAAGATACACCTGTAATAGGAGAATCAATAGCAAAGATTCCTTCTTCTACTGCTGTCTTGGATACTGTTAGAGATGCTGCAAATCCTTATGGAGCAATTGTTTTCGGAGCAATAGATCTTGCAGGAGCACTTTCAAAAAAAATTAGGGATTCTAAATTCACAAGACTTTCACATGTAGCAGGTGCAGGCATTTATGGGGTTCGTACTATTTCAGATTTATTTTCTATAGCTAATGGAGATTATGAATCTTTAACAAACCTCTTTTTTGATGGTTTAATGGTTTATAGCTTAAGTAAAGATAGCTTCAAACATTACAAAGGAACAGGTAAAGACCTCTGGGATGATTTAACTAAATGGTCTAAATAAGTTTACTCTTAAAATTTTTATCTTGAAAAAGTCTGATATTGTCTTCTTTTGTATGATCTTCTTGATTCTTTTACCATTAAAATTATTCCTACTATAAGGCAGATTCCTCCAATAATTCTTACTGCTGTTTTTTCATAAACAAACATACTTCCGGCTAAAAGCCCTATTCCTAGACAAACTAGTATAAATCTTAATTTTACTTTCCAGAACAAATAGATTAATCCAGCCAGTATTATGAATGGAATTATTGTATAAATAACACTATCACTTATACCCATATTATAAAAAAACTCGCTAAAATCAAGACCGGTTCTGCTTATTCCATAAATACATAAAAGAGAAACGCAAAATGCGATAATGCTTGCTGAACTTTTATCTTTTAAACTTCTGCTTAACGCAAGCTGGATTATAACAAAGAATATTACGAATAATAAAGCAAGAAGAATTACATTTGCATCCACCCCTCCAAATAAATCTTCAAACATATTTTTAACAAGCAAGAGTTATTTATAAACTTATTTTCTAAGTTTTAGGAACATTTAAAATCTTTTTTTATATCCTATTAGACATGGTAAATCATCGTTCTTTTAATATACTGGGCAATATAGCGGTTGTTAATTTCTCAGATGGGACAAAGTCTTTAGAGAAAAAAAAGTTTGCTAAAGAAATATTAGAAAAAAATAAGATTATTAAAACAGTTCTAGAAAAATCAGGAAGATTTTCTGGAAGATTAAGAAAGATGGAGACAAAACATCTTGCAGGAGAAAAAAATAAAGAGGTATTATATAAAGAGAACAATTGCACTTTTAGATTTAATATCGATACAACTTACTTCTCTCCAAGATTAAGTAATGAAAGAAAAGAAATATCTTCATTAATACAGAAGAATTCAACTGTTTTAGTCATGTTTGCAGGAGTTGCTCCTTTTTCAATAGTCATAGCAAAAAATTCCAAACCTAAAGAGATTTATTCTAATGAAATAAATAGGGAAGCTAATAAATATGCAGAAATTAATGCTGAAATAAACGGAGTTAAAAACAAGATAAATTTTGTTAATGGTGATATAAAAAAAATTGCTTTTAAATTAAAAGGGCAAGGCAAGAATTTTGATTATATTGTTATGCCTCGTCCAAATCTTAAGGAAAGTTTTTTGGAACAGGCTTTTATGCTAAGTAAGAAAGGCACTAAGATATATTATTATGATTTTTGCAAAGTAGATGAAACAGACTTGATTGTTAAGAAAATAAAAGAGCAGGCTGAGAAATTTAAATTCTCAATTAAGATATTAAATGTTAAATCTGCTGGAGAAACCGCACCTTACAAAATAAGAGTTAGAGTAGATTTTGAGATAATCTAATTATAGTTTTTTTTCAGCTTTTAATGATGTAGGAGCCTCTCCACCATGCCAGGTGAATCTAGGACGTACACGCATAGGATAGATTCTTTCAGAATTATCATCTAACACAATTGCAGAACCATTAAGTGAAGGTAAATCATCCATGTATTGTTTTATGCTTTCTAAAAGATAACTTTGCATTATTCTGTTTAAGGCTTCCAAGTCTGTTGCAGAAGTAACTCTATGAGATATTACAATATCTGATTGGGTCATTACATCTTTATGTATTTGTCCTGGTTGTTGTGTTGCTAATACTAAAGATATTCCAGGTTGTCTTCCTTCTCTTAAAAGCTGAGTTAAAGCATCACTTGCAATTGTTTTTCCTTCTAAGGGTAAGAATTCATGTGCTTCATCGATAAAAAGCCAGACTAAAGGACTTTCTTTTTTTTCAGTATAAGATGAATAATCCAATCCTTTTGAAACTGCTTCTATTTCTTCTTTTTTTCTTGCATTCATTCTTTGATTGAATAATTTTCTTGAAATTAAACTTATTACTAATGCCCTAACATTAAAACTCCCCACAGAATTATATGTACTTAAATCAAGAACAGTTGTTATTCCAGCAGTTACGAGATTAGTTACTTTTGTTGGGGGAATTCCTTTTTTTGAAAATATTCCCCAAGTATTTGCAGCTTCAAACAAGGCTGAAGTAGCATTTTTTACTTCTCTATCTGTTTTTTCATCTTTTTCAATTTCACCTAATATATCTTCTATATCAAAACTTTTTTTAATTCTTAATTTATTTATTGTTCTTTCAATTAATACTGCTACAGGATTTATTATATCGAGTCCAAATGTTAATATCCAATCTTCAGCATTCATTTCACAGATATCTAATGCAAATTTTTCATCTGCAGGTATTCCTCTTCTTACATAATCATCATAGGAACCATAGGGTATGAACACCTTAACTTTTAGGTTTTTAGGTTTCAAATCCCATTCATGTAATAATTCTTTATCTTTTTCATTTGGATATTTCATTGTCCAATATATTCCCATTGTATCAAAAATTAAAGAAGCAATATTTTGAGAGACTTCTTTTGGGAGGTTAGATAATTCTTCTGCTAAAACACCCAATGTATATGATTTTCCTGAACCACGCTTTCCAGCAACAAGCACAACATGGCTTCTTATAACATCCATAAACATTTTATTGCTTAAAGAAGTGTACTGCCCCATCTTTACATATCCTTTTCCTATATACGCTAATCCTTTATTCTCAAAACTCTTTTTATCTGAAGAATTCCTTCCTGTTATTATATCATATGGCATTTGAGTATAAGTTTATGTTAATTTTTAATTGTTTGTTTTGTTATTGATTAACTATTAATTTATTGTTTTACCACTTTTCTGGAGGGAGATTTGAGAACCGCAATATTTTTAAACGTACTTTTCATCTTTTCAAAATGGAAAGTGGACATCACGAACACCATGAACATGCAGAACATATTCATAAAGTGCATGTGGAAAGAAAGAGGCATTCTTTAAGAGCTAATCCTTGGGTAGTTTCAACAATTGTTTTGGTGTTATTAGTAATTCTTTTACTTATATTAAATATTTTTGGAAAAGGAGGAGTATCTGTTAAGAATATTTCAGCAGATAAAGCTGGAGAGAAGCTTCTTAATTTTGCAACTAACCTTGGATATGATGCTGAAGTAAAGAGTGTTGAAGAGCAAGGGAGTTTTTACCTTGTTACCCTTTCAATAGAGGGAGAAGATCTTCCTATGTATGTTACTAAAGACGGACAATATTTTGCTAATGCTTTATATCCTTTAGAAGCTGAGAATAATACAAATACTAATACAAATACTAATACACAGACTACAGAAGTTCCTAAGACTGCAAAACCTAGTGTAGAATTATTTGTTATGAGTTATTGCCCATATGGTACTCAGGCAGAAAAAGGAATTTTACCTGTTGTAGATTTATTAGGTGATAAGATTGATTTCAACTTAAGATTTGTTTATTATGCTATGCATCCTTCTCAAGGAGAAGTTGAAGAAAATCTAAGACAATATTGTATACAGAAAGAACAAGAGAGTAAATTCAATGCTTATTTGACATGCTTCTTGAAGGCTGGAGATAATTCAACTTGTTTGACAGAAGCAAAGATAGATAAGACTAAATTAAGTTCATGTATGACTGCCGCAGATAAACAATTTCAAATATCAGCAAATAAAAATGATAAGACTAAATGGTTAAATGGAAATTATCCTCTTTTCAATATTGATAAAGAATTGAATGAACTTTATAATGTAGGTGGAAGTCCAACACTTGTAATAAATGGAGTTACAGTTAATAGTGCTAGATCTCCTGCTGCATATTTAACTTCAATTTGTGGTGCATTTAGTGATGGAAATGTTCCTGATGAATGTAGTGAACAACTATCTACAACTGTTTATAGTGCAGGATTTGGATATACTACCACTACAAGTAATAGTGCAGCTGAATGTGGATAAATAAAATAGATTTATTTTTTTTAATAATTTTGTTATCTTCTATCTCTAATTCGTTTGGGTTTATTAATTAATATTTGTTTAAGTTGAGCAGATGAGATGTGTTTAATGATAATAGGATTGTATTCAGGGTTGTTATTAGAATACTTCTCAAAAGAAGAAACTCAACTCACCCAAACTTCTGTTATTAATAAATAAACATTTCTCAGAAGTAAAAGCTTGCATATCCTACAACAAAGACAGTATCTCCTGTAATATCTCCAGAATTTTTATAATCTATTAATTTAGGTTTCCAACCTTTTAATTGACACATTTTGAATAATATTAAAAGAGGATATAACCCACATGCATTTATGTTTTCTAATTGATATTCTTTTAGATTAGAAATTACCTCTATTGTAGATTTATCCCTCTTTACTGCTTCATTATATTCTAAAGAGTGGCTTAAATCAGTTGAGAAGATAAATACAGCTTCTTCATTAATAAATTGCTTTGCAATCTCTTCTGCTTCCTGCATATTAATATGTCCTACTGCAAGAGGTAGAATCTCCTTTATTCCTAATTTTTGCAAGAAAGGAATTTGATTTTCAATAGAGTGTTCATGAGGTATCTTATTGAAATTATTTTTTGGAATTGTTATCTTCCCTAAGGGGGTTTCAAAACTATTCAATGAGCTGATTCCTTTAAATGTTTGATAGTGTGAAGGACCAAATATTATTGCCTTTTTTATATTTTTATCTTTTAATAAAGAGAAAGCCTCTCCAGCTATTTCACCAGAATAAGAATATCCTGCATGAGGAACAATTATACCATTAATCTTATCTTTCTTTACCACAGGATTTTTTGAGAGAAAGGAATCTAAAACCCTTTCTAATTTCTCTTTTTCTGTTGGAAACCACTCTTTCATAAGTTATTTAACTTGCAAAGCATTATTAAATTTTATGCAGGAATGTGTTTTATACAAAAAAATAGAGAATAATGAAGTTCAATGTATTGCTTGTAATCATAAATGTATAATTAATGAAGGTAAGAGAGGTATATGTGGTGTAAGAGAAAATAATGAAGGGAGATTATATCTTTTAGTTTATGGATTAATTATTTCTGAAAATATAGACCCTATAGAGAAAAAACCTCTTTATCATTTTTTGCCAAATACAAAAACATATTCAATAGGCACAGTGGGATGTAATCTTAAATGTTATTTCTGTCAGAATCATAATATTTCCCAGATGAGAGAGATTGTTGGAAGAGATATTAGCCCAGAGGAGATTGTAGAAAGGGCAATAAAGACAGGATGTAAAAGTATTTCATATACCTATAATGAACCTACAATTTTTGCAGAATTTGTTAAAGATACTGCCGTTTTAGCTAAACAAAAAGGTCTTAAGAACATTTTAGTCACAAATGGATACATGACAAAAGAGTGTTTAGACTTTTTAGGCAAAGACATAGACGCTATGAATATAGACTTAAAATCATTTGATGAAAAATTTTATAAGAATATCTGCGCAGCTAAAATTAAACCAGTATTAGAGACAATAAGACTTGCTCATGAGATGGGAATTCATATAGAAATAACAACTTTAGTTGTTCCTGGTGAGAATAATTCTCCTAATCAATTTGAGAAGATTGCTAAATTTATAGCAAGTGTTGATGAGAATATACCCTGGCATATCACCAGATTTTTTCCTATGTATAAAATGAAGGATAAACTTCCAACTCCTTTGGAGATTCTTGAGAAGGCAGAGAAGATTGGCAAAAAGTATTTGAAGTATGTTCATCTTGGTAATGTTTAAGAAATGGCAATAAAATTGACTCAACTTGCAAGAAATACTCTTGAAGAGTATTTTAAAGGTAAAACTTTCATCCCAGATGATCATACTAAAAGTATTTACAATGAAAAGCAAGCATGCTTTGTCACTTTGACTATTGGGGGTAATCTTAGAGGGTGTATTGGTTCACTTAATCCACAAAGAGAATTATGGAAAGACGTACAAGATAATGCAATTAATGCAGCAATTCATGATTTTAGATTCTCAAGACTAAATCAAGATGAATTGGATAAGGTTAAGATTGAAGTTTCAGTATTATCTCTTCCTAAGAAGATACAAGCAATTAATGAAAAAGATTTACTTATGAGAATAAATCCTGGAAAAGGATTTATTTTAAAAAAAGGCACGGCAACCTCAACATTCCTTCCCCAGGTTTGGGAACAGATACCTGATAAGATTGAATTTTTAGAACAACTGTCTCTAAAAGCAGGATTAAACAGGAATGCTTGGAAAACCGGAGAATTATGGTCTTATACTGTGAGTGTAGAGAAGGAAGATTAACTCCTCAAATACTCCATTTCTTCTTCATCTAATTTTAATTCTTTAGATATTTCTGGATTAGAATTTATTATCTGTTTTATTAAAGGGAATTCCTGCATTGCCCTTTTTTGTCCAATATGAGAATATTGAGAATATTTTTCTGCAATTGATTTCTTTTTCATTGTTCTTTGATTATTCATCCAGATTTTCAATATTCTGGTTGGTTTTTTATATGTGGTAAATCCTGGTTTAGCCTGTTTTTTTGAAGATGCAATACCATAACTTAAGAAAATATTTTCATAAACTAGAAATCTCCAGTATTGCTGTTTGTAAATTCTTCCTTTGAAGATATCTGTTTTACTTAACAAATCATAAGCTCTTGCCAATTCTCTTCCTTTGTATTCATTGGGAATGTTTTCTTCTACCCATAAGATTATTTCATCTATTGGAGTTTTTACAGAGTCAAATAATTTTAGTATCTCATCATTTGCTTTTTCCTTAAATATAATTTTCAATGCATTGAAAATATCAACTTCTTTATTTCTTTCATCAAAATCAATACCTGTGAGGTCCTTAAGTTTTGAGATTGTTTGTAAATCATTTATTGCTGCCCTTAAATCTCCTTTAGATTTAACTGCAATTCTTGTAAGTACTTCATCTTCTATGAAACTTTTTTCTTTTCTTAGAATATCTGCAAGCACTTCTTTTATTATTCTATAATCAATATTTCTTAATTGAATTAATTCTGCTTCTTTTCTTAGTGGATTTAATGATTTATCCCAAATATCATTTGCGGTTACTATAATTGGAAAGCGAGAGATCCCAATTAATTCTATAAATTCTGTTAAACCTCCTCTATCTACAGTAGATATTCCATCTACTTCATCCACTAAAATTATTTTTCCTTGTTTTATTAAAGATTTTTGCTCAATTGCCGGTTTTAACACTTCTTCTAGTCTCTTCTTGTCACGTAAATCAGAAGCATTTAATTCAAATATCTCAGAATTTGTTTCTTTTCCTACAACATGGGCTATAGTTGTCTTACCTGTCCCGGGAGGACCGTGCAAGACTATAGCTTTTTTAGAATTTTTATTATGAAAATCTTCGAGGAATTTTCTAACTTTGTCTATTGCTTCATTCTGCCCCTTAATATCTCTGAATGTTTTTGGTCTGTATTTTTCAACCCAAGGTGACATCTTTATTCTTCTGAAATTAACCTCCTCCAGTTTTTTTTGTAATAATTATATTTTTTCTCGAATTCATTTTTTGGAGTCAAAGCTATTTTTAGTTCTTTTAGCTTCTCTTTTAATTCATTCAAAACTCTTTCTTTGTTATCTTCACTGGACATTTTTTCAAGTTCTAAAATATAAGCATAACTTTTTGTATAATCTACGCAGACTTTTATTCCATTCCAGTCAAACTGATTTCTTTTTCTCAACCACTTTATTTTCACAGTGTGTCCCAGTTTATTGAGGAACTTTTCCAACATTTCAAAATCATCTCTTTTTATAGGTATTTCAATCTCTTCCATAAATTCGTCATGGACATTTCCTGATTTATGCCACAGTTTGGCACCAGAATTATTCCTTTGAATCCTAAGATTTGAATTTTCATCAAAATAAAATGTTTCCTGATAATCTTGATCAATAAATTCTGCATTTTCACTAAAAAATTTTAAAAGTTCCTCGTATTGTTCTCTTGTGATAAAAGAACGTATTTCAACTTCAATATTCTTGTCTGCATCCATTTTATTTAATTATTCCTCCTTCTACCCTCTTTCTTAATATTTTCTAATCTCTTTTCTAAATCTTCTTGAGAAAAATTATATTTATCTTTCATTAAATTTAAAAAATCTTCTTTGTATTTACTATTGTCAAATCCATTTAATTCATCTTTTAAATATTGATAAATAAATTCAATATTTCTTGATTCTTCAAGATTTAATATTTTATCTTGTGGATGAGGTAATATAGCTTCTGCCCAATATATGTATAGAAGAGGATCTTCTTTTGTTCTTTTTTGAGATATCATTCTCACTCCTTGCCTAAACCTGCAAGAACGAAACTTGCAAGTAGAGCTTGAAGTTGTATGAAAGGATCTGAACCTTCTACAATCCTGAATTCCGATTCTCCTGTTTTTTCTGTTAATCTTACTTTTAATTCTGGTTCAACAGGAAGATTCCAGATTTCTTTTTGTATTGCTTTTATCACATCCTGTCCTGAAATTGATTCTTTTAACATTACATCAAGAAGTTTTTCTCTTGCTCTCTGGAAGTCTCCTGCAAGAGCATAATCCAATACTACTTTGATATCTTTTGGTTTAGCATTGGAGATTATAGTTGAGATTAATTCTGGAGTTATATTTGGAGAGATAGAGGCAGTTGCTTGTAGAAGATTTGTAGCTCTACGACAATCTCCTTCACTTCCTTCATACAATATTTCAATAGCTTCTGGATTTATTGTAAGGTTTTCTCTTTTACCTATTTCTAAAATATATTTTTCAATATCTTTTTTTTCAAGAAGCTTGAATCTGAAAATACTACAACGAGATTGAATAGGGTCTATTACTTTACTTGAATAATTGCATGAAAGTATGAATCTACATGTTGAAGAATAATTTTCCATAGTTCTTCTTAGTGCCTGCTGGGCTTCTGGCGTTAATGCATCTGCTTCATCTAAGAAGATTATCTTAAAAGGAACATTTCCTATTGATTTAGTTCTTGCAAAATTTTTTACTTTCTCACGGACTATATTTATACCACGTTCATCAGAAGCATTTAATTCCAGATAATTCTCTTTCCAATTTGCTCCATAAAGCTCTTTTACTATTATTAATGCTAAACTAGATTTACCTGTTCCTGCAGGTCCTGCAAATAATAAATGGGGGATATTCATAGAATTAGTCAACCCTTCAATTCTTTTTACTATCTCTTCCTGCCCAACAAGTTCATAAAATCTAGAAGGCCTGTATTTTTCTGTCCAAATAGAGCTCACCATACTTTGAAAAAATAATGTTGGTTAATAAAGGTTATTGTGATAAAGTGAGACAATTAACTTTAATAATATTCTTTTTGTATTTTATCTAATAAATAAAGATGGTGTCTGAGACTTTAATTTTTATTTTAGCAGGTTTTGCTACAGGTATAATAACAGGATTAGTTGGAGCTTCTGCGATAGTTGCATTTGCACCTCTTATATTAATCTTTTTTGATTATAATGCATTTACACTTATAGGAATAAGTTTGGCTCTTGATGTTTTTGTCTCTCTTGGAGCATTATTTACTTATAAAAGATATAAACATATTGAGTTTAAAACAGGAATTTATCTTTCAATATTAGCAATATTGGGAGCAATCATAGGAAGTTATGTTTCTAGATCGATTTCTAATACTAATCTTGTTGGAGTTACTTCATTAATAACCGCCTTTACAGGTATATTACTTTTCAGAAGAAAATCTAATCCTAAAGAAGTTAAGAAGCGAAATAATTATTCTAAAACAAGATTTTGGATTGCAATATTTGCCTCTTTTATTGTAGGTCTTGTTGGGGGGAGTCTTGGAGCTGCTGGGGGAGTTACTGTCTTGCTTTTGCTTATATTTATTCTTAATTTTGAGACTCATTCTGCAATTGGAACTTCTATTTTTGTTATGTTTTTTATTGCATTATTTGGAGCTTTAGCTCATATTTATTATATAAATTCAATGAATTTCCAGTGGGGACTCTTATTTTTTGCAATAATTGGTGGAGTTTTAGGATCTATTTTCTCAGCAAAATCTGCTAATCTTATAAAGGAAAAATATCTCAATAAAGTGGTGGGAATACTTTTATTTGTATTAGGTGTAGCTACATTTTTACATAGAATTGTCTTTTAAATATTTTTAATCAGATTTTTATTATACATTAAGTTTAATAATCTATATTTTTTATTTATTCTTATCTATTGTTAAAGATGGTGATCCAAGAACTAGTATTTCTTATAGCAGGTTTTGCTACAGGCATAATAACAGGTTTAGTTGGAGCTTCTGCGATAGTTATATTTATCCCAATCATATTGCTTTTTATTAATTACAGCGCTTTTGCATTAATAGGGGTTAGTTTATCTGTAGATGTGTTTGTTTCTCTATTGGCTATCTTTATCTATAGAAAATTTCATCATATTGATTTTAAAACAGGATTTTATTTAGCAATTCCTGCTGTATTTGGAGCTGTTCTTGGAAGTTATCTTTCAAAATTTGTTGCTGGTACTAATTTGATTTGGTTAACTTCATTATTTACTGCTCTGACAGGAATAATGCTTTTTTACAGAAAAGTAAAAGTGAAAGAAGTCCATACCTTAAAGGATTATTCAAAATCTAAACTTTGGATTGCTGTTGTACTTGCTTTTATTGTAGGCATTATTGGTGGGGGTCTTGGAGCTGCTGGAGGAATTGCTGTCTTTTTGCTTCTTGTTTTTTTCCTTAATTTTGAGACTCATTTAGCAATTGGTACTTCTATTTTTGTGATGTTTTTTGTGGCACTTTCCGGGGCATTATCTCATATTACCCGTATAAGTGAGATGGGCTTCCACTGGATATTACTTTTATATGCTGTTATAGGAGGAATTATTGGGGCTCTTTTTTCTTCTCGTTTAGCTAATAAAATAAGTGAGAAAAATCTTAATAGAATGGTTGGAATAATTTTGTTTGTATTAGGTACTTTAACTTTTATAAATAGTATATTAAGATAGCTAGATTTATCCACGTTTAAGCTTACGCTTGTGCTTTTCTTTCTTTAACCTTTTACGCTGCCATTTCCAACGCATCTGGCCGTCTTTCTTCCATCTTCTACTTGAACGTTTCATAATTTCAAATAGAGAAAATTGATTTATAAAAGTTTGGTTTGGTATTTTAAGAGATTATCTGCTTCTTTCAACACCAATTCTCTTACAGTGCATATTTATTGGGCATCCAGAACATTTAGGTGAAACTGGCTGGCAGATATCCCTTCCAAATTGCACAAAAATTGCATTGAAATCTGCCCAATATTCTTTTGGGAGTATTTTTTCAAGTTCTTTCTCAGTTTGTTCAGGCGTTTTTGTTTCTATCCATCCTAATCTATTGGGTATTCTATGACAGTGAGTATCTATTGGTAGGACTAATTGATTAAATGCAAATGCTAACACTATATTTGCAGTTTTTGGTCCAACTCCTTTTATACTAAGGAGATCTTCTTTTTTATCTGGTACCTTTGAATTGAATCTTGTTATTAATTCATTAGATACAGAATGAAGAACACGAGCTTTTTTCTTATAATGTCCAGATGAGAAAATAATCTTTTCAAGTTTTGGAAGAGGTATTTTTATGATTTGTTCTGGAGTTGTTGCAACTTCAAATAGTTGTTTGGAGACTTTTTCAGTATTTTCATCTCTTGCCCTTAGAGAAAGTAAGCAAGAAATCAGAACCTTAAATGCATCGGGTTTTTTTCTCATCCTGTTTAAAGTTGTCTTTTCAGTGGAAGGATAAATTCCTTTCAAATTTTCCATAATCTCTTTGAATTTTATCTCTTGCATTTTATCTAGTAATTTTTATTTACTTTAAAATCTCTCCAAAAATCTTTTCAGAAATTCCTGCAGCATTTGCTTCATCTGTATCTAGATGCAATGCTAAATCATACTTTTTGGATATTCTTACGATTATATTCTGGAAAATTGTCTTCCTCTGTCCAGGTATTTTTAGAGAGACTATCTGGTTTTCTTTTAATTTTAATTTTTTTGCTTGTTCTTCTGAGCAATGTAGATGTCTTTGTGCTATTATTGCAGGTATTTTTGTCTGCCCCTTTGGTCCTTTTACTAATACTTGAGTAGTTCCATGTATATCTCCTGATACTCTTATTTTTGGAATAGGGTTTAGATTTAATTGATAAGCGTCTGTTAGAGAAATTTCTGCTTGTGAATGATTCCTTAATGGTCCAAGAACTCTTGCTGCAATTTTACTTTTTCCATTTATTATATCTATCTTATCTTTTGAGGCAAATTCTCCTGGCTGAGAGAGCTTTTTTATTGGAATTAATTTTTTTCCTTTTCCAAATAAATTTTCAAAATCTTCTTCACATAAATGTATATGTCTAGCTGAAATTTCCACTGGGACTGAGATGTTTTTAAATTTCATTATAATTTTTTAATAACCTCTTCTATCATCATCCTCTCTTCATCTGTTTTTATTACATAAACTTTCGCCTTTGAGAATAGAGAAGATATTTTTCTTTCATTTTTGTAATTTTTCTTTTTGTTTAATTTAATACCTAAAAATTTTAATTGATTACATATGTCTTCCCTTAATCTTGGGACATTTTCTCCTATTGCTGCTGTAAATATCAAATTATCGAGTCCATTTAGTGCTGTAATGTAAGATCCTATTACTTTAACTATCCTATAAAGGAATAAATCATAAGCTAATTTACATTCAGGGTTTTTATCCATGTTTGCAAGTATATCCCTAAAATCATTAAATCCTGATATCCCTTTTAATCCGGACTTATTTGTAAGTATATCTTCTACATCATACTTCTTTTTTTGTAGAAACAATATTATCCCGGGATCTATACTTCCTGAACGTGTTCCCATCATAATGCCCTCTAAAGGAGTTAAACCCATACTAGTATCTATGGGTTTTCCATTTTTTATTGCTGATATGCTTGAACCAGAACCTAGATGGCAGATTATTGTTTTACCTTTCAAATTTTGAGAGACATACTCATGAGATAATCCATGAAACCCATAACGTCTTATATTATATTTTTCAGTTAATTCTTTAGGTATTGCATAAGTTTTTGCAACTTCAGGTAAATCTGCAAAAAACATTGTATCAAAAACAGCATATTGTGGTCTCTTGAATTTTTCACATAATTCTATTACCATTAATTGTTTTGGATTATGTAATGGAGCAAATTCTGAAAATTGTTTTATCTTCTTTTTGACTTCAGGAGTTATAAGTGAAGTCTCTTTTAATTCTCCTCCATGAACCACCCTATGGGCAATAATTTCTATATTTCTGTCTATAAACTGATTAAATATCTCTTCTATAGCTTTCTCATAATCTTTCTTAGATTTTAATTTTTCTTTATTTCCAGATTCTAGGTGATTTAAATCTTCAAATAAACTATATTTTATACTAGAACTCCCAACGTTAAGAACTAATATTTTTCTGGACATGTAATTTTCCCCCACATTATCTTTTTCCATATTCTTTCATGAATGTATAAAAATAAGATTTTTATTATACTTAATACCACCGTAAATTTTATAGACATCTTTAGATTTCCATAAACTAAATATACCGCTATTAAAGTAATTACAAATGCAATTACCTCCCATGTGAATGCTTTTAGGAAACTTCTCTGAGGAGTGGAGGTTATATGCACCTCTCTTTTTTTAGCCATTATATTTATAATAAGATAATCTTTTTAAGCTTTAATACTTAGTAGTTTTGGATAATAAATCCAAAGAAGCCCCGATAGTTCAGAGGCCAAGAACGCCACCCTCTCAAATTACGCCGGGATTCAGTCGATGAGATCATAATTCCAGCCTTCTCTAAGGCAGGCTTATTAAATTTTATCGCCTTATTTTTCTTAGGGCGATGGAGTACGGTGGTAACCCGAGTTCGAATCTCGGCCGGGGCGTTTATCCTTAGGTTTAACATAGCTATATAAAACGAATAATTCTGCGTAGAAATGATGCAGTTTTTGAACAGAGAGGTGAAATAAATGGTTTGGTGCTTAGAAAGGGAGGTGAACTAGTTAAATTCTTAAAAGCTAAACAAAATATTTATAAATTACATATATATCTAATATATATGCCTAAAAAGCAGATAATTGTAAAATTTGAGGGGTCTGAGATTCTTGAGAGAAAAGCTTCTAAGTTTGGAACTGGTGCTCATGTAATTATTCCTAAAGAATACATAAACAAAAAAGTAAAAATTATTATGGAGGATGAAGATGACAAGTAAAAAGTATTTTTTTGCTTTAATCAGCATAATTTTGATAACACTCTTATCCTATGAGGTTTTAGCAGGGACTAATGTTCCAGATTGTGGAATAACAATCAATATCTCAGGACAATATGAATTAAACGCGGGAATTTCTGGGACAGCAACTTGTCTAACAATTAATACAAGTAATATAGAACTAGATTGCAAAGGAAATACTATTTCTTATGGTTCAGATGGAGTTAATGGAAGAATTGGAATATCTGTTGCCCTTGGAACAGTTTATCTTGAAAATATCACAATAAAAAATTGCATAATTCAAGACACAAATCCTGCTGGAACCACGGGGTATGGAATATATGCATTAAGAACATCTAATTCATATATAATTAACAATACAATTAATACAAGCGGAACTGCTACAAATCACGGGATTTATTTATCTACTGCAAGTCAAAATAATCTTCTTGAAAATAATACCATAAATGCTTATGGAAGCACTACAGGAAACTATGGGATTTATTTAATTTATCAATCAAATAATAACACAATTAGAAACAATGAAGTAAAGGCAACAGGAACAACAACAAGCTATGCACTCATGCTTTATAGCTCAGAATATAATTTAATAGAAAACAACAATTTTTCAAGTTACACTCTTTTAACAACAGGAAATTCAGATATGAATGTAGTTTATTTATACTATGGTTCAAGATATAATATTTTAAGAAATAATTACATTTATTCAGATGCTGAAGCAAGAAATTACCATATTTATCTAAATTTAAATAATAATTATAATATCATTGCAAATAATACTATAATTCCAAATGATGATGAAGGAACAAACCCTGGAATTTATATTCTTGGTTCTGATTACAATCTTGTAGAGAATAATACCATTAGAACAAATGGAACAACAGCCAATTATGGGGTTTGGTTAGGAGCATCTTCAACAGGAAATATGATTAATAAAAATAATATTATCACAAATGGAACTACAACCAACAATTACGGAATTTATTTGGTAAGTGCACTTTACAATAATATAACAGAAAATCAGATCTCCTCAAATGGATTAACAACAGGTAATGCAGGAATAACTTTATCAAGTGCCCAAAGAAATTACCTTGCAAGAAATAATATTTCTACAAGTGGGACAACAACAGGATATGGAATTTATTTGACTGGTTCTGATTATGACACAGTAGAAGATAATGATATTTCTACATTTGGAACAAGCACTGCAAATGATGGAATCTATTTAATCTCTTCTACAAACAATAACATAATAAACAACAGAATAACTGCAAATAGCACCTCTTCTGGAAATATTGGTATTGCTTTATATACCTCAACAGGAAATTCTTATGTTTATAATAATACTATAAAAACTGATGGAACAACTACAAATTATGGTATTTTATTACAGACTGCAAATAATAATTCGATAGTAAATAATCAAATATCAACCAGTGGAACAACTACAACAAATCATGGAATTTATCTTTATATAAGTGCAAATGCAAACAAAATCTACTATAATAATATCTCTACATATGGCACAACAACAAATCATGGGATTTCACTTAGCACAACTTCAGATGGAAATGAAATTGTTGGAAATTATATAATAGCTAATGGCTCAACAACAGCCTCCGCAACAACAACAAATAATTTTGGAATTGCTGCTGCTACAAGTTGTTATAATAATCTTATGGAAAATAATACAATACTAAATTCCGGAGGAAGGTATAACTATGGTATATATATTTCAGTAGAATCTGGATATTCTACAATTAGAGGAAATAATATTACTACTGGAGGAAGTGGGGCCACAAATGCAGGAATTTATCTTTCAGAAAGCAGAAACAACCTTCTAGAAGAAAATATAATCTCTACTTCAGGTTCTGCTACAGATTACGGTATTTATCTGTATTCTAATGCAAAATATAATTTTGTTAAGAAAAATAATATTACAACCTCAGGAAGTACTAATTCTTATGGAATTCTTCTTGATGCAGTAATTCCAAACTTCCCCCACAATAATTCTTTTCAAGAAAATAATTTTATTAGTATTGCTGGAACAGAATTTAGATTTGCTGATGCAGAAATAGATGAAAATTATTTAATTAGCCAGATTATTGACAGTTACTTATTTACTGGAATTGGAAGCAAAATGATTGTTAGAAATGACTCTGCAGGAGAAATAAAATTCTTAGATAGATTAACTGGTTCTGGAACAGGATTTAGTGATGATGTATACATTTTAGAGAATTATGCTTTTATTGATTCGAGTATCCCAGGATTAAACAAGTCAGCAGAGATAACCATTTATAATTTACCAACAACTTCAAATGAATTACAAATTTACAGGAATGGTATAATCTGCAGTGATTGTTTTAATTTAACTTCAATGCAAGCAGGAAATGTAACATTTAATGTAACACAAGGAGGAGGATACTCAATTAATTCCTCAAGTTCATCTCCTTTAATAGAATTAGATTTCCCTGAAAATGATTATTTAACAAATCAGCAAAATATTAATTTTAATTTTACAGCTAGAGATGATTCTGTAGGAGATTTAAATTGTAGCATTTATATTGATTCTATTTTAAATCAAACCAATTCAACAACTCAAAATAATACTCTAACTAATTTTGCTGCTAGTGGATTAACTGAAGGAAATCATAACTGGAATATTGAATGTTTTGATTCAGCAGGAAATAGAAATATTTCTGAAACAATAAATTTTACAATAACAATTTCACAATCATCCTCATTATTTAATTATCCAGAGAATAAATCTTATTTTAATAATTTAGACTTTATATTGTTAAATTATACTGTTTTAGATTTAGATTTAAAGATAATGACTGCTTGGATTTATGGGGATGAAATTCTTCTAAATACAACTTCAGGATTAACTAATGGTTCATCTTTAGTTTACAATTGGACAAGTTTAGATTTAGGACAATATAACTGGTCTATAATAATCTGGAATGGAATAAAGAACTCTTCTATTGAATATTCTTACTTTAATAATATTAATTTAACAATAAATTGTGAAGCAGGAGGAGATTATCTTGAAGATCCAACTGTTTTAATTCAAGGAAGAATAAATGACAGTAGCGGGATAGTTTCATTAAGTTCACAAATAATTAATATTTCTATTTACAATGATTCCACAGAGGAAATAATCACTTCTTCAAATATAACCACAGAATCAAATGGTGTATTTAATAGTATATTTCCTGGATTGGAAATAGGAAATTACACTGTTTATACAAAAGTTAATTATCAAGGAATTGAAATAAATAGTTCAGACTCATTTAAAATTTCTCTTGGATATGAAGCAGGTTACAATGCAGGATTTATTGCTGGAAATGAATCAGGATATATTTCTGGATTTGATTATGGTAATATCACAGGATTTAATTTAGGAAATATCACAGGATTTATACTTGGAAACAATACTGGTTTCACATTAGGAAATACAACTGGATTTGTATACGGTAACCTCACAGGATTTGTTTTAGGAAATTCAACTGGTTACATTTTAGGTAATGCAACTGGATTTACATTAGGAAATTATACTGGGTTTATATTAGGAAATCAAACAGGATTTATAATAGGAAATATTTCAGGTTTCAATCTTGGTAATTCAACCGGTTTTACACTTGGAAATTATACTGGATTCATATTAGGAAACATTTCAGGATTCTACTTTGGAAACCAGACAGGTTATACTACAGGTTACAATGCAGGATTTATTGCTGGAAATGAATCAGGATATATTTCTGGATTTGATTATGGTAATATCACAGGATTTAATTTAGGAAATATCACAGGATTTATACTTGGAAACAATACTGGTTTCACATTGGGCAACTCAACTGGTTATACCTTGGGATTTAACACAGGTAATATAACCGGATTTACTCTAGGTAATACTACCGGCTTTGTATACGGAAATAATACTGGTTATATTTTAGGATTTAATACAGGCAACTTAACAGGCTTCACATTAGGAAACACAACTGGCTTCGTTCTTGGCAACTCTACAGGTTATATTTTAGGTAATGCAACTGGCTTTGTATATGGTAACACAACAGGATTCATATTAGGAAACACAACAGGATTTGTATATGGAAATATCACTGGATTTGCTTTGGGTAATTCCACCGGATTTACACTTGGAAATTTAACAGGTTATATTCTTGGAAATCAAACAGGTTATAACGCAGGATTCAGCACAGGAAACACAACTGGATTTAATCTAGGAAATACTACAGGTTTCACATTGGGCAACTCAACTGGTTATACCTTGGGATTTAACACAGGTAATA
>CAYZYU010000001.1:88663-126730 GCA_964482915.1 Candidatus Woesearchaeota archaeon
TTGGAAATTTAACAGGTTATATTCTTGGAAATCAAACAGGTTATAACGCAGGATTTACAACAGGAAACACAACTGGATTTAATCTAGGAAATACTACAGGTTTCACATACGGAAATCTTTCAGGATTTGATCTAGGTAATGCCACGGGTTATACCTTGGGTTATAATGCTGGTGTTAATGTTAGCAATCGCACTTCAGCATCCCTAGTCTTGGATAAGATTGCAAGTTTGCAAAATATAACAAATGGAACTATTTCATATAATGTAACTTTAAGATTAACAAACAAAGGAGGAAGCAATTCAACAAATGTTAACATAACAGATTTAGATTATGGTTCTAACTTTACAATTGGAAATTTAACAGCAGGAGAATCAATTACAAGAAGCTATCTTATTAATTTCACAAGAAATATGACAACATATTCAAATGCAACATCAATTGCTCATGCATATGGTATTGATTCTTATTCATCTGGACAAATTTTGGCAAACTCTAGCTCAATGAATTTACCTGTCCCATCAAATGAATCTGGGCAGCAATTAACTTTGATTAAGAATGTATTTTATATTAATCAAACATTCACAGATGTAAATTATACTGTTAGTTTTGAAGTTATTAATTCCGGAGGATCAGATTTAACAGGGATTACAATAATTGATGACGATTTGGGTATTTCTGATGTAATAAGCTTGAGTAAAACACAAAGTTATACCTACTCGGGATCATTAATAATATCTAAGAATCAGGATAATAAAGAGCAAATATTTTCAATAGCAAGAGGAACTGTAAATGCTGTTATTTATTCTTCAAATCAAATAAAAGTTTTAATTCCAGGATATGGTGGAGGTCCAAATGATGTAAGCATTAATGCTCCTACATCTGTTTTTAATAACACCAATTTCAATGTGGATATAACTGTGAAGAATAAAAATAAAGACATAGGCCAGGACTTTGTTGTAACTTATTGGCTCTTGAGCAATGACGAGATTTCAATATATTCAACTGGAGCTCAAACTCTTTATGTTGGAGGAAATGATAATACCAATGCAACTACAATTGTATTCTTATCTCCTGCAATTAATGGAACATATAAAATAAGGGCAAATGTGAGCGGAACAGGAGTAAGTGTTCAAGCTACTGCTTTTTCAACAATTCTTGTTACGTATCCTTCAAATGAAACTGCAAATGAAACTCCAGTAAATCCTCCGCACGGAGGAGGTGGAGGTAGCAGAATAAGCTGTGTATATATCTGGGAGTGTGGTTCTTGGAGCCTATGTGCAGATGATGGAACTCAATCAAGAACATGTACTAATACAGGAACCTGTACAGGAATAGAAGGAAAACCAGCAGAAAAAATGAATTGCTTAGAGGTTTCTTCTGATATTGTATTAAAATTAAGTCAATTAAATTTAACTGAAAATCAAAGTTTAGAATTTAATATTGATTTGATTGAGAAGAAATCCTATGAAAACAAAGATATACAGATAACATATTCTATCTTTAATAAAACAAATATAGAGGTATTCACTAAAACAGAGACTCGTTCACTTGAGACAAATATAAGTTATAAGGAGATTTTGGATGAATTAATGCTTACTCCAGGAGAATATACATTAAAAGTACATATATTCTATGGCAACTCTCAAAGTTCAGAAGAGGTACAATCATTTATTATAAAAGAAGAAGGTAAAAATAATATTGGAAGTAAATTACTTCTTGAGTTAACACCCGAAACAAATTTTTTAACTTACTTGGCAATATTTGTAATCCTTATCTTATTAATATCGCTGTTTGTGATTATGAAAAAGAAGAGAGATGTTGATGAAGTTGACTTATTGATAAAAGAAGGAAAAAGGAATATTGACAATGAAAATTTTGATGAAGCATTAGATGTCTATCCTGTTCTTAAGAGCTTATATAAACACAAATATAAAGGGGACCCATCTGCTTATGAAAAGATTACTTCTTACTCTCAATTTATTTTAAAAAGTATTAAGGATAAATTAAAAAAAGACTAGTTTTCATAGATAAATATCACTAAGTTAAACCTTAAGTTGGATTTACAATTGATAAAAAGAAACATTTAAATAGTAATATCATTTGATATTATAGTAATTTCGTGTTAAAATGGAAACTCAAATAGTAAAAAAGAATAAAAGTTACATTGAAACAAATGATATAGCTAGAAGCCCAACACTTCAAACAGTCCTTATGGTTGAAAAATTCATAAAGGATAATTCAGGAGAATACAAAAAAACAGATTTATTCAAAAATCTCCCAAAAAAAGTAATGTGGCAAACTTTTCAGGTTATAATGGAGTATTTAGAAGAGAATTTGAGGGTAGCTTATGATAATGAAGGATACATTGTTTATATCTGGAATCCAGAGTTTGTGGAGAGATTCAGAAATAAACCAGAATTAGAATGGAATGCAAAGTAAATTTTATTGATTTGGAATTGAAGAATGCCTTTGAATATTTAGAAAAATCAGATCCAAGACTCTTCAAAGAGGTAAATAAAGCAATACAAGAAATATGCCAAAATTCTTTTTGTGGAAGAAATGTAAAGAAAAAATTAATTCCTAAAGAGCTTGTTCAAAAGCATAAAATAGACAATCTTTGGATTTATAACTTGAGGAAAGACTGGAGACTTTTATATTCTGTTGGTAGAGACGAAATTGAACTTATAGCAGTTATTCTTGATTGGATGGATCATAAAGATTATGAAAAATTATTCAAATTCTAAATTTTAACCAATCTGTTACTAAGTTAAACCTTAGGTTGAATTTACGGCCGGGGCGTGATACATTTAAAATTAATTTCCAAGCTTCTTTTTAATGAGTTTTCCAATGTAATATGCAGAACCGAAGAAAATTACTCCAGGAAGGAAGGTAATTCCAAGTGCTGGCAACAATAAACTAGTCCCAATTGTTCCAATTGTCCCTGCTCCAACAGTTTCTAGAACTTCCACTGCATGTGAAACATTCTGTTCAACATTTTTTTGAAGTGCATCAATCTGCATAATCATCTTACCCTTCCTTAATATTCTTACTTTCTTGTCTTCTTCAGATACTATTACAACTAAATTATCTCCTGTCGCAGCACTTATTGCCGCAGAGTGCCTTGTTCCGAAATTCTTGAATACCCTTGTTGCTTTTATTTTTACACCATATGCAGAAACAAAACCTTTTTTGTTAATAATCACTGCACCATCCATTAAAGCTAATGATTCTAAAAGTTTTGGATTTTCAATTGCCTTGAATGGAGGTATAGACTGATTTACCAAAGGAGTGTATTTAACTTCTCCAACAACGAATAATGCTCCTTCCCCTCTTTTTGCAATTCTTAATCCTACTTGAATAAGTGTTTCTTCAAGTTTTTTAAAATCTTTAATATTTTCTTTTACCATATTTTTATAATTTTATTTCTATATATAAATTTTCTGTATCTTACTTCCATAGTTAGATTTTAATAGTGTTTTTTGCTGGATTTTTAGTACTAAATGCATTTCAGCCCCGTAGTACAGTGGTCAAGTATACAAGCCTCTGGAGTTTGTGACCCAGGTTCGAATCCTGGCGGGGCTATAGAAATATTTTTATACTGTTTTAGATTTATCTTGTCATGGTGAGTGCTACTCTTATTTTAGTTATTGTTTTAATAATAGTAATTTGGTTACTTATAGAATTTAAAAGATTCAAGCACAAGATTGTTGCTGTCTTTTTAATATTATTGATAGTTTTTACATACTTTAGTTTTGCTTCAGTTATAAAGGGAAAGAATCTGGATTTGAAAACCCCTGAGGGCATGAAAGAAGCAGGCAAATTATATTTTGTCTGGCTTGGGCACGCATTCAAGAATGTTAAGGTTGTAACTTCTAATGTTATTAATATGGATTGGAAAGGTAATGAGAGTTTGAATGAAACTCCAGAACAGAATATTCCTGCTGTTAAATAAGATTCTATTTTTACCTATTTAGAGTAATATTTATAAAGAGTTATTTATTATATATAATATGCCTAAGAAAAAGAGGGTTGTAAGAAGGAAATCTAATACAAGAGCCAAGGTTTCTGTTAAGTCTCAACCAAATTCAGGTAAAATATTTTCAAAACCTAAACTTGGACTTGTTATAAAGAATTTAGTAATTTTTATTTTACTTTTCCTTATATCCTGGATACTTTATGCGGTAGTAATTTCCAAAGATAGTGGTTTTTCAGTTTTATTCAATTTTCTTTGGGTTGTTTTTGCATTTATTGCTTTAGCTTTTTTTATTTCCCTTCTTGTTTTGCTTTTATTGAAGTGGATGAAAAGTTAAATTAAAGTTTTTCTAATTGTTAATTAATTTAGAGGTATATTTATAATTTTAAAAGCCACAGCCCCTGCTTCGCAGAGATTTCATCTGGAGAAAAGCCACAGCCCGGACTTTGTCCGGAGAATTGAACATTTACATAGTGTTCAATCAAAAGCCACAGCCGAGAATTGAACTCGGGACCTTTACCTTACCAAGGTAACGCTCTGACCGGCTGAGCTACTGCGGCATTTTTTATTTCTTTATTTTTTAATCCCAACAGATTTATAAAACCTCTTTATCAATAAGAATTATGACTAAAAGTGACTCAAAAGAATCAAAACTTGAAGTATTAAAAGAAAACTACAAGAAGTTACAGAAACAGTATAATTTACCTGATTTTGAAAAACTTAATGTAGAATTCTCTGTGGAGAAGATTGCTGAGGCTGAAACAGACATACTAATAAGAGAAGTAGGGAAAATCATGGCAGAGAAATTTTCAAGCTATTTGAGATTCATAGAACTTATGCTTAATCCTGTGAATTCCCCTCTTTTCATATTCTCTATGATAAAAAGCATGGGAGAAAACGAAAAAAAGAAACTTTCTGAGTTTTATAAGGAACTTACAAAGATTGAGGTTACTTTAATTGAATTGGACCTTGATTTTTCTGAAAAAAAGGAAGCAGAATTCATAAATAGCTCTTATAAAACCTGGATGGACATAAAGAAAGACTTTCAAGATGTTATTAATACAATCAAATCTAACTGGGATAATAAATCAGAAAATAATGGTAAAGGTTATTTTGGATAGTTAAAAGAAACTAAATTATCTCAAATAAAATTTTCTAAACATTGAGCAACTTGAATAAGGTTGTTAATTAGTATAACTTGGCTGTTACAAATAACTAAATATTTTTTATTTAATTTTGATTAAATTAGCTTTTTGAAAACTTCTTTTAAATCAAGTTCAAGTATAGCAACAGGCATTTTTATCTTCCAATTTTTTAATATCTTTGGATGGACTTCTCCAATTGTGCCTATTTCTTTTTCATCTAGAATTATACTTGCAGTTCTTCCATCTATTAAGTATTGAGGGGATATTTCTGATTCTTTTAGATCTATTTTTATATTTAGTGACTTAAACAAATAGAATAGTATTTGTTTTATCTCTGTAAAATTCCCAGGAGTTATTGCAATTGCAAGTCTTTCTTTTTCTTCTATATCTTTTTTTAATTCAAATATAGTTCCCATCTCAAATATTTTTTGAGGATATTCTGAATCTACATTTTCAGAGAGATTCCTTAGAAGAAAAGAGGAAAGATCTTTTCTTAAAATAGTATATTCTGTTTTTGAATTTTCAAGTTCAACAAACTCTTTTTCCTGCTTTTCTGGAATTCCCATTTTCTCAAATTGATAATCCTTTGTAGTTAGATGATAATTTGATACTTCTATAAGATTTAATCCTGCAAGTATTTCTGCTATCTTTCTTTTTATTATTTCTTCTGAATTTTCTTGCCCTATTGTTGAAATTTTTGGCATCTCAGGAGTTAGGTTTTCATAGCCATAGGCTATGCCTACATCTTCTATTAAATCTACTTCATGAAGTATGTCAGTTCTCCATGGTCCTATTTCTACTTCTCTAGTTTTTTGATTATAGTTATACCCCATTCTTTCAAGAAAGTCTTTGAGTTTCTTTTCATCTATTTTTATTCCAAGAAGTTTATTGGTATTTTCTAAAGAAATCTTCATTTTTTCAGATTCAAGTAAAGGGGAAATTTTTTCAGGAGCCCCTTTAAGTTCCATTTGATATATCTTCCCTCCCATTTCAGCAAATACTAATACAAGTATGTTGAGACATTTTTTTAGAGTTTTAAAATCAAATCCAGAGCATTCAATAAATATGTCTTTTGTTTCTTCAGTCACTTTTCCTGTCAATTGAGAGTTGATTATTGGAGGCATACTTAATATATTATTATTTGCATCAACAAAAATTGGAAATTTGGATTTTCCAGCTAGAAGATGAGAATACTCCTTTCCAGTAGGATGTTTCTGGAGAATCTGAAGACCTGACATCTCTCTGTCAGATTCTAAAGGAATAAATTTTATGTAATCTGGTTCAAGTGCCTTAAAAGTAATAGGTAATTTTATCTTTTCTAGTGGATATATACCTATTGCAACCTTCTTTCTTTTTCTTCCCACTGTTATATGTAATTTTTCCTGTATTTCTATCATCTCTTTTATCTTTTCATCATCTAATTTCAAGTCTTTTACAATCGCGCAGGCAGTATAAGGACGAATTTCTTTCGTAGAAGAATCTATTATTACTTGATAATCCTTTTCAGGTTTATTTAATTCATATTTCTTCATTCCTGGTTTTTTATTTAAAAAAGATAAGAAACTTCTTTTGAATCCTTGATAAGAGAGTAAATCAGGTCTGTTTGCAAATATTTCAAGTTCAATTGTTTCATCATCAAAATTCTCTAAAGGAGTTCCGAACATGGAAATCTTTTCCTGCATCTTCTCATCTAGTTTTCCAATTTCTTTCTCAAATATTTTTCTGCTAAAAGTTATATTTGCCATTTTAATTTGTTTTTAATTTTTCTTTTATCTTATCTGCAACTTTATTTAGTTCTTCATTTGATCTTGCAGGTCCAAGCAAGGTTGTGATATATCCTTTATATTCTTCAAAATATATTTTGTCTTTCACCCAAGTCTCTTTAAACTTTTCATCTAATCCGTGGAGAGGGTATAATTTAATATGAACGTGATTTACCCCCATACCTTCCATTACCATTGCTACTCTTTTAACTCTAAGTTCTTTTTCTAGTAATTTTGCAACCTTTTTTGCTGCGATCATTAATTCTTTATAAGGTTTATCCGGCATATCTGTTGCATCGCTGTTATAATGCTCTTTTGTCAAGATAAGAGTCATTCCTTCTGTGTTTGGATTTCTATCTAATATTGCTAGATGCTTTTCATCTTCCCATATTTTTACACTAGATATTTCTCCTTTGGCTATCTTGCAGAATATGCAATCTGATTTTTCATTTTGAGTATTTTTTTCCATTTTATTGTTTCATCCAAAATTTCATTTTTCTTAATTGAGTTATATTATTTTTGTATAATTCCCTTAAATCTTTTATGTTATAATAATCCATTATTATTCTATCAAATCCTTGGCCCCAAGCAAGTACAGGAATATGCTCTCCTAGTAAAGGAACAGTTATTTCTGGCCTGAACATTCCTGCTCCTCCCAATTCAATCCATTTCTTTTTTTCAGGATGAAAAACTTCTACTTCTACAGAAGGTTCTGTGTATGGAAAATACCCCGGTCTGAATCGTATGTTGTTGAAACCCATTTTTTTATAGAATTGTTTTAAATATCCTAAAAGATTCCTGAAATTTGCATCTCTGTCTATAACTATCCCTTCAGTTTGATAGAACTCAAAACCATGAGCCCAGTCAACAGTTTCATTTCTAAAGCATTTTCCCAATGCAAAGAATTTTGCAGGTAATTCTTCTTTTTTTAAACTAGCAAGAGTTCTTGAAGAAAGACAAGTAGTATGAGTTCTTAAGACTAATTTCTTAGCTTCTTCCTCATCCCATGAATATTCCCAACCTTTACTTCCAGAAATCCCTTTTTCATGGGTTTCTTTTACTTTTGAGACTATCTTTTTGTCTGGGAGTTCCATTTTTTTATTTATGAAGAAGGTATCATGCATTTCTCTTACAGGATGATCTTGCGCTGTAAACAATGCATCAAAAGTCCAGAAAGAACTTTGACATATATCTCCTTTCATTTCCTGGAAACCCATTTCTGTCCATATCTTTCGGGCATAATCTATCGATTGGTTTACAAAATGTCTCTTGCCTCCGTTAACTTCAGGAACAGAGGAGGTTATATCATATCTTCTGAATTTTTTTCCTTTCCAGCTTGATTCTTTTTTTAAAATTTCAGGAGTTATCTGTTCTATTAATTCTTGAGTGCTTAATTTTGATTTTATTATCTCTTTGCCTAAGGGAGTTATTTCAATGTTTATTTTTTTATCTTCTTTTACTTCTACAATTTGCTTCCTACTTTGAAGATTTTTTAATGCTAATTGATGTTCTGGTGCAAGTGATTCGTAATCAACTGGAAGAAGTTCTAGAAACTGCTCTTCTAGAGTCTTTTTTGATATTTCTGCTTTGCTTGCATTTAAGATTATTTTTTCATTTTTTAATTCAATTAGGGCCTTCTTTTTTAGTGCACCAATTGATGCTTTGAATTCATCATCAGATAATGCACTTTCTTTTTGTGCATCCTGTAATGAGATTATTCTTTTTTCATTTAGAATATGTAAGAGTCTCCTTTCAGGCAATCCTTTTTTCAAATAAAGTGCTCCATTTACATCTAATTCAACTATCTTGTTTTTTACATAAGAAAGTTTTACAATATCCTTATTCTGTAGATATTCTAAAGAACGTATTACAGAGACATTGTCTAAGTTGGATTTCTTACAAATGTCTGCCAGTTTGTCTCCCAAATGAGGTAAAATCTTCTTTTCATTAGGGCTTAACGATTCTATAAGCTTTTGAGTGTTCATTTTTGTATTAAGAATAAAGAATTGAGGGATTTAAAATTGTTTTGTCATCCAGGTAGGCATTCCAAGAACTAAACCAAGGGATTTCAAGTCATAAATGTCTCTATTATTCTTTTCCCTTTGTGCTATAAAATTCATTTTTAGCTTATTTTTGTTACATAATTTTATGTTTTGCTTTATTCTAGCTAGTATATCTGCTTTCTTTTTTGGATTTGTTTCTTCAATTATCTCATCTAGGTTTATTCCAAGAATCATATTCCTTTTTTTCATAGCTTTTGCCAGGACTTGATTAAACCCCGAATTTCTTTGCTTCTGGAAATCTTTTCTATCCTTGAGATTGATTAAAAGAACGTTTATGTCTAACTTTTCAATTACTTTTCTGTTTAGTTCATCATCTTCTGATGTGAAGATTATTGTTTTATTTTCCTCTTTAGCTTTCTTGATTTCATTTTTTAGTTTGTTGAAATCTGTTTGTGTTAGGAGGATTTGATTATTTTTCATGCTATTAGTACACAATTTTGATTAATAAAATTATCATCACAGCTTTTCATAGATTAAAACTATAGAATAAGGTTTGTCATCTTCCTTATTAGAATTATCTTTTAGTAACTTAAATTTACCTGGAGATATCCCGCCTAAAATCAGTCCTTCCTCAAACTTATCTGCAATGCCTTCTTCAAGATTTTTTATTTTTGAATTATTCAGTATACCCTTTGCAAGGCGTGGATCTTCAAAGGCAATATTAACTGGAAGATATCCTCCTGTGAGCTCATTAATTTTGTTAGCTAAATCATAGGGAGTATCTTCGTTAGTATATTTTATTATTGGCTTATCCATTTTCATGGAAAATATAAATCTATTATAAACTTTCCTGTTCTATTTCTTTAACGCATTTTCAATCTCTGAAAAAACTTTTTTTATTGTTTGGTTGCCGTTTATTTTTATGAGTTTCTCTTTAAAATGTTTAATTATCTTTGGGGAGTGTTCATAAAATAATTTTAAACGAGTTTCTAGTGCTTTCTCTTCATCATCTGTTCTCTTTTCCAATTCTCTTCTTTTTTTTATCCTTTTGTATACTTCTTTTTTTTCAAGTGTTAAAAGAATGACCTTTTCTAAATGGACTTTGTCTGCTATTCCAAGTTGTTTTTCATCTCTTGGAAACCCGTCTATTATGAAGTTGTTTTTTGGAGTATTTTTAAGAAGAACCTTATTAACTATTGAATTTGGGGCCATTAATCCTTTATTCATATATTTTGCCAAAATTTTTCCTTGTTTTGTTTTCTTTTTTATTTCTTTTCTCAATATTTCTCCCATAGTTATTCTTTTGAGTTTGAACTTCTTTGCAATTAATTTTGCTTGGGTTCCTTTTCCACTCCCTTGTATACCAATTATTGCTAATCTCATATTGTATTTTAATCAGAAGAGGTTTTTATATTTTGATATTATCCTTTTATTAAGTTTTCTTCTATCTCTTGAATTACTTTGCTTAATCTTTCTTTATTAGTAACTATTGAAGTTATTCCCTCGTTTTCATTATTTATATAATGCCCTACCAAAACATAAATAGGATTATCTTGTGGATTTTTTTTAAATAACTCTTTATCTAAGAAATATCTTCCACTTGAGAGTTCTACAACATCTAGTTTTGTACTTTCATTAATAATAACTTTTCCTTTTTCATATATTTTAAAATGATCCCATTCTGCCATTATTTTATTATAAATTATAACTGTTTAAAAGAATTTATAGCTTCTAAACTAGGTTTTAGATTATAGCTTATTTTACAGTAAATAGCTTGTTATCCTTAACATCAAAGACATCCAATCTTACACCAGAATCAATCCAACCATGAGCATAATTAAGTGCTGCAAAACAGTTTACATAATCTTCTTTCTTTCTGAAGTGTTTTGCATCTGAGATATAATTTTCAACCATTTCTATTATCTCTTTAGCATAAGATTCTTTACCTTTTATGATATTTTTCTTTACTTCCTTTAGTGCTTTTTCTGTTATTTGGAAGTATTTCTCTATTTTCTCAGAAGTTATTTGATTTTCCATGATTTTTATATTATCTTTAATATTTTTTTATTTTTAAACTGTATTGTCCTGTATTTTATCGTAATCTTTAAATATCTTAGTTTATTGAAAGGTAAATGAAAAAGGGGAGAAAAACATTATATTTTGTTTTAGCATTTGTTATAATCTTAGTATTGGCCTCAAGTGTTTTTGCGCAGTCTTTGGGTTTATCTGGTACTTCTAAAGAAGCAATAGAAAAAGTAATGGATGGTCAAGGAATAGATAAAGACAAAATAAAATCTGTGGAGAAAGTTGATTTTGAGGATTTACCTGAACAAGTTGATCTTAAAAATATAGATACAACTAATCTTGCAGTCTATGAAGTAGATTATGGAGGAAATGCTCCCGTATTTGTAGTAACTGCTTCAGATGAATTATTGGAAACACCTGAACAAGTTGTTCAAATTTATAAGATGATGTTGAATTTTGGATTAAAAGGAGAAAATAGTGGCTCATTTTTCCTTGATAGTGCAACAGGTGTTGAAGGAAGCAAAGATAAAGGATATGTTATGATGAGAGAAGGAAGCATAACTGGCCTTTCAACTAATTTAGAAGTCTTAAGTGGAGAAGGAACTATTGAAGTAATGGTTTATATTAATGGGGAATTAGCATCATTTAGCAACACAATAATAGCAGATTCTACTGGAGTTAAAAAAGATTATGATATACAATCATTAAACATTGTTAAATTTGACAAAGGAGACACTATTTCTGTATATGTAAAAACAGAAGGAAATGTAATTGTTAAAGATATTATTAATTTAGTAGAGATTTCTACAGAATAAATTATTGTTGTATAATCTCAAAAAACTTTAAATAATCTCATTGTCTTAATCAAGAATACATAAAAGATGGCGTACAAAAAATATATTCAAAGAAATGGGAAACTTTATGGGCCTTATCTTTATGAGAGTAAAAGAGTTGATGGAAAAGTAGTCTCAGAATATCACGGAAGTGAAGAACCTAAAAAGAGTAAGGGAGTTAGAGTTTATAATTATAAGAAAATTTTATTTCTTTTTTTGGGAGTATTTATTTTAGCTGTTTTGATTTATTTTTTAATAACAATCCCTAATTATAATAAAATTTCAGGGAATGCTGTTTTTGGTATTGATACATCTTATATAAAAGGAGAGCCTCTAGATGGAATATTAAAGCTTTCTCTTAAAGAGGGAGAATTTATTCCTGCTTCTTCAAAAGTTATTTTTGAGAACTTGGATAAAAGTTATGAGTTTGTCTTAAGTGATATTATTAGCGAATCTCCTTCAGATGGAAATTATTATGTTGAAGAAATTTCAATCCAAGGTAATGGTAGTGGTTATGGTGATGAAGGAAAAAAAGAGATTTACCCTGAAGTTAAATTTGTTCTTCAAGTATATAATGAAGCTGGAGAAATAGTGGAAAATCCAACAGAAGCAACTCCAGATGAAATAACCACACTTGAAGAGACCTTTTCTGAAGAAGTTAATTCAGTTGAAGAAGAGACTCCTGATACTTCTGTACCTATAACTGGAAATTCAGTTAAAACTTCTGGAGGATTTTTGACTTCTTTATTTGGGATGACTGGTATGGTTTCAATGGAACTACAGGAAGAAATTGAAGGAACAGTTTCAAAAGATAAACCCTTTGTATATGAAATTAAAGAAGGAGAAAAAATAGAATTAAAACCTAAAAGTATAATTGTTAATGGAGAAGAAATTTCAGATAGTACAATCTCTTTAGATATTAAGGATAATTTATTAACAGTTACAACAGAATATTCAGAAACTGAAAAAGGATATGGGCAAGAATATCTTGGAGATAAAGATAAAGATATCTCTTTAGATTTGTCGGATTTGAATTTAACTTTAGAAGAGGGAGATTTGAAAGTCAAAATATTATATGAAGGAGAAGAGATTCTTAGTTTAAATACGATTCTTAAAGAAGGGGAAGAGGTTTTAGACGAAGTAACTGAAGAAGAAGTTAAAGAACAACCTGAAGAGATAATTGAAGAAGAACCTAAAGAAGAAGAGATTGTAGAAATTCCAAGTGAAGTAAACGAATCTGATGAAGTTATATTAGAGAATGAGACTGTTGAAGAGATTATTAATTCTTCTCTCTGGGAAATGGGCAACTTTTTAACTCCTGAAGAAAGAACAGTTCTTATAGATAATTTTGGAGAGATACAACTTACAACAGTAAAGTCTGAATTATTCAAAGGTAGAATTATTATCGGTTATGATTTTGCAGGATATTCTGTTGAATATTCTTATGATTCTTCTTTAAATAAGGATATTCTAGATATTGAAATGGAAAAAGATAGGATAAAATTTTTAAAAGATATAGCAAATTCATTATTACGTGAAGAAGAATCTTCTAAACCCCTTGAAGGTTTTAATGAGACTTATACACCTTGATTCATCTGCTCTTCATGGGTCATCTTTTTTATCACAAATTTAGAACCTACTACTTCTGAAATTATTGCTAACAATATTAATCTTCCAGCAACAACTTTGAAAACTCCTTCTTGAACAGGAATTTTTGTCTCCCTAGAGAATCTTTGTATTATATCATCTATTTCTTCTTTTGTTAGAATTATTGGTGTTTTTTTGGTTCCCATTCTTCCTTTAACTACAATATTTTCTTCTGAACCATAACATTCAATTGTGTTTACCATAGGATCATTTATTAGAGGATTTAACTTTGCAAGATCAATATCCTTATTTACAGGTGTTGGTCTTAAATATTGGATATGTTCAGGTAACTGTGAATCATATACCCAGAAACCTAATTTTTTGAATGGATCTTCATAATTTCTTCTTTGCTGATACATTGCTTGAGGAGACATTGCCTGTTTCCCTTGCATCATTTGTTTGGGTTGCCCAGAAGTTATAAATGATCCTGGAAGCATTTTAGTACCCTTTGGGATAGGAGCAGGTCTCTCTTTCTTTAAGAAATTTTTAAAAAGATTGTTTTCAGGAGTTGTTTGGTTTTCGAACATACCAATAGAAGGACTCAATATAGAACGTGTTCCTTCTATTTTACTTTCTTCATATTTTGAAGAGATTTCCTCTTCTCTTATTCTTATTTTCTGTTTTATTCTTTCTCGGGTATCTTGTACTTGAACGATATTCTCTTTCTCAACTAAAGTTTGTAATTTAGATATATCTGCAGAAGAAGAATTTTTTATTAATTGTCTTGTAAATTCTAATAAGAATAACTTCTTAAATTTCTTGAAGTCAGATTCTTCTTTTAAAGATTTTAAATCACTGTTCATTTGGTGAGATGGGCCTATGGAACTCTTCACTAACTCCTCCCATCAAAGAAGGTTTTTGAACAGGTTTAAATGAGATATTTTGTGGAGGAGGGGCTTGTTGTTGCATTCTTGTAATTGCTAATTGAGAAGCATAATTGTTTGGAGGTTCATTTATCTTATCATGCATTAATGTCAATCCTCTTGCAATTGTTTTGTTCTGCTCCAACACGCTTTCTAATTTTTCTAATATCTTTGCATTTTCTCTACTGTTTTTTTCCACATCAAAATCTTTTTCTGCAAGAGTCTTTGCCGATATTTCAAATAATTGTAATAGTTTTGATATCTGAGTTGATAAATCTTCAAATTTAGTAGATAAATTGACCATAACTTTTTGAAGTGAGATAAAATTATTTACTAACATATTCTCTACCTCTTCATTTCTATGAAGATGTATAATATTTTTTCTAGGAGCTCTTTCCTTTTTTGGCTTACTGTTTGTAACTTCTTTTATAATTGTTTTTTTAGGAGTTTTGTCATGAATTATCTCTCTTATAATTGTTTTTTTTTCCACACTCTTTTTTGTCATGTTTTATCTAGGAATTAAATATTTATAAATATTTAGAATAGGCTTTTCTTAATCTTGATGCTCCTGTAATTTTTCAATACCATTTATATGTACAGGTTCTCCATCCCTATTCTCTTTTGGATTATACATCCTAGGTTCTTTATCAGTTCCTTTTATTAGTTCCTCTTCTAATTGTTTTACATAATTTGCAATCTCATTTACAGCATCCGCATTTACGCTTATACTGTCAATACCTTTTTCAACTAAGAATCTTATCATTTCTTTATTGTTCCCTATTTTACTGCATATATTGGTTTCCACATTTTTTCTTTTACATACTCTTATCACGTATTCAATTTGATAAAGTATTGCTGGATTCATTTCATTGTATAAATTTTGTACAGTTTCACTTTCTTTATCTACTGCTAACATGTATTGTGTTAAATCGCTTGTTTCAAAAGAGATAAAACTTATTCCCTCATTACATAATTGACTTATCATCTGAACTGCAGCAGGAGTTTCAACCATCACTCCTAGTTTTGCGTTTGTAAATTCAATTTCATTTAATATTTCTTTTACCTTTTGAACTTCTTCTACTAAAATAACTTGAGGGATAATTATGCCTATTTTCTTTCCAGATTCACTTACTCTTTTTAATGCATTTAATTCTGCTAGCAGTATCTTTGGGTTTTTTAAACCGAATCTTATACCATGAAGACCCAATAGGGGATTTGCTTCTTTTTCTTTTGGTGCACCCTCTAAACTTGTAAATTCATCGCTTCTTATATCAGAAGTTCTTATCCATATTTCATCAAAATATTTTGCTATTTCATTTACTCCTTTAAAAATTATCTCTTCATAATCTCTAGTATTTCCTTTTTCTAAAAAGTGGTTAATATGTTTTCCTGACTCTGCAATTATCCATTCAATTCTTGTTAATCCTACTGAAGTTAAACCTGTTTTAGACGCTCTTTCTGCAAGTGTGGGCAAATCCACAATAAGTTTTATTTTAGTTTTAGTCTTTACTGTTGCAGGTTTTATTTCTTCATTAGATACTTCTTGAGTTTCTTTTTCAAATTCTGTTTCTTCTTTAAGAGTTATTTCTTCTATATTACTTTCTTTATTTGTTTCCACATTTTTCAAGGGAGATACTTGAACTAAGTAAATATTTCCTCCTTCAATTGCAAATTCAATAATTTGTGGTTGTTGATAATATTCTTCAATTTGAATTGTTAATTCTGATAATTTTCTAATCTCATTTTTTGTGAGTACCTGATATTTTGATTTCTCCTCTCTAAGTTTAACAGTTGATTTTTCTCCAGAAGAATCCCTTGTAATTGCTATCTCTTTATCTGCTATATTTATTCCTAATATTTCCATATTTTTGTTTACAAAATATACATCGGGATTTATTGTTCCAGAAGAGATTCCTTCTCCAAGCCCCCATATAGCTTCAATCACTAGATTATCTTCTCCATTTTCTGGATTTCTTGAGAATATTAAACCTGATTTCTCTGAGTCTACCATTTTTTGAACAATGACTGCAATATTTTTAGGGAAATCAGGATAACCTCTCATTTTTCTCTCCATTATTGCTTTTGGAGTAAACAAAGAAGCAAAACACTTTTTTATATGAACTATTAATTGTTGATTTCCTTTTATATTTAAGAAGGATTCTTGCTTTTCAGCTAAATCTTCTGTTGTTGAACTGCTTCTTACAGCAACAAAAAGAGGTTCATGTGCATTTTGAAGTATATCAAGAGCAGAACCATAAACCTCACTTAAATCACTTGCACTGAGGTTTTCATATGCTTCTATTATCTCTTCTTCCATGTCTAAAGGCATTTTTGCTTCTATTATATTATTTCTTATTACTTCTGCTATATCATTCAATAATCTAGTATCCTCGTAATTTATTTTTCCTAATTGCCCGTTTATTAGATTCTTTATCCCGGAGTTCTCTATGAAATATTCATAAGCCTGAGAGGTTATAACAAATCCTGGTGGTACAGGGGCTTTTAGATTGTACATTTCTGCAAGATTTGCTCCTTTTTCACCAGCTATATTTCCAAAATCTTTCCCTAATTCAGAAAACCACTTAATTAATTCAGGTTTTTCATTAGAATCCCCTTTATTAACCTCTGTTTGATTCATAATTCCATTACAGCTTTTATATTAATAAATGTTTGGGGTTATTTTATTTAGAAATTGCTTCTACAGGGCAATTTTGTATAGCTTCTTTTATACATTTTGCATTCTTTTTTTCATCAGCATTTGCCTTTATATGAGATTTTCCATCATCCCCCATTTCAAAGACCTGGGGACATGTTGCAGCACATGCTCCGCATCCAATACATTTATCTTGATCAACTTTCACCATTTTGTTTTATGGATTAGTAAAATTTAGTTAAGTTTATAAATATAATTATTCTTTCTTAATCATGGTAATAGGGCTGTGGATATTAATTGCTGTAGTCGTTTTGCTTGTCTTCATACTTATTGGATATTATAATAGATTTACTGTATTATCTAATAGAATAGAGAATTCTTTAGGTCAGATTGATGTTCAGCTTAAGAGGAGAGCAGATTTGATTCCAAATCTTGTAGAGACTGTAAAAGGATTTGCGAAGCACGAAAAAGAGGCAATTGCTGCAGTAACTAATGCAAGAAAAGCTTTGGTTGGTGCAACAGACTTACCTTCAAAGTTAAAAGCAGATAAAGGACTTGAAGGAGCTTTAGGAAGATTATTCGCAATAGCTGAAGGATATCCTGATTTGAAAGCTAATCAAAATTTCTTGGAATTACAGAGGGAATTAACTTCAACTGAGGATAAGGTTGCTTATTCAAGACAATTCTACAATGATAGTATTTTGGATTACAATAATAAATGTAAAACATTCCCCGGAAAGATATTTGCAGGCATGTTTGGTTTCAAGGAAAAAGAATATATCCAGATTGCTCCTGAAGAAAGAAAACCTGTTAATGTTAAGTTTTAGAGATTTTTATTTTAATTAGTTAATTTTCCATACTTTCCAAAATAATAAATATTGTTATGTCCTACAACATATGTTTCAAATGATTTGAGTTTTTCTTTTGGAACAATTTGTTGGTATTTCTCTCCCTTGGAATATTCAGATATCTCTGAACCTTCTGTTATACTAAAGAAACTTGGGAGAATGATGAACTGTTTCTTTTTGTATTTTCCAACAAGGAAGCATTTGTATTTCTCCCTCTTTATATTTATCTTGTCCTTGATTAATACAGCAGGATGAATATGACTTGTGATTATTATTTTGATGTTCTTGTTCGCGTATAATTCTGGAAAATCTTGCTCTCCATGCGTAAATGCAAGCTCATTTTCTATGTGAAAATCCTTAAGCTCATAATCCTTAAGTGTAAAAGTATCATGGTTGCCTTTGATTAAGATTATATTTTCTTTTGGTAGGTATTTTTCCAGGAATCTAAGGAAATTCCTTAAATCAAATATTTCTTCTTTTTGAAACTTGAAATGATGTTTTATGTCTCCTAAAAGTATTATCTTTTTTAGGGTGTAGAGAGCTTTTATTCTTTTGATAATTATTTCAAGTTCTTTTTTTGTTTCTTCCAATTGATCAAATAAAAGACTTATTCCTTGCTCTTTTATCATTGAGTCATATCCTAAATGCAAGTCTCCAATTACAAGAATTCCGGATTTTGGGAAGAAGAGAGTTTTTGATATAAAGATGAATTTTTTAATCATCTTCAACCTCCTTTAAAAATTCATCATAGCTAAATTCATCAGGGTTGTGGCGTTTTTCAATTTCCTGCATGTACACCTTGTGCATTCTTTGTAAGAAATCCTGTTTATCTTCTATTTTCATTAAATCAAGATGTCCTTGTAGGATAAGGTTGAGGGAGAATGGTGAGGGGATTTTTACATTATTGTAGCTCAATTTTACTTTCTTTTCAGTTATCCAATCAAGAACAAGTTTTGCTTTTTCAATATCCATTAAATCCTCAAGCACTTCACGTTTTGCTTCTTTTAGTATTGGAAATTCTTTGGAGATTTTTTTTACGCTGGATATTAGGAAATGGGATTTCATCTGTTGTTTTTTTATTGATTTTGTAGCACCTTTATAAGTTCTTAAAATCATTAAACCTCTTGTTGCACAATGCCTGAATTTTTTTGTAAGCACATCTGTTTTTTCAATTGCCTGCTTTAGTATTTCTTCTATATTTCCTGAATTGAGTTCTTCAAATGCCTTCTCTATTTTAGTGTTTTCAGAGGAGAGATAGAAACCTCTGTCTGAAATTCCAACTTCAACATCTCTTTTAGAATTTCCTTTTGAACCTAAAAGATATGCAAGTGCTCTTGAAAGTGCATCATTTACTCTTCTACCATACATTGAATTTACAAGAAGATATTTTTTGTCATCCCTTTCATCTGTGTATTTTTCAATTGTGATTGTATCAATATCAGGTATTTCTGAAAAATGGAACTGCTGATAAAAATAATTGTAAATCTCTTCTGAGACTTGCATTGATGTATAAGTATATTCTCTTATGTATTCTTTTATTTTTTCCTTATCTATATTTTTTTCAAATTTCTTTCTAATTTCTTTCCTAAATTTTGAAATTTCTATTGCAGAATCAAAACTTAAAGGAAGAGTTTCTGAAAACCAGGAGGGTATTGTGGGTGAACGTTCTGGAGAGGGTTTTACCACCAGGTTCATTCCTTTACTGTAAAGATAGGAGTACTTGCTTCCTCCTAATACAAAAACATCTCCTTTGTGCATTCTATTCATGAAAGATTCATCTATAACTCCTATTTTATCTCCTGTCTGAAGTTTTACTGTTACAAATGATTCTTCAGGTATTGTTCCGAGGTTTGTAAGATAAAGCACTCTTGCCATCTTTCCTCTTTTACCTATTTCTTTTGTATTAGGATCATACCATATTTTTGCATATACCCTATCCTTTTCTAAATCATATTCTCCTGATAAATAGCTTATAACCGAAAGAAAATCTTCTTTTGTTAAATCTTTAAAGCAATAGCTTTTTCTTATAAGATTAAGTAAATCTTCTAATTTCCAAGGATTGCTTATTGCCATCCCAAATATAGTTTGTGAGAGAACATCTAAAGCATTTTTTGGAAAATGAATCTTATCAATTCTAGCTTCATACATTTCTTTTTGTATAATAGAACATTCAATTAAATCGTCTCTATCTAAAACAATAAATCTCCCTTTAGCAGTCTCATGTAATTTATGTCCTGCTCTCCCAACTCTTTGAAGAGCTCTAGAAGATGCTTTTGGGCTTCCTAAAAGTATAACTAAATCAATAAAACCAATATCTATTCCCAATTCTAGGGAAGTTGAACATACCACTACTTTCAACTTACCTTGGCGGAGGTTTTCTTCAATTGCAAATCTATGTCCTTTACTTAATGAAGAGTGATGTGCTGCAATATTTTCATCAGTATAATCTACAGGAAATTTATCTTTTAAATAATTAACAATCCTTTCTGTTGCTGATCGTGTATTTGTAAAAATCAATGTTGTTTTATGTTCTTTGACCAGATTATTTATTAGATTATACATATGTATATGGGGTTTATTTTCCCAAATCAAGTCATCTGCTGGAATTAAAACATCTAAATCTAGTTTTTTATGAGATTGAACCTTTGCTACCTTAACTTTCCTATCTTCTGAAATGCCTACTAAAAATTTGGCAACTTCTTCAAGTGGTTCAATTGTTGCACTTAATCCTACTTTAATAGGAATTTTTTTTGTTATAGCATTTAATCTTTCTATATTAATACTTAAGAAAGATCCTCTTTTATTATCTAAAGAGTGTATTTCATCGATAATACAGTATTCTACATTTTGGAAAGATTCTACAAATTTCTTAGTTGTAAGAACTATTGCTAATGATTCAGGTGTTGTAATTAATATATGTGGAGGATTCTTTGTCATTTTAACTTTTTCAGCTTGCGTTGTATCTCCTGTTCTTAATCCTACTAAAATTTTTTGTAATTTGATATTTTTTGATTCTGCCAGATCATTTATCTCCTGAAGAGGTTCAATAAGGTTTTTGTGTATATCATTGTTAAGAGCTTTTAATGGAGAAACATACACACAGTAAACTTTTTTTTCAAGCTGGTTTTTTTCTGCTAGTGTTACTAATTGATTTAATATTGAGAGAAAAGCAGTAAGAGTTTTTCCTCCTCCTGTTGGAGCTGAAATTAGGATATTTTCTTTATTGTGAATATTCATAACCCCGAATCTTTGTGATTCTGAAAAATCTTCAAATTTGGAGAAAAACCATTCACGAATAAGGGGGTGAAGTATTCCTTCAATTTCTTTCTTTGAATATTCTTTAGCTTCTGAAACAATTGTCATTTTAATTACCTTTGATATTTTCTTTAGAACCCTTTGTTTTAAATTAATTAAGTGTCATTATTTAAGGGTTTTGGTTTGTTTTTTTAATTGTTGGTTAATCTTAAAAACTCTTTCTGACTTGATTTATAATGGAAAAATATCAAAGAATTGATTTTAGAGATCAGATTGCAAACAATAAGAGAAAATCCTTTTTTTTAGCTTTAAGCGTATTTATCATAATTGTTTTATTAGGATATGTTATTTCAATGGCCTTTGACCCAGGTTATACTTTTATTATAATGATAATTGCTATTATCTTTTCACTTTCTTATACTTTGATTAGCTATTATAACTCGGATAAGATTTCCATAATGAGTGTTGGTGCAAAAAAAGCTGATAGAAGTAGATATAGAGATTATTATAATATTGTGGAGGGAATTACAATTGCCTCTGGATTGCCTATGCCAGAATTATATATTATGCCTTCTAATCAAATAAATGCTTTTGCTTCTGGAAGAGATCCTAAACATTCAGTAGTATGTGTTACCGAGGGGGCACTGCAGAAATTAGATAGGAGAGAGTTGGAAGGAGTTTTGGCTCATGAAATGGGCCATATAGGAAATTATGACATAAGATATATGACTTTAGTTGCTGTGATGGTTGGGATGATTGCAATTATTTCTGAAATGTTCTTGAGAAGTTTATGGTTAAAGGGAGGAGGAGATAGTGATAATAATAAAGCAGGTATAATCTTTTTAATTATTGGGATTGTCCTTGCAATTCTTGCACCTATTGCAGTACAGTTAGTACAACTTTCAATATCAAGAAAACATGAGTATTCTGCAGATGCAACTGCAGTTAAATTTACAAGATATCCTCAAGGATTAATTGGAGCACTTAAAAAGATTAAACAGGATTATAATCTTGAGTCTAATGAAAAGAAAGTTAGTAGAGCACTTGCCCCTTTGTTTTTTGCAAGTCCTTTGAAGAACTTATTAAGCACACACCCTCCAATTGAGAGCAGAATAGCAACCTTGGAACGAATGTAAATATCTCTTTTTGTAAAGAAATTCTTAAATAGGGATGTATTTTATCAGGAAGATGGCAAAATTGAAGGAGAAATTAAAGAAACCTGGAGTAAAGTGGAGTATTGGTGGACTTTTCGGATTAATTACTCTTGGTGTTTTAACTTTTCAAAATATTGGATTAAAAAATCAGAATAATGATCTTTTCAAAAGGTATGTAGAAACAGGTAATTTATATATTAATTCAGTAGAAAAGTACAAACAATTAAAACAAGATACCTTGGATAAATCAATAAAATATGATAAAGCTAGAATAAACTTAAAAAGAGAAAATCTTAAATTAGCATATAAGTTAGATAGTTTACAAGAGGAATATATTCATTTTGCAGAAGAATTTGTTAAAAATACTTATGCTTTACAAGACACTATAATAGATTTTTCAAATCTTCTAAAAGAATCGAATAATGACCTTCTTGTAAAGTCTATATTTCTTAAACAAGAAAGAGATTTTTTCAAAAAATATTCAGAGACTTTAGATTCTTTACTTAGACAATGTGAATCAGGAAAAGGTACTCAAGATACTTTGAAGGATCCTTTAATTAGTTTTAAAAACTCACCTTAGTTAGTTAATTTATGGGTTTTATAAGAGGTATATTTGTTACTTTCTTTAGTATTATTCTTTTTATAGCTCTCATCTTTATGAACTTAACACTTATTATTTCTTTATCTTTAGAACATGATACTTTGCAACCTGCATTAAAAAGTTCTGTAGATACAATATTATCTAATAGATTATCCGATGGAAATATATTTAGTGAGGAAGAACTAAGAGAAATGGATCATTATTGTTCTATGGATAGTGAATATATCTTTTCTTATGAGAATTATAGTTTTCCAATACCATGTCAGATAATTGAGGAAGGAGAAAATTCTACACTTAATTATATGACTAATCATTTTATAGAGGTAATTTATTATGAAGAGTATAATTGTGAATTTTGGCAATGTGTTAAAAGCTCTTCAATTCCTTTTGTTCTTATCTCAAAAAAAGCAAGAGATTACTGGAATGAAAATTTTATGATTTTACTTGGCCTTTCTCTATTAATTTTTGCTTTGACATTTTTAATTTCCAGTGATAGGCCTGGAAGATTTATTGTTGGAGGAGTGCTTATTGTGTTCTCTGCACTTCCTTTTAGAAGTTTAGATTGGGTTTTAATTTTTGTCCCAGATAATTTTTCTAGCATAGTTTCTGTATTCTTTACAAAAGCCCATTCTGTATTTATGACAATGTTAATTATAGGTATACTGTTTATAGTCTTTGGAATTTTATGTAAGATATTTGGCTGGAAGATGAAATTCCATAAAGATGAAGAAGTAAAAGAAAATGTACAAAAGAAGAAAAAATAATTCTTAATAAAATCCTTTAATCAAAGATTTGGGGTCAGTACTTGTATTATTATTAGTATTTGGTTTGTTAGTAGTATTGTTTTGATTTAATGGTTTTAAGCTAGGTTGTGTATTTGAAGATGAAGAAACAGGAGCTCCGGAACCTTCTCCTGCTTTTTTATTTAGAAAATTGTTCATATATCTAGAATGTCCACCGTCATAATATTTAATGTCCTTTAACTTGTAGAAAGTTATTCTCCCATTATCTTGCCTTTCTGTTCTTACATTTGTTAATTTATCCCTTATTTTCTCTCCAAGTAATACCTCCCCTTCAGAAGCAGAAGCTATTTTCTTTGCATTAGCCATCATTGTTCCTAAACTCATGAATTCCATACTTCCTCTCTCAACTTTTTCTACTATCTGTCCATATTCTATAGATATTCCAAAGTCAAGTTTGTGTTTAGTTATCCTATTATGTGCTGAAAGAATCTCTTTTGCTTCCTGTGCAATTTCCAAAGCAGTATTTTCATTTTTTAATGTCCTTGTCTTTGAAGGAGTAAGGATGAATACTAAATTATTCTGATTTTCATATACAAATGCTTTCTTGTTCTCTGCTAAATTAATTATTTTTTGAAGTGGTTCCTCAGGATTTCCTTTATTTGCCTGAACCTGTGCTAGATTCTTTATAGTTATATTTGTAATGCTAACATCTTGCTTGTTTCCCTTTATTGAGGAAGAAAGAATTGCTTTATTTGTTGTCTGTAGTTTAGATTCTTTAGAAAGAGGCATTGCTCTATTTTCCCAAGCAACATTTTTTAATGGTTCTTTAGTTAATTTTTTTTTAAAAATGCTCTTATTACTAACCCCTGTCTCTTTCTTTCTTTTTCTTATTCTTCTTAAAATTAAGAATACTATTCCAAGTATAATTAATAATGTGAAAATCCAGACTAAAGGTCTAGAAAAGAAATCAACAAATGTGGTTTCAGAAGTGTCTCTTATCCTTATTGCATTTCCAGTTAAAGGAGATCTTGTTATTACAACATTTCCCTTGACTTTGCTATCTCCATTCATATCCATAACTTCTACTTCATATTCTCCTTTAGGAGCAGATAATTCAAATATCTTATTTTTATCAACTCCAAGATAGACTGGATATTCTTTGGATTGATTTTCCCCTATTTTTATTATGATGCTTCCGTTATATGGAACATTCCCTATATTTGTTACTACAATAGTTTCATTTACTATCTCTGCCTTTATTTCCTCGTTTTTATTTATTACAAAATATGTTTCTGCTGTTAATTGATTTGATATAGCAAATACTGTCCAGTTTGCTGGAGGTTCATTGTAAGCTATTCCTAGTTTCATATATTCTCCTGTTTTCTTTTCAGTTGGTCCTCCACCTTCAACGAGTGTTCCTTCACCTATTCCTTTCTTGATAGTTATTATTGCAGTAGAATCTATACTTTCTCCTGTTTGATCATGTAATATCGCTTTAACCTCTACATTTGTCCCTGGTTCAACTTTACTTTCTTTAAGAACTAACTCAAGAGAGGTAGGTATTTGTTTTATTTGAATATTATAATTTATGAACCCTTTATTTGTTCTGGAATTATCCAAAGCCAATTCATATGCATTTAATTTTACAAGATATTTTCCAGCTTTCATCTTCTCTGGGAGAGTTATGTTCATATAATACATTCCATTGTTTATTGTCCCTTTTTGTATTATGTTATCTTTTGAACCATTTGCAATTATTATTTCTAATTCTAAAAATCCATTAGCTGGTTGTCCGTTTTCTTTTATTACATCTCCAGAGATTATTATACTTTGACCTGGTTCAAATTCTGTTAATTCTGTATTTGGTTCCAAAGTTAGAAGATTTGAAATTTTAAACTCACTTGTTATAACATATTCTGTTCCCAGTATTCCTTTTATCTTACATGTTCCTACATTTTCCCCTAATAGTTCTTTTGTTAGGACAAGGGAAGCATCCATTGTCTTTTCTTCACCATATACAAGATTAACTCCATTTTTGTAGAAATTAATTTGCTTTGTACCGCAAAGTAAATCCATGCTGAACATACCTGAGACTCCACTCATAGTCTTTATGGTTATTGGAACAGAAACAGTATCTCCTAAATTATATACTTTGTTTGGTTGTTGGTTTATAATCATCTCTGCAGAAGCAAAGGAACAAATCATTAAGGCTATTAATATAATTGGTAATACTCTTTTCATTGGATTACTAGCAAATATTTATTTATAAATATTTGTGAGGGTTTTTTGTAGGGTATTGAGAACTATTAAGAGTATTATAATAGGTTTTTTGTTGCTAATTTCGCCCAGTTTTGAGTTAAAGTATTCTCATAACTATTTTGATATTGACTTTCCGCTTTTCCAATTTTCATAGGATTATCTTTTTTAATTTCTGATTGAACTAAATGATTTCCAGGTTCATCTAGAATATAAGTTGGTTTAAGATTTTTCCTTTCCTTGAAATCATCTATTGTTATTTTTTCTTTTTGATTTATCCATTGATGTAAAAATTCTGGTTGTTCTTTATCGTTTATACCTAAATACAATATTACATGAGTATCTTCTATCTTATTTCCTCTTTCGTCTTTTCCAGGGGTTCCGTAGCTTTTGTATCTTTTATATTCCTTTGGTTTCATATCTCTTTTTGCCACAACCATCATACCTGGTCTTAAAGTTCCATCAATTATCAAATCTTTTAAATTTTGGTATATTGTTGAATCATTAGATATTTCATTCTCCTTAAACTCATGGATTATGGTATTATCATATTTTAGATCCCAAGCGTGACCAGGATTATATTTTTTATGAAATATTTTGTTTGCGGCTAATCTTGCATATTTTGAACAAGAATTTGGAGCTAATTTGTAATTTGGAGTTTTTATCTCATCTGAGCTTTGTTCTTCTATTCTTTGGTCAAATAGTTTTTCTCTTTTTTCTTCTAAAATTTTTTCTAATCTTGAACTTTCAAATTCATTATAAATTTGAGTATGATATTCTTGATTATTATTTAGACTTCCTCCAGTGTACATACTTCCAGCTAGAGTTACCATCCCTGTAAGGCCTAATTTTTTAAGATAGTTTGACATCTTGTTTAACCTGTTTTATTTATCACTATGCTGTAGTAACACTATTTAAATGTTTCGGTTGATGGTTAGATGGAGGATTTATGGTAAAATAAGCGAAACATTTGGAGTAAAATTTAGTATTTTTTCCTAAAAAATAGATATTTCTAGTGAGATTATTCACCAACAAAATTCTCGGGATCACTGGCTAGTTCTTGCATGCTGTTCACCTCCCGATAAGTTGATTGTCTTAATCAATATTTTTTGTAATTTTTCTCTAATTTTTTCCATACTTGCACCTTGACAATTTCCCTTTAAAAGCTTTGTGTAGGTGAAATCAATATTATTATGGATTTATTTGTGCAAGAAGTCTTTTGTTCTTCTTAATCTGTTTTTTGTCTAACCAATCATAAACAAGCCCTGCTCCAAAAGTATATTCTGCATTAGATATATCAAAACTAATGAATCCACTGAAATTATTTGCTCTTAAACCAATTCCAATTTCTGTTGAAAAAGGATGAAGCATTCTTCCGTATCTATATTCTTCTAAATAAGGGAGTTTACTATAATAATTATATGCTCCTCCAAGACTAATAAATTCATACAGATTTTTTAAAGAATTTTTTCTTGGATAAAATATTCCTCCAACTCCAAATTTAATGTGTTTTTTTCTGAGATCAGGTGGATCTAAGATATATTTTCCTGCTGACATTGAAGTATATATACCAAATCTAGATAATCCAAAATTATCTTTTTCTTTGGAGGGTATTCTGTAATCATTTCTTAATCCCCAACCTAAATCTTCTGGTTGAAGTATAAAATGTAAGGTGTTTAAATTGTTGGGGTTTTCTGTCTGTGCATTAGAGTTATTAATTGTTAAGTTTGCTGCTAGAGGTATAAGAGAAGCAGATAAAACTTTCTTGAGTGTTTTCCTTGTTTTCTGTTTCATTTTAGTACTCACACTCTTTTGATTTTTAGATATTTTAAGAGTATATAAGGATTTATGTAGAGAGAAATTAATTTTATAAACTCGAATTCCCTGAAAAGGACATGAAGACTTTAAACCTCCATGTTGATTATATAAAATTTAAACCTTTGAAGAAAGCGCTTAAGAGTATTGGAGAATTAGTGGAGAAAGACAAAAAAGAGAAAGAAGTCAAGGAAGCGCTGGTTGTCATGACTGCTGTTGAAAAATGTGATAGTAATGTTTCTGAGGTAGTTAAACAATTGGTGGAGAATGTAAAAGATATTGCTTCTCAGGTAAAAGCCAAGAATATTGTTCTTTATCCATATGCACATCTATCTAAAGACTTGGGTAATCCAGATATAGCTCAGGAAGTTTTAGAGAGTGCTGAGAAGGCTTTGATTAAGGAAAAGTTCAGTGTTACAAGAGCTCCTTTTGGATATTACAAGGAATTTGAATTAAAAGTTAAGGGTCATCCTTTGAGCGAATTATCTAGAGAGATAAGATTAGATGAAAAGAAAGAGGGAGAGAGAGGAAAGATTATTGAGGAAAAATATGATCCAAAACAATTACTTAGAGAAATTTCTAAGTCAAAATTAGACAGTTCAAAACTTAAAGATAATGATCATAGAATATTGGGAAAGCAAATGGATTTGTTTTCTTTTTCTGAAGTTGCACCCGGGATGGTATTTTGGCATAATAATGGGTTAATTATAAGAAATGAATTAATTAATTTTTGGAGAGAAGAACATAGAAAAGCAGGATATAAAGAAATTTTAACTCCTCAAATATTAGATAAGAAACTTTGGCAGATTTCAGGTCATTGGGAGAAATATAAAGAGAATATTTTCCTTACAGAATATGAAAAAAGAGGTTTTGCAGTTAAACCAATGAATTGTCCTGGAGGAATGCTTGTTTTTAAAAACTCTCCGAAATCTTATAAGGATTTGCCATTAAGAGTAGGAGAACTTGGAATAGTTCATAGGCAGGAACTATCAGGGGTTTTAGGAGGATTATTTAGAGTAATACAATTTACTCAAGATGATGCCCATATTTATTGCACTGAAGAACAATTAGAAGACGAGATTGTCAATATAATAGAACTTGTAAAAAGAATATATGAAAAATTGGGTATTAACATAGATCATGTTGAATTATCTACAAGACCTGAAAAAAGGATAGGGAGCGATGAGATTTGGGATAAAGCAGAAAAAGTATTAGAGAAAGTATTGAAAAAATTAAAATTAAAATATAAAATAAATGAGGGAGATGGAGCATTTTATGGACCTAAGATAGATTATCATGTTAAAGACTCTTTAGGAAGAACCTGGCAGACAGGGACTATACAATTGGATATGGCAATGCCTGAAAGGTTTGATTTGGAATATACTGATAAAGATAATTCTAAGAAAAGACCTATAATGTTGCATAGAACAATTTTAGGTTCATTAGAAAGATTTTTAGGAATTTTACTTGAAGACAAGAATGGGAGACTTCCAACATGGCTTTCCCCTATGCAAGTTAGAGTGTTGAGTTTTACAGATAGAAATGTTTCATACGCTGAAAAGATAATTTCAAGAATGAAAGAATTAATTCCAAATTTAAGAATTGACTGGGATTTTGACCAGAAAACAGTTCAGGCAAAAGTGAAAGAAGCTGAAGAGTTGAAAATTCCTTATATAATTGTTATAGGAGATAAGGAAGAGAAAGAAGGAGTTGTTGCTGTGAGAAAGGGAGGAGATAAAGTTGTTGAAACTTTAGATACAGATGAATTTATATTTGATTTGAAGACAAAAATTGAAAAGAGAATCTAATATTTATTTTCTTAAACCTTCTTCAACTGCTAGTTTTTCTAATCTGTTAAAAATCTCTTTTTTTGTCTCTTTTACACTCTGTCTATATACTAATTCTCCATACTGACTCATTATTTCATAAGGCAGGTTATTTTCTGGATCTTTGTAAAGCCCTTTTGCTGATTCTAGATTTAAATATAATAGATTAACATAAGCATTTCTTGATGTTGGACTGAAAGAATTATACTCTCCATTCTCAATCTTGATAATCCTGGGTTTTACTTCTTTTAATTCTCCTTGCTCTCTACTTTTATATCTTCTACCCACAGTAAACCATTTACCTTTTTCAATATCAAGTATCTTTCCTCCTACCTTAATTCCCTGTATTTCTGGAGGCACATGGTGTACTTTCATAGGTTTTTAAGTAGGTTTTCCTTTAAAACGATTTATATTCTAAAACCTTATAAATTGAAATATACTGAAAAAATTATGAATTTCCAGTTTTATTTTGAGAAAATGATGAAATCTAAAGATTTCAAGAAATTTATTAGTGAGAACAAAGAGGCTTTTCTTTGCTCTGGTTTTTTTTCAGTTGATAAAAAAGGAAATGATAATAAACAGAATATTGATTACTTTGTGCCCTCTTTGAATAAAATGTTCAGCTTTAAGCTTAATGATGGAGTTGAATTAGTCCCTGTTGAAGATTTTGGTGAGAACTTCAAACCAGAAAAAATACCCGATAATATTGATTTTGAATTTGAATACATAGAAAAACTAATTGAAGGAGAGATGTTTGAAAAAAAGATAACCAATAAAATAGAGAAGTCACTTTTCAGTTTACAGGCTAAAGATAAGAAAAACTATCTTCTTGGAACAATCTTTATTTCTGGATTGGCTCTTCTTAAAGTAAAGATAGACCTTGATGAAAAGAGAATTGTAGAATTTGACAAGAAGAGTTTCTTTGAAATGATGAAGATTGTGAAGAAGTAATTATTTTTCAACAATAAAATTAATCATCATTTCGCTGTTGTGTGCTGAGAGTATTTTAAATCCAGCAGATTTGAAAAGTTTATGTATTTCATCTTCTTCAAAAAGATAATAATATCTTTCTCCTTTATCTGTCCATTTTATTAGTTTCTCCTTCCCTTTTTTCTGATTGAATCTTTTGGATTTGAAATTCCATACTCCAATTAATGATTTTGATTTAGGTTTCATAACTCTATATAATTCTTCAATTGCCTTTTTGTGTGATTCTGGAGAAAGGCAATGGAGTGCAGATATTGAGAGTGCATAATCAAAGAAATTATCTTTGAAAGGTAGATTTTTGGAGATATCTGCAACAGCAAATTCTGTAGGTATTTTCATTTTTGATGCTTTCTTTTTAGCTAATTTTATCATTTCTTCTGAAAAATCAATTAAGTACATCTTTCCGCCATTTATTTTGGTTAGATGCCTTCCACTACCACTACCTAAATCAAGAACATTGCCTGTACATGAACTTAAAAATTGCTTGCTAAACTCAGAAGGTACTTCTTTGAATTCATGCCATTCTTTTGCTATGTTATTCCAGACTTGTTGTTGATTTTCCATAAATTAATTGAATTATTAATAGTTATAAAGATTTTGAGGTATTGGAAAGCTTATTAAATTAATATTTATTAAGGATAATAATGAATGCAAAGAAGTTACTTATCTTATTATTTTTTTCTTTTATATTAATAATTATCACAGTTTCTGCACTTCCAGATTCAAATACTCAGGCATCTGGAAATATATGTAACCGGAAACATTATCTTAATTATAATTATAATTTTGAGTATCCAAATAATTTAGAGATTGGTAAGAGTTATGACCTGATAATTTCTTTTTCTCTTAGTGGTAATGAAGTTAATACTAATCCTCATCAACTTAATGTGGGGATTACACCTGTTGGATTTACCTTAACTGAAAGCTCATTTTCTATGGGTTCTTCTAAAACAATAAAGATAACCCCCACTAGTGAAAATCCCAGTTTACAGGTTAAAACAACACTTATTCTTGATGGAGACAATCCTTCTCACAGAGGATATGAAGCTACTTTTGTGGATAATTTTGACATTAATGATTTTGTTGTTGGAGGAGGAAGTTTGACTAATCATTCTTCTTCAACAAATACTGGAGATAAAAATATAACCCAAACAACAACAATTGGAGAGAATACCCAGACAGATATTAATGTTAATGTAGTTTCTCCTTCAAAAGCCCCCTGGTATCTTGTACGTTTAATGGGGATACTTGCTTTTTTGTTCTTATCTTTATCTGTATTTATTTCTTTATCTAAAAAAGCAAAATATAACTTCTTTCCTTCTATTTTCAAGTATCATCATGATATATCTATTTTTGCTATATTGTTCGCTCTTTTACATGTAATTAATAACTTGCTTGATAATTATAGGTGGAATTTTGATTTAACAGATATATTTTGGTTTAATTTTTCTTCTACTTCAAGAATTATGGTCTCTTTAGGAGTTATATCTCTTTATTTAATGCTGATTGTTGTTATAACTTCTCTTTCTCCAAAGATTATAAGTTTCCTAAAATATAATAATTGGAAAAGAATTCATATCCTTTCTTATGCAATATATATACTTGTTATAATTCATAGCTTTTTTATAGGAACTGATTTGAATTTATCTAATTTGAGCAATCCTCTTACTCTTATTGCAATTATCCTTTTTAGTTTGTTAACTTTAGCAAATGTAATTTCGTTTTTAATATTTTTATTTAAATATTTTAAAAGAGATAAAATCCAAACTCCCTTAGTAAGTGGAGAAGAACAATGATTGCTTTGGGAATAATCCATATTTCAATGCTTTTAATCTCATATATAATTTATCTTTTTATAACAATTAAATCTTTTTCAGAAAAAATAAATTATAAGTTTCTCTGGTTTGCAAATATTCTTTATGCTGTTGGGTTTGGTTTAGGGATGCTTTGGGCAAAAATAGACTGGGGTTTTTATTTTTCCTTTGATATAAAATATATTCTAACTATTTTGGTCTTTTTCCCTTTCTTCATAGAAGGCATAATGAAAAGAAATAAACCTCTTTTACCTGTTTTAGGAGCAATATTAATAATTTTAAATTATGTTTTGCCAGTTATTTTATCTTCAGTCCATAATCACTAAACTATTTTAGTGGACATTAGAATAAATCCAATTCACTTCTTTATCTTTAGCACATTCAAATAATAAAGTATAATTTTCTTGCATTATTTCTTTAAGATTCTTCCATTTTCCTGTCTCAAATCCAGAATTAAATCTTACAAATACAAAATATATTGGTTTGTCTTTTGAATCTTCGAAATTTCTTATTGTTTCTTCATTTAATTTATCTGGATAATATGCATTTTCCTGTTTTGTATAATATCTAAATAATGGAGGGTTTTCACTTACTATAATAAATTCACCTTGAATTTCTTTAAGTTTTTCTCCTACCTCTTCAAGACATCTTACATTAATATTATTGTAAGTTCTATGAGTATTATAAAAATTAATTTCTAAAGAAAATATTAATAAGATAACTAATATAGCAATGATTATCTCTTTGTATTTCTTTATCTTATCTATAAAATAAGAAGATAAAATTACAAGAGGAGGGATTAGAGGTATTATGAATCTATCTTCTTTGTGAGGCATGCAAATTGAAATTCCCAAGAAAAGAATAAACCAAGTTAAAAAGAGGTAAATCTCTTTTTTTAAAAATTCTTTTTTATATAGAATATATACTAATACAAATATAAAAATAATTCCTATTACTGAAAACATCTTTAACCAATTAGTAAAGAAAAAACTCCAGTTTTGTTGTCCACCCCAATATGCTGCTGCTTTGAACCCATGTATAAATGCTCCAATTGGATTGGTGTATTCAAAAATTCCATAAATTAACCAAGGAAGTAATATTAAAAAGAAAGCTAGAATCGAGTACCAGAGATATTTATCTTTTAGGAACTTAAGAGATTTATCTCTTATTAAAAAATAAATTAAGAAGATAGGAATTATCCATAATGCAGTATATCTTGATAGAAGAGATAAACCTAAAAATACTCCAAATAATATTTTGCTTTTTTTGTCTCCTTTTTCATATCCTCTCCAAAAATATATAAAAGTTAGAAGAATAAAAAATGTAAAAAGAACTTCGGTTAAAATTCTTGTACTATAAAATACATGCAGTGGGATAAATGTGAAAAATAATGCAGAGATTATGCCAATTCTTTTGTTGAAAACCTCTTTTCCTAAAATATAAATTAATACTACGCTTAATGCTCCAATTAACGGTATTATAATTGGGATTAAAAAATTCAATCTAAAAAAATAAAATAGGGAAAGAAGATAAGGCAAAATTGGGGCCCTGAATCCAGCTTTTGGATAGCTGTAATTTTCATCTCCTCCAGAAGGCATAAAGTCTCCCCAACCATTTGAAAAAGAATAATCCAAAGGATTTTTGCTTAAATCATAACCAAGATTTAGGTAAATTGTTTCATCCCATAATTTTGTTGGCATAGAAAATATAAAAATCAATCTTATTATGAAAGCGATTATAAAAATAGCAATTATCCACTTATTTTTTGAAATTATTTTCCAAAAGTCCATATTTTATTGCCTAAGAAATTTATTATCAGAGCTATTCCTATAGCTAATATTTGTGAAATCAAATAATATATCCCATATATTTCTGTAAAAATATACAAGAAAAGTAAATTTACCAGCAAGGCAGTTATACTAACAGACGCAAATTTTAGATATTTTTGTGTTATGTTTGATTTTAGATTTTCTTTAAATGTCCAGATTTTATTTAGAATAAAATTACTTGTCATAGAAACAATAAATGAAAATATAGCAGAAACAATATAATATATTCCTACTTTCTCAGTAAGCAAATATAATATAACTAAATTAATTAATGTACCTATAGCACCCACAAACGCGAATTTAAAAAACTCTTTAATTAGATTATTCTTATATTTCATATATTCTAAAAGATTTTGAATATAATATATAATCTCTTTTGTCCCGGCTTTACTTTTACCTTTAGTTCTATTAATAAATGTAATTGGTATCTCTTTAACTCTCTTATACCTTCCTTTTATTATTACTTCTAAGAGAATTTTGAACCCCTTTGGATTTAATCCTACTCCTTTTACACACTCTTTTTTTATTAAGAAAAATCCGGTCATAGGGTCTTTCACTTTTGTGTATATTCTAGCTAAAAGTGTGGCTGTTTTTGACATTACTTTTCTTTTTAAATTCCAACCTTTTATTTCCCCTCCTGGAATATATCTGCTTCCTATTGTAAAATCTGCTCCTCCTTTCTCAATACCCCACAAAAGTTCTTTTATTTTTTCTGGTGGATGACTTAAATCTGCATCCATCACTCCCAAGATGTCTCCTTCTGCAATATTCCATCCTTCTAAAACAGCTGAAGAAAGTCCTAATTTTCCTTTTCTATGAATTATCTGAATATTCTTTTGTTTTCTTTTTAGTTGTTCTAATATCTCTCCTGTTCCATCAGGGGAATTATCATCTACAATTATTATTTCTCCATTTATCTTATTTTCTTGAAACTCTCTTTGTATTCTTTCAATAAGTCTTTGAATGTTCTCTTTCTCATTATAAGTTGGGATAACTAGACTTAATTTCATTTAATTTTTTAAAATGGAGATTAAATTTTATTCTCCTTCAAATTTAATAAGACTAAAGAAAGGATATTTTGATAATCTCTCTTTCCCTTTTTGTTCAGATAATTCTATAACAAATGCACAACCTGCAACAATCCCTTTTATTTTCTCTATTAAATCTGCGACAGCCTGCGCAGTTTCCCCAGTTGCAATTATATCATCAACTATTAGAACTTTTTGTCCAGGATTTATAGCATCTTTTGGAATTTCTAATTCATCATCTCCATACTCTAAAGAGTAATTTTGTTTTATTGTCTCATAAGGAGCTTTTCCCGGCTTTCTTATTAATACTAATCCTGCGTTTAATTTTTCAGCTAAAAGTCCTGCAATTATAAATCCTCTAGATTCTATTCCGGCCACTATGTCTATTGGGGTTTCTTTATATCTTTCATAAAGAAGCTCTGTTAGTTTGTGTAGACTTTCTTTGTCTTGTAGTAATGTGCTTATATCTCTAAAGGTAGTGCCTTCTGTTGGAAAGTTTGGAATTGTTCTAACTTTTTCTTTTAATTTGTTTATTTCTTGTTCTCTTGAAAAAGAATTTATTGTGTCCAAAATTATTTGTTTAACTTTTTCTGTATTTTCATTCATAATTTTTTTTAGGTTTAACCAATCTAGTTGTTCTTCATCATCTTTCCAAGAATCATAATCTCTTACCATTGCTATTGTAGCATAAGGGACTTCAGCTTCATTTGCAAGAATGGCTTCTGGTGAAATAGACATGCTTACTAAATTTGCTCCCCACTGTCTAAAAAGATTACTTTCTGCTTTTGTAGGAAATCTTGGTCCTTCTACTGTTATTGCTGTCCCTTTCTTATAATATGAATATTTCAAATTTTCACAACTTTCAGTCAATTTTTTTATTAATTCCTCTGAAAATGGATTTGGCATTTTAGTATGCATTGGCCCAAATTCAAATTTATCAAAAAAAGTTAGTTTTCTGTGTTTTGTAAAATCAATAAATTGATCCAAGATAACAAAATCTCCTCTTTTTATTTCTTGTCTGAGTGAATTCACCGCAGTTGTTGAAATAATATATTTACATCCTTCGTTTTTTAATGCAAAGATATTTGCACGATTATTTACTTCTGTTGGAGGAATCTCATGTTTTAATCCATGCCTTGAGATTATGAAAACATCTATATTATTTATTTTTCCGTAAGTTATTGGAGAAGAAGGCTTTCCAAAAGGAGTTTCTACTTCTTTTGTCTTGAAATCAGTAAGAATTTCTGGATTTTCAAGTCCAGAACCCCCTATTATCCCTATTTTCATTATTCTTTTAATTTAGAAAGATTTTATAAGGATTTTGAGTGTGGAGAATATATGATTAATCCAGAGAAAAATGAAATAAGAAAGCCAACAAAAACCCTTTCAGGAATAACCCCTGTAGCAGTTATGCTGCCGCCTAGAAAATGCAAACATGGCAACTGCATTTATTGCCCTACGATGGGAGTTCCTCAGAGTTATACTCCAAAAAGCCCTGTTGTTTTGAGAGCTAAATCCCTTGATTACGATGCATACAGGCAGGTAGTTTCGCGTTTACAGGCTTTTGAAGTTATGAATCACCCCACTGAAAAAATTGAGTTGATAATTATGGGAGGTACTTTTTTGGAATATCCAGAAAAATTCCAATATGAATTTATTAAAGGACTTTATGATGGATTAAATGGAAGAATTTCTAAGAGTTTAGAAGAGGCTAAGAGAAGGAATGAGAATGCAAAACACAGATGTGTTGCTCTTTGTATTGAAACACGTCCGGATGTATGTTGTGAGTTTATTGATAGAATGAGAGAATTTGGATGTACTCGTGTTGAACTAGGGGTTCAGCTTATTGATGATAAAGTGTATAAGTTTGTTAAAAGAGGACATACTGTTAAAGATGTTGCTCTTGCTACAAAATGTTTAAGGGATGCTGGTTTTAAAATAGGATATCATTTAATGCCCGGATTACCTGGAAGTAATCCGCAGAAGGATTTGAAATTGTTCAAATTGATTTTTTCTAATGAAAGATTCAAACCTGACCAGATTAAAATATATCCATGTCAAGTTTTACCTAATTCAGAATTAGAAAAATTATATTGGACTGGAAAGTACAAACCTTATACTCCTGAAGAAATCCAGAAGCTTTTGATTAGTATGTTAAAAATAATTCCAAGATATTGCAGAGTAATGAGAATTATGAGGGAAATACCTTTGGAATATTTGATTGCAGGAACAAAACATATTGGTGTAAGGAAGGATGTTGAGGATGAATTAAGAGAGAAAAATGTTAAATTGAAAGAGATTAGATATAGAGAGGTTGGTTTTAATAAAAAAGATATAAAATTGGATTTGAAATTGAAGACAACAGAATATAAAGCTGATGGCGGAAAAGAATATTTTTTGGAGATTGTTAACAAAGAGGATATTTTGTTTGGATTGTTAAGATTAAGAATAACTAATAAAAATGCAATGATAAGAGAATTGCATGTTTATGGACAAAGTTTGAAGTTAGGGGAAACTGGAAAAGAATCTGGTGGACAGCACACCGGACTTGGAAAATGGTTGATGGAAGAGGCTGAGAAAATTGCTAAAAAGGAAAAATGTAAAGAGATTAAAGTTATTTCTGGAGTAGGAGTTAGAGAATATTACAGAAAATTAGGTTATAATTTGAATAATGGAAAAGGTGAATATATGGAAAAGGTTTTATAGAAGCATACTTCTTTTTGGATATGAAAAATGTAATTATCTCAAACAAAAAGCATTTTGAAGAATTAAAATCAAAAGTCATTTCTGGAGGAATAAATAACTTTCATGTTGTAGCGGATTTTGATAGAACTTTAACAAAAGCTTTTGTGAATGGAGTAGCATTACCGTCTATTATTTCTGTTTTAAGAAATGAAAACTATCTTTCAGAAGAATACTCAAAAAAGGCAAAATCCCTTGCAGATAAATATCACCCTATTGAGATTGATACAAAAATACCTCTTAATGAAAAGAAAAAAGCTATGG
>CAYZYU010000002.1:0-77001 GCA_964482915.1 Candidatus Woesearchaeota archaeon
ATTTTATAATAAAAAATAATTCACAGAATATTAACTTTTTTAAATTTTAAAAAAATGAAGACAAAAGTTTTGAACACCTTAATTGACATTAGAGAAGTTTTTCTTTATGTGCTTATCTCAGGGATAATTTTAGAAGTAATTATTCTTATCTTTCCTGTAAAGCAGATAGTTGCAATTAAGAACTTTATGAACATCTACAATTATGTTCTGGCAGTAATTGCTACACTTTTCCTTTTTGGAATGATTTTTCTTCCTTTGAAGAAAAAAGAACCAAATGTTCCCAATAAGAAAATCTATAAAAACGTTAAGGGGACATGGGTTTTCAAGTTTCGTGGATTAGAATTTTCTATAAGATTCTTAGTGTTCGCAGGTATTGGCTTCTTAGCAGGGATATATTTTCTTTCTTCATTCATCGTCTTTGACATTGATAATTCCTATGTTAATTTCCTAATTCCACTGGTTTTACTTTTCTTTGGAATCTTTTACCCTTTGGCATATTTTGTCCTTCTTTTTATTTATGAATATATGATTGCAAATACCTTAGGACTTATGCTAAATGTTTTTGGAGTGGAGAAAAAGGTAAATGAGAGAGAAGAGTTCTATAAAAGACTTGGAGGAGGAGCGACTCTTGGATTCGATATAATTTCATATTACATTGGAGGGTTTGCCGGACTTTGTTTTGTAGGATTAATTGCAGTACTAGTTGCAATAATCTGGGGAGGGATATTACTTGGAAAAGGTATTATCTGGTTAATACACAATCCAAATCCCTGGGGGATACTTGTTCTTTCAGTAATAGGGTTCTTTGTACTGGTTTATTTTTCTTATAAAAAATCTATGGGAGAAATAGACGGATATCTAAAAGACCCAGAGAATACTTTTAACTTTTAAATTAAAAAAATGAAATCTCTTCTAATTCTTCCGCTTTTATTCTCCTTAATCTCAATTCAAGTATCATCTCAATATTCCCCCTCTTCTGAAAATAAGATAAAAACAGGGGGAACACTTGAACTGGGATATGAAGACAGAATAATCAGGTTTACTGACAATACGGGTACTTCCTATGGAACTTCTTGGTTGACTCATAAGGAGTTTGCAAAAATTGATCTGAATGCAAACTACAAGGGTCTTTTCATCTACACAGATATTAAGACTTATTTTACATCCGAAAAGATATATGTCTATAATCCAGTCCAGGTTGAATATTGGATAGGGATTAAATATAAGCTTGGGAGGTTTGAGCTTTCTGGAGAGCATTTATGTTCTCATTCGATTTCTAGTGATTTTTTTCATGAGGCACATGATAAAGCTTCTGTAAAAATAACTTTGTGGTAAATTTTTAATAAACTGTTCAATGAGAAAACTTGAAAAAGAACAAAGAAGAAAAATGAGGTTTTTCGATAAGAGAACTTCAAAAAGAATTTCCCTCCATCAGATTCAGCTGAGTGACACCGGAGTAACCAGAGAGATAATGGCTTCTTTTCATACAGACCCTAATAATTTTGGGGTTGTTTTGGAAAAGATGGTTGTTCAATATTCCATACACTTGAGGAATTTAATTTATTAATAATTTTTATTAATCTTTAATTTTTAAAACAATGGCAAAAAATAATTTTTCTTCCCCGGTAAATCTTCACCTGACATGTAATGAAGACATCTTTAACGAACAGGGAAACTTGATAACCTATCTTGGGATTCAGCATGATCACAGGATGATGAAACAGAACAAGAGAATGCTTCCAAAGTTCTCCAGGAAAAGAAGAGTTGAAAATTGAGTTGTTAAATTTTAATTTGAGAAATCATGAAAAATTATATTTTATTATTCGCGTGGATACTTTTGATTGTATCCTGTGAGCCTCCTTCTGAAAAAGAAGAAATTCCCCCTACTCCTAGTGGTTTTGGAGGAATAGATGGCAATTTATGTTTTAAGTCAAAATCCAATCCTCTTGAGGGATATACTGTGAATATTGGAGGAAAGACATCAACTACAAATTCCTTAGGTTATTTTTTAATCACAGGAATTCCTGAAGGAAATCAAAAACTTGAAGTATGGCTTGGTACAAAGCTTGTTTATGAATCTTCTAGGAATGTTGTATCTGACGTAATTATTCCTATTTTAATAACAATTCCTTACAAAAAAGGAGACGCTCCAGATTTGGTTGTTGTTGATGTAAGTCAAGAATCTGGTTGGGATTATTGGATTGTAGGTAAGGACGAATACTTCTTTATAAATGAAGAAAATTCTCTGCCAAAATTAGTCTTTTATCATTCTTTTAAGGATAATAAGGATTATTCAATAGTTTTCGATAATAAAGGGCTGCCAGATAAAGTGATAACAGAGGGTTTTATTTTCATGTTTGATAATTTTAACGGGAATAAAGTGGATTTTGGAATACTCTCTCCATCAGGTGAAATCCAGGTAGTAAGGGAAATACAAACGGATTTTATATGGCCTACTTCTCCAAAATCAGGTATGTACAAAGCAGAATTAGTTCGATGGACTGGAAGAGTATTAGGAGCGATTCCATGTGTGGCTATGGGTGCTTCAGCTTTTGTAACAGGAGGTTTTGCTATCCCTCTTGCTCTTTGGACATGTGGAAATTATCTTGTAAAGATGGCCGCAGAGTTCTATGATGATGCAGGTGTTGAAAATGGTTTTACAAGATTTATAGAGGATTATAAATTAAGTTCTAAAGTTTATACTTGCATGACCAATGTAGATGTCTCCTCCTGCCTTATTTCTTTAGCAAGCAAGGAACTACAAAACTATGCAGATTATGTTGCTGAGTTGGAATATCGAGCAGCAGACTTGCGTAGAATGCAAGAGATGATTAATTCCAATGTTCCTTTGAAGGAAATTATTATACAACCTGGCCCAGAAGGAAGAGATGCTTGGATAAGTATGGGGAGTTTTGATGACTGTATTGAATTCTATGATCGTTCTCCTAATGATTCTTTAATAAGTGTAATACATGATTCTAAGAATAATTGTGTTAAACAAGTAGAAAAAATGTTTTTACAGATTTCAGTTGCGAGAATTCCAACAACATCAATAATTTCCTCGGCTAAGCTTGAAATTTACGGGTCTGCTTCAATAAATGTTAAAGATGAGATCCCTACATTTAATATTTCTGAAGTAAATACCTATTGGGATGAAGAAACTCTCTCCTGGTCAGCACATCCTGAGACCGAACTTATAACTTCAGTTGATTTTACTAAGAAGAGTATAAGGTCGTGGTATTCAATTGATGTCACATATACTGTTCAAGATTGGGTTAGCTTACGCAATGATAACTTTGGTTTTATGATTTCAGCTGGTGAAAACACTATCTATGGAGAAATCTGTAGTGGAGATCACCCAGATCCAACTAAAAGACCCAAGCTTATAATTTCTTATTATTAATAACGTTTTATCTTGGTATTTATAGTGAGATATGTTCTATTGTCTAATTTAATTTTTGAAAAATGAAAAAGTTTGATTATTGGAGGTTATTCAATACGATGGTTATTGTAGCCATATTAATCATCGCTATTCTTATCCTCAAGAAAGTGAATCGTTGCTGCGATTGCAATGAAAAAAGTAATTCTCAGCAGGAAACAATCCTTACTCTTAGGGATGCAGGAATTGTTTATGACACCTTAAATCATCGGAAGGGTACATTAGTTTTGATGGATACTCTGATGATAGGTCAGCAAAGGCAGACATCCTTGATTATCTGGAACGATTGCCCAGAAAAGCCGGTTAAAAAAGTTCCAAAACCTCCTAAGAAAAATTTACCTGTTACAACTAAGGTAAAGGAGGTTACTAATATTAATGTGAATGTTGCTCCTAAAGAAGAGATTGTTAAGAGGGACACATGTCTGCAACTTTCTCCTTGCAATCCCGATACATTAAAGATTGAAGTTCAGAGCATTACCCCAAAAAGCACTTCATTGCTTTATAAGAATTCATCTGTTCTCCCATCGTGTTTTACTAAGGATGGAAACAAATCTGAGTTTAATTATGATGTAATTCCAGATTTGCATTTGACGGACTACACACGAAAGGCAAAAACCCATCTTATAATTGGGACAACTGCTGCACTTGCAGGGACAATAACTTATGCTTCAACCTGGTTTTCTGAGATACCTACTTTTGTTGAGTACAATGGTTTACAACCATTCGATCCAGCTAATAAATACTACGACCGAAACATGCTCTCAAAACAGCATTTGAATACCTTAAAGACAGTAAGGGCAGTTGGTATAGGTTTAGGTGCTCTTGGAGGTTTAGAGATTATTCATGGGATTATTTTATTAAAGCCAGCAGAACTAGACATTACCCCGCAAAGAATTTCTCTTAAGTATTCATTTTAATTTAATCAATTTCTAATAATTTTAATATTCAAAATCATGAAAAATTTTGTTAGGTTTTTAGTAGCTATCTTTGCAGTATTCTTTGTCAGTTCTTGCGAATATGATGACAATTTTATAATTGATGAACATGACGGCAAAGACGGCAAGGATGGAAGAGATACTGTGGAGAAAATTGAAGCAGTTAAAGATGCAACAGGCAGAAATGGCATCAAAGTTACTCTTTATTGGGATGATAACCGTGATGGTGTTTATAATTCAGGAGATACCCCGAAGAATATCTCTTATGTTCTATGGGATGGTATTAATGGTGAACCTGGAAAAACTCCAACTATGAATTATGGTATTCTTCCTTCAGCAACCTGTACTAGCGGATCTAAACTCTTTTTCGCTAGCTCTCTTGATGGAAAACCTTTGGGAGATACAGTTTACTTTTGTGTTCCTTCTAATGGAATCAATGGTCAGGATGGAGAAGACGGTGAAGAAGGCCAAAATGGTCTCAATGGTTTAACTCCTACACTCCAGACAATTGTTTACCCTTATGGGATTACCTATATCTGGTATATGAGGGAGACCAAGATATCCGAATACACCATTACAAATGGGAAAGACGGCAATCCTGCAACCTCCATTGTTTCTCTTACATTGGAATATAATTTTCAGGGAGCAGGAACGAGTTACTTTAACAGCACCGGATTTATTTTGGATAACTTTGTTCTCAATGAAGGAGCACTCTACTTGGATAAATCTTCAGGTTCAGTCGCACTTCCTCCATTCAGCCAGAATATGGATCTCCTTAGTTTGAGATTCAATTACGGAAGTAAAAAACCTTATGACGTAACTGTCAAAGCAGTTTATGCTGACAATTCAGAGGAAACAATAAAAACAGTAAATCTGGAAGGCAATCCTACTTTTGATAGAAATGTCTATGCTACTTATTCGCAGTTTGAGTACTATGCGAATCTTGAAGACATTCAATTCAAGGATATAAAAGCTATAAAAATCTACGGCACTCTTTCCGGAAAATGTGTGCCTGAGGACTTGTTTATAGATCAGGTTGTAATTTGCCTGCGCGATAGAAATGTTCATTAGTCCTCCATTTGTAACGTTGAGTAGGACAAGGCTGATGAGATGAGGCTCTTGTATGATTTTTCTGGATGTGGAAACCCTCGTTGTATAACCTGATAAAAATTATTCAAACCTCGGGGGTTTCCTTTTTATTATTGACAAATTAATTTCAAAACTTAAAAATAAATTTGGAGGACCAAAAAATGAAAGAACAAGATTTATTAATTTCTCATAAGAGAACGGAAAAGATTGCTCACACACTTTCTCTTATTTCTTTAATAGGAATAATCGAAGGAATCATCTTTGGATGTTTATATCTTATCTATGAAAATCCAATCTACGATTCTCTGGCAGTAGTGGGATTAACTGTATTTATTTTCCCATTTGTTTTGCTCCAGTTTTTTATGAGCGCAGGTCTTTATGGAGAAGGAATGGGTTGGCTTTATCTACTTTTTTATGCTATTCTATTTCCATTTATTGACATGTGGTTCTTTGCCGGATTAAATTCTCTCTTCAATGTTCTACCCAATTATCATCTTGTTGAAGGAATGATGAGGGAAGAATTCATGACAAAATCCTGGATATGTATAGGGATTATCTATCTTTTAGTTAACTGTTCTGGATTTCTATACAGATCATTCAAAAAACCAATAAACAATCATGCCCTGCTTTTTCTGAATCTATAAAGAAATAAGTTTCTGATTCTTCCTGCACCTTTATTGGTGTTGCTTTCGAAGGTTCCTGTGCGTTCTTTTATCCAATAGCTTTCTTTGCAGGAGCCTTCTTTTTCTATTGAATATCCTACTCTGCATTTAAGCAGAACAATATATTCTCTATTATTATTTATAAATTAAAAACGGAGGTAAAATTTGAAACAACTCTACTCCTAACTTTTAGTTAGTGTTTTTTATTGTTTAACTAAATCTTAAGAGTAATGAAAAAGTTTTTTGTTTTGCTGGTTATTTCTTTCTTCTCTTTCTTCACTAATTGTGAAAAGATCGAGACGATTGAGGAAACTGTTGATCCGCAACCTAAATTGGTTCGCGAATTCTTGAATTCACAAGATTTCAAGAATAATGAGTGTTTATTTGAAAACTATGGCCAAATTGGTGTAGGGACAGTTGAATTGCTGGAAATTCCAATAGATTCAGCATACAACATAATGATACCAATAAAGAGAGAAGATACTCTTAAGGCTTACATTCAGGTAATTAAATTACCTAAAGGTGAACTTCCAGATGGAGGGACATACCTTATGAACTTCATTGATATGACTCGTTTTGACAATCCAACATTGACAGGATATGTTAGGATGCTTGGAGTTAATTATGGTTACTTTGAACATTCTACTTTTAGAGTAGAAAACAATATAATCGTTACTTCGAATTACAACCCAACTCCTGCTCACTATCTGGATGAGCAAACAAAAGGCATTAGAGACTTTTTAGCCTGTTACAGGGCAACGAGGAGTTCAATGGATAATGATGATGTTCTTTATTTCCTTTGTGATGTGGTAGGAAGTGTCTGTGCTGCTTCAGCAGCTGCTTATTGTATTTTTATGCAACAATAAATATTAAAGCTATGAATACAATAATGTTAATATTGATATTGGTCCTGATTTTGCTCCTCATACTACTTACAATACTTTCTATTAAATGGGTAGTACGTAGCAAAAATGAACCACTGAAGATGATTGCAATTATTGCAGGATATCTTGTAACTGCTTTTGTAGTAATGGCAGTTATGATTTTTCTTATTGCAAAACTAAGGGGAGTCTTTTAATTGATTCCTTGATTTCGAAACCCCATTAGGTTTTCTTCTTCATTTTACCTCTTGGGGTTTCTTTATTGAAAATAATAATCTGTTTTTAACAGAACAACATATCATCAGTTTGCAACTATATAGCAAAATAAATTTATTGTTTAACTAAAATTTTACGCGTATGAAAAAGATTGTATTTTTGTTCATTATTTTTGCTCTTGCTCTAGGAGCAGGTTGTAAAAAGGAAGAGGTTATTGTTGAAGCTCCTCCTCCACCGCCTCCTCCGCCGAAGCAAACTGAGCAGGAACTTATTAAAGGATTTGTATCAATGCTTCCTCAACTTGAGCCTGGAAAAGCAGTTAACGTTCAGGTTGATAAAGAGAAGTTTATCTCAGGAGAATCTGAGTTCTCTGTTTCTCTGTTTCCATTAGAGTTTCTTACTCCGGCAGAGAAGCCTTATGTTGTAAAGTACATGTTTCCTTCTGTTGTATGGAGATATGATGATTTCCAACTTCCTATAGTCGATTTGGAGAATTATTTTACATGCACAGAACCGGGAGACAAGATTTGGATAATTAAAGAATCTCCAAATCCGGCTAAACCCTTTGAGCAAGCTCCAACTCTTTTAGTTGAAGCAAGCGAAGGAAAATTCTGGGTTCTTGACCAGAATGGTAATGAGATGCCTTTACGAGCGAACTGGCCAAATAAATAAACTAGTTTGTTCTGATTCTAAACCCCTGATTGAAATTTTCCCTCAGGGGTTTTCTTTTTATTATTTTAATTATTAACTGATTAAAATTTTGGAGGACAAAAATGAAAAAGAAAATTAAAGCCTATTCTGATAATGAACCTTTTTGGAAGGTAATTGTCTTGGATTGGGGACCAATGATTTTAATTACAGCAGTGTTTGTCTTAGCATTATTGGACGAGCTGCGTGTAATTGATTTGGTAAAGTAATGGATGACTTGTTTCAGTTGTTATGTTTAAAACCTCCTTAGAATGTCATTTGTTCCCAGGAGGTTTTTTTATTTCTTATTGTTTAACAATTTAATTTCTGTCTAATGAAAAAAGACAAACAACTCAATTACGAGGTTAATGAACCTTCCAATAAATGGAAAGATTCTTTGGGTTTTCTATTAATCCTATTAATCTTTTCCATTTTAGAGCTCTATGGAATACTTTGGTTTCCAGAAAAATTTCCAAACTGGATAGAGACTATTTATAAAATTATTATCCCGATTTTATTTCTAGTCATTTGTTTTGGTTGGTTTGTTTCCAGTTTCATAGTAAATTACATGAACGGCCTTGAGGATGAAACTTCTGTTGAAGAAGAAATCGAATCTACTTTTTCAAATAAATAAAATTTTTTAATTAATAGGAGATTTAATAATGGAAATATCAGAAGAAAAATCCAGACAACAAAAAAATGAAAAACCAAGACAACTTCGGTTTCTCAACCCTGAAAAGATTGTAAAGGGAGAAAACTATTACCGCAAGCATACAAAGGTTAATCGTCACAAAATGCAAGGAAAAAACAAAATCCAGCTGAGAGACGAACGTTCAGAGTATTAAGATAAATTCAATATCTTTAAATTTTATTATATTTAATCTTAATTAATTGAAAGGAGGGCAACATCATGAAAAGACACGAGGCAAATAAGAAAATTATAAACTTTCTGAAAATACATCAATGGTCACTTTTTTCAGGAGTTTTTCTTCTTTTCTTAGATTTGCCATTTTGGCTTGTTTTTGTAGAAGGCAACAGGGATTATGGTCCTTGGGCAAGAACAGTAGCGGTAATAATTTTCGCTGCAAGTATCGTTTTACTTTTTAGTTCTGCTATTGCGTATCGCAAAGCTAGGGATGTAAAAAACATCTGATTAGCGCTATCAAAAGGGCATTTCTTAATTTTAGACTTGCCCTTTTTTCTTTTGAAAATAATACTCTGCAGTTTAGGCAGGACAAAATATAATCAATTAATATTAACTTTTTAAAAATTAAATTTATGAAAAAGGAAAATACCATGAATCTTCTAAAAGTAGTTGCCTATGCATTCGGTATAGAGGCAATTTTAGGCTTTCTATCCTTCTGTATTCTTTGGGTGGTTGTAGAGAAGATAGATCCTTATAACCTCGTTTGGTGGGCATATATTCTTCTTTGGGCGTTTAGATTGTCTTTTCCTTCAGCAGTTATAAGTTTGATTATCTTATTGTACTTAAGGAAACAGCAATTGAGAGGACAATCTTTTACTTGAAAGATTAAATCTCTTAGCATTGAATTAATTTTTATTTACCCATTTAAACATTTGGAGGACAAAATTATGACACAAAAGAGTCAAAATCATAAGTGGTCTGTTGGGATATTAATCTTTGAAAGCATTTTTCTCGGATGGAATATCCTTCTTCTTTTTAGTTTTGGAAGAGACTCAGGGAATTATCCAGCTTGGGCTGCAAATAGTTTCTTTGTTACCCAGACACTCTTATTTATATTGATTATACCTTCTGTATTTGCAATTCGCTTTTTGTTAAAAGAAGAGGCTGCAAAGAGGCACGAGAGGAAATTATTAAGGTTAAAAAGGCAAAAAGAAGAAGATCTTTTAAGGATGCAATGCACAGACCTTGATAAAGCATGTCAAAAGATTGACGTGGAAAGATTTCATGAACTTTGCAAAAGAACAGGTAGAAGTTCTTTTACCCACGATGAGCTCATAAAGGAGGGTTGTGTAAAAGAGATTGAAGAAAAACCAAAAGACGAGAATATAAAAGAAATATTTACTTCTAAAGAAATTGAACAGGCCTTGTTAATTCTTAAAAGCAAACTTGATGGAATTGCTGATGATTGGAATCGTAAACCGGATAAAATAGTATTAGATTTTATAAAGAACAAATCATATTCGAAGAATGAAGCGAGAGATACTTTATTAAAATTTAAACATTATTATGAACCGATAATAGACACTTTCTGTTCTGATGAAATTATTGAAGGATGTTTACTTTGAGATAATCAAAAAATAACCTGTTTATTTTAATTAAAACTCAAAAAGGTATCTCTTACTTATTAAGATTTACCTTTTTTTTGTAATAATATATGAAAATAATTTCATATATTATATGCCTCTTATATAATTTAATAATATTTTTTTTGCAAAATTTCTGCCTTTACTTGCTTAACTTCTTTCCAAGTTCTGCCAAATCTTTCTGAAGAGCTTCTATAGCCTTAGTAAATATACTCTTGGCATCTATTTGACCAAATGATTCTAATGTGATTATCCTCCCACCGGTTGTTTTTACTTCAACTTTTCTGTTGTATTTTTCAGCAAGGCCCTCACAAATATCTCCCATCTCCTTTTCTTTATCATCTATAATTAAGTACTTATCTCCTTTCTGCTTTATCTCAACATTAGGATAAGCATTCTTTAACTTTTCTGCAACTTCTTTGTCTGCATATATCTCTGATATTTCCCTATAATTCATCATCCCTGGAGAAAATTTAGCATGTTCCTGCCCAACTCCCATCTTTATAGTTGCAGTTAATTCTATCTCTTGTCCTTCACTTAAGAGAGTTATAGGTATCTTAGGATATACTACTTCAAAATCTCCTTTTAATGAACCAGAATATACTATCCCTTTATCTTGAGAGGTTAATTTTAATTTTCCTTCTTTCTTGCTAGACTGTTTTAAAGGTACTAACCCTAATCTGTGAGCTAAAGTTTCATCATATAAAGGAGAATCATTTTTTGCTATTTCAACTTCATCGATTGCAGCAATCTGAATCTGACCCACATATCTTCTTATAGCATTAGCCAAACTATCTTCAATATCTGCTTTGAATGTGTATTTGTTTTCTGTCTTGTTTATTGTTTCCATTTTGTTTTTTATTTTCTACCTTATACTCTTCTACCCCTTCTTCCTCCCTTCTTCTTTGGTCCTCCACGCGGAACTCTTGTAGTATCAAGAATATTTATTATTTTAAATCCTTCTCTTGATAAACTTTTTATTATTGCATTGGCTCCAGGCCCGGGACCAGTACTCCCGGTTTTTGCTCTTATTCTAACATATAATGATCTTATTCCTTTATCTTTCATATTCTCAGATATTCTTTTTGCAATAAACATAGCTATTGTAGGATTTGCTTTAAGTCTGCTATGTTTAGTAACCATCCCTCCGGAGACCTTAGCTAAAGTTCTTCCAGAAGCATCAGTTACATGAGCAATAGTATTATTAAATGAAGTATAAATATTCAATACAGCTTCAATATCCTTTTCTTTTTTCTTAACTGCATGCTTTTCTTCTGAATCTGGTTCTTCTACTGTTTCTTCTACTGTTTCTTTTTCATTCTCCTCAGGAGAATTATCTTCTTCAACTTCTTCTTTTGGCATTTTATTCTTTGTCCTCCTCTACTATTTTCTTCTTCGAAACTTTTTTATCTTTTAAAGTTATTTTATCTTCAAGCTCAACAGGCACAATATATGAAGGGCTATCAACTGCACTTCCATTAACAAGCACTTTTTTATGTGTAATTAATTGTCTAGATTGTTTAGGTGTTGATGCAAGTTTTTTTTCAACAACAATTGTTTGAAGTCTTCTTTTAAGATAATCTTTTTTATCTAAAGATAATACACTAGATATTGAATTTACTTTTAGACCCATTTTATTTAATTTGTTGAAAAGTATTTGTTGTTCTTCAGGCTTTGCAGAAATAAGTCTCTTTGCTTTCTCTCTTATAATCTTTATTTTAGCTTCTGCCTTCCATATTTCCCTCTTGTTTTTCAATCCAAATTCTTTTACAATACCCACTTCTTCTTCTATCCTAGCTTTGTCAAAAGGTCTTTTAGGCCTTGAATATATTTTATGTTTTCTTTTCATTTGATTTTACTTTCCCTTCATTGTTGCAGCTGAAATATTTTTTGATGGTGAAGCTTCTTTAGATTTTTTCTTAATTCCTGAACCTTTCTTTCTGTTATGTCTGAAATGAGCCTTAGTTCTTTGTCCTCTTGTAGGAAGACCTGCTGTATGTCTTAATCCTCTATAGCTCTTTATCTTCTTTAGTTTCTTAATATCAAAGTCTTTTCTTAAATCTAGGTCAGTTCCTGTAAGATGTTTTTCTTCACCTGTTTCAATATCTTTTCTTCTATTCATGATATATCCAGGAATTGTTGGATTTTTAATAAAATTAGAAATCTTTTGTATTTCTTCTTCAGTAAGAGAACCAATAGTCTTATTCTTGTCAATCTTCAGTGTTTTGCATACTGCATTTGAAAATGCCCAAGAAACTCCTTTTATTTTTGTTAATCCAGGATATACTTTCATTTTTCCTTCAATATCTTTAGATAAAATTCTAACTAATCTTTCTTCTCGTTTTTCTTGAGGTTTTACATATTCTGGTTTTACGTGTTGGGGTTTAATGTTCTCTGCCATCTTATGCCTTGTTTGTGAAAAGATTGTATCTTTCTATATTTGTTAATTCTTGGAATATTCTTTTTTCAACAGCCTTTTCAGGATCAGGAAGGTTCTGTATTCTCTTCTTCATGTCTTGGAAAGATTCGAATCCCATTTCCTTTCTTTGCTTGAGTATTTCCTGCATATGTTTCTTGCCTAATCCAGGAAGCATCTCTATCTGATGTATCCTTTTGTTGATTGCATCAGACTTATTGAAAAATTCAACAAATTCCTTCTCTCTTTCTTTAACAATTTGCTTTATAAATTCTCCTAATTGCTGTTTTGCAGTCTCAGTTAGCTTTTCTCTGTGTAATCTTCCAAGAATATAATAAACCTTGTCCCTTTTTCCTTCGCCGATATAAACCTTCTCTCCAATCTTTAAATCAACACCTCTTCTAGGAACAAGTTCAAGAAGCACTAAAGTTTTCTCTCCTATAGCCTGTGCTATAGGCATCATTTTCTTTTCTAAAGGATAACCATTCGGAAGATATTCTAAGACTATTGCATTTTCTTCTTTTTCCATTTTCTTTATTTAAATTCTTTAATTGTATCGAGTATATTTTTTGTTTCATTCTCATCTAAGCTGACATCAATAAAAATTTTATTAACCTCCTCAGCTTTTTCAGGGAGAATATCTATCAATTTAGTAATTGTTATATCATTCATCTTTAATATCTTTAATTCTTCTAGTTTTTTTCTAAGTTCTTTAGCTTCTTTTGGGCTTATTTTGACAAATTTCTTTATAAAATCTGCAGCAGGTTTTTCAGATTTCTTGTCTTTTTCTATATATTCCAAAGATTCTGCCATACTTAAGGGAGTTGTATTTCTTATCATTTTATTTCTTATTCTTTATCTTTTTTAAGTGTATTGGAGAGATTATAAATTCTTTTTCTTTAGTTTGATCTTTTATTTTTACACAATAGCTTCTTCCTCTCTTGCCTTCTACTATCCCGGTTCTTCCCTGAAGTCTTTTTGGGAAAGTCGGGTTTAAGGATGCTTCTGCAACAACAGTCACAAAATCTCCTTTTTTTAGGTCTTGGAAGTATCTACTAAATTGGAGTTTTCCCCTTGTCCTTATAGATTTTCTATTTGTCATATTATACCCATAAAATTTCCATTTAAAAAACTATCCTTTACATAAAGCTGATTCTAGAATTCCCTAATTTTGGAGGTGGTTCACTTGAAGAGATATTAGAGTTACATAAGTCTCCTTTATCATTTGCTTCACCCATATTTCTTAAGATAGCATTAAACATTTTCTCTCCCCAAACGCCTACTCCGCATCTATTACAAACATCTAGTGCTCTGTCATCATTAATATCCGCTTTGCAATAAATACATTTTTTTGCCATTTTTACTCTTTTTTGGTTTAATGAATTTCCTAACAAAAATTAGTTTTTAAATTTTTGTGTATTTAGGGATATAGTAAGTTTTAAAAATCTCCTTTCAACATTATTTATATGATAATACCAGTTAGATGTTTCTCATGCGGGAAACCAATAGGCCATTTATGGGAAGAATACAAAAAACGAGTAGCTCAGGGTGAAAGCTCAAAGAAAGTCTTAGACGAGCTAGGGCTTGATAGATTTTGTTGCAGAGCAATTTTCTTAGGACAAGAAGATCATCTTGAATTAGTTGCTAAGTTCAAGAAATCATAAGATTTAATTAATTATTTCTCTTAAAATATCTATGCAAATAGAATTTTATGAAGAATTTCCAAACAGGAAAAACCTTCAAAAATTGAAGTTAATAAATTTTCCTTCTAAGATATTCCTTGCAGCAAAGTCTCTTGAAGAATTCCAAAATTATGAAAAGATAGCTAAATCTTATAAAAAAGACTTGAAAATAGCTTATTGGCCAATTGTTAAAAATTCTTATTGGGTCTCATCTTTCTCAAATACAAAAGATTTAATAAAATTGTCTTCAGAATTGGATACAATAAAAAACTCTTTGCTTATTGATCTTGAATTGCCTCTAATCAGAAGGTGGAAAATGTACTTGAAGAACATATTCTCTTCGAGAAGAAACAAAACAATTATTAGAAATTTTATCCTTAAAAATAAAGACAGAATAACCACAGCAGAATACCCCTTTGCATCTACTTCTAGATTAATGAAATTAATTGGATTAAGTTACGAGATAGATTATGAAAAGAGTATAATGTGGTATTCAAGCATGATTTCAAAAGCGTATAATAGAAAGATAAAGAAATATATTATAGGAATAAAAGATAAATCTAATTATTCTGTTTCTTTAGGAGTTATTGCAAGAGGGATTCTTGGAAATGAAAATATTTTATCCCCTAAAGATTTAGAGAAAGATATAGAATTTATCAAAAATGCCGGTTTCAATAAAATTATTATCTTTAGACTTGGAGGATTAAATAAAGAATATGTTAAGATTTTAAATAAATTTGCAAGCAGAAAAAAAATTTAAGAAAAAACTTACCTTTGAATTTGGAAATTTTTAACTTAACTTTTAAAAAAATTTAAGACAGCTTGCTATTTTCCCATCTTTCCGGACAGTACTGATAACAACATAGGTTGCTTAACTTCTGTGTTCGGAAAGGGAACAGGTGTTACCAACCTATTATGGCCGTCTCGAAATTTCAATAATCTCTTGATTTATAAACCTTTTTATATACAGAATTTCTTGAATTTTAGCTTGATTTTGCGGGGTTGCCGGAGCGGTCAAACGGGCGAGATTAAGGCTCTCGTAGCTTAGTGCTTGCACAGGTTCGAATCCTGTATCCCGCACTTTTTGTATTGTGTATCTAAATATCTATATTTAATAGTGAATAAATCCTTAAAAGAGAGCATTCTTCTTTAATTCCATGAGAATACTTGTAACAGGAGGAGCAGGATTTATAGGAAGCCACCTTTGCAGATTTCTTTTAGAGAAGGGACATTATGTAATTTGTTTGGATAATTTTTTTACAGGTAGAAAGAGAAATATAATCAGTTTGCTGAATAATTCTAAATTTAGGATTGTTCCTCATGATATAACTGATACTCAAGTAAGAATTGATCAAAAGATTCCTGAGGGGGTAGATCAGATTTACAATCTTGCATGTCCTGCTTCTCCTATTCATTATCAATTTGATCCTATAGAGACAATAAAAGCAAATACTGTTGGGATGGTTAATGTTCTTGAATTTGCAAAATTAAATGGAGCTAGAGTCTTTCAAGCTTCAACCTCAGAGGTTTATGGAGATCCATTTGAACACCCCCAGAAAGAATCTTATAGAGGGAATGTCAATACTTTAGGACCAAGAGCCTGTTATGACGAGGGAAAAAGAGTTGCAGAAACTTTACTTATGGATTATCATAGAACATATAATATTCCAGTAAGAATAGCAAGAATCTTTAATACATATGGAACAAATATGGATAAAAATGATGGAAGAGTAATTAGTAATTTTATCATTCAGGCTTTGTCAGGAAAATCAATCACAATTTACGGAGAAGGGAATCAAACAAGAAGTTTTTGTTATGTTGAAGACTTGGTAGAAGGAATGTATAGGATGATGAATCAAAACATTACTACCGGACCAATAAATATTGGTAATCCTGGAGAGTTTACCATAAAAGAACTTGCTGAAAAAGTATTGAAGATGACTCATTCAAACTCTAAGATAATATATGAAAGACTGCCGGAAGATGACCCCCTTCAAAGAAAACCAGATATTTCTATGGCAAAGAAAATATTAAAATGGGAACCCAAGATTAATTTAGATGAAGGCCTGTCCAGGACAATCAAATATTTCAAGGCAATAAATGGATCTAATTCTTCTAAATAAGAGCCTTATATAGTAGTTTTTTTAAATAACTCCTCTTTTTAATAAATATGCGTCCGTAACTCAGCTTGGATAGAGTACCTCCGTCCTAAGGAGGGAGTCGAAGGTTCAAATCCTTCCGGGCGCGCTTCATTTTTAAGGGATTACAACAATATTTAAGGTTAAATCCCTATTTCTTCTTATGCCTTTCAAAGATGTTTTAGTTAGAAGAGAGTATAGAAGAAAATGGTATAAGGAAAATAGTCTGGGTCAAAGGAATTCTGTTAAAAGAAGAAAAAAGAAGGTTCAGGAATGGTTTATGAAATATAAATCTAATTTATCTTGTTCTAAATGTGGAGAGAATCATCCAGCAACAATAGATTTTCATCATAAGGGTAAAAAAGAAAATCAAGTTGCTCAGATGGCTCATTGGGGATATGCTATTGAGAATATTAAAAAAGAGATAGATAAATGTCAGATTTTATGTGCTAATTGCCATAGAAAGGTTCATTGGAAAAACAAAAACCTTTAAAACACCTTCCAGATATAAAATAAGATATGCGCTGGTGGTTTAATGGTAGAATCACTGGCCTCCAACCAGTAGGTCCGGGTCCGATTCCCGGCCGGCGCATTTTAATAAATAATAAAATGGAAGAACATCAAGATAACGAGACACATGAAAGAAAGAACTGGCATGATAGGTATTATAAAAAATTATTAATAATCCCTCTGGTTTTACTTGTTTTCTCTTTAGTTTATTTAGGAATATTTTATTCTCAACATAAAGATTTTATCTTGAAAGATATCTCTTTGACAGGAGGAACTTCTGTAACAATAAATGGTAAATTAGACACCTCTTCTTTAGAAAAAGAAATGTCCTCTGAATTTGGAGAAGTTAACATAAGAATAGTTTCTGATTTGATAACTGGAGAGCAGTTAGCAACAATTATAGAGACAACTGCAACTAGTGATGAAACAAAAGCATTTTTAGAAGATTATCTTGGTTATGAACTTACAGAAGAGAACAGTAGTTTTGAATATTCTGAATCTTCTTTTACTCAAGACTTATATAGGCAATTAATCTTAGCACTTCTTTTAGCATTCCTTCTTATGACTATTGTAGTATTCATCCTCTTTAGGAATTTGGTTCCTTCACTTACTGTTGTCTCTTGTGTTTTAATTGATATGATTATGACAATAGCTCTTGTAAATATTTTAGGAATAAAAGTATCCACAGGAGGGATTATAGCCTTTTTAATGCTTATAGGTTATTCTGTTGATACAGATATTCTTCTGACAAATAGAATATTAAAAAGACATGATGGGACTTTAAATCAAAAAATAAAGGGTGCATTCAAGACAGGAATTACAATGACCTTGACTTCCTTGTTTGCAGTTCTTGCAGCGATGTTTGTTGTCAAATCTTTTTCTGCAATTTTAACACAGATTTTCTTAATAATCTCAATAGGATTATTTTTTGATATAATTAATACTTGGATAACAAATGTTTCAATACTTAAATGGTATATACTGGCTAAGGAGAAAAGAAGATGAACAAATTAGGTTTTAAGATATGGCTTTTTATATTTGTATTTTTATTAGCAATTGTTTCTATATTTGTCTCTTCCAATGGAATAACTCTCTTTCAGAAAGGAGTTTTAATCACAAGTGTTGAACAAAATTCCTCATCATTTGATTATGGATTAAGACAAGGTCAAATAATAACTGCAATTGATGGAAAAGTCATAGAAGACATTGTAGATTACTCAAATTATATTCAGGGAAAATTTCCCTCTGAAGATGATGTAAAAACAGTAATAACTACAAAAGAAGGAGATATTGTTCTTTATTCGGAAGATGCACCAGAAATAACTATCTCTAAAATTCCTAAAACAAATATAAAAACAGGATTAGATTTATCTGGAGGTGCAAGAGCAATAATCGGTGCTGAAGGAAGAGAACTTACAAGTCAAGAAGCAAACGATTTAGCAGAGATAATAGAGAACAGGATTAATTATTACGGTCTCAAGGATATAAAAATTTCTCCATTTTCAGATTTATCTGGCAATAATTATATTAGAATAGAAATTGCAGGAGCAACTCCTAAAGATTTGAAATCTATGATAGAAAGTCAAGGTAAATTTGAGGCAAAGATAGGAAACGATACTGTATTTATTGGAGGAGAAAGAGACATTGCATCTGTTTGTAGAAACGATGCTACTTGTGCAAGAATAGAATCTTGTCAGCAGGATGGTGCAGGAACTTCTTATTGTAAATTTATATTCACAATTTATTTAAGTGAAGAAGCAGCAAAAAGACACGCAGATGTTACTAATAATGTAAGCATAAATTCTTCAAATCCAGAATATCTTTCATTACCTTTAGATTTATATCTTGATGACGCTCTTGTAGAAACCCTCTTGATAAGTAAGGACCTTAAAGGGCAGGTTACAACTCAGATTGCAATATCTGGTTCAGGTTCCGGTCCAACAGAAGAGGAAGCATATGATGCAGCAGAAGAAAATATGCATAATCTTCAAACTATTTTAATCACAGGAAGTTTTCCTTATCAATTAAAGATAATGAAACTTGATGTAATATCTCCTAACCTAGGAACCAATTTTACTAAAGCAATTTTTATTGCAGGTTTTGTAGCTCTTTTTAGTGTTGCTGTAGTTGTCTTTGGTAAATATAGAAAATTCAAACAATCTGTCGCAGTTCTTTGTATGGGATTATCAGAAATAATAATAACTCTTGGCGTTGCAGCATTTTTAGATATAAATCTGGATTTGTCTGCTATAGCAGGTATTCTTGCAGCAATAGGTACAGGAGTTAATGATCAGATTGTTATGTTGGACGAAGCAAAGAGAAAAACATCTGATTCTAGTATCAAATCAAGAATAAAGAATGCATTTGAGATAATTGTAGGAGCCTATTTAACTTTAGTTGCAGCAATGATCCCTCTTTATATTGTTGGTGGAGGATTACTTAAAGGATTTGCCTCAACAACTATCATTGGATTAACTTTAGGTATTTTAGTAACAAGACCTGCCTTTGGTGAAGTATTAAAGAGAATGGAGAATAATTAATATCTTTCTTATACCCAAATTCTTTTAAATTATTCATTTTAAATAAGAGTATGAAAATAGGGATAATTGGAATGGGTTTTGTAGGGGGAACAACCGCAGAGGTATTTTCTTCTTTCCATGATATTTTTCCTTATGATAAATATAAAGAACCCTATTGTTCAAAAGAGAAGATAGAAGAATTAGCTAAACATTCAGAAGTAGTTTTTCTTTGTGTCCCAACTCCTATGAAAATTAGTGGGGAAATGGATTATTCTGCAATTTATAATTCCTTAGACCTTTTATCAGATGAAGCGAAAAATCAAGGAAGAAATCTTCAGGAAATTACAGTTGTTGTACGTTCAACAGCAGTATCAGGGACAACAGATAAACTCTCTGAGGTTTATCCTTTCAATTTTACATTCAATCCAGAATTTCTGAGGCAAAAGCACGCTTTAGAGGATATGAAGAATACTAATAGGATTGTTATTGGCGCAAATAATCTAAAGGATTATTTAAGGGTAGAAGAGGTTTACAAACCTATTTTTCCATATGCAAAATATTTTCATTGCAGTGTAAAAGAAGCAGAGATGGTTAAATATACCGCAAATGTACTACTTACTATGCAGATAGCCTCAGCTAATGAGATATATCAGATTTGTCAGGTGACAGGAATAGATTATAATAAAATAAAAGATATAATTTTATTAGACGAAAGAATAGGGAGAAATATAGATGTTCCAGGTAACGACGGAGATTTAGGTTTTGGTGGAAAATGCTTTCCAAAAGATTTACGTGCTTTAACTTATTTAGCAAGAGAAAACGGATATAATGCTTATTTGCTTGAAGAAGCCTGGAGATTAAACGAGAGAGTTAGGAAAAATAAGGATTGGATAAAAATACCGGGAGCAACTTCAGAGAATAAAGATTTTTCAAATAATTAATTTTTATTATTTTATTTTTTACTTGATTGTAAATCACCAAATGCAATATTTAATGCTTTTTCTGTGTATTTTTGAATATACCAATGAAGCCCGTCTTTTATATTTGAGAATAATTCCCAATCTACTATTAAGGGATCTTCATGGTTTATATCTAATTTTAATTCTCCCTTTCCTATAGCAAAAAAAGGAGTAGCACTATCATGAACCCCTTTTCCATGTCCAAATGCATCTTCACTCCAAAAAAGATCTTCCGGTTCTCCACTAAGACAAGTTAAATCATAAATATCAAGATTGCATTCTTTCTTTATTCGATTAGCTAAAGATTCTCTTAAAAGGTATCCTCTCCTCTGGCCCCCTCCAAGGCACCATCTTAGGCCTTTTGCAGGTTCCTGCATTCTTTTTATTAATAAAATCCCTTTTTTATTTTCATATTCTACTAAAGCAAATAGATCATGGCATGGGCGTGGAATAGAAGTAACATCGGCTATATACTTTTCATCCTTGATATCCTCTGGCCTTATTTTCATCACCAATTCTGGAGAATATCTTATTTGAGCCGTTTCCATGAATCTGTTGATTTTTTTCCTGTTTATAAAAATAGTAGATATTTCAATATACTCTTTGAAGAATATGTCTCTCTTTCTATTATTATCTATTTATATGACAATTCCTAGATTATTCAACCACCTAACTAAATCTTCTTTGTTCTTAAATAAATGCGTTTTAATACCAATCTTCTCTGCAGGATAGAGATTTTCTATTCTATTATCTATGAAAATGACTTCATCTGAATTCATATTCAACTTTTTTAGTAGGATTTCATATATTTTTGAATCTGGTTTTGCAGCCCCAACATCACAAGAAGAGATTATTATCTTAAAATAATCCTTTAATTTGAATTTCTTTATCCTGTATTCATTCCATTCTTTAACTTCGTTATTTAAGATACCTAAGATATACTTTTTGTTTAGCTTTTGTATAAGATTAAGCATATCTTGATTAATTTCATTGCCTTCCCTAAATAACTTCTTTAAATATGTGATAGAAATCCTATTTTGGGATAATTTTATTATTTCTTCTAAGAACTCCTCTTCAGACATCTTACCAGAGACTAAATATTCCTTATTTTTGAACCATAATTCATGGAATTTATCCAGATCTAGATCAATTTTCTTTGCTATTTTCTCTCTTCCTTCATATGACCCTCCATCTGAAGAGAAGATAACCCCTCCAAGGTCAAAGATTATAGCTTTTATACTTTCCATAAATTAAACAATCCTAGTTCTTTTATAACTTTTTCTGGAGGATCTGAAAAGTTAAAATTATACTCTTCGAAAGTTTGTTTATAATAAGAATATAATCCTCTTAATATAAAATCAAATTTCTTTCTTTGGTAAGGATCAGTCGTTCTCATATTATTATCTTCCACATCTCTATTTAAATCAAGAGGTAAGAATATTATTTTATCATAAAGATTCTTTCCTTTTTCCATACAATTTAAAATTAATTCGTGATTTTCTTTTTCCGAACTTTTATAGAATCTTGCAAACCACCTTGCTCCAAAATCAAATACAGTCTTATCCACAACATAATTTTCTTTTTCAATATCTGATTTTATCTTATCCCTAATTGTCCTCATATGCCAATCAATCATCCCTTCTTCCCCTCTTTTTTCAAATAATTCACTTCCGCTTTGATATCCCATTTCAGTTAAAGTAACATCATTAATATCTGGGATATATTTTAGTGAAGTGTGTTTCTCTATAAGTTTACCTAGAGTTGTTTTTCCAGTTCCAGCAACACCAGTAATTGCTATTTTCATTTTATAATCAGATCCCGTTTTTATCTAGTCTTGATCTATCAGATTCTTGTAATCCATGTTTAGACAAATTATTAAAATCACTTTCAACCATCATTTTAACAAGTTCTTTAAAATGGGTTTTTGGTTTCCATCCTAGCTCTTTTTTTGCTTTGGAAGGATTAGCAAGAAGATAATCCACTTCTGCAGGTCTATAAAATTTTGGGCTTACTTTTACAACAACTTTCCCATTGCATTTCCCAACCTCCTCCACTCCTTTGCCTTCCCATTTTATTGACATTCCTACTACTTTGAATGATTCTTCTATAAATTCCCTTACAGAATGTGTTTCTCCAGTGCCTATCACATAGTTATCTGGCTTGTCTTTTTGCATCATTAACCACATTGCTTCAACATAATCTCCTGCATATCCCCAATCTCTTTTAGCATCCAAATTTCCTATTTCAAAAAATTCTTGATATCCTAATTTTATCTTAGCAATAGAATGAGTTATTTTTCTTGTTACAAATTGCTTTCCTCTTTTAGGACTTTCATGATTAAAGAGTATGCCGTTACATGCAAATATTCCATAACTTTCTCTATAATTTTGTGTTATGAAATAACCAAATGCTTTAGATGCAGCATAAGGGCTTCTTGGGTGAAAAGGCGTTTTTTCTGTTTGTGGAATCTCTTGAACTTTACCAAACATTTCAGATGTTGAAGCTTGATAGAATTTGGTTCTAGGATTTAAAATTCTTATAGATTCAAGTATATTTATTACTCCAAGGGCATTTATCTTTACTGTAGATATTGGTTGAGTCCATGAATCAGGAACAAAGGACTGAGCTGCAAGGTTGTATATCTCATCAGGTTGTATTTCATTTATTATTCTTATTATTGAGCCAAAATCAGTAACATCCCCTTCAACAAGATTTATTTCTTTTCTTAGATTTCCTATTCTCTCAAAAACATCCATGCTTGTTCTTCTGTGTAATCCATAAACTTCATATCCTCTATTAATCAATAATTCTGCAAGATAAGACCCGTCTTGACCAGTTATACCTGTTATTAGTGCTCTTTTTTTACCAGAGATGCTTTTTTTCTCCCTCGCCTTTAAAGAATTCACCTCTCCTCTTAAGAGAGTTATATCATTTTTTATCTTTGAAAAAGCTTCTTTTAAAATATCATTTTCATTTTCAAATCCCATGAAATTCTTAAAAAATTGTTATTTAAAAGGATATATGGTTTCTAAAATATCTTATTTTTTGTCTCCTTAAACAGTTTTAAAAATGATTGTTATCTAATTCTATAATGAGAGGAAACTCAAAAAATCAAAACCTATCCAAAGTAGCTATAAGAGGTTCAGCTTATAATCTATTATCTTTATTAGTTTCAAAACTTGGAGGGTTAATTTTCACAATTATAATTGCAAGAGTACTTCTCCCAGAATTATTTGGAGTATATTCATTAGTCTTATCAATAGCAACAATTTTCTTAACTCTTACAGATTTGGGAATAGATAATACTTTCTTAAGATACCTCTCTGATTCTATTGGTAAAAAGAATAAGAAGCTTTCAAGAGGAAACTTCAAATATATATTTAAAATAAAAGCAATGCTAATTCTAATTTCAGTTATTGTTTTATTATTGGTATCTAAATATTTATCTTATTCAATTTATGAAAATCCTCTTTTATTCTATCCCTTACTTTTCTCTTGTTTATGGATTATTTTTGATTCATTAAGAGTATTCTTTTGGAATGTATTTATTGCAGCAAAAGATTTCAGGCCCCCTGTATTTTTTGATATATCTTCTCAGATAATAAAAATCTTATTTTCTATATTTGCAATATTAGTATTTACAGATTCTATGAAAATATCTGGATTATTTATAGCATTTTTTGTCTCAAGTTTTTTTACTTTGACATTAATATCTTTTGTTTTACTAAAGAAACACAAATCTTTCTTATTTGGTAGGAAAGAGAAGGTAGACAAGTCAAAGATAACTTCTTACTGGAAGTTTATGGTTTTTGCTACTATTTCATTAGTGTTTTTTGGTTCTGTAGATACTCTTATGCTTGGCAAGTTTGTTTCTCTGGAGTATCTGGGATATTATAGAGCCGCTATGAGCCTTGTTCTTACCTTGGCTTCAATCTTTTCTTTATCATGGGCTTTCTTCCCAATATTTACACAAATAAAAGGAGACAGATTTCACAGAGGATTTAATAGAGTCTTAAAATATATACTCATATTTTCAATACCTGCAACTGCTGCAATAATCTTTATTGGTAAGTATTTAATTAAGGTAATTTACGGCAACGAGTATCTTCTTGGAGCAACTTCAATGTATTGTTTATCTCTTTTAATAATTACTACTCCTTTAATAGGGTTATATTCTATAATTTTCCAGTCAAAAGAAAAACCAGAAATAGTTAGTAAATCTGTTGTTTTCTCTTTAATTTTAAATATCTTCTTAAACGCATTAGCTATATTTTTATTTAGAGAAAATTCTATGCTAACAATTCTAGGAGTAAGTTTAGCAACATCTATTAGTAGGATATTTTTATTGGGGTTACTTATTCTTTATGCAAAGAAAGAATTTAATTTTAGAGTTAAAGGAGTAGGTTCAAGAGCCCCAATTTTTGCAACAATAATAATGTCTGCTTTTTTATTATCCTTTAATTATCTTACAGATATGAATCTATTTTTAGGATTGTTAGAAGTGACCTTAGGGGTATTTATTTATTTTATATTCTTGATACTGATAAAAGGGTTAAACAAAGAAGATCTAGAATTAGTAAAAGGATTATTTAAAAGATAATTTTATAAATCCGACCTAATATCCATATTGATGAAAATTTATGACTGTTTTACATTCTATAACGAGCTTGATTTATTAGAGTTAAGGTTGAGCGAGCTGGATAAATTTGTTGATTATTTTGTTTTAGTTGAAGCCACAAAAACTCATAGATGGAAAGATAAACCTCTTTTCTTTCAGGATAATAAAAAGCGGTTTAAGAAATGGGAAGATAAGATAATTCATGTAATTGTTAAGGATTTACCAAAACCAGGAAGAACATATGGCAATAACTGGAGAATAAATTCACTTCTAAAAGGAGGAGCTTGGAAACCAGAATCATTCCAGAGAACCGCAATTGCAAGAGGTTTAACAGATTGTGATGACGAAGATATCTTAATGGTATCTGATTTAGATGAAATACCTAGACCAGAAAAACTACCTGAAATGATTAAAGCTTTAACAGTAAAAAATGAAAAGATTGTTTCATTTGATCAAAGTTTTTATAATTTTTTCTTAAATGGATTTACTAGTACAGGATGGACTGGTACTAGAGCATGTACTTTTAGAACATTTAGAAAATCATTTAATAAAGATATGAATAGAGTTAGGCATCTTTGGAGTGTTCAACTTCGCCTTCAAATGCTTCTTGGTAAAAAATTATATATTATTAAAGAAGGGGGATGGCATTTCTCTTTCTTAGGAAATGTAGAGACCATCATAAATAAGATTGCTTCTATATGTCATTCTGAAAAAGACACCCCTGAAAATAAAGATCCTAAAAAGATTTTGGAGAAGATAAACAGTGGACAGTTTTTATATGATAATAAAACAGTAACCTATGTTCCAATTGACAAATCCTTTCCAAAAACAGTTTATGAGAATCAGAAAAAGTATAAAGAGTATATTATGCCTATAAAACGAAAGTCTTAATTCTTTTCCAACTGTTTCTCTCTCTTCTCTTTTGTCCTATTTCCTTAATATTTTTGAAATTTTCTTTATATGCTGCAATAAGCATTTTTATCTTTGTGAAAGGCTTATTTGCAAATAAAGCAGAACCTATATGAATAAATGTGTGTCCGATTATATTAAAATAACCATAATTTAACCATTCTAGTCTTATTGCATTTCTTTTTTTTATCTGCCAAATCCAATCTTTAACATTTTTTGTAGAAGATCCTCCCTTATGGATCATCTTTGTTTTACCAAAATAGACTATCTTAAATCCTTTCTTTCCTGCTCTGAAGCAAAAATCACTCTCTTCTCTATATGCTGGATTAAATTTTTCATCAAGTAAACCAATTTCTTCAATTACTTTTCTTTTAATTAATAAACAAGCCCCGATTACCTCTTTTAATTCATAAATTCCAAAGGTGTCTTTTGTTTCTTCAACTTCATTTCCATCACTTAGAAAATGTATCCTTCCATTCTTGAAAAACCATTGGAGATTTCCATTAGGATATATTATTTTACATCCAATAATCCCAACATTTTTATTCTCTTGCCCAAAATTAATCATTTCTCTAAGCCAATTTTTATCAATAACTTCTGTATCATCGTCGAGGTGTAAGACATAATCCGGATTATATTCTTTCATTGCTTTTTTTATTAATAAGTTGTTAGATGTAGAATATCCCTCATTTTTGCTGTTTGCAGATACGTCTACCCAAGGGAATTCTTTTTTTATTCTTTTAGCTATTTCCCCTGTTCCAGAATCATCCATAAAATACATCTTATAGTTTTTATAATTTGTATTATTCCTTATACCTTTAAGGCATTTCTTTAAACTTTCTTCCTGATTAAGTGTAGAAGTTATTATAGCTATTTTAGGTTCTTGCATATTATAGTGGAGATAATCTCCTTTAAAATATTTAGTATACTCTAATCAAATAATATTTATAAATGAGCTAATAATTTTTAATTGATGAAGAAGATTTATGTTGCAGGGTGCGGAGGGATGCTTGGAGAGGCTTTTTATGATAAATTTAAACAAGATTTTCAGTTGAAATGTACAGATATAGATGTTAATGACACTTGGCTTTCTTTTTTAGATTTTAGAGATTTTGAGAAATACAAAAACGATGTTGTTAATTTTAAACCTGATTTTTTATTTCATTTAGGAGCATACACTGATTTAGAATTTTGCGAGAATAATCCGGAGGATACGTATAAAACAAATACCGATTCTGTAAAGAGTGCTGTTAATATTTCTAATTCATTGAAGATTCCATTATTATACATCAGCACAGCAGGAATTTTTGATGGGAAAAAAGATTTGTATGATGATGAAGACGTTCCTAATCCTTTAGGTGTTTATGCTAAAGCAAAATACATGGGAGAGAGATTTATAATAGAAAATTCGGATGATTATCTTATTTGTAGAGCAGGTTGGATGATGGGAGGAGGACCAAAGAAAGATAAAAAATTTATCCAAAAGATAATGAAACAACTCAAAGAAGGAAAAAAAGAATTATTTATAGTAAATGATAAGGATGGTACTCCCACTTATACACACGATTTTGCAAATAATGTTAAACTTCTCCTTGAAAATAAGAAAAGAGGGCTCTACAATATGGTCTGTGGAGGAGAGACAAGCAGATTCGAAGTCGCTCATGAGATAATAAAATGTTTAAACTTAGAAAAGGATATAAAAATAACTCCTGTTTCTTCAGATTATTTTAAAAAAGAATACTTTGCTGAAAGGCCTCCTTCTGAGAGATTAATTAATAAGAAACTAAATTCAGAAGGACTTAATATTATGAGAGATTGGAAAGTAGCATTGAAGGAATATTTAGAAAGGGATTATAAAAATTATCTTAAATAAATTAATTTATTTTACATTTAATGCTTTCTTATAAGCTTCAATAACTTTAAGCCCATAGTTTTTCCAAGGGTATTTTTTAGCAAGTTCTATCCCATTTTTAGCCATTATCTTTATCTTTTCAGGGTGATTGTATAAATATCTAATCTTTTCTTCAAATGCCTTAGAATCTCCAGCAGGTACAATAAATCCTTCTCTTCCATCTTTAATAGGAGTACCAGAATTTTCAGTAACTATTTGAGGCAATCCTGCAGCAAGTGCTTCATAAGTAACTAATGCAGAACCTTCGGATAATGTAGGAAAAACAAAAATGTCAGATTTTTTATAATATTCTAAAGAATCTGCAGCTCCAACAAATTTTATTGTCTTGTTTTTCTGATACTTTTTTACTAAATCCTTCATCTCTTTCATTATCTCCCCAACCATAATTAACTCAGCATCTTTTAATCTTAAATTGTCCCAAGCTTCTAGTAAATATGGAGCTCCCTTAGCAATTGAGACTCTTCCTACAAAAACTGCCCTGAATATTTTGTCATATTTTTCTTTTTTAATCTCTTTAAATTTATCTAGATGAATTCCAAATGGAACTGGAACCAATTTCTCTTTTGGAAAATTATTTTTTATAAAGGATTCATAAGCAAAACCTTGAGGAACCACAACATAATCTGCATTAAATAATTCTCTTAATTGTATTTGTAGATACTTTTCCGAACATTCGTTTTGTTTTAATCCAAATTCACTATATGCTTTCTCAAGTATTTCTTTATGAGTTTTTGGATAAACTGAAGCATGTTCTACAAATATTTTTGCTCCAAGTTTTCTCGCTTTTTTTGAGGACAAATAACCATATTGTCTCCAATAGTGAAATATATCACACTTTTCAATTTTTGTTCTAGCGAGTAAATCATATATATAATCTACCCAATAGGGTGAATTAAAATTTTTAAACAGATATTCTTGTATTCCTCTAAGAGGATATCTAAAAACATATTTTGCCCATTTAAATGAAGAAACTTTTTCCTTCGGTAAATTCCTCTTCTTATTTTCTGAACATATAACTTTCTTTAAAATACCCGCTTTGTATATTTGTTCTACAGCATTATAAGAAGTATTACCTAATCCTCCACCACCCAAAGGAACTCCCACTGAATAAATAACTTTCATTTTTTTACATATGCAAACAATTTTCTTTCTTTTTGTATAATCTTATAGTTTGGATTTGCCTTTAATATAATTTTCTTCAAGACTACTGGATCGTCTTTAAGGTGATAAGTGCAAATCGAAAGAAGAGGAGCATCTTTTTTCAATACCTCTTTTGCTCCTACTAACATATTTCTTTCAAATCCTTCAATATCGGACTTGATGAAGTCTATTTTTATCTTATTTTTTCTTGCCCAATTATCTAATTTAAATATTTTTATCTTATTTTTCCCTTTTTTATCAAATTTATTTCCAGCATCATCCCCAGAGTTTTCAAAAGAAAAAACCCCCTCTTTATCTCCTAATCCTGCTGGGATAACTGTAATTCTACCATTCATTTCTGCAGTTTTTTTTAACCATTTAACTGAATCTGGAGAAGGTTCAAATGCATAAACATTTGCTCCTTTCTTTGAGGCATATGCAGCAAAATCTCCAATCCATGAACCAGCATCAACCACATTCATTTTTGGTTTAATGGTTATATCCCCTCCATATTTGCCAATATAACAATAAGGGTCTTCTCCTATAGAAGAATCAAGCTTATCAAAATTCTTATAGCTATAATTATCCTTATATTTTAGAAAAATTTTGAATATTTCATCTGGAACAGATCTACTTATATCTCTATCTATAATTGGAAGATATACACCTTTGATATTTATTCTATCTCCCTCAACATATTTTTTAAATCTCTTATTATTTGTCTCTATAACTTTTCTTTCAAAATATCTATATAAAGGATTCCTTTTCTCATGAAAATATTTTGTTTTTTTTAGATTTCCTCCGCTTATTAAGAAGTAAAGTCCATCTAATATATAAGCAAGAGGCTTTGCAAATTCTGCATATATACTTTTCTCTCTTTGAAATATGCCCTTAAAATTAGGAAAAAAATGTTTTATTATATTGGAATTCCAAGAAAATTTTCTTATCTCTAAGTCTGGTTTTACTAATAACTCTTCCCAAGATTCTTTAATAAATTTATCCATTGTTTATTCCATGGATTTTAAATGTCAGTCGTTTTTAAGGATTATTCTGATAGGATTCTTATTAATTAGTACACCAAACTTCAATTTGGTCTCCTATTCTTAAAGAATTAATTATCCAAGTTAAAGGTAGGAAAAATAATTCCAATATCTTATTAACAATTCCTGTTCTTTTTTTAACTCCTAATAAGAAATATAGTGGCATCACAAACTGATTTGGACGGGAGTTATATCTTACTTTTAGGACTTTAAATCCATGTTTTTCTAAAATAAATCTTAAATTTTTATTAGAATAATTAATAAGATGCCTTGGAACATCCAATTGATGCCAATTTTTGCCGAATAATTTATACGCTAAACAGTTGGAATTGGGGACACTAAGTATAAATATCCCATTTTTTTTTAGTATTCTTTTTATCTTGATAATTATCTCATGAGGATTATTTGTATGTTCAAGAACATGATTCATAGTTATTATATCAAAGAATTCATTAGGATAATTTGTTTTAATTAAATCAGACTTTTTTATATTTAGTTTATATTTCTTACTCCCTTGCTCATCAAAATCTCCTGGCTCAATACCATACACTTCAAGTCCAAGCTTTTTCATCTCATATAGGAATTGTCCGCTCCCAGACCCTATATCTAATAATTTTGAATTTTGAAATATCTTTGTACCCCTTATAATAAATTTTATAGGAGATAGTATTATTTTTAATAAAGTATTATCCTCTTTGCTAAAGTATGTTTTATATAAGAGCATCTTCATTTGTAATTTTCTAGAATTAGTATCTATCTTCTTTAATGAATAATATTTATCTTTTGAATAGTGCTTTGCTAAATCAGAATAAGAAGGTTGAGGATTTAAGAATATTGACTTGCATTTTTTACATTCCGAAAGGGAGAATTTCCCAGGAATATTAAGATTTTTATCTCTCTGTTTAAATAAGAAGAAAATCTCTTTACTACCGCATATTTCACATTTGTTTAATGATTTCATTTCAATTTAATAAGATATCTAAATATTTTTCCCCCCATTTTTCAAGAGATAATTCTTTTGCAGTTTGTATAGAATCTTCTATTATTTTATCCCTTTTCTCTGTATTAGTTAAAATATGTATAACTTTACTAGCATCATCTTCATCAAAAGATTCAATTATCAAACCGTTTTTCTTGTCTTTAATTATTTCTTGTTCAGCATCTTTTGAGCAAACTAGTAGGCAACCAGAAGCCATTGCTTCAGAAGTGGTCATAATTGGAGCTCCCCCTTCATATCTTGAAAAACAGAAGAAGATATCAGAAGCATTGTAATACAAAGGAATCTCCTCCCTTGGTATTCTCTTAGGAGGATATGTCAAGAATTCTTTTCCATCTATTATTTTTTTGACTTTCTTATAGTCTGCCCCTATAACTAATAAATGATAATTTTTATTCTTCTTGTATATTTGCTCAGATATTTTTACAGCTCTATCTAATCCTTTTCTCCAATATCCACCTTGTCCTATATATAGACCATAAATTTTATCTTGTTCAAGATTAAGTTTTTTTCTTATATCCTTCTTATTTTTTACATTGAAATCCTTTAAATCTACCCCCGTTCTTAAAACCTCCATATCCCTATTTGTATTATATAGCTCTTTTAATTCTCTTTCAACCTTTTCAGCTACGCATATTATTTTATCTGCTTTTTTTATTGGAGGTTTTTCTATTAAATAACTGAATAATAACATCGGAGATATAAGAGCCTTCATTATAAATGAGAATCTTAACATATGGACTCTAAAGAAATTGTATGTGACCCCATGATAAGTATGGATTAGTCTTTCATTATCTTTTCTCTTATATCTTCTCATCCACTCTCCCCATACGGCATGTGAATTTATTATATCAAATTTATTTTTATTAAGATATTTTAATATTTTGAAATTATCTACTATCTGATTTAGTGGATATGGGAAGATATTTTTTAATTCAACATAATTAACTTCATCTTTCTTATATTTTTTTGATTCTTTTCCAGTATATACCCAAGTTATGTTTATATTATTATAATTTTTCTTTAGATATTTTATCACATTTTTTTGATATAAGCTCATACCTCCATCAAAATTAGGATCAGTTCCCACAAAACATATTTTTGTCTGTTTCATATACAGAAAGAATGTTCTTAATTTAAATAATTTGCTTTATTTTATTCTCTTTTTATACATTGCAGGAAAGAATGCAATGAACCATAACCACAAGTTTCTTAGGAATTTCTTCCTTAATTTAAACTTGCTTAGTTTTAATTCATCTGTGTCTTTTTTCTTTTTTAATATTGCAACAAGAGGAAGATATACAAATATTCTGAAAAATTTATCTTTTGCTTTAAGATTCTTTTTTGAGAAGATTATGTCATTTTTGAATCTTACTAATAATCTCTTTTTATCGTCGAGAGAATCTATACTTTTACCTTTCTTATGGATTATTTTAACTGATGGAACGCTTACTATCTTCCAGCCCTTTCCCTTTGCTCTTAAACAATAATCCGTATCTTCTAAAAGATATGGGTTGTAATTTTCGTCTAAAAGACCAATTTCTTTTATTACCTCTTTTTTTATAAGAATAGCTGCTCCCATTACATGGTCTACTTCAAAAACCTTGTTTATTTTATCATTAAGTTCTAAATCTATTTTCCATCCCCTTACATATCCTCCAATATTTTGTAAGCTCCCATCTGGATATATGATTTTACATCCTAATATTCCAATATTTTTGTCTTTTTCCCCCACATCGATCATCTTTTTGAGCCAATTTTTTTCAAGAATCTCAATATCATCATTTAACAAGAGAAAATAATCTGGATTATATTCTTTCATTGCTTTCTTTATCCCTACATTATTTGCTCCAGAGAAACCTTTATTTTCTTTATTGATTGTTACGTCTATCCATTTAAACTTTTTTTTAATTTCCTCTCCAATTTTCCATTTACCTGAATCATCTACAAGAAATAATTTATAATTCTTGTAATCTGTTTTTTTATCCACAGAATTCAAGCTTTCTTCTAAAAGTTTAATCTGATTATATGTGCACATTATTATTGCAACTTTAGGTAAGTTCATTTTAGAATTATCTCCCAAACCAATACCCTAGCTTATAAGGAACACCTCTTAAAACTCTTAAAAGGAAACTTTTAAGGCTCCATTTTAGATGTTTAAATTTGAATCTCCTGAAACTGTCTTTTTTTGTTATTAATTCTCTATAAAGCCCTGTCTTATAAAAGTCTCTTGTAGTTTTCCCCCATCTCCATTGTTTTTTAAACAAAGATTTTAAACTATCAGGTTCCATATGCTCTACTGCATTTTCAACCATCCCGTTCTTTTTTGTAATGTTCTTAATTTCATGCCAAGTTATTATGTGGTCTTGTGCTGCACATATATTTATGTATTTTTTAGGTATTTTTTCATGAGCTTTTGTTAAAATTTCTTTCTTGAAGAATCTAGGTAGAACAATATCCTCGTTAGGATCCCAATAAGTCTGTACCAATAATCTATCTGCATCATATAGTGAAGGTAAAAATTTCTTTCTATTATGTGCCCTCTCCCAAAACCAGAGAGTATCATAACCTCCCTCTTTCATTTTCTTAACTGCTCTTTCAATAGCTGTCTTTTCTAGTAATTGATCAGAATCTAATAAAAGAACATATTTTCCTTTGCTTGCCTCAGTCCCGACAATTCTTGCTTCAAGAAGTTTTCCCTTACACATAACTATTCTTGCTTTGAATTTCTTAGCTATCTCAAGAGTTTTATCATTACTATAGCTATCGACAATTATTATTTCTATATTCTTATAAGTCTGTTCCCTTACCCTTTCTAAGCATTCTCTTAATGTTTTTTCAGAGTTATAGGTAGGTATATTTACTGAAACTAATTCTTCACTCATTTAAATACCTCTTGAATGTTCTTTTTAAAAATTTGTGTATTAAGGTCATTAATAACTATCTTCTTAGGTTTTATATTGGATTTTATAAATTTCTTTAGAGATGCCACTATATTATTAATAAATTTCTTTTCATTTTCTTCCTCTTTAATAGGATAATACTGAGGATAATTCTTTATTAAATCGACATATCCTCCTTTATCGACTGCAATTATAGATTTTCCAGCTGCTAGGCCCTCAAAAGGAACAATCCCAAAATCTTCAATAAATGGAACAAATATAAGCGCTTTAGATTTTTCATACAGTTTCAAAATATCTTTATTACTTAACCCCTCTTTTATTTCCACATTCTTAGAATGTTTTATTAAACCCTTTAGGTAGTCAAAGTATTTTTTATTCTCTAATCCTCCAGTGAGGATTAGCTTTTCATTTGGGTATTCTTTAGAGAACTTTATCCACGCTTTTATCAATAAATCTTGTCTTTTCGGAGGATTGAATCTTGATACATAAATGAAATAATCCTCTCTATCTGATTTAAGTTGATTAAATTTATCCAAATCAACTGGAGGGTAAATAACTCTTGCTTTTTTATTCTTTAATAGTCCCTGATTTTTTGCTCTTTCGTATCCTTCTTCTGAGATGAATATTGGAAAATCAATCTTTTTCCAGGCAATTTTCTCGAAGAGCCTATATATTTTTACAGATAAAAGATATATACTCTTTGATAAAAGATTCTTATATCTATTTTTTAGATTCCATCTGACAATCTCTGGATAAGCATCCCTAAGAATTGTATTGACATAAGCGATAGTTCTACCTTTTTTATAGTTTCTAAATGTTATAAATTCCCCCGTTCCTGAAGTATAAATCATAAAATAATCATATTTTTCTAAAGGTATCTTTGAAAAGAAACTAAAAAATAAGAATAATCCTCTTAAGATTTTCATTTTTGAGATCTTTTTTAAAATGTTTGGTCCAAGAATATTAATTTTGATGTCTTTAAACTCTTCAAAGGAATTTTTCTCATCATAAACCCAGGTGTACAACTCAAAATCAATATCTTTAATCTTCATAATTTCTAAAACTACTTTCTCAGCTCCACCCTTGCTTTTTATCCAAGGGTAAAATAATGCTATCTTAAGCTTTCTATCTTTTAATTTCATTTTACAAATATTAGGTCATCTAATTCAGCATATTCTCCAGAAACTTTAGTGAACTCTTCTCTTGCAATTATTTCATCAGGATAATTTACCTCCCATATCTTAAGAGGCCCTCTTAACCCATTGAAATAAAAGAATTCATTAATTTTCATACTAGAATACATTTCAAGGTAAGTCTCTATAGGGTCTGGTTCAGAATGAGCTAGTTCAACAGTTTCATATCTTTTTAGAGGATCATTCATTAGGTACAATTGTGCAATTAAACTATCAACAACCTTAGGGGATAAATATATTAAAGCTCCTTCTTCATCAAGCTGCAGTCCAGAATTAACCTGAATTATTTGAGGTATAATATATATTGCAGTATTAGTTCCATTTTTGAAATCATATAATGTTTCATTATAATATAAATATCTTACTGGAATATTAATTTGATTTCCGTTGTAAATATATGCTGCTATTGGCTGCTGGAATTTCCCATTTTTCTTTTCAAGGATTATACCTCCAATTCCGGAATTTTGTGTGGGAATGAATATTTTTTCTCCATCTTCATTTTCATAAACAATATCCCCATCCAAGCCATATCCTCCATTATAGATTCTTATGGTTCCATTCTTTGTCTCTTGAATATTATTTGGATCAGATATCATTGTAGGAATAAATGAAAACCTATCGTTTCCTTCTTTATTACTTCCTATGCTACTATATGCAGAGTATTTTCCTATATCTGTTGGATCTATTAATAAGTAAGATACTTCATGAGCTTTCATTAAACTCAAAGCAGTTTCAGGATAAGGCGTTGTTAAGAGATATCTTCCTGTCAAATGGTCCCAATATCCATTACCATGACCCCCATCTGTTACAGTAGGTCTTTCTCCCATATATTGTACCCAGTATCCATAATCCCACCAATGTATGAATATGTCTCCAGGTTGAGTATTCTCTCGCACCCACTTCATTGAATATTGCCATTGAGGGTTTGCAGAAGAACCAATTTGAGAAGATTGTATTTTTATTGCTTTAATATAAGATATAGAAGTGAATACTAAGAGTATTACAACACCTATTAAGACTGCATATAACATTATCTTAACAACCTCTTCTTTACTATCTTTAGCATAATGATAAGTTTTTATTAGAGCATACGCAGACATAAAACATACTACAGGTGTAAAGATAAATAATAACCTAACCGCACTTATTCCAGAGAGAGCCATAAAAAAGATTAACAATAAGACTATAACGTTATTACTTTTCATTTCAATTTTATCTTTGAAATATATCCAGATAAAAAATCCAATGAAGATTATGATACTTCCAAGATAAAAGAATTTACTTATAAAAGAATTTCCATTCATTAATGAAGATGTAGAATATCTATGGAAGATTATTCCGCAAATCATGATTATCCATAACAATGAAAATATTATTTTATTTTTCTTTTTCCCAATTCCTCTTGCAAAATCAACACCCACAATCAAAGAACCAACAAAAAACAACCAGAAAAGGGTTTTTCCAATTTGTCCTATTATATCTAAAGTATAAGGCAATGCATTTTCAGCGACAGTTGAACCAGTTCTACCTCCCCCAAAAGGACGTAATATCATCGAGATTAAGTTGGATATGGTTAATCCAATAGTTTGATTAAAGATTAGGCTCATTAAAGCAAGGAAGATTATTGTTATAACAAGGCTTACTATTATCCTGTATTTACCTATTTCTTTCAATTTATGGTTTTTTAATTTTATTAACAAGTAGTCTATTATTATGAAGATTAATACTAGCGGAACAATTATTCCACGTAAATTTATTACAAAAGCCTTTATTGCACTTAAAGGATAAGAAAAGATAAATCCAAGAGAAAAAAAGGAGATTATCCAGAAGAAATAAAATAATAAGTATTCTCTAAGGTTACTTCTCCCCTCTTCATTTCTACTATTATTTGTTATCCAAAGTAATAATATTGTAATTGGTATTATTAATAAAACAAAAGAAGCAATCCCGCTCCAAGAAGCTATATTAAATATTGTAAAGAATCCAGTTATAATCCCTAAAACTATTGCCATCTTCCATGAATTTTTCTTTTCAATTTTCTCCATGGAGATAGTGAAAGAAAGCAATGATAAAAAGAAAGTAAACATTCCTATAGGTTCGTGGTCTGAGACTCCAGCCATGGTTCTAAATAGATAAGCAGGAATTATTGCAAGGAAAAAACTTGATAATAATGCTGTAATCTTAGATTTTGTAAGTTTTAATATTAAGAAGAAGAACATGAACATACTTAAAATAAAGAATATTACAGGATAAATTACATCAACATATGCCAAACTCATATCTTCTGAAATAGGTTCTAATATCTTATGCAAGAAAACTAAAACATGTGGAAGTAGTTCATAACTAAAAGGGAGCTTAAGTGCAGGATATCTCATAATATCATATTCTGAGTAACTTCCATTTTGTTCCAAATAATCAGCTAATCTTAACCAATAAAATGCATCTAAATCTGCTGTAAGATATTCTCCTGTTGTAGCATCTTTAAGACTTGAAATATTGTTTGTCCTTATCTTAGCAGTGAACCCAATTATAAGTATCAAGAGAACGATAGTTATTATCGTTAATACCTTTTTTTGTGTTAAAAAGTCTAAAATCCTTTTTGATTCTTCTTTTACCTTATGAACATTCATCAAAATTAAAGAGAAATACCATTTAAAAACCTTAGTTTATCATAGAATAAACAAAACAAATCCCAATATAACTATTAGAATTTGGAATAGATTTATAGAATATACTACCTCATTTTCATAAACTTTTTTACTTGGTTTTATCTTCTTTAATAATAGTATTGCTAGATGTTCAAGACCATATATTTTATCGTAAGGTAATTCTAAACTTCCATCGGGATTAGGTTTTCCAAAACTTTGTTTTTTTAGCCCACCCCTTAATTTTAGCACAGTTTCAATTAAATAAGGTATGAAGAAAAATAAGGCTATCTTTTCAGAATTTCCCAATATAGTCATCGCAGCTATTGAAGCACCAATAGAATAAGTTAATACGTCCCCAGGAAAGACTTTTGCAGGGTTTATATTAAATATGTAAAATGCAAGAAGAGAAGCAACTAAACATAAACCAATAACACTTAACCAGGCATTACCGGTAAGATAAGTTACAAGACTCATAGCAGATAATAGGATTATTCCCTGCCCTGCTTCTAATCCATTGAAACCAGCTAAGAAATTAAATGTAGCTGTTGCACCTAAAATTCCTATAGGTATTATTAAGAGAGGGTAGATTATTCCCAAATCTATTCCCATCATAGTTGAGTCTCCTGCATTGATGACCATTAGAGGTATGGCAGCGAATAAAATTAAAATTATTCTTGTTCGCTTGGATAATCCTCCATGTTTCCATCCAAATAAATCATCTATTAACCCAATCCCTGCTACAAGCAGAATTGTGCTAACCATAGCAAAAATATGTATGGATATACCATCTAAAGATTTAAAGTAAAAAGTCTGTATGGCTACATATAAGAATATCCCAATTATAGCCCCCACTACAACAATTATCCCTCCAGAACCAGCTACATCCTTTTCATTATTTGGTTTATTCATATCTTCCCAGATTAATCCTATTTGTTTAGCCTTTTTTATCCAGAAAGGCATACCTAAATAGGTACAAAAAAAGCTCACAAAGATAGTGATTAGTATTAAAGGTTCCATAGATAATAGATATAGCTCTTACTTTTAAATTTTACTTGAATAATAAGGGGGTAATATAAACTTCTATAAGTGCAGCAAATATTAAGATTATTAGTGCTATAAAAATTAATATAATTACATTCTCAAAGACTTTTAAGAATTTTTCATCTCTTATACCATGTCTTATTAATCCTACACCAAATATTCCTCCTGCAAGTGCAGTAATGAAATAAGCCGCAATCTCAGGTATTCCATGAATTGCATATCTTAAAATTCCCAATGGGACGTCTACTAAATTATATCTTGTAAATATTCCTATTGCAGCAGAGATTACACTAGCATTCCAAACTAAGATAAAAAGAGCCCCTGCCCCAAAGATTAACGAAAATATAAGCGTGAATATCATTACATATACGTTATTTTCAATTATTGAAAGAAATCTCAGTCCATTGATAGAAGCACCTGTTACATTGAGTGTTCCCGAGGAGTATTCTTGAACACATGCTTCAACGTTTCCAGGACTATTTATCTGACAATAAGTTTGAATTTGAAAATTAAGCAAATTAGCATCCTGAAGAATAATATTCCAAAAAGAAAAAGCAACTACAAATCCCAAGAATAACCACATAAAAGCATAAATAGCATCTTTATGAGCTTGCCAGACGCTAAAAACCCCCTCAACTTCCTCATCCTCTTTTTCTTCGGTTTTTATTATGAAGTACATGAAAGGAAAACTAAACATTATACAAAATAAAACTACCAACATACCAGATGCATTAGATAAATTTGGATCTGATGAAAAAAACCAGTGAACAAGTAAAAGAGATAATGACGCATAAATTAGTCCAATGAAAAACATTTTCCAAGGACCCTTTTCTCCTCTTTTTGGATTAATTAGCGTTTCAAGCATACACCTATTAAAAAAAGAGAATTTTTAAATGTTAGGGGTTTATTGAATAAATGAATGAGAAAAAAGAGTTTGATAAAATTTTGAGAGACATAAAATCAATTAGAATTCAAGGAGCAAGAAATGTTGCAAAAGCAGCACTAAAAGCATATCTTTTGTGCCCTTCAAGAGAATCAAAACTCAAATTATTATCTTCCAGACCAACAGAGCCAATGATGTTTCATGTACTTCATCTTGCAGAAGAAGGGATAAATGAGATAGAAATATTAGGGCATTTTGATTCTGCTCAAGATAAAATAAGTAAACTTGTTTTTAAATTAATCAATAATAACGATAAAATATTCACTCATTGTCATTCGACAAATGTCATAAATTCACTTATTTATTCAAAGAATAAAGGAAAGAGATTCCAAGTATATAACACAGAGACTCGTCCTTTATTTCAAGGTAGAAAGACTGCAGATGAATTAAAAAAGGCAGGAATAGACGTAACAATGTTTATTGATTCTGCTGCAGGTATTGCCATAGAAAGAGAAAATAAAAAAGATAAGTTTTATGCAGATAAGATATTACTTGGGGCTGATGCACTTTTGAAAGAAGGAGTTATAAATAAAATTGGAAGTTCAATGTTTGCAGAATTGGGTTCAAGACATAAGATTCCAGTTTATATTATTGCTGACTCTTGGAAGTTTACAACCAACAAAACCCCTATAGAACAAAGAGAGATAAATGAAGTTTGGGATAGTGCTCCAAGAAATATTAAGATACAAAATCCTGCTTTTGAATTTATTCCAAAGAAATATATTTCTGGTATTATAACTGAATTGGGATTTATGAAATATGAAGAATTTGTAAAAGGTATGAAAGGGTAAAAGAATAATTTTGTTATAGAAGTATTCAATTAAATCTTATAGATTAATCTTTTTCACAATCACATTCTTCATCACAATCATCGTCGGAAGAACAGGTGCATTCCTTGTCATGCCCATGTTTGCATTTATTAGAATGTGTGTGATTATGCTCATGCATTTTTTGATGATCCATAAACACAGTTGTTAATTCTGTATTAATCTTATCTAATTCTCCATTTAATTCTTCTTTTACTTTCTCTAGCTTCTTTATCTGAGTTTGCAGTATTTTTTTTGTTTCAGGTATTGATTTTTTTACAAAATTTTTATTTCCAATATCTACCAAAAGTTCATCTGAAAGCAATTTTGCATTTGCATATATACCTCTTCCTATAGGAGCTAATATCTCGTTATCCTTTTTACCGATTAATTCATCTAATTGTAAATTTAGGCTTCCAAGTTCTAGAATTGCTTGTTCAACTGCCTGCTGTTGTTCTTGAATCATTCTTATCTGCTGTTCAAACATTTGGAATTGTATTGCAAGTTTCTGCTGTGATTCTTTTTCATTATCTTCCATTGTATATCCTCATATTGTAGACTATAGTGAAATCAGAAAAAGATGGTTTTTAAGATTTGGGGTTAAGCAACATCCCACCATTTTCTCAGAAGAGAACTAAACAACATTGTAAAGACAAAATAAAATAAGAACCATCCCATAAATCCAAAAAATCTTACAGGAGCTTCTTGAGCAAGAGCTAAAACATTAAAATAATCTTGGAACCATCTAAAAAGTAATATAAATGGAATACCTGTATAGACTACGGATCTCATGCTTAGTTTCATCTGTTTTGGGAACATAGCAAATTGCTTTTTTTGTATCTCCATTAATTTTTGTGGATTATTTTTAGCTTCATTCATCTCTTTCTGCAACTCTTTTTGTTCTTTTCTTATATCTCTTAAAGCTTTCTGATCTGTAGCATATTTTTGAACTAAAGTACTTAGAGCAGTGAGTATGAAAACTATTATTAGCATTCCTAAAGTTAAGTTCCAATTAAGCAGAGCCCCTGCACTTGGATCAAGAACATAATGTATAGCATTTTTTACTGCAGGGATTTTATCCCATAAAGCAGCTATTATAGAAGCAAGAATCATAAATACAATCAATAATGTAAAACTTCCCTCTTTTCCAGATTTATTCTCTTTTAAACTTGTTTCCTCTGTCATCTTTTTTAATTTAAGCATTACCCATAAATTTACGCATAGCAGGATTCATATCAGTCATATGCTGTTCTGCTATCTTCTGGTAAAATTGATACATAATCATAATTACTAATAATATTGCTGTTCCTGAGGATAGTGCTCCAAGCAAATCAGTTGCAGCAGCGAGTAATCCTATAGCTGCACCACCCATTACTGTAAGAGGCATTATGTACCTGTCTAAAACACTCTCTAATACCCTCACATCTTGTCTAAATCCTGAAATTTGTAATCCAGATGCTGAAATTTTTTGTGCTTGCTCTTTTGCTCCCATTCCAGAAGTCTTTACCCAAAATACAGAGAATAATGTTGCAAGTCCAGCATAAAAGATTATATGAGTTAATCCCTGTAATAAATATCTTGGTAAGAATCCACCTCTTATTATTAATTCAAGGAGATTAGTATTACCTAACCAGAATGCAAATCCTGAAACAGCTTGTCCATTAGAGAAATGTCCCAAGAAAGTTGGATGTCCTGCCCAATTTTCGAGTATCCCTCCAAACAATTGTATGTTTGCTATTAATGCGGATGTTAAAATAACCGGGATAACTGAAGCATAGAAGAATTGTAATGGCCATTTAATTGCATATCCTCTTATTCTTCCAAAACTTAAAGGTATTTCGACTTTCAAACTTTGTGCCCAAACAACTAAAAGGAAAATTAAAATTGTTGCTAAAATCGCTCCCAGAGCTGAAGCAAATTCTACTGGATATTTATTTATTATGGATTGAATCAAGACCAAAACTTTTCCTGAACAGGCTGTTTGACTGAAATCAAGAAGGCAATTCCTTCCTTGTGCATTTACAAATTGAAATGCTTGTGTGAAAAGATGCCAAGAAGCTCCTGCTGCTATAAAGATGCTAACTCCAGAACCAAATCCCCATTTTTCGCAGAGTTCATTCATATAATAAATAGCGATTCCACCAAGGATTAATTGTAATATAACTATTCCTCCGTATCCGGGTGATGCCTCTAGACCTTTCATAAGAACATAAACACATGCTTCAAAGATTATGAAAAACAAAACAAGAAGTTTTTGAATTCCTTGGAAGAATTTTTTACCTTCTGTAGTATTTGTATTAATATTTATAATTCCTGCACCAGTTAATAATTGCAATATAATAGAAGCCATAACGATTGGACCAATCCCCAATGAGATTATAGAACCAAAATCTGTTCCAAGTATTATTGCAAGATATTGAAATCTTTCAAGAGCATTATTAGATAACCCAAATAAAGATATATTTGCTAAAACAAAGAAAGCAACTAAAACTACCAAAGTCCACTTAAGCTTGGTATTAAAGGCAAGCTTCTTCTCATCTGGCTTTTTTACTTCAGGTATAAATGCGAATAATTTCGTTAAGTCTGCCATCTCATAATCAAATAAAATCAGTTTAAAAAGCTTTTTTAAAAGGTTTTTAGACCAGACGAAGTCAAGTCTTTAAATATTAGGTTTTACTCTTCTTCCTCGTCTTTTTCACTAGATTTACTTTTTTCAGGAAGTATAATCTGTCCCCCAGCTTTCTGCACTTTTTTTAATGCAGATTTAGAAGCTTCGAGCGCTGTTATTATTAATTTCTCTTTTACTTCACCATCTCCAAGGATTTTATATTCTGGAAGATTTATCTCCCAACCTTTTGAGGTTTTCTTTCCATATTTTTCAAGATTTTTTTCAATCTGTTGAAGATTAATTCTTTGTCTTGTATCTCTTTTAGTTTTTCTAGAGGTTATACCTTGTTTACCAAAATAATCATGCCCATATAATTTTGTGATAAGTGTTATTTTTGTATCTCCTCTCTTTCCTGTACCTGCCATTCCTGTTCCACCTCTATGTCCTGATTTTTTGTGCTTTTTTCTTGCTCCCCAGCCATGGCTACCCATTTTTCTTCCATGCATTCTTGAGACTTTTCTTCTTTTATGCGTTTTTTTCATTGCCATTTTATAACATCCTTAAGATTAAATCATTTATTTTATCACCATGGTTTCCAAGTACTCCCTTTGCGACACCGAAATGTTTCTTGGAATCAATTCCACCTCTTGGAGGATGCAATCTGAAAAAAGGTTTTAATTTTCCATCCTTTCCTTTTTTCCCACGTTGTTTAACTAATTCTTTGTAAACATCATCTTTTATTTCACCATAAGCTATGAAATCTCTTAATTTATCAATCATCCCAAGTTCCTCCTTAGTTCCTTTCAATATTACGCAAGTATATTTTTTTCTTACTCTTAATCTATCTAGAGTTTCATTAATATCTCTGCTTAATCCAACTCTTCCTTTTATTCTTATTACTGCTATTTGATTCATTCTTCCTTAACCTCCTCACTATTTGTTTTTTGTAGAGCATCAAAACATGCTTTTATTAAATTGAAACTTGTTCTTGCTTTTCCAAAGCTCTTGCTATAAACATCTTTTATTCCCGCTAACTTCAAAACTTTTTTTAATTCATTTGCAACGACAAGACCTGTTCCTTGTGGAGCAGGTATTAAAGTTATTCTTGAGCTTCCTGCTTTTCCAGTGACCTTAAAGGGAACAGTATGCAACTCAGAACAATCACAGTCAAATCCAGAACATCCTCTTGTAACTTTTATTACATTTAATTTTGCTTTTCTCAATGCCTTATCCCTTGCTGGAAGAGTTTCCATTGATTTTCCATATCCGAATCCAACATGTCCATTTTCATCTCCAACAATTGCCATCGCAGAGAAGGTAGGAACATTTCCTTCTTCAGTTTTTCTTTGGGTTTGTCTCCAAGCTCTTCTCTTTCCTCCCCCAAATTTACCTTTAGATTGCCCTATTGATATTAAATCAGATTTAAGTGGCAATAGATAGTCCGTTATTTCTGCTTCCAGTATCTCTCTTTTACTCTTTAGTATATCATCAATATCTTTTATTTTTCCGTTTTTTACTTCTATTCCAAGTTTAGTCTTAGGCTCCCAAGTTTCTGATGGTCTTGTTTTCTCTTTTTCATTTGTTTTAAACTCTTTTTCATTTTTTATTTCCTGAAGCTCTTTCAAATCTTCTTTGTCCAAAACTTCTTCTGGAACTTCAGCATATTCATCTCTTGGTTCTTCAGTTTTTTCTGTTTTTTTCTTTGTCATATTAATTCTTTACCTTTTTTACAATTTATCTATTTTTGATTTAATTTCAGTGAAGGGTATTTTATTCTTTAAATGTTCTCCCTTTATTCTTGATTCTTCGGGAAAGAATTCTTTTTTGCATTCTATCTTTATTCCAGAATCTATTAACCCCTTAAGGAAAGCGTAAATTTTGTTTTTGTGTATTGTACGATTCATTCCTACATCCAATATAGGTGTTTCTAATTTTTGTTTGATTATATTTTTACCTACTAAATATCCGCTAAGATAAGCAGCAGTTGTAGACTTTAAACTTCCTTGAGCATTTTTAGGCCAACCATATTCATTTAATTTTCTTGAATCAAATCCAAAAACAATACTATCTTGGGCTTCTTTACTTTTGACATATTCACTAATTATGAATTTGTTTGTCTTCCTGAAGACAATTCTAGGTTTTTCTCCTTTCAATAATTTTAATCTTTTTAGATAATCTGTTCTATTTTCTTTTCTTCTTCTTTTTTGTGTTCTCATTTTCTGAACCTCCTATGTATTCTTTTAAATGTGCTTTGCTTTTGAACATCTTATTTCTTATTTTTTGTCTTAATTTTTTTATTTCTACCATATTTAATTCTCCTTTTTGTTTTTTGTCTGCAATGACTTTTCTTAATTTTCTTGTTAATATTACATAATCTCTTTTCCTAGTGTTTACTTTTTTCCTTACATTACCCATTCCTTTTTTCCCCGTCTTTTTAGCATTTTTGCTTCTTCCTTTAATCTCTTTTATGATTATTGCCCCATCTTTCTGGAGATTTCTCATGTCCTGCTTTGTTATTGCTTCTTTAATCTCTTCTATTCTCTCATTAACAAATACAATCCTTGCCTTTCCAACCCCAAAAGTTTTAGCAGCTAATTGTTTTTTTGATCTTAGATTCATTTCTTTTCCTCCTTGGTTTTATTTTCTTTTGACTCTGATTTTTTTGGTTCAACTTTTTTCTCATTCATCTTTAAAAACTTATCAATATTAAATTTGTATATTTCTAATTTCATTTCTTTGGCTTTTTTTGCAACTTCTAATTTATTCTTTTTTCCTATATTTCCAAGCATTGCAATATTCTCTTTCTGGACTTTTTTTAAGTCATTAATATTTCTGATAATAATAGGGGCTTTTCCATCTATCTTTCCTCTTACTTTCTTGTCTGTTGAATATCCTATTGCAACTATTGCTGGATGACCTCTTCTTTGCTCCCTCATCTTATTATCTCTTCCAGTAGGCCTTCTCCAAATCTGTTTTTTCTTTCTTCTTAATCCAAGTTTAGAATATTTATGTGAGGTATGTCTCAAAAATTTTGGCATTTTATATCTCCTTTCCATCTTTATTTATTATGTAAATTCCATCTTGAAAAACTCTTCTGTCTCTGTTCATTACCCTTGTTGTAATCTCAAAATTTGCAGCAGCTTGTCCACCAAGTTCTTTATTAGGAGATTTTATAGTTATAATCTCTTTATTAACTTGAACTTCAACGCCTTCGGGAACATAACACTTTCGCGGGGTTTTCTCTCCAAGGAAATTTTTTATTAATACTTCTCTTCCTTTTATTTCAACATTTATAGGAAAGTGGCTTGCACATATCTTTAACTTGTACTCGTATTTCTTCTTTACACCTCTAATCATATTTTTAATATGAGAATAGATTGTATTAATCATCCTTTTATTGTTTCTTGTAGAAGATGGATGACTAATTGATATTTTTCCGTCTTTATTTTCATACTTTATTTTTCCAAAATTAAATTCTTTTGAAACTTCTCCCTCTGGTCCTTTTACAATTAATTTTTTTCCTTCCTTTTTTATTTCAACTCCTTCAGGAATTTCAATTTCTTGTTCAAATAATTTTTTCATTTTAGTAAAAATATGCTATTACACATCCCCCTATTCCTTCTTCTTGAGCTTCTTTATGTGTCATCAACCCCTTATTTGTTGAAATTATAAGTGTACCAAGGTTTCTAGAGGGAAGATACCTTCTTCTGTACTTTTCTATTTGTGCTTTATAGCAACTGAATCTTGGTTTTATTGCTTTACATTCAGAAAGATCCCCTATAGTAAGTGTGATTGATTTTTCCTTTGCATCTATCTTATATTTTTTAATTGCCTTTTCTTGCTTCATTATTTTTAGTATTTCTATAAGTAGATTTGAGATTAGTTTTATTTCGACATTCTCCTTTCCTGCCTTCTTGGCATTCCTTATCATATTTAGTGCATCAGCAACTACATCGTGTGACATTTTAACTGTATTTTTTAAAGCCGATTTCAACTGCTATATCTCTAAAGCAGTGTCGACATAAATTTAATCCGTATGATTTTATATGTGCCCCAAATCTTCCACATCTTTCGCATTTTTTTGAAGCAATTCCTGTCTTTCTCTTCTTCGGTTCATTATGTTTTATATATTTCTCTTTTATTACGGGTTTTGCATTAAGTTGCTTCAGTATTTTTTTCCAATCGCTTGCAGTCATTTTTATTTCTCCTTATATGAATTTTGTCTGGAAATTTTCTTCCATGAATTTAATTATTTCTTCTTTTGTTATTATTTGTTTTTTTGATACCTTTCCTCTTTTCATCTTTCTTAACCCAACTCTTCTTCCGCTTCTTTTGAAGACTATTGTAACATCAAATCCAATTATACCTATATCTCTTTGATATTCTACTCCAGGGATTTCTATATATTCTTTTATACCAAATGAAAAGTTATTTTCACTAATTTGCTTCTTTCTTAAGGTATTATCAATACTTATTAATAGTTTTTTCAAAAAGTCTTTGAAATCTTTTCTTAAGGTTATTACTGCTCCTACTTCTAATCCGGGTCTAACCCCCCAGGTAGGTATTCTCTTCTTAGATTTTATCTTAGCAGGTTTTTTTCCAGTAAGAAATTTCAAGAGTCTGAATCCCTTATCTAATCCATCTGCAGTTCCACCTACACCTAAAACTATCTTTTCTATTCTTACATTTCTCATGATATTTTCTGTTTTATTTTTCATTTTAATTTATTACCATAAATTGTTTAATTAAAACATTTATTTTATCTTTTCCAGTGTCTATTTCTGCTATCTTTCTTTCCTTATTTATTTTTTCAATCTTTCCTTTTTCCCCCGAGTGTTTTCCAGCGAACACAATCACTTCAGATTTCTCTTCTAAAGGTAGACATTTTTCTATCTTTTTACCTTTTAAGTTTATTATTACAGAATCATTCACTTTACATTTTATATTTGATATAAAATTCCTTCCATCACTTAAATTTAATTGTGTCTTCTTTCCTTTCAAAGTTTTTTTATTGATTATCTTTGCAATCTTAACATCCGCTTCATTTTCTTTTACCTCTTCAACATTTAGCTTTTCATTCTTTAATACAACAAGTCTATAATTCTTTTTTGAAGGTACAAGTGTGATTACATCAAACAGCACTATTCCTTCTTTTTCATCTCTAACTTCTCTGCCATTAAGAAGGACATTTTTCATATGAATAATCTTCTTCACTTCTTTTCTGTTTTGTGCAACTTTAAGTAAATCTCTTAGGATTATTAATACAGGAAGTGATTCAGATAAACCAGAATTAGGTTTCACTACAAAAGCTGTTCCTTTTCTCTGCATTGGCCAACTTTTAGGGATTGCATGTCTTTTTAGGTGACTCATTTTTTGTTCTCCTTATTTTTATTCTTTGGATTTTCCTTTTTAGCTGTTTCTTTCTTTACACTTAATTTTCTATCTGCTAAGTCAATAATTTGAAGATTAGAGGGTTGTAATTTAAAGTTTGCCTTAGATCCATCTTGTTTCTTAACTTGAACATCTTCTACTATAATTTTTGATTTTTTGAGGTTTACCTCAAGTATCTTTCCTGTCTTGCCCTTAAATTTGCCTACACATATTTTTACTTTGTCTCCCTTTTTAGCAGGAAGATTTCTCTTTCCAATTTTTTTTCTTAATTCCTTTGAAAGATTTATGCTTACAAATTCTTTCCTTAGATGCAACGGAGCATTAGCTCTATACTTTCTCTGTTTCCTAGGTTGAGAACTTGCTTTCCAATGTGTTGAAAATTTTTTTTCCATTTTAATTAATATACAATCGAAGCGATTTTAGCAACTTGTGCCCATCTCTCCTGTACCTCCCTTGGTATTGGCCCTTTAATTTGAGTTCCTTTTGGATTTCCTTTTTCATCTTTCATTATTGCAACTGCATTATCTTCAAATGCAATTCTTTCTCCGTTTAATCTTCTATAAGGTTTTCTCTGTCTTATAACCACTGCATCAAAAACCTTTCCTTTCATATCAGGTACCCCTTTTCTTACAGATACTTTAACCCAATCTGCAATCTTCGCAGATGTTTGTTTTCCTTTTTTAGCTTTTGATTTTTTGACCGAGACTAATTTAACTATCTTTGCTCCACTATTGTCTGCTGCAATTATTTCTGCTCCAAGATTCAATCCATTTGTTCCTCTTGCACTTATAGATTTCATTTTTTTACCTCCACAGCATCTTTTATTTTTTGAACTACCACAAAATGAATTATCTTACTAAGAGGCCTACATTCATGTACTCTCACTAAATCTCCAACGTTAATTGCCTTTTCCATTGCATCAGGAAGTCTTGCGTGTATTTTTGTCTTTAGTTTTGCATATCTTTCATATTTCCTTACATAAATCATTCTTTCGAATTCTAATACTATTCTCTTAGGGAATTTTTTAGTAACAATACCTTCAAAGATTCTCCCTCTTGTACCAACAATCTTCCCTTCTTTAGCACTAGCTATTGTTTGGGTTTCATTCTTGCCAGTTTCTACTTTTGTTTTTGGTTTTCTTTCCATTTTGTTTTTGATTGGTCTAGTCCTCTATTGAGTTGTTCTCGAATCCCATCTTGATAAGAAGAGGTTTTATCTTCTTCATGTGGTCTCCTTGAAGCTCTATGGCGTTATTCTTGAAGGTTCCGCCACAAGCTAGCTCATTTTTTAGAGCCTTTGTGACCTTCTTCACATCGACGCCTTTATCGAATCCGCTGACAACTGTAACAATTTTTCCGTATCTTTTCTTGTCTGTTGTTACACTTATTCTCTGCGAACCCCGTGTGAGGTTTTCCCATTCTATTGCCTGTAACGGCAATCCTGTTTTCGGGTCTATTTCCATAGTTTATTTTTTTTCAATACCTCCCTTAGAGGCATTGATTGTTAATATTTTTGCTATTGTTTTTTTAATTTCTCTTGCGTTTGAACCGCTTGTATTTGTTGACTTTGTTTTTGATTTTATAAGTTCTAATTTTAAATCTTTAAGTTTTCTCTCTCTTTCTTCTCTGCTCATTTTAGTTATTTCTTTGTATTTCATTTTCAGGCTTTTTTACTCCTTTTTGTTTTTTTAACTGGTTTGCTTTCAAATCCTTGTTCATTAATTTTTAGTTTGGTCCTTAATTCATCGTTTATAAATATCTTATCTTTTAAGATTGCATGTGGAGAGAGGATACTTACTTTTATTCCTACTGTTCCTGGTTTTGTTTCTGCTCTAGATTGTGCTCTATCTACAACCTTTGCACTATCTCCTGTTTTCTTAAGATATCCTTGAGCAAATCTCCAAGTCTTAGCTCTTGAACTAGGTAACTTTCCGCTTAATCTTATCTCACATCCAAGTGCTCCTGCCTTCATTACTCTGTCTAGGCTCTTGTAAGCTAATATCTTGAATTTTAATGGGCCGAATCTTTCCAATCCTAATGCTATTTCATCTGCAACAACTTGAGCATCAAATTCTGGTTCAGTTATCTCTTCTACATCAAGATGAAGATTCTCAAACTTAAAATTTTTTCTTAAATGGTCTGTTATTTCATTCAATTTTTCTCCACCCTTACCAATAATTAATCCAGGTTTACTTGTTGAAATGATTATTTTCTCTCCAACAGGAGTATATTCTATTCTTACTTTGCTAACTTTTCCCTTTCCAAGCATCTTTTTTACAGATTCTTTAATAGCAAATTCTTCCTTCTTGAATTTTACAGTCTGTTTTTCTTCCATATTAATTTATTTTTTCTTCTCCTTGTTTTTATTTTCTTTAATCTTCATTTCAACTGCTCTTAAAGTTATATGCGTTCTTTTTCTTCTTACTCTTCCGAATCTTCCTCTTGGAGCAGGAGCCCAATTTGCTCTAGCTTCTACAATTATTGGTTCAAGTATCTCATGATTATTTGCATTTCCTGCAAGACTCTTTAGTAAGACTATAAAATGTTTTGCTGCTCTTTGTGGATATCTTCCTGAACTCATTCCTTTTCCTTTTTTATGAGCATATTCTCCTTTCATAGGAATAGCTTTTTTTAACATTGTAACTTGTTCCAAATCTCTTATTGCATCTCCTATTCTTTTTCCCTTTACAAATTTACAGATATTCATTGCATATTTTGTTGAAACCGGAACACTTGTTGCATTAACATAAACTTCTTCTTTCTTTATTTTTTTAACAGTTTTTTTTATTTCTCCTTTTTCATGTTTTTCTTTTTTATCTTCAGTTTTTTGTACTTCTTCTTTTGTTATTTCTTCAGATTCTTTTTCTCCTTCTATCTTTTCTTCAATTTTATCTTCTTGTTTTGGAGTCTTTTCTTTAGGAGTATTATCTGCTAATTTTGTCTTCGACTGTTTACTCATTGCATTTCTTTCTTTTTGGTTTGGATTATAGTTTTTTTCTGTCATTTTTACTTCTTAGCCTTGTGTTTACTTCCTTTTGTAGCACCTATTCCTGCTTTACTATGGGCAACTTTTGATCTAGTCCCTGCCATTTCACCTAATCTATGTCCAAGCATTTCAGGTTCTATAAGTATGGGAATAAAAGTCTTACCGTTGTGAATTTGTATATTCATACCAACCATTTGAGGAACAATTATTATATCTCTATGGTGTGTTCTGATTTTTTTACCCTTCTCTAATTTTGTTTTTGCTCTTTTTACAAAATCTTCTATTGATTGAAAATTTCTAAGGACAGTTCTTTTTTGTCTTGAAGGAAGATACTTTGCGAATTCACGGACTTCTAACTCTTTTAGTTCTTCAACTGACTTTCCTCGATATATAAATTGTTTTTTTTGTATTTCCATTTTAATCTGATTACTTCATCTTACCTGTTCTTCTTGGCCTTATTAATCCTACCCTCTTTCCGGCAGGAGCATTTCTCTTTGCAATCTTGCTCTTGATATTCTTTCCTCTACCTGAACCGAAAGGATGATCAATCACATTCATTTTAAGAGCACTTGTTCTAGGCCATAATTTATTTCTAGCTTTTTTAATATAATGATTCTTTCCTGCTTTTATAATTGGCTTTTCTAATCTTCCATGTCCTGCGACTTGCCCCACTATCGCCCTACATTTGCCATTGAATGCTTTTTCTTTCTTTGAAGGAAGCATTAATAGTATTTTATCTCCAATTATTCTTGTTACTATAGCCACATTTCCCCCTGCTTTTATGAATTTTCCACCATCTCCAGGACGAGCTTCAATACAATAAACTTCTGTTTTCACAGGTATCTTTTCTAAATGAAGAATGTTTCCTGGTTGCACTTCTTCATTAAAAAATATTTTTTGTCCTTCCACCATTCCTTTAAATGCAGGAATATAGAATGAACCCCCATTATAAACAACTTTAGCTAATGGTGCAGAATGTGCAGGCGAATTCAAGAGTTTTACTACTTTCCCTTCTCCTTCAAGCACTTTCGGATATCTAATTTTATATACAAAAGCTGTAGGTTTCACTCTATAGGTTGAGCTTCCATGCCCTCGTGCCTGTTGAATAATTCTCTTTCCCATGTTGTTTTTGTTTTATTCTACCATCGTAGGTTCTTTTTAAGAACCCCGTTACATTAGCCCCAATTTCGTTGCAATGTCTATTGCAAGATATTTTTTATTTAATTTAACATACGCTGTTTTATGGTTGTTTCTTACATTTGTTCTTATCTTTTCAACCTTAACTTTGAATAACTCTTCAATTTCTTTCTTTATCTCAGGTTTTGTTGTTTTTTCATCTACTAAAAAAGTAAGGATATTTTCAGCTTCAACTTTCATTATTGCTTTTTCTGTTGCTATTGGTTTTAAGTTCATTTTTTATTCTCCTTTGATTTTGTATTAAATCTGTTTTCTAATTCCTTAACTGCATTTTCGGTGTAGACTGCAACTCTTCCCAGCCCTCCATTTGCCAAATCCATAACACTTAATTCATTTGCATTTTTAACATCAAAAAATCCTGTCTTTAATTTTTCGTCTTTTCCTAGGACAAAGATCATCCCAGCATTAGACTTATATTTTCTTCCTCTTAATTTACCTTTTCCAGCCCTTATTGATTTTTCTTTTATTGAAATACTGTAGAGATTTCCTAAAATATTTTTTAATTCTTCAAGCATTTTCTTTGCTTTATGTTTTGTGAATTCAGAAGAGACAACAAATGGTGCCTTTTTATCTAATTTTTCTAAGGTTGAATATTTTTTAATAATATATTTTTCAGAAGCAGTTGCAGCAATTGATGAAAGGAATGCAATTTCTAATTCTTTCTTGTTTATCTTTAGATTTCTTGTGAATTGCGTTATCTTTGGAGGATGAGCTCTCATACCTCCTTTAGCCTGAGGTACTTCAGCAGCCTGCCAGTTGAATTGAGAACCTCTTCTTGAGAATATTTTTCTTGGGACTCTAGATTGACCACGTCCATAACCACTTCTCCAGACATGTCTTGCATGAACAATTAATCCTTTCGCTGAATGCTGTTTTCCTCCAACAGGAGAATTTGAATATGGCTGCTGTTTCTTCTTTGTCTCAAGAACTTTTGCAACAACATCTTCTCTTATTGGTGATTCGAATATCTTTGATTTCATTTTTTAACCTCCACAAATTCAAACACTTTTTTCTTCTGCATCTTGCTTGGTCTTAAAGGAGAAGTTAGAAGAATCTGCCTTTTTGCAGGTCCCTGAACACTTCCATATAAAATTATATAATCTGTTTTTATATTTCCATAATTCTTTATATCTTTAAGCTGATTTTCAGCATCTTCTGCTTTTATTATTGTTAATATCTTTTGATTATAATTTACTCTTGTGAACATCCCTAATTGCCCTGCCATAGGAACATGGAAAGTTACACGAGCAGGATGCCAAGGTCCAATACTACCAACTTTTCTAACACCCTTTTCAGACTTATGAAATCTTAGTGTTATACCAAATCTTTTCACAGGCCCTGCAAATCCTTTTCCTTTTGTTAACCCTCTTACATCAATTAATTCTCCATTTGCAAATACCTCGCTGATAAGCATCTCTTTATTAAGATGAGCTTTTATGAAATTTATTTTTTCGTCAAGTGTCCCAGTTAATCCAATTTCAGTCAAGTCAGGTGTCTTTTTTACATTTGTTTTTTTAACTTGAGAATAAGCAATTATTGACACATCTTCATATCCTTCCACCTTTAAGTTTTCTGCATGATTCTTCCCTTGTTTAGGTAATTTAAGAGTTTTTTTTAATTCTTTGTCAATGTGCTCAGCAAGAATGTCTTTAGCAACTTTACCATCTTTATAGAATCTTATTGAGAATATTTTCATTGGAGGGCATTCAAGCACTGTTGAAGGGATTATTATTTTCTTGTCCTTAGTCATAGAATTTGGAGTTAAATCCTTAACTTCAACAGAAAACATTCCAGATTTATATCCAATAAATCCTTTAATATTTTTTCCAGAATTAATTGCCTTCCAGTTTACACTAGGCAAAAATTTACTGACCCTCTTTCTTGGCCAGAACTGCAGACTTCCTTTTCTCGGTGATTTTGGCGGTGCCATTTCTTATGTTTGTTAATAGTGCGGATATCATTTTATCCTACCCTGGAATAATATTGTGAGAAAAAGAGGGTTTAAAAACCTTATTAATATGGGTTTTTGATGGTTCCCAAAGTGCTTATTTATCATACCGCAGTATCTGATAAATCTACACTAGATGACAAGGATGTGTTGGATGAAGCAGCTTTTGTTTCAGAAGTTTTAATTAACACTGGTTATGATGTTGAAACAAGAGAATATAATGCACTTAAGGTTAAACAGACTCTTGAAGAAATAAAGCCTTCTTTCATATTTAATCTTGTTGAGGCAATTAATGGCAAGGATTCCAGTGCTTACATTGCTCCAATGTCTTTTGAGAGACAAGGAATACCTTACACAGGATGCACTTTTAATTCTTTTCTTAAGACCCAAACAAAATTAGGTGCAAAGGAAATTATGAAATTAAAAGAAATTCCGACTCCATACTGGCTTACCATAAAAGATTTAGGAAGAATGGACATCCCAAGAAAGAAATTCTTAATAAAATCTGATATAAATCATGCTTCTAAAGGTCTTGAGGCAAATCTCTTAGATGGAATAGATAAACTAAGAGATATTTTAAGGTATAAAGGAGAAGATTTCTTTGCCGAAGAGTATATTGAAGGAAGAGAGTTTAATGTTTCTCTCATTGGCCCTGTAGGAGATGGGAAAATTCTTCCAATTCCAGAGATAAAATTCGTTGACTGGCCAAATGGGAAACCTAAGATTGTAGATTATAATGCAAAATGGAATGAAGGCTCTTTAGAATATAACAACACCTCAAGAAGTTTTGATCTTTCAGAAAGAGATAGTAAATTGTTTGAGAGTCTTGAAGATATCTCCAAAAAATGTTGGGATATCTTTAATTTAAGAGGATATGCTAGAGTTGATTTCAGAGTAGATGAAAATAATCAACCTTATGTCTTGGAGATAAATGCCAATCCATGCATTTCTCCTGATGCAGGGTTTGTTGCAGCCTGCAAAAAAGCAGGTATGACAGAAGAAGAAATAATAAGAGGGATTATAAAAGATAGTTGTGGTGAAGAATTTGTAATTTAAGCACTGAAGTCTATCGCTTTTTCAATCTTTTTTCCATCGATTTCAATTTTTCTAAGGATCTTTCCAACTCTCTTAGATTTTTCTCTTATTAATGCAAAATCCTGTGAATTTTTAAGTTCAGCGGGCACTTCTATATTACTAATTAAAAAATCATGGACTACTTTTGCAGCCTTAAATTCAGGAGTTTCAAATATGAAACTCTCAGCAAGTTTCTTATCAGTTGTCTTTAAATTACAAAAATCTATTTTTGGAGTTTCTTCTCCTTTTGTTCCAGGTTTTCCAGACTTAGGCGCTTTAGGTTTTATCTTCAATATCTCCTCTCCAACTGAGAAACTTAATGCAAAAAAGTTCTTTGGAAATTTATTTATTAAATCAATTATTTCTTTTCCAGACATTTCCTTTTCAATAGAATAATTCTTAACTCCTTGGAACTGAGAAATCTTTTTGAAATCCAAAATACCTTTAAGATCATTTGTCCCAATTATTGAACCAGTAACTTGAGTCTTGTTGTTTCCTAATTTTTCAGCTAAATCTCTTACAAGCTCATTAGCAAATTCAGCAGAGGTCTTTATAGTATAATTTCCATTTGAGTTTTTAGCTTCAATAAGTGCTCTGTTCTTGAATTCTCCTTTTGAAAATTTCTGAAATTGTAAGTGTACCGACTCGTCAAAATTCTTATCTTGCACCTTTTTTATAAAATTCATATCTATCTTTCTTAAAACTAGTTTATAAACTTTTTCTGGTACTTGATTAGGGAATCACGTTTTATATTCATTAAATTTATAAATTAGATACGTTTGTCTTTATAAAGGAAAATTAATGAAAATATAGGAAAATCAAGAATATGGACGCTGAATACACAAAAAAAATAATGACTGCTTTAATTTTAGCTGTCCTTTTGGTATTATCTTTTTTATTAATTAGACCAATAATTATGTCCATAATTATTGGAGTTATCTTGGCGTTTATCTTTACACCAGTACATGATTTTCTATTGAAGTATATTAAAAAAAAGAATTTAACAGCATTCTTATTGTGCTTGATTTTAATAGGAATAATTGTTGTACCTCTTTGGTATCTTACTCCAATAGCAATAGATCAGTCAATAAAATTCTATGTACAATCACAAGATTTGGATTTTGTTACTCCCTTGAAGACAATTTTTCCATCTTTTTTTCAATCTGAACAATTTTCAAATGAGATAGGACAAGCTTTACATTCTTTTGTAACAAAAACAACTAACTCTCTTATGAACTCTTTATCAAATGTAATCCTCAATTTTCCAACTTTGTTCTTGAAACTCTTAGTTGTATTTTTCACTTTCTTTTTTGTATTGAGAGATAAAGAAGATATGGCTGAGTATATTAAGAGCCTTCTTCCTTTCACAAAGGATGTTGAAAAAAGATTGTTCAAATCTTCTAAGGACTTAACATTATCAATACTTTATGGACAGGTTCTTTTAGGGATTCTACAGGGAATAACTGCAGGAATTGGATTTTTCATATTCGGAGTTCCAAATGCTCTTTTATTGACACTTCTTGCAGCAGTTGCAGGAATTTTCCCTATTGTAGGAACAACCATTGTTTGGATTCCTGTTGCAATATATATGCTTGTAGCAGGAAATACTGTAAATGCTTTAGGGGTGGTAATGTTCGGGTTAATATCTTCAGTTATTGAAGCATTCTTCAAACCTATCTTTATATCTAGAAGATCAAAGATGAATTCTTCACTAATACTTTTCGGCATGGTCGGAGGCATATTATTATTCGGTTTATTAGGAATAATTTTAGGCCCTTTAATATTAGCCTATCTTTTCATAGTTATTGAAGCATTCAGAAATAAAAAACTACCTGATGTGGTAATTAGTTCTCCTGAGAAATCAGAAAAAGAATAAGTATAAAAATCAATTTTTAGATTATATAATTAAAAGAGTTAAAAAAGATGGAATTAAAGGTTCGTTTATTACATTTGTCTGCAGGGATTCCCGTAGCTATGGTTGGTCTTAAGACAGCAGAGTTAATGGGTATCCATGAGAATGATAGAGTTTCTATAGAGAAAATATCTTCAAGAAAAGACGGTAATTTTTCAACAATAGTTGATATAGTAGATAAGATTGTAAAAGAAGGGGAAATAGGAATATCCTCAGAGATAAAAGAATCTTTTGATCTTTATGATAAGCAGTTAGTGGATGTTAATATTGCAAATCCTCCTAAAAGTTTAGAATATATAAGAAAAAAGGTTGATAAAAAAATACTTTCAAAACAAGAGATTAAAGAAATAATAAAAGACATTGTAAATAATTCCCTTTCAGACCCAGAAATAGCTCTCTTTGTTTCCGGTATGTATGAAAATGGTATGAATTTTCAGGAGACAATTGATTTAATAGAATCTTTTGTTGAATCTGGAGAAAAATTATCTTTTAAAGGTAAATATATAGTAGATAAACACTGTATTGGAGGAATCCCTGGAAATAGGACCACTCCATTAGTTGTAGCAATATGTGCTGCAGCAGGACTCACGTTTCCTAAATCCTCTTCAAGAGCCATAACAAGTGCTGCAGGAACAGCAGATGTTATAAATGCAATAGCAAAAGTTGAATTTTCTAAAGAGGAGCTGAAAAAAATAATTGAGAAAACTGGCGCATTCATGATTTGGGGAGGAGCGATAGAATTTGTTCCAGCAGATTCAAAGATAATTAGGATCGAAAAGATGCTTAAAATAGATCCTAAAGCACAATTGCTGGCTTCAATACTTTCTAAGAAACTTGCTGTAGGAAGTAAATATATCCTTATAGATATCCCTTATGGGAAAAATGCTAAAGTTAATAAAAAAGAAGGATTGAAATTAAAGAAATCTTTTGAAAAATATGGTAAACATTTCAAATTAAGACTCAAAGCAGTTTTAACAAGAGGAGACGAGCCCATAGGAAATGGTGTTGGTCCATTCTTAGAATTAGAAGATATAATTAGGGTTCTGGATCCTTCTAAAAAAGGTCCTGAAGATTTAAGGGAGAAATCTATTTTTTTAGCAGGACAAATTTTAGAGATGACAGGTAAGGCAAAGAAAGGAAAAGGAGAGAAGATGGCCACAGAGATCCTTGACTCCGGAAAAGCATTTAAGAAATTCGAGCAGATAATTAAGGCCCAGAAAGGAAATATAAAGAACATGGAATTTGGAAAATTTAGAAAAGATATTCTTGCAAACTCAAATTCTAAAATACTAGAGATAAATAATATAAAAATAAACCTCATGGCAAGGGTTGCAGGATGTCCAATTGACAAATCTTCAGGTTTATACCTTTATCATCATGTTGGGAAGATATTAAAGAAAGGAGATAAAATTATTACAGTCTATGCAGAGTCCAAACCTAGGTTGAATGAATCCCTAAAATATTATCTTAAGGAAAAACCAATAAAGTTTTCTAAATGACAATTTTTTTAAACTTCATTTATCTCGATTTCATATGAGAACTGAAGAATACAAAAATAGATTGACAGAATACTTCAAGAAAAATCTGAAAAAAGGATATACTGAAGAATCTCTTAAGTGGGCGTTGATTAATCAGGGATATTCAAGAACAATGATAGATTCTGCTTTGGAGAGAACACATAAAGAACTAGCAGAAGAAGCTCCAGTGCTTAAGGAAAAGCCAACTATAAAATATGAAGTTCTTGATGAGAACGATAAGCCTGTTGAAATAAAAAGGCCCTGGTGGAAGCGAATATTTGGATTGAATTAAGTTTCTTAATTTTAATTTAATATAGTGCTACCTTAACAAATTTGAGTTAGAGATAATGATTCTATCCAAAACCAAATACTTTTAAATTAATTATTTCTGTTAATCTTAGTAGATTAGATAATGCCTCCGGCGCATAACGGTTTTGCACTTGCCTTGAGAGCAAGGCCCTTTGGGCTACCCGGTTCGACTCCGGGCGGGGGCGTTTAATCTTACTTCCTATTTTTATTAAATTCAATAATATCCTTTTTAGAATGAATATGAATTTCTCTCTTTGCACTTACATAACCATTCAAGACCCCTTTCTTAGCGAGTAATGGGAAAACATCCCTTTCTAAACTCTTTCCCTGATATTGTAATAATTCTGGTTCACAGACAAAAATTGGCGAAAAAACAAGATAAGTGTCTTTTGTTTTAGGCTTTTGGATAAAATTCACAACTTTATCTTCTTCCATAAATACTTCTCCTTTTTCAGAAGGTTCTCCATAAGTAATTAAATTCAGAGTAGAAATAGGGATTTTTTTAATATGGTTATACCATAATTTATCAAGATTTATATCATCAAAAATTATGTCCCCAAATAATACTAAAAAACTTGTTTTAATCTTATTTTTTAAAAGTCCAAGTGATTCTGCAGATCCTTCTGCAGAAATTTCTTCAACAAATTCTATTTTTATTCCGTAATCCTCGCCATTTTTTACTATTGAAAAGACTTCTTTAATCAGATTCTTTCTTCCAATAATGTAAATTTTTCTAAAATTATACTCTCTTAATTTCTTAATCTGTATCTCTATTAATCTGTTATCCTTTATTTTTATTGAAGGGACATATTCTTTTCCTATTTTTAATCTCTCTTCAGGGCCTCCCAGTAAAATCACTGCAACTTTTTCCTTGTCAAATGAAGTCTTTAAAAGAGATTCTATTGCTTGGGACCTATTTCTTATGAATATTCTATCTATTGTAGAATCAATATTTTTCAGTATTGATTTTTCAACAGTAATTGATATTTTCTCCTTCATAAAATAATTAATATTTCATCTTTCTTAAATTTATCGGAAAAAGTAGGATAAAGGTAAGATATTTAATAAAAACACTTTAATCAAATGTCATGGAAAAATCCAAGTTTGGAAAAGAGACTACTTATTTATGGAGAGGTAATTTGAGTCAAGAGCAGGTTTCATTGATTCCAGTGTCCTCAACACTTGTTATTAATGATGAAGAGAAGATTAAATTAAAAGAAGATTTTAAGCAGGCAAAAGCAAAGAATCCTAATTTTTTCAATGGTCCTTTATGGAGATTAGAGGGGCATAATCTAGTGAGGGGAGGTGTAGAATTTTTAGTGAGCCCAACATATTATCTTGAACACAATATCAAGAGAAATCAAGTCCTACCCTTTAATTATAATACAAGAATTAATTCTAATTATGTTAATCCTTTTAGCATAAATGCAATACAGGAAACTAGCGATAATTATCTACTAATTGGTGTTAAAGGAGTAAAATCTGACCAAATAGGGTTGGGGGTTATGGGGGCAGGATTTATCAAACGGAAGGACGGGTTTCCTCCAGAAAATTTATTTGGAGCAGTATTAAGAGAGTGTCAGGAAGAAACAAGTTATTCTCCTGGAACTGAATTAAATGAAGGTTCTATTGAGGATTGGAAAGCTTTAGGGGCTATCTGGGGAAGTAATCATGATACGACAGTAGGGGTTTATGTTCCATTAAAAGCAACATCTAAACAGGTTGATTTAGGAAATCAAGAACATTCTGATTTATGGTTCTTAAAAACAGACAAAAATTCATTAGAGAAATTTCTTAATGAAGGGGGGATGAACGGAGCTAATGCAGTTGATCATCTTTTAGGAGGTGTTGAATTGTACTTAGAATCAAAATGTAATGGATTATTAAAAAATCCTTATTCTCAAAAGGTTTTTTAATCTATAAGTTGTATTATATATAATGGTAATAAAACGCCATACAATTGAAGAGTATAATAGAAAACACAAAAATCAACTCCCAGAAATAGAAGGAGAAAAAGTAATTCTTGCTCCTGTTCCTGATTCAAACGATTTTTATGAATTATATCTTAAGTGGATATCTAATGAAGATTTAAAATATAAACTTGGAGAAGAAGGGACAAAATACACTTGGCAAGAGATAAAAGGAATGCATGATGAATGGAGAAAAGATTTCAAGAACATGACTTTTTGTATATTAAATAAAGAGACAAAAGAACCTATAGGAGATATAAATCTCTTTGATAGTGAGGAATTCAAAAGTATGCCAGAAATATCAATTATGATAGGAGAACATGCTGGAAAAGGTTTTGGGACAGAGGCTTCAAGATTACTCTTGGATTTTGCATTCAATAAACTAAAATTAAAAGAAGTTAATTTAAGCGTGTATAAGGATAATCTTCCTGCAGTGGGTCTTTATAAAAAATTAGGTTTTGAAACATTTGGGGAGACAAAAGATGAAGATGGAAGAGAAGAATATCTAATGAAGATAATTAAGAAGTAAAGTTATCTTAGTAAAATTAGATTATCATGATTATAACCATGCCTGTCCAACTTAATTATAGTGTGAAATTAACTGTTACAGATAATTACTTTCTTTTATTTTTCAATTTCCTTTCTTTACTTAATATAACCCAATAAACAATTATTAATAAGAGAATATCAATTATCATAAACAAAGACTCTCTCCAATAAATTATTCCATTAATTTTAAAGTTAGATATTGGCCAGAGCATCGGAGTTGGAAAATGACTTTTTAGATGTGTTGGGATGTCTATTAATATATGAAGCAACCATCCACAAACAATCCAGATAGGTCTTCTAAATATTAACCAGATTAATAGAAATATTAATGAGAATATTATTAGGCTATGACTTATGTTGTAGAGAATATCAATGATATTTGAATAAGGGGGGGAGAGCATTGTATTTGATATCGCTGCAATATTAAATCCAGTTTGTATTATGATTATAATAAAAAATATAATAAAAGGTATGACAAAAGAAATTATATCCGGAAACATCCCAAAAAAGGCAGCTTGCCAAAATTTGAATCTTTTCTTTTTTGATTTTATGTTTATTGATTTAAATAATGCCCCACTCCATAATGCGTGAGAGATTGTATCCATAAATTTTATAATTATCTCCTCTTTAAAAACATTATATGCTCTTTTTACTAATGATACACTTATAAATTACTTTTATCTACTTACTATATGAAAAAGAGGATTGCTAATTTTTTTAAGAGAAATTGGGTTATAATCTTAATTATACTCCTTCTTGCTGCAATATTTTCTTATTCTTATTTTTCAAAAGGAGTAGTTTATTCTATTTCAAGCAGCGATGAGGATGCTGTAGTTAATTTTGTAGATTCTTTTGGTTCTTTTTCATATTTAGCATTCATGATATTAGTTATATTAGAAGTTGTTTTAGCTCCAATACCTGCATTAGCATTATATGTAGCAGGGGGTGCATTGTTTGGTACTTTTTTAGGGGGAACTTTAACCTTAATAGGAAACCTAATTGGAGCATTTATAGCATTTTGGATAGCAAGAAGATTTGGAAGGAAATTTGTAGAAAGAAGAGTTGATACAAAGACCAGAAAGAAGTTTGATAATTTTTCACAAAAATATGGTGCTCTCTCATTATTTGTATTAAGAATAAACCCTTTTACTACTTCAGATTTATTTAGTTATCTTGCAGGGTTAACTAATATGAAAGTTAGAAGTTTCCTTTTGGGAACAGGACTTGGATTAATTCCTATGATCTTTGCTCAGGCTTATTTTGGTGAAACTTTTGTAAAAAATCATCCTATATTATATGCAGTTTTAATATGGATAAGTATAGCTTATCTTCTAATATTCTTGTATTTAATCCTTAAAACATTATCAATGAAGAAGAAAGAAGTTAATACTTCAAAAAAGAAAGATTAATCTTTATTCTCCTTGAAAAAATCTAATACTCTTGAATCAGGACTCATAAGGGTTACTTCATCTTCTTTGAATCTTACTCCTCTGTAGACTTTTTGAAGTATTTCTCTTCGTGCCTTATCCTTGTAAAAACTCCAGTATCTTTGGGGATTAGTCCTATTAAGTATCTTCCAGAATGCATCTTGAACATTAGGATTAGGAAACTTTGTAAAAATTATGCTCTTACATTCATCACCTGGGAAATCAACTCCTCTTGAACATTTAGTAGAGAACAATACATCTATCTTACCATCTTTGAAATCTTTTACAATTCTACTTTCTTTATCATTATTTTGTATTTGGATTAATTCTTCTCTAGAGATTGTATGGTAAAGTTTAAACTTTTCTTTTTCAAATCTATCTGGCAAATCCCCGAAACTATTAACATGTATTAAGATTGGTTTTTTTGCAATTTCTATACATTTATCAAGAGATTCTAGATATTTTCTTCTTTCTGCTTTTCCAGAGGAGAAATTAGAATATTTACAATCCATTTCTCTCCCAGTCTTTAATATTTTTATCTTTCCAGGATTCTCAGTCTCAGCATCTATTATCTTGAATCTCTCTATACCAAATACATCTGACAGGACCTCTGGAGAATGGAGAGTACCAGACATTAGTATAATGATTTTGTTTTTATTTATCATCTCTCTGAATTTCTTTTCCAGATTTATAGTAACTATACTTGCAATTAAATTATCTTCTCTCTTGTCAAATATTACATAGGATTCATCTAAAAACTCATCAAACATTCTAACAGTTCCTATAACATCATGAACATAACTTTCTTCATCTATCTCTTCACTAAACTCAGAGTTTTTAATCAGGATTTTAAATAAATCATACAATCCTGTTTTTTTAAGCTCAACAATTTCTCTTTTTTTTATTAATTCATACACTTGGCTGTTTCTTTTAAGATGATTTAATATTTCATTTATTTCTTTAATTATCTTAAAATTTTCTTCTTCATGAACTATCGCATGTGTAAGAGAATTTTGAAATCTATCAATATTTATATTTCTTTGATTAGAAAAACTATCTAGAAATTCATCACATTCATCTATTATCTCAACTTCTGTGCAAGGTTTCCTGTTCAAAGCACTTTCAAGTTTATATTTTAATGAATTAAAAACAATTATGTCTGAATCAATATAAGAATTGAATTGCTCATAAAATCCGCATCCAGGTTTTCTTCTATAGAAAAAGAAATTTTTTCCCTGAAGCCCTCTGTATTTTATTTTATCTTTCTCATCTAGATTTTTTACATCATATTCCTCCGGTACAACGGGGCTCCAATAAGGACATACAGGGGCGATAGACATTCTTTTTATGTCAGATATCTTATCAAAATTCTTTGGATTTATCTTTTTATTTTGTGTTAAGTACTCTTTTAATCTTTGCATATTTTTTTCTTTTATCTCAATCTTGCAAGGAATATTTTTATTGTCTGCAGATAAGTCCTTAGAGATAAGTTCCTGCATTTTCTCCCTTTTTCCTTCAAAGATATCATATAATTTTGAATTTATCTCCTGTTTTTGAGAAGGTATAGCATTTTTATTATCTTCAAGAAACTTACACTTATGATTATTTCTCCCAGTTATCACAGATATCTTCAATTTTTGTTTTTTATTGTTAAGGATATACTTATTTTCTTCATAATCTCTCTTATATTGTTGTTGCAATGCTTTGCTTGGCACAACTATTGAGCTTTTCCCAAGTTCTTTTGCTATATTAAGAGCAATACCGCTTTTTCCAGTCCCACATTTTCCATGAATAAAGATTATCTTATTCCCTTCTTTTATAGAATTAATGACTTCTTTTACAACATCTTCTTGAGTTTTACCATTGGAGAACTTTAACGGTTCTAAAAATTTCCCCTTTTCATATAAATTCCATAACATAGAATATCAAGAATTTATGAGGGATTATAAGGTTTATTGTCAAATTTGATTAACTTTTATCTTCAACTCTTTCTTATCTTTTCCTAATACATATGCTCTTGAAAATTCATGCTTATCAAGAAGTTTATATTCTTTTAATCCGATATTTTTTAGCTCTCTTAATAAAACTTCAATAAAATCTTCTATTTCTTTGTCTGTAGGCATTCTTTCATATCCAAGTCTATTTCTTGCAAAACCCACACTCATGAATCCTTTTATCTCAATAAATTTAGGTTGAGATTTCTTTATTAATTGCGCATATTCTTTTGCTTGTCCTGGAAACATGTTCAAATCTTTTACTAAATTCATCCTGAATACAGTTCTTGTTTTGTCTTTTAATTTTGGAAGAAGAATTAAAGTTTGATTTAGTTTTTTCCAAGCCTCTTTAATTCTACTTCTATGGAATTTATTATAATTTATTTCATTTGAGGTGTTTATTGAAACATAAAGTTGTGTTGGAAGTTGATTTTTTTTGAGAAGTTCTTTAATTTTTTCAGGATAAAGACCATTTGTAACCAAAAAAGAAGTTTTCCCTCTTTTCCTTAATTCTTTTATTAATTCTCCAACATAAGGATAAGTAGTTGGCTCTCCAGAAAGAGAGATTGCAAATTGCATTGGTTCTTGCGCCTCTTTATACTTTTCTTGATTTGCCTTGCTTAACTGTAATTTTTTTGATTTAGGATCTATGTTAAACCCTTCTAGTAGTTTTCTCTGTGCCTTTATTGCAGCATCAATTATTTCTTTTGGACTATCAATCTTTCCAGGGATTTTCTCTCCTGTAGTATATTCAATGGCTCTCCAACAGTGAACACATTGATTTGGACAGTAAAGACTTGGTGTCATCTGGCAGCATAAATGTGATTTTATCCCATAAAATTTCTCTTTATAACAAATTCCTTCATCTCTCAAAGATTTTTTTGTCCATCTGCATATTTGTACAGCAGAATGTTCATTCTTGCCAATAACTTCATAATGCTGTTTTTTAAGAAGCTGTTTTATATTATTGTCTAACATTAATTTTATAGTTATATTTGGTTTAAAAGTTTGTTGAGTAGAAAAAAGTTTTATTTTACAAAAAGACTTATTCCCCAGAAGACCATAAGTACTAAGAAAAGGAATAGCAAGAAGTTTGTCGATATCTTAAACCAGAGTTCAGCTTTCTGTTTACTCTTGGTAATGCTTAATATTGTAAGATAGAAGAACCTTCCACCATCAAAAATACCCATAGGAAGCATATTCATAAGTGCTACACTAATACTTATTAATACAAGCCACCAAAGAAGATCATATATGAATGTTCCAGCTTCAAATTTAGGTTCATAATATACATATTCTTTTTTGAAAGAAGATAACCAATCAACTATTTTACCAAAAACACCTTTTCTCTTTTGTTCTACATATCCAACGCCTACCCAAGGTTTATCAGAATCTTCGGGATTCTCAGCAAGGGTTATAAGATAATCTTTAGTTGAATCTCCTATTTTAGTGGTTATGGTTATATTCTCTCCAGGAGAATATTTAGAGATCTCTTCACCAAAGGATTCCCAATCTGTTATTTTAATCCCTTCTAATGCTATAATTGTACCATTAATCTCGGCATTTATTGCAGGAGAATCATCATAGAATACTAAATAATTTGTTGAATTTTTTTGTTTTTCCAAATCTACTTTACTTATAAGATAGGTTCTATTTCCTGCCTTTATCTTATTTAATCCATTTTCATAGGATAAAATTAATAATCCTTCACTAGTAGGGTTAGAAACAGAAATATTATTTATAGAAATTATACTTGTTAAGCTAACTGCAGAATAGGAATATGTATTGAATTCTGCACCCGCTGGTGCAAATGCACTAATAAAGAAGAGAAACAAGACTATAAAGAAAATTATTGCTGTAATAACATTGGCAAAAGTCCCTGCAGCCAAGACAGCCATTTGCTTAAATGGAGTGCTTCTATTCATGCTCTTCTCATCTTGCTCAACAAATGCTGCTAAGAATATTGGGAAGAAAAAAGGGAAGAATCCAAATCCTGTTGAATTTATCTTTATATTATATCTCCTCATAAAAATACCGTGCATAAATTCATGTGTTACAGCTATTATTGCTAGAATAATTATCCAATAAGTAAAATAAAAAGGAGGTAAAAAGTCTAATTTAAATGCTTGAGGTAAATATGGGACTAGAGGGGTTATTGGAGGAATCTTTATTGCCCTAACAACTGAAGGATAAGCAACATATATGTACATTATCTTCCCAAAAAGGTAAAGCATAGCAACCATAAGAAGATATCCAATACCTATGGTGATATAACTCAAAAAATGAAGAGTTTTTTCGTATTTCTTTCCTACTTTATCTATTACTTTCATTCCCCATTTAGTCTTATACAAAAAAAGTAATCCCTCTTTTTTCAGATTTTTTCTTTTAGTATATAGAAAAAATGATATAAAAATAACAAATATTATAAGCAAACTAATATCTATAGCAACAAAGTTCATTTTTCCCTCCCTGTTTAAAGCAAAATTAGGTTTAAAAGCGTATGGTTTATTTACTCTTCTTCAGAGGTCTAAAAGAGGCCTTTCCACATTTTCTGCATTTGACTTTTCCTTTAAGTATTTTCTGTATATCTGCTCTTATTTTTGATTTGCAATTTTTACATACAAAAACATTCTTGAACAACCTATTTTGTGCCTCAGGTATTTTTGCCATTTTATTCTTTAGTCATTTATAATTTTCTTTTAATTAATTTTTCACCTTCAATATCCCAATATTCGCAATTTCCATTTTCTTCTAATTCTTCAAACACAGAACTATCTGGACAAGGAACTTCTATTGTTTCAAAGTTCTCTAGGTCCATAATGCTTGCTTTTCCATCTGCTTTAGAAAGAACCTGTCCTTTTCTTTTGTCTACAACAGGAACCTCAAGTCTCTCGTGTCCAGGCACTACAAAAACTTTTTTAGTCCCAGTAATTATACCGACAGCTTCAATTCTACATTTTGCATGACCATGTTTTCCTGTTTTTGAGATATCTATGCTTTTGACAGTGCAAGGCATTCCATCAACAAGAATATTTGTCCCTACTTTCGCCTCTGTTGCATCAATAATTTTCAACACCATAAATTAAACAAAAAAAATACATTTATAAACGTTTTTACTTAAGGATTTTCATGTCTTTTCAAAAAAATGATTTCCTGGAGATAGAATTTACAGGAAGAATAAAAGATGGGGAAGTTTTTGACTCAAATATTTCAGAAGAACTAAAAAAACTAAATCCAGATCAAAAAGCAAAACCGCTTATTTTTTGCCTAGGTCAAGAAATGTTCCTTAAGGGTATTGAAGATTTTTTAATTGGAAAAGAGAGAGGAAATTACGAAATCGAACTTAAACCAGAAAATGCTTTTGGTTTAAGAAATCCTTCTTTGATTCAGATGATTCCTTTGAAGGTTTTTATAGAACATAAAATAAATCCAATTCCAGGTACTGTTTTAAATTTTGATAATAAATTAGGAAAAGTCCTTACTGTTTCAGGTGGAAGAACAATGGTTGATTTTAATAATCCTCTTGCAGGAAAAGAGGTAGTATATAATATAAAAATTTTAAGAAAAGTGGATGATGTTAATGAAAAGATAAACTCTCTTAATGATTTCTTTTTTAGAAGAGAGTTCAAATTTGAGATTAAAGAGAGTAAAATTATTTTGACTGTTGATAAGGGATTTAAAGCATTTGTTGAATTATTTAAAGATAAGTTTAAAGAAATGATTGGATTGGAATTGGAGATTAAGGAGATTGAAGTTAACTCTGTTAAGAAAGATAAAACCACTCAAGAAGAAAAATAAGAAGTATTACTTTTAAGTTACACAATTAATAAATTTTAAATAGGAGAACGCTCCTCTAATTCTATGAAAAATTTAGAGAATATAAAAGCAATAATAGTTCCTACATGTGATTATATAGAAAATCCCACAAGAGCCAGGACTGCAATAGAATTTGTCAATAAAAATAATCTTCCAAAAAAGGCTATTATTGCAGGTTTGGGCCCAGATACAAATCTTGCTTTAGGTTATGATAATAATCCAGATAATCATAATATTGTCTTTCACAAGAATATGTATGATTGTCTTATGAATGAAACAGATTGGATGATTGGAATTGATATTCGTTCTTTAAATTCTGTTGAAAATATCTTAGAGGTTTTTCCAGATAAAATTGAAGGGAAATATGCCCTGGTTTCATACCCTCTTCATTTGATGAGATTTAAAAAAATAGAAAGAGATGCAAAACGTGCAGGAAAAATTTCTGAAAATCTGGAAATTGTTTATGTACCAACAAAGCAACGTTTAGTTTGGATACCTTATGAAATTTTATCTAATTTAAAATATCATCTTAAGGGAAAGAAAAAATATTTTGGAAATTCTAAAACTGATTAAAATATATCAAAATATTTTTTACTCCGCAAAAAACAACAATAATACTTAAAAACCAAAATAACTTTCACTCCACATGGCAAATTCACATGAAGAGGAGGAATATTTTGAAGAGATTTCTTCTGATGTAAAGAATATTGATAGGGAGTTGGAAGAACTTTTGAAAAAACAATCCGCAAAAATAAAGATAATGGGTATTGGTGGAGGTGGAAATAATTCTTTAAGTAGGATGAGAGAAATTGGGATAAAAGGAGGAGAAATGATAGCAATAAATACTGATGCTCAGGATTTGCTTTATGCTAATGCAGATCAGAAAATTTTGATTGGTAAGGAATTAACCCAGGGGCTTGGAGCAGGTAGCAATCCTCAGGTAGGACAGGAAGCAGCTAAAGAATCAGAATCTGAGATAAAGAAAAGAATTACTGGAAGTGATATGATTTTCATAACTTGTGGTTTAGGTGGAGGGACAGGGACAGGTGCAGCACCAATTGTTGCAGGAATTGCAAAAAAACAGGGAGCACTTACAATTGCAATAGTTACTCTCCCTTTCACAATTGAAGGGAAAAAAAGAATAGAAAATGCAATGAATGGTCTAGAAAAATTAGAAGCAATTGTTGACACTCTTATTGTTATTCCAAACGATAAACTTTTAGAATTAGCACCAGATTTACCTCTTCAGACAGCTTTCAAGATTGCAGATGAGGTACTTACCAATGCAGTTAAAGGTGTTACAGAATTAGTTACTAAGACAGGTCTTGTTAATCTGGATTTCGCAGATGTTAAAGCAGTAATGGTAAATGGAGGAGTCTCTTTAATAGGAATGGGAGAAGCAGATAGTCAGAGCAGAGCAATAGAAGCTGTTGAAAAGGCAATAAACAATCCTCTTTTAGATGTAGATATTTCAAATGCAACAGGTGCATTGGTGAATGTTATCGGAGGTCCTAATATGAGTTTGGATGAATACAAGACAATAGTTGGAACAGTGGGAGATAAATTAAGTCCAGATGCTAAATTGATTGGGGGAGCTCAGATAGCAGAGGACATGGACAAATCAATAAGAGTTCTTTTAATTGTTACAGGAGTAAAATCTTCGCAGATTTTAGGGGGAGGAGATTCTCTTGAGAATATAAAACGTAAAGAAATTGAAGAAGAATTAGGAATAGAATTTTTTGAGAATTAAATAATTTTAAAAACCCTTTACCTTTGTTAATATTATGTTAGAAGGCACAAAATCATTTTTATTGAAATGTAAAAGAGTATGGCAGGTTTTAAAAAAACCGACCAAAAAAGAATTTGAGCTGACAGCCAAAGTTTCTGCAATTGGTATTGGTATCCTTGGTCTGCTAGGATTTTTGATTTCTTTAGCAATGGGTATTTTTAGCAAATAATTATCAAGAAATATTTAGACAAAATTTAAGTTAACCCCTTATTGATATAATATTTTAATTGAGAATATTAAGGAAACTTTTATAAAAGTTTATTTCTTATTAAAATAAGGTAAATAAATAGATTTTAATGTGAAAGGAGGTGTAAATGAAAAAGGTATTTTTGTACTTTTTTGTGTTTCTTCTAGCTGTTTCCTTAGTATTTGCAGCAGAAAATTCTGCTTGTACTGATTCAGATGGAGGAGATAAACCATTTATAAAAGGACAAGTTCAACCTATTACAGAAGGAGACGATTATAGTGGATTTGATTATTGTTATACTGGTCCATCAAATGAATCTTATCTATCAGAAGGGTTTTGTGGTCAAAACGGACCTGAGAAAGGAGTCTATTCGTGTCCAAATGGATGTACTGACGGAGCATGTATAGAACAGAATCAAGAGAATTCAAATAACCAAAATTCTCAAAACCAAAATCAGAATGAAAATCAAAACCAAGAAAATGAAAACAATAATCAAGGACAAGGTCCTCAATTACAAGTCCAGACAAATGGTAAATCCGGTTCTACAATAAAATCTCAAAATGGGAATGTTGAAGCAAAGACTTCTATGGAGATGTCACAAGATGAAGCTGGAAAGACTTATGCTGAGCTTTCTAATGGTATGAAAGCAGAAGTAAAGGTTATGCCCGAGACAGCATCCCAAAAGGCATTAGCTGTTTTAAGAGCTAAATGTGAAGCAAGAGGTTGTCAAATTGAGCTTAAGGAAGTTGGAAAAGGAGATCAGGCAAAATTGGTCTATGAAGTAAAAGCTAAAAAAGACGTTAAAGCTCTTGGTTTGATTAAATCTGAAATGACAGTAAAAGCACAGATAGATGTTGAAACAGGAGAAGTGATAAAAACTAAAAAGGCTTGGTGGGGATTTTTAGCTAAGGAACAATAATTTTATTTTTATTTTTTATTATATAAATTTTTATTAATTAGTTTGTAATTTGTTTTTTATGGTTTTAAAATATGGAGAAACCTATAATCTAAACATTGCAGGTGAAGATTATAAGGGAATTTATCTAGGAAATACTGCTCCAAGAAAGAAGTTAAAACTAAATTATGTTTTTTTAATTAATAACGAGGATATAGAGAAAAGAAAAGCCAACTGGGATAGTTTAAAATTTCCATGGTATTTCCCTTATTTTTTTGTAAGAACAAGGAAGTATAGTTTTGATGAAAATAATAATATTATTCTAAAAAAAAGAGATTATAATTCTTTTATCCTTCCTTCTCCCAATGAAAGGGTTTACCTAGAAGAATTATTACAAAGAATAAAATAATATAATAATCTAAATTATAACAAAAGATTTGGCTAACCCCTTAATAATTGTAAGGAAACTTTTATAAACACACAATTTTATAAATAAATATCTACTTCTTAGATATTAAGAGGTAGTTGGAACCTAGGATAAAACAAAATGATTTTCATAATAAAAGTAACAACAAATAAAGAAGAACGTGCCGTCGATATGATTGCAGACAGAGCCAGAAAGAAAAACCTTAATATTTATTCCGTATTAAGACCTCATGGTTTGAGAGGATATATCCTTCTTGAATCAGAAGATAGAGAGTCTGCAGAAGAAGCTGTTTTCAATTTGCCTTATGTAAAAGGTATAATAGGGAAGACAATAGAATATTCTGAAATACAAGGAATGGTTCAGCCAACAATTGAAAGTGTCTCTATAAAAGAAGGAGATATTGTTGAAATGATTGGCTCAACACTTAAAGGCGAAAAAGCAAAAGTTTTAAGAATAGACAAACAAAAAGAAGAAGTGGTTGTAAGCTTGTTTGGAGCAGTAGTTCCATTACCTGTTACAGTCAAGATAGATAATATTAAAGTTATCAGACGTGAGGATGTAGAAAATGCAAATTAAATTATTAGCAGAAGGTGGAGCAATGAAGCCAGGACCTGCACTTAGTCAGAAGCTTGGCCCAGCAGGAATACCAATAAATCAAGTCATACAAAAGGTAAATGAGGCAACTTCAGATTTTCCAGGATTAAAAGTTCCAGTTGAATTAGATATCGACGTTAAAACAAAGAAATTTGAGGTAAAAATATTTTCTCCTCCAGTTGCAGAGTTACTTAAGAAAGAATTAGGAGTAGCTAAAGGTTCAGGAACTCAACTTAAGAATATTATTGCAAACGCTTCCATAGAACAGATAATTTCTGTTGCAAAAACAAAGATGCAAAATTTATTATGTAAAGATTTGAAATCTGCAGTGAAGGTGGTTGCAGGAACTTGTGTAAGTTTAGGTGTTTTAATCGAGAACAAACCTGCTAAGGAAATTGAAAAAGATATTGAAGCAGGAAAATATGATAAAGAAATCACACACATTAAAACAGAAACTTCTCCAGAAAAGAGAAAAATGCTCAATGAATATCTCAAGGAAGTCCAGAGAAAACAAGAGTTAATCTTGAAACAAGAACAGGCAGCTAAGGACGCTGCTGCAGCTGCAGAACAAGCAGCAACACCAGCAGCATCTACAGGAGCGACTACAACAGCAGCTGCAACTCCAGCAAAAGCAGCCCCAGTAGCAAAGGCTAAAGAGCCAGCAAAGAAAAAATAAGTCATAATCAAATACTTTATAAATTGAGTTTAGCTATTTTTTCATGATGGGGTTATGGGGTAATCTGGTTAGCCTTCGAGGTTTGGGACTTCGCGATCCCGGTTCAAATCCGGGTAGCCCCATTCATAAAAACTTAATTTAAAATGACAACAAAATCAAAGAAAACAAAATCTGCAGGAAGATTGGGTGTTAGATATGGAAAGAAAGTAAGAAATATGCTTGTCCAGACAGAAATTAAACAAAAAAAGAGACAAAAATGTCCTTTTTGTAATAGATTTGGAGTTAAAAGATTAGCTAGTGGAATTTGGAAATGTCCAAAATGTAATAAAAAATTTGCAGGAGATAGTTATTATCTATCCTAGATCATATTCAATAAAATGGCAACCTATAAGTGTTTCAAGTGCGGAAAAAAAGTTACAGACAAGAACCTTGAAAAAAGATTTCTCTGCCCTTTTTGTGGTAGCAAAATCTTCTTTAAACCAAGGACAAAGGTGAAGGTGATAAAAGCAGAGTAGAAGGTAATGAAGTAACATGAAAGAAAAATCTATACAAGAAATTCAGTTTTTAGAACAAGGTCTGCAGAATATACTTTTTCAGAAGCAGGCTTTCCAGATGGAATTATCTGAAACCAAAGAAGCTCTTAAGGAATTAGAAAACGCAAAAGATGAAGTTTACAAAGTCATTGGACAGATAATGATAAAATCTGAAAAATCTAAGATGAAAGAAGAACTTCTTAGCAAGATAAAAATATTTGAATTGAGAATGAAAGAACTTGAGAAACAGGAAAATGCCCTTTCTGACAGAATAGAAAAGATAAGGGATGACGATTTGAAGAATTCTAAGTAAATTTGTTGATTTAACAATTATCAGGTAAAATTAAGCGTTGATAAACTATATGGTTAGAACAATATTTATCATTATAACAGGTTAGTTGAGCAAGGTTTAATTCTATTAGCACATAACAGAAAGATTTTTCCTTCAGTTTGATTAAAATTTAACTTGCTACTTCATAAAGATGAAAATATGCAAAAAAAATCCGAAATCTTTATAAATATCTCAATTATAAATTTATCATGGTGTTTGAAAAAATAAAAAAAGCTTTTTCAATGTCTGGTGGAAGCGATGGAGATGAATATATTGAAATCGATTTAACCAAAGAAGAAAAGGATCATAAAGTGATGGTGAAGCTTTTCACTCTAAAGCAATATGAGGATATCAATGAAGTTCTTAATGCTTTGAGAGAGGGATATACAATCACTATCGTGGATATAAAGACTTTGAAGCAAAAAGACCCTATTGAGTTAAAAAGAGCAATATCTAAGCTTAAGAAGACAACTGATGCTCTTGAGGGAACAATTGCTGGATTTGGAGAGAATCTTGTTATAGCAACACCTTCTTTCGCAAAGATACAGAAGGTTGATAAACCAAAACCAGAACCAAAGGACAAATACGAAGATTACTGATTGTTTTTCTTTAGCAGGAAAGAGTGAAATTCTACAATGAATAGTTTTAGTTATCTAAATAGATTAGAGTATTAGTCTTACAAGCGATTAATTAATTTGTTTTTATTAATCACTTAACACTTTACCTATTATAATATATATTCTTTTTCAGGAAATTTACTATTTACCTATTTATTATATATAGGATTATACATTAGTTATAGAGAACAGGTTCTTCAGCGCTACAATTATTGTTGCAGGCACAAACAAGACTAATAAGGCACTGAATACAGAAGAAACCAAATCACCTATTCCTATCCCTATTAATGAACCGCTCACACTTTCCATACCAAATCTACTCACAATTACTAATATTGCACTTGAAATAAGGAAAGTCTGGGAATCTTTTCCAGAAACATCTATCTTTAAACCTATTATAATGCCTAAAACAACCAATATAGCATATATAGGAGAGCTATAAGCAGCTATTTTGGATAAAGGTATAAAGAATGTAACAGCAATGCCTATCAGTACAGCTAAAATGACCCCTGTTAAAAAGAGCCAAGCCCCAACCCAGTTCTCATGAGATTTTAACACCATTTTGATTTTACTCTTTTACTAAAAAACATAGCTTGTAAAATATATAAACTTTTTGAATTAGTATTTACCGACGGGTAATTTTTATCTTTTTTCTTATTTTTTGTAGAATTCTCAAAAAATGAGTTATATTGTCAAAAATAGAAATATTTATAAACCATAGTAACTCCAGAATGATTACAAAATGAAAACGAAAACATTCAATCTTTTGTTTGCAAGTGTTTTTGCATTGGTATTCTTAATCGGATTTACAAGTGCTACCTTAACTGTTAGCGGACCAACAACTGCACTTTCACAGACAAGCGGTTCTTTTAACTTTACTGTTTCAAGCAATCAGAATGAAACTGTTGATTTGACTCTAACACCAAACCCTCTTTCAGACGGTTCAGGACATTATATTAATTTTCAATTATCCTCTGAATCTATAACAATAGATACAGTCTCAAACCCTTCTAATACAATAACTGTTGATTATGTTGTAGATAGTGGATTTGATTTTGACTTTACTAAGACATATACTGTTACTCTTGGAGCAACAGGAACTGTTTCATCTTCTGCAACAGATACAGTTGATTTTAAGAAATCAGACTTTTGTGAATCTGCCGATAACAAAGGAGAATTAAAAGTAATTGTAGAAGGATTTGAAGTAACAGAAGGATATGGTGATGAAGAAGAATGGTTTGCATTTGATAAAGTTGAAGTAGAGATTACAGTGGAAAATAAGGGTAATGAAGATATAGATAATATTGTTCTTGAATGGGGATTATATAATACTAAATCTAAAGAATGGACAATCGAAGTTGACGAAGAAGACGAATTTGACTTAGATAGTGATGATGAAGAAACAATAACAGTAACTTTCACTTTAGATGATAATATGGATGAAGATTTATCAGATTTAGAAGAAGGAGATTATACTTTCTATGTAAGAGCTACTGGAGAAATTGCAGATGGAACTTATGAAGGAGATGACACATGCTCAACTGATTCAGAAACTGGAAATTTAATCTTAGAAGATGACTTTGTTGTTCTTAGCAATTTGAAAGTTCCAGAAGTTGCTCAGTGTGATTCTGAAATACAAATTTTAGGAGATGCTTGGAATATTGGTTCAGATGATCAAAATGA
>CAYZYU010000002.1:77101-80082 GCA_964482915.1 Candidatus Woesearchaeota archaeon
GCTAAAGCTTCAGTAACAGCAGTATTAGAATCTGGAGGACAAGCTGGAAAACCAATGGTTGTTAAAGCATCAATAACAAATACAGGAAAGAAAGTAGCATATTATTCTTTAAATGTAGCAGGATATACAGGATGGGCATCATCAGTTGCTCTTGATAAGAATGCATTGACACTTAATGCAGGAGAATCAGCTGAAGTATTATTGACATTCAATGTTAAGAAAGATGCTTTAGGAAGCAATTTATTCAATCTAGAAGTTCTTGCAGGAGATGAATTAATTGTTAACCAGCCAGTTCAGGTTGAAATAACTAAGAGAACTTGGGGAATAACAGGAAATTTCTTATCTGGGGATAATAAGTATATCTGGGGAATTGGATTACTTAACTTAGTCCTTATAATACTTATAATTGTGATTGCAGTAAGAATAGCTAGAAAATAAACTTTCTTATATTTTTGTTAGAATAACTTATTTAAATGCTCTTTTACTTTAGATGTTATGAATAGAAAGAGGGAGAAGAGTAAGAAAAAGAGTAACAAAAAACTTAATGAAAAAGGCTTTATTTATTCTATTTTCTTGAGATATATTATCCTTGTGATAACAGCCTTGCCAAATTTCTGGATTTTCTATTTTATATTTGCCCCCCTTACTATCTTTCCCACATACTTTATTCTAAATATATTTTTTGATGCAACACTCTCTTCAAATATTATCTTTTTAGGAAATTCCCCCTCTCCTATAGAGATAGTTGGTGCATGTGTTGCAGGTTCTGCATATTATCTTCTGCTTATTTTCAATCTTTCAGTTCCTAATATAAATCTTTCAAAAAGAATTAAGATGATTCTGTTTGCATTTATCTCTTTTTTGATAATTAATATATTTAGGATAGTAATACTTTCTTCTATATTAGTACTGAAACCCAATCTATTTGATATAACCCACAAACTCTCTTGGTATATCGGAAGCATAATCCTTGTTGTTGGGATATGGTTCTTAGAAGTCAAGAAATTCAATATAAAAGAGATTCCTTTTTATTCTGATGTAAAGTCAATATCCAGGCATATAAAGTAATTTTTAACTGTACACTTTTGAATTATATTTACTAAGAAGTTCTAGAATAAATCTTTCTGTTCCTTCAAGGATTTCACAATCTTTTATATTTATATTATAACAGTTAGGTCCGATCTGCTCTACACTTGTCTCTTCTCCTGGCTGAATTGAAATATACATATATCTTCCTAATTCATCACAAGTTGCATTTTCATCCTTCATAATATCTTTTTTAATTGCACCATATACATTTACAAGATTAGCTATAGCAATGACCTGATCTCCCTCACAATCAAATTCTTTTGTTATATTTACTGCAGTTATTTTTATAGAATCAATTTCTCCATTAAACGGAACTTCTTTTTTTAGGTATCTTGGATTATTTCTTAAATAAATATTGTAATCTTTTACTTCTCCATTATAAAGTACAGGAATAGAAGTGTGGTAAAAAGTTAATTGCCCTTCTTGAATTATATTAAATGTAAGTCCTCCGTATTTAGGATTATTTGAAGATTTTAATATAAAAAAAGTTATAATTAATACTACGAAAAATACCCCTATGAAAACTAAAACACTTTTTAATGCCTTGTTTTCATTTACTCTTGCTTTTTTCTTTATTTGCTCTTCTGCATTCTCTTTTTTTATTAATTTCTTCTTCCTCATTTTAGTTTTCTATACCTGTTATTTTGAACAAGAATTCATCTGTTATTCTTGTTAAGTTCTCTCTTGGACCTTCTATAAATGTGCATTTCTCCTGTGTATATATCTTGCTTTCGTTTGATTCTTTTATTATGACAAAATTATTAGAACAATCTCTTATAGGCCAGTTTTCAGGACAACCTTCCTCTTCAAGACAAGCTCCTTGGAATCTTTGTACTACACTTCCTAGATTCTGGTTTATTTCAATGAATGCGGCATCATTTTCATAGAAAACATAGAGAGGTTTTCCAGAATATTCTGAAATATAACCTAATTCTGCTTCACTTTTTTCAACTTCAGTGGGATTATATCTAAAGGCGAAGGTATATTCTCCAATGGTGACTGTCCAAAAACCATTCTGATTCACAAATTCATAACCATTATATTCTATTTTTTCTATATTTGAATCTTCATTAGGAGAACTGAACATAACATACCCAAATGTACTTCCAAGCATAACAATTATGAGTATTGCTCCAATTATTATCTGGTTCTTTCTTGCCTTTTTTTCTGCTTCTTTTTTGGATTCTATTGGTCTCATATTTTTACCTTACTAATAAAAAATCAGGTTATTTAAAGTTTCTGAAGGCTACCGCCAGGACCTTAAAAAAAAGAAAAATAAAAAGAAAAAGTAAAAATCTTTGTGTTTAGTCAATTACAACTGCGGTTTCTGTTGTAGTAGTACCTTTGTAAGCCTTACTTGTATCAACGTCTTTGTTCAACAAGTATGTTGTAGCTTTAACAGTATCTTCTGCATCATAACCAGCAACTAGCAATGCAAGTTCACTTGTTAGTGTTGAATCAGCATAACCTTTGATCAAGAATTGTCCTGATCCTATTCCTGTTGCAGCAGTCCATGCAGCACCACATTTAGCGCCACCAACTAATGTTGCAGCAGCTGAGTTAATACAGCTTCCACCAACAACAATCAAGTTCTTTGTAGCGAAATTGCTTACTTCATTATCCTTGATGATAACATTTCCTAGTGTAGATTCACCAGGTGTAATAGTAGATGCACCTCCAACAACCTTTACTTCAGCAGTAGCTTCTTCACCGTAGTATTCTACGTCGAAGTCATACTCATCAGCTGTTGAATCAAGAGTAACCTTTGTTGCTAATTCTGATACTACATAGTTCAGTTCAACATCATCGGAAACTTCTATGCTGCTACTTGTTACATTATTATCTGATACATGTAGCTTGTCATTACTTGTGTTCTTTACAGTTGCTGTGAA
>CAYZYU010000002.1:80182-87418 GCA_964482915.1 Candidatus Woesearchaeota archaeon
TATTATCTGATACATGTAGCTTGTCATTACTTGTGTTCTTTACAGTTGCTGTGAATGGCATACCTTCTCCTACATCTCCGTCTTCATCAGTTTCAATGAAAGTAAGGGTTTGTCCTGTTGCGAAGTTTAGAGTTGAATTAGCTTGTACTTGTGGAAGTAGAATCTTCATTCCCTTCTCTGAAAGAACAGTGGAATAGTTTATATTACTTCCAGTGAAGTTCAAGTATACGTGTGTATCATTGACTTGCTGTATTTCAATTGTGACATCTCCTTCAGTTGGTGTATCATCTACATCATCTAAAGTTATATCTCCATTTGTTCCTAGTAAATCTTCCAATTCAACTAAAAGCTCATCATCTTCGTAGTCGATTGTAGTAACTTCGTAATATAGCGTGTCTATATCACCCAAGTCAGTATCTAAATCTGTTACAAAGAATCTTTGGTCCTTTTCTAATAGAAGACCTCCGTGAGCTAATGCTGTTGTATTGTAAAGATTTCCACTACTAGCATTAGTCAATGCCGGGCTAAAGCCAGGAGTTACTGCCGTAACTAATCTGTTGTTTTCTTCACCAAGATAACCAGCTCCTGTCACAGAGTCATCATCAAACCAGAATAATGGCAAATCATATTCGCCCATTTCTAGATTCATTTGTTGACCGCTTGACAAAGTAATTGCTTCTGGGTCAGTTCCAAAAGTTAATCCTCCAAATGTAAGACTTATTGCGTTGAATGGTTCAGGCATAGTTATTGCCCCTCCTTCAGACAAGTAAGTATCATCATCTGATGACCAAGCAAATGTTAGTGCTTCTAATCCAGTTGCACCCCCTCCAGTAAATGTTACTGTTAAGCCATCCACCTTATCATCATTGACTTCAATTTCATCTCCACTAGTAAATGTCATTTTGCCACTACCAATAGAAAATTCTACCTTACTTATACCAGATTCTTTTGAAACATACATAATGTCATTAGCTACAATGTATGAACCATCTGCTAATTCTTCATAGTCGTGATCAGCCATTGTATCAGTTATTTCACCATCTACATTGAACTTAACAGCTCCAGACTCAACATATTCTATTTCAATAGTCTTATCTCCTACTGTTACGCTTTCGCCTTCACTAACTACTACTTTTTCAGCAGAATCAAGCAATTCGATTACAGTTGGGGTTGCAGAGATTACATAAAATTCCTTACCCATTAAAGGTATGTCACTTTCATTTAAATCTGCATATGGGATTGGGTCATTATACTCAACCACATAATCTAAGATAGCATCTCCATCTTCCCAATGGAATCCAAGTGTTGGTTCTTCATTGTTGTAATCATTTTCTGCAAATAGAGTTAGGTCTTTGTCTTTTAGAGTAATTTCCTGTGTATAGTCCTCATCAACGTCACCGTCATCATAAGTACCATCAGCTAAGAATGTCTCCATTTCACCATCATCCAAAGTAGTATAAAGGTCAGTTAGACTATCTCCTAAGTTGAAGTTGTCTGATGCCTTTTCTAGAGTGAATGCTTCTCCACCCTCTACTGTTACTGTTCCTCCAGTAACATATTCAGCTAGTGATTCTTGGATATTTCCAGCCTGAACAAAGTCAAGTTGTGAAACTCCAGCGCCTGTACCCCAGACTATTGCTACATTAGGTTCACCTCCTGACACAAATGGTGCAGGATAATTTGCAGCAGCAGCAACACCCATAGTCATACCAGTCATTAAAGCACTAGCAGCAATTGCAGATATTTTTCTAAAATTAATTTTCATTATTTTATAACCTCCTTTCAGCTATATTAGCATGTTGTCTATGACAACCTCTTTAACCTCAATTTCGCAGTATAGGGAAACCGCTCAATTGAAATGTCTTAAGGTTCGCCTTGTATTCCAAGGCTCTTATTCCCTATAAGTCACCCCCAAAGGTGTAATATAGAAAATGCTATTTTGCTTTAAAAAGCTTCCCCTCCTAAACAGCCCTTATTTTTAGTAGAACTGAAAATTTAATGGTTTTATTTATAAATCTTATGATGTCACTATATTATTAAAACACATTTTTAGGCCTTAAAGAATGACTAAAATCTTTTCTGAATTTTTTCAAAAAGCAAACATTTATTAACATATGGTAACTAATTATAATATATATTATATAATAACATATATATGTAAAGTATATATTTTACTATATATTATAAAATTATTTTATCGAGGAGAAAAGTAAATTCGTATACTAAAAACACCATGGCAAAAACAAAAACAAGAAAAGACTCTCCTTTGAATATGGAAATCTTTAACTTGTTCTTCTTAACTTAAAATGGCAAAGACAAAAACAAGAGAAATAACAATAAGGGAAAGTAAAGGGACATTTTATATCTTCAAGAGCACAGATGTTTCCAAAGAAAGCTATAATTTTTCAGGAATCTCAGCCCTAAGACAGCTTTTGAGCAATGAAAAAGCAAGGATATTAGATACCATAAAAAACGAGAAACCCCTCTCAATTTATGCCCTGGCAAAGAAACTTAAAAGAGGATTTAAGTCTGTAAATGATGATATTAAGCTCTTAGAAAGGTTTGGTTTTATAGAATTAGTTGAAGAAAAAACAAAGGACAGAATCCGTCATAAGCCTATTGTTGTTGTAGAGAATATTATAATAAACATAAAGATTTAATCTGGAATGCTATGTACATGGAGTATTATCCTAATATTATCCTCAGTTCTACTATCTCCAAAAGATTGATATCCTATTCTGTAGTTATTAGTAACTACATTTCCGTCAGTTAGATTCAAAAAAGTTCTTTGGGCTTCACCTCCTTCGGTCATATTTATTATAAAAGAATATCCTATATTCGGATTATTTGGCCCTATTTTCCAGCTTTCTTGTATTATGTTTTTAATAGTTTCATTTAAGATTATGCATGGATCTGTTTCTATATTGGGATTTGGAGGTTCAATATAACATGAGTCTTCCCTATAACATTTTTTTATAAGATTTTGAACAGTAACATTCTTTAAACTTTCTTCTTGACAAGTTGTTGTATATTGTAAAAGTGCCTGAACAAAACTCTTCACCTGATGGTCTTCACTCTCTTTTGACTCCCTTGTAATATAAATTGTAATAAATATGATGAATGCAATAGCTACGATTATTAGAATAAGCCCAAAACCCACCATTTCATCCTGCGCTTTCCTTGATTTGTTTTTATGTTTTATTTCTCTCATTAGGTATATGCCTCATATTTTATTATGATTTCTCCCATTTCACATTTATCCACTGTTTCCCCATTATAATTTTCTTTTCTACATAGTGCAACATAATTAGATTTACCAATTCCTTTTGCAGCATCTTGCCCTCCCACTAATTTTATGTAATTGCATTTTGGATAATTAGAGTAAGTACATTCTATTGTGCACCTTGGGTCATTAGAATAAGTACAATCTATCTGAGACGAAGAGATAATAGTTTCAGGATAAATTCTTCTTATCTCTATATTTGTGATACCCCAAAAATTACTTCCCTTCCAGGTATATTTTACTATATTACTCTTAAGCATCATCACTTTATCCAAATCTATGCAGTCTGACTCTCCAGAATAAGCATCTCCACAGGAGAATTCAGGAGAGTTAGCTATTTTCGACGCTAAAAGCATTGCGTTTTCCTCTTGTAATTTTGTAGCATCTTCTCTAAGTTGATTTAATCTTAATGTGACTACCATCATCCCCACCATTGCAAGGAACAAGAATACTGCAATTATCATAAAAGACATCTGTTGTATTTTCATTTGAGCTTTTTTTTGATTTGTTTTCATTTTTACCATAATTTGCAATTTTGTGATTGCTCATTTTTTATTTCTAGAATATTAGAAAGAAGGTAAATTGGATAAATATCTCTGGAATTCTGGAATCCCTTGATTAAAGCAAGCATTTCAATTAACTCTAAATCCATTTCTGAATTACATCCTGCTTTTTGGAATATAAATTTAGATTTGCTATTATATATCTCAAAAAGTTGCTCTGTCCTATTCATTAATCTGTCTAATTGACATTCATATAATTCATCATCAGAAAAGATAGCAGCATACATAAGAGCATCACCTTCATAATATACTCTTGAACTTCTTTTTTGAACATAATTTTTTGGAAGATTTCTTGATACATAAACATCGCACTCACCACTAAAGCATATTTTTGTACTTTCACGAGGGCAGTCTGTTTTTCTATTCACTAATATGAAATTTTCATATTCAGATACTTCTCCCTCTTCATCTTTCACAATTAAATCCTCAAGTTCTTCTTCAATTTCATTTGGAGGATCAATAAAGCAGTATTTATCATCAGAAGAGGTTAAATAAATCAAATCTCCAACCTTGAAGGGCATTTCAAAGGGCTTTGAGAACATATAAAAGTATTTTCCTTCTACAGGGTTTTTACCGAATATATATCGGTTTTGGAAAGAGACTTCTGTTAAACCTCCATTTTCCTCACTCCAATGATTGGAGAGTTTTTCTGACGTGCTTATTATTTGCCTCCCAAATATACTTCCATTATCGCAGTCAAGATATATTCTGGTTACAGTAGGGAGGACAATTCTGTCTCTTGCTGAGCTTTCAAATCCAGATTCAAATGGATTTGTTAAAATCCCTATTCCTTTCGCAGTCTCTGCATCTATCTCTGATTTTTGTAGGTTTACGAATTTTATAACTCCATAGATTGCTAAAACAAGTATAAACACTCCTGCGACTATAGCAAAAATCCAACCAAAAGAAAATTCTATAGCCCCTTTTTTATTTCTCATCTTTTTATTGTAACCAGAGTCTGACCATAATCTTTTTTTAGAGTAAGAGAAAGTTTTCCATTTACTGTTTTAATGCATAATTCTTTTGGAGTGCTAGTTGAACCACTTACAGTAGCCTCAATATCTACATTCTTTAATTTGGCACCAGTATATTCCCCAATTGGATCAAAATACATATTTTCAACATCATCGTCTATAAAACACACTCTCTCTATTTTTTTTGGAAGATAATATGTATATTCCTGGGAACCTCCATCATGCCAAAGAGTGTTTATATTATCTTGCAGTTTGGTCTTAAAATCCTTGACTTTTATGAAATTGTTCATCTGAAAAACTTTATTGATTCCAAAAATTGCAAATGCAATGAAGATTATTATTAGGATTATAGAGAAAATCATCCCAAAAGAAATCTCGTTCTGGCCCCTTTTATTCATGATTAATTTAAAGAACACTATTTTATAAAGATTTCATTAATATAGATAATGTAATTAAATTTCAAAAGGTTTTACTTCTATACTGCAAGCAGATGCACCTGGGTCTCTTCCTAATTCATCTCTACATTTTACATACAGATTATTTTCTGTATTCCATGCTATGTTATGTTCTGTACTATAATCCTTTCCATCACCTGTATCCATCTCAGTTCCTTCTTCAAATGGATATATACAGCTAGATAATGAATAGACACACTTTGCTTGTTCATCAGTTATTAATGTAAGATAACCCTCGTCATTGTATGCCCTAACTACTGTTGGAGGAAGAGTATCAATCTTAACACTGAAATTTATATAGGTTGTATTTAAATTTCCAGCAACATCTTCGCAATAAACTGAATAATTATAGGTTCCATTAGATAGATAGATTGTCTCAGTATTTGTTGTTAAATAATCTTTAACTCCATCATTATTGAACATGGTGAAACTCTTTCCATCTGAAGTATACATACAAACAGCTTTTCCTTCTTCAGCTCCCCCATAAGTTGTAACACTGAAATTTACTTCATTGAACTCTTCTGGACCAATTATTATTGAATTATTTTGCTTTTCATTTATCTTAACATCAGTTATAATTAAGCGTCTTGTTCCTCTGAACACGATTAATTCAGCATTTCCAGCATTTCTCTCAGCCTCTCCAGGTTTGTCTACGCATGCAACATAATAATTATTATTGCCATACACAAATGCTCCATTCAAACTAGTATTACAACCGTATCTTCCATCAAGAAGATTGTTTAATGTAGTATAACATTTATCAAATGTGTGTGCCATTTGACTATAAGGTTGCTTCTTAGTATCCCATTTACATTCAGCAGGTTCATTAGTATACACTTTGAAGCTATCTATCTTCTGAGTTCCGTATGCAATATATGAATTGTTTGCAGGAGAGGTTGCTTTTATTTCAGGAGGTTGTTTATCTGATTTCTGAACACAGAATTCAATCTGATAATATCCATTATTGAAATTTCCATTACTATCCTGACATTTTATATAATATGTGAATCTTCCTCCATTAGTTAATTTGTATCCTGAATTTTCTGCAGCTAAATCACTCATTGTAAGCATAGGGTCTAATGGTAATGTATGGTTTATTGTGCTGGCTGAACCCTCTATTAATTTATCCATATTAGGAAATACTTCTGCTGAGGTTCCTTCTTTTCTTTCAGTAGAGATTCTACATTCAGCAGATTCACTAGTATTAAATGCAATCAATAAAGAATCAAATGTTGGTACACACTGTAAATCTCCTCCACCCAATCCTTTGTAAGTTATCTTTACTCCTGCTTGTGTTAATTTGTAATCATAATTATTATTTGCGAAAACATCTTCTCCATTTACATTCTTTACAGGCATTATTACAGGAGCTTGCCTATCATTAGTATTATTTTGTATGCATGTTTCATACAGAGTTGCATTATTTACCCATGTACAGCTCTTTCCATAACTATGACAAACATATTCGCTGCATGCTTTTTCATTTGTTCCTTTTACTTTTAAAAGATTACATTTGTAACATTCGCTTCCTCCTTCAGGAGGTTGCCATAGAGAAGGTTTGTATGTAAATATTTCTCTAGAATAAATTCTGTATCCTCCAACAAGAACATATAACCCGACTAATGCTGCAACAATTACTGCACCAATCCAACCAACAGGACCAGAAGATAATAATCCTACCTCTACTGCTACTGCATATGCAAATGCAACACCCACTCCTGCCCATGCAACAGTTGTCATATCTCCTGCATTTCTTTCACTTGCAACTTTCTTTGCAAATATAGTCACAATTGTTGCTACAACTGCTGCCCAGAATACTGTGTTAAAAACGTTTTGAATATTCCCTCCTATTCCTTCACCAGGATATTGTCCTCCCTCCTTAACAGGATTAATCCAATCCCAAGCATTCAAACCTCCTTCTTTACCTACCTCTCCAGCAGTGTTTCCCATCCCTTCTTTTA
>CAYZYU010000003.1:0-14053 GCA_964482915.1 Candidatus Woesearchaeota archaeon
ATGCAATACTTGAGAGAACAAACGTAAATATTGATATTTCTAAAACTAAAGAAATAAGTTAAATTTAAAAGACACACGGGTTTATACATTTCATAGCGGGGTAGAGCAGCCTGGAGTGCTCGCCGGGCCCATAACCCGGAGGTCGTGCGGTTCAAATCCCACTCTCGCTATCTTACTCTTATAGGTAATTTTACAAATCCGTTAAATTCTATGATTTTACTAAATTTGGGTATAGTAAGATAATAGCTTTTATCTGAATTAGGACCTGTTATTTTTGATGTAATATTCATAGAATCTAATAATTCTTTTGCATCCATTAATCCATTTTTATTAACAGATTTTATCTTAAGTCTATCATAAGCTTTCTCGTCATACGCTTCATCTTCAAAGAATGCTTTTAACCATTCTAATTTTATTTCCTTACTTGAATTCTTGATTTTATCATGAATTCTCCATTTTCTAGAACCAAACTCACCAAAATTTTCTATAAACAATCTGGCTCTTTTAACACTCCTAATAACAACTTCTTTATTTTTTCTCATTTTCATTTTAACACCAAATAATTTATTGAAATCTCCTCTAAATTTATCAAGAAGAATTTGATTTTTATTATAATATCCAACACCTCCTCTTAATTTTCTATCTTTTTCTTTAGTTCTAAATATAAAAACAGATCCATCTCCACATAAATGTGCATGAATTCTAACAAGTTCAGGAGAGATATTTTCCATGAATATAATCCTATATTTTCATTAAATAATAATATGTAACTATTAATAAGTAGTTATAAAACAAAAGATTTATAAACCCTAATTTTTTAGAATTAAAACAATGAAAACAGAGGAATATAATATAACTTCGTTAAATGGATATCTTTCCTTTTTAGAAGCGATAGCAAAAGGAATAAAAGAAGAAAAAGGGTATGCTGTAGCAGGGCATATGGGAGTTAGAGTCTCTAAAAATAAAAAACACCCTTGCAAAATGTTTGGTATTCTCAAAGAAAAAGCTCCAATTGAAAAAAGGATTCTTGGTTTTAAATACAATGAACCTCAGAGAGCAGATCTTTTAGGTGAGTTTTGGGAAGAGGACAATAAATTTAATTTAAACATTTATGGGCAGGACAATTATCTTGAAACAATGGGGTTAATTAAAAAGTATTCGCCTCATAACAAAATTAATCTAGACAAGTTTGTATTTCAGGACAAAAGAGAAGAAGCATATTTATCTGATCTTGTTGCTTAAAATTTATTTTATAACAACAATTTTTAAAAACCTTCTAAAGTTAGATTTTTTATGGGTGATTTTATTCTTGGAATTGATGATGCTGGAAGAGGTCCTGTTATTGGCCCTATGATTCTTGCAGGATGTTTAATTGATGAGGCAACAGAGAAAGAGTTCAAAAAATTAGGAATAAAAGACAGCAAGGAACTTACTCCAAAAAGAAGAGAATTTCTGGCAAATATTATAAGAGAAAAAGCAGAGACATTTGAAATAGCAATAACATATCCTACTGAGATAGATGATAAGCTGGAAAATGGAACAAATCTTAATCATCTTGAAGCAATAAAGATAGCACAAATAATAAACAAGATAAACAAAGGTTACAAGAGAATAAAAGTTATAATAGACTGTCCTTCAATAGGAATCTCTAAATGGACAGATTATCTTAAGATGAAAATAGAAAACTTATCCAATTTAGAGATTGTATGTGAACATAAGGCAGATAAGAATCATATTTCAGTATCTGCAGCCTCAATTCTTGCAAAATCAACAAGAGAGAAAGAGATGGACAAGCTAAGAGCAAAATATGGTGACCAGATTGGTTCAGGTTATACCTCTGATCCAGCAACAATAAGATATCTTGAGCTTAATGCAGACAATCATGAAGAAGATCATATTTTTAGAAGAACCTGGGAAACTTGGAAAAGAGCTTCTGAAAAGATTGCACAAAAGAAATTATGCTGAAATTACGTATATTAATACTTAAAAACCCAAAAATCCTCTCAATTTAATAAAATATGGAGGTAGATTTCAAATTGCATATATAAAGAAATTGGTGATGCATGGTTTCAAGAGTTTTCCTAAAAAGACGGAAATACCTTTTACTTCAGGAATAAATGTAGTCCTTGGTCCTAATGGTTCTGGAAAATCAAACATATCTGATGCTCTTTGTTTTGTCTTAGGAAGATTAAGCATAAAATCCATGAGAGCAGCTAAAGCAAGAAACCTTATTTTCTTAGGTACTAAAGCAGCTTCACCAGCTAAAGAGGCGATAGTTGAAATTGTTTTTGACAATTCAGACAAAACTTTTTCAATAGAAAAAGATGAAATTTCAATAAAAAGGATAGTAAGATTAAATGGACAGAGCATCTATAAAATAAATGGAGAAACTAAAACAAGACAAGAAGTTCTTTCTTTATTAGCACAGGCAGGAATTGACCCTAATGGTTTCAACATAATTCTTCAGGGTGAGATACAGAATTTTGTAAAAATGCACACAGAAGAAAGAAGAAAAATAATAGAAGAAGTTTCAGGAATTTCAATATATGAGGCAAGAAAAGAAAAATCTCTAAAAGAACTGGACAAGACAGAGGAAAAACAGAAAGAAGTTTTTTCAATACTACGTGAAAGGACAGCTTATCTTAATAACCTTGAAAAAGAAAGACAGCAAGCCCTTAAATACAAAAAACTTGAAGGAGATATAAAAAAATTCAAAGCCAGCATAATTAATGTAGATATAACCAAAAGAAAAGCACATCTTAAAGAGATACAAGAGACCATAGCCAAAAAAACCAAGGAGATAGAAAAGATAAAGCAGGAAATATCCAAATTCTCTGAAGAAATAAAAAACTCTGAAGAAAAGATAATTGTGATAAATAAAAAAATACAGGAGTCAACTGGTTTGGAGCAGGAAAAGCTTAATCAGGAAATAACTTCAATAAGAGCAGATATTGCAGGTCTTAATGTAAAGATAGAAAATAATGAGAACAAACTTTCTTCTATTTCAAAACAAAAATTGGAGACACAGGAATCAATAAGAAAAGAAGAGCTGGAGCTTAAAGAGCTTCAAAATCAATCACCTTCAGTTGTTAAGAAAGAAAAAGAGATAATAACAAAAAAGTCTGAACTTGAGAAACTTGAGGAAAAAAGAAAAAGATTCTATATGATTAAATCTGAATTCAGGTCAATGAGAGAAAAGTTTGAGGATAAAAAATCCTCGCTTCAAAGCTATGATAATGAATCTAACTTTTTAGTCAAGCAGATAGAGTCTCTTTCTGGACAGCTTTTTGATAAAAGGACTTCCCAGGAGATTGTAGAAGAACTGAAATCTTCTTTAGCACAAAAGAAAAATATTCTTGTTAATATAAACAAAAGAGAGATAGAACTTGAAAAGATTTCTTTTTCAGGTGAGAAAGAGATTGAAAAACAAAACAAGATAAATGAAACAATTTCCAAGATGGATATCTGTCCTCTTTGTAAAAGCAAAATAACCAAAGAGCATATTGAGACTATCCATAAAGATATCTTCCCTAAGATAACCACACTTAAAAAAGAACTGGAAGAAGCTGATAAAGAACTTGCTCAGATAGGAACCAAGAAAGAATTGCTTGCAGAAGAGATTGAAAAAATAAGTTCAGAGATAGCTAAAAGAGAAATGGATTTAGTTAAGATACAGAACATCAATGAAAAAAGAAATGCAATAAAATCCCTTAATGATAAGATAATAATAACAAGAAAAGAATTATCTGAGATAGAAAAAATAAAAGTCAACCTTGAAAAAGAACTAGAAGATAATGCAAATGTTGAACAAAAATATGAAACTGCAAGGGTTGAGCTGCAGGAAATATCAATAAGAACAAAAGAAAATGTGAATTCTGAGATATCTTTCAAGCAAAGAGAATATGAGCGCTTAAAAATATCACTTAAACAATTTTCAAGAGATGAGGAAGATGTTAAAGAAGAGCTTTCTGTATTCAAGAAAAAATTTGAAGAGAAAGAGAAGATACTTGAAAAGAAAAAGAAACAGGAGGAGGAATTAGTATTGAAATTCCAGAATTTTATAAAGGATAGAGATGCTCTTCAGGCAAAAGTAAGAAAGAATGAACAGGATTCTCTTATAAAAAAGAATTTTATATATAATATAGAGCAGGAAATAAATAATGTAAAGATTGACAAGGCAAAAGTAGATGCAGAGATTGAAAATCTAGAGATGGAGATGTTAAATTTCCAAGATGTTGAGATAATTGGAGGTTCCAGAGAATCCTTGACAGAGCGTCTCTCAAAAATACAGGAAGCTTTCTCACAGATTGGACCAGTGAATTTACGTTCAGTTGAAGTATATGATGAAATTAAGAAAGAATATGATGCAGTCAATGAAAAAGCAAATAGTATAACAAAAGAAAAAGAAAGTATCTTAAGAATTATCCATGATATTGATGTAAAAAAGAAAAAAGTCTTCTTGAAAACCCTAGGAGAATTGAATGAAATCTTCTCCAGGAATTTTGCACAAATCTCACTTAAAGGACAAGTATCTCTGGAATTAGAAAATCCAAAAGAACCTTTTGAAGCTGGAGTTGGAATAGTTGTAAAAACAGGACATGGAAAATACTTTGACGTAACCTCTCTTTCAGGAGGAGAGCAGACAATGGTAGCTCTTTCATTAATTTTCGCAATACAAGAGCTTAACCCTTATTGTTTCTACATCTTAGATGAAATAGATGCAGCTCTTGACAAGAGAAATTCAGAGCGTCTAGGGGGTCTTCTCAGAAAATATATGCAGAAAGGACAATATATTGTCATATCTCATAATGATGAAATTATTACTAATGCAACAAATCTATATGGTTTGTCAATGCATGAAGGTATCAGCAAAGTTGTTAGCCTTAGAGTTTAAAAAATGGAAAAAATAAGCAAATTAGAGAAAAATTTCAAAAAATTTAAGAGGATAACTAAAGAAGAATCAGTAATTGCAAAAGAGATACTAAAAAGAGTAAAGATTAAAGAGAAAAATACAATTCTTGATGTTGGATGTGCAGATGGAAATCTTTCAAGATCTTTAGTAAAAAGTTCAAAAAATATAACTTTTTTAGATGTCAATGAATTTGATTTCTCACCTCAGGAAAAATTTATACATTCTTCTTTTGAGAAAGCAAGAATAAAAGAAAAATATGATTATATTTTAACATCTCATGTTTGGGGACATTTTTATAGAAATAAGAGTTTCAATTTCTGTTTTAATAAAGCTATTAGCTTACTCAAAGATAATGGAAAATTAATAGTTATTCATAATTCAAATAAAGATTTTACAGGAAAATTAATAGAATTCTCAAAAGGACTTTTCAAAAAAATGGAATTTGATGTTTTCCTTGAACAATATTTAGATAAAATTACTTATAAGGAAGATTACTTCAATGTTAAATTAAAAGCTAAGAGTTACAGGGAATTGGCAGAATTGATTCAGGTATTAATCATTGTCCCAGATAATTTATATTATAAAAATATAGACAAGATGATAAAATTTTTAAAAGAAAATTTGAAGAAACCAGAATTTAATATTAATCAAAGAATTATAATAATAAATAAGAAAGTTTAACTTCAAATTTTATCTTCAAGTCTTCTACTCATATCTTCTTTTGTCTCGGGGCTTAAATGTAAAAACTCTACCATTGCAGCATAATATCCAAGTGCAATATCTCTTATATTTTCATCAGGATGATTATATCCAATTATTTCCATAGACTGCATTAAGTGAGAATAATAGTGCATAGTACAATATTGCAGGTCTTTTTCAAAGTTTTCAATTGAAGGAACAGATAAATCAAATTTTTTTAATAATGAAGAATCTAAGCAGACACTCATCATCCAATTTACAGCATTATTTACTGTTGTTGGACAAGTGGTAGGAGGACCTGTTAATGAATGTCCAAGAATATCCTTTTGTTTATTATAAAGATTAGAAATCCATTTTTGTGTAGATAACTTTTCACTCATATTATCTGTTTGATAATTCAATTTAAAAGTATTGTTGTGATAAAAAGTACTTTTATTATCTCATCATACCAAATCTCTTGTTCTTCTCAGTCATCTTAATAAAATAATCAAGTTTTTTTCTGAATTCTTCTTCTCCCCTCTCACCCTGATTGCCAATATAAGCGATTCTTATTCTTTTGTAATGCTCTGGAAATTTCTGGAAGTTTCTCCAGGCTAATTTATTCTTCTTTAATTCAGATAATATTTCAGTAGGAATAATAAATTTCTCTTTCTTGTCTTTATCCTTATCAAAAGCATGTGCAACTGCTTTCAACCCAAAGTCAGTCATTCTCTTTTGTTTTATCATCATCCTTATTCTTTGCTTATTCATTTCAGATAATACACTTGTCTTTCTTCTTGGGCTAAATCTCTGAGCAAATCTATCTTCATCCATTTTCTTTACAATACCATCAATCCAACCATAACATAAAGCTTCCTCAACAGCATCATTATATGGAATTCTTGATTTTCCAGAAGCCTTATTATAAAACACTAACCATATCTCTTTTTTCTTATCATAATTATTAGCAAGCCATTTTCTCCACTTCTCCCTATCTGTAACATAAAGTGTTTCACCTATTTCCATAATTAAATTCATTAATTAAACTATATAAACAATAACTTCTTTTGATTATTATGCCAAAAATAAAAATTGAAAAAGATGGCCCATATATTGTTTCTGGAGAGGTGCCTTTAAAAAAAGAGATTATCATAGGTGATGAAAAAGGTTCAACAGAATACAAACATGAAAAAACTTTTCCAAAACAGGAAGAATATCATCTCTGTCGTTGTGGTAAATCCAAAGAAAAACCTTTCTGTGATGGGACTCATGAAAAAATAAAATTCAACGGTACAGAAACAGCAAGTAAAGAACCATTTCTTAAGCAGTCTGAAAAACTTGAAGGCCCTACTTTAATTTTAAGAGATGCTCAGGAATTATGTGCAGTCGCAAGATTCTGTCACAATAGACACGGAAATACCTGGGCTTTGACAACCAATTCAGACGATCCCTCCTCAAGAGAAGAAGCAATAAGACAGGCATGCAAGTGTCCTGCAGGAAGATTGGTTATTTATGATAAGAAGACAGGAAAACCAATAGAACCCAAACTGAATAAGGAAATAAGTCTGCTCGAAGATCCCTTAAAGAAGGTAGGAGGTCCAATCTTTGTCAAGGGAGGAATCCCTATATTCTCTGCAAACAATTTTCAATATGAAGTAAGAAACCGTGTTACTTTATGCAGATGTGGAAAGTCTAATAACAAACCGTTCTGCGATGGTACTCACATCTCATCTGGATTTAAGGGTTAATTATTTTTCCCAAAACAATTAAATAAAAGTGCTTCTTCTATATTCAATGGATAAAGAAGAGCTCATCCGGAGTTTGAAGAACAAGGGGTTTCATGAAAGAATAATAACTGCTTTCCAGCATGTTAAAAGAGAGGACTTCGTCCACGAGAATTTTAGAAAAATGGCTTATGATGATATTGCTCTTCCTTTAAGTAATGACCAGACAATATCCCAGCCTTCCACTATTGCTCTTGCTCTCTCCCTCCTAAAGCTCAAAGAAAACCAGAAAGTACTTGAGATAGGTTCAGGATGTGGATACACCCTCGCCCTTATAGCAGAGATAATAGGTCCCCAGGGTAAGGCTTATGGTGTTGAGATTGTAAAAGAGCTTGCAGAAGAATCTATTAATAACTTAAAGGATTATCCAAATACTGTAATATATAACAGAAATGGGAAACTAAAAGGGGATGAAACCTCCTTTAATAGGATTCTTATTAGCGCAGCCCTTACAGAGATTCCCCATGAAGTCCTAGATCAACTAGCTGATAATGGGATAATTGTTGCACCTATTGGTTCTGATTTCATGCAGACCCTTACTTCAATAAGAAAGATAGAAGGGAAATATGTTGTTGAAAAAGAAATTCCTGGATTTATCTTTGTGCATTTTGTTGAGTGATTAAATTAATTAAACTATTATTATACTATTCACAAACCCTTTCCCTCATTTCTTCACTTCTTGGATCTTCCCATCCTTCAGGAATAGAAATAACAGCCCCTGTGATTGGACTTTGCTCAATAAATTTATCATCCTTGCAATATATTACATAATCCTGGCAGTGGGTTTCATTACATATGGCCTTTGTCCAGGAATGGTTATAATCATAGAATGATTCCTCAGAATAAACACTTGATATATTAAATAATATTATTACAATCAAGGTGATTACTGCTATTAAGATTATTGCTATTTTTGCGGGAGGTTTCATTTTTAATTTGTTTTTATTTATCTTTGTATCCTGAAATATACTTCTCCCTCTTTTTTGAAATCCTTCTGATTATCCATAAATTCCCTTATACTTTCTGCCCAGGCAATATCTCTATACACTCTTAGTAATTCTTTTGATTTGAATGATTTATCTTTGCTTAAAATATCATAAATCATATTCTTTACCTCATTATATTTTACATAATAAAGAATCTCGTTTAATTTTTTGCTTAGCTCTTTTCTAGGGAATATTTCTGCAACATTGAGCTGAGACTTAGTATCTGTTCCTCTGAATCTTCTCATATAATTTCTGCTGGATGTTCTCTGTTTCTCTTTTTTTATCTTTTCTTCTTCAGAAAGGGGAATTATTTTCTTCATTCTGCCTTTAAATTTTATTGAATATTTTTGGGAGCCTTCATTATCCTTAATATCATTACTAAGGACTATTTTCATCAGTCCTTCTATATTAACTCCTCTAAAATCATTTCTATCAAGATATTTGCTTATAGGATTCATCTGAAAATCAATTATATCTATTTTCTCTTTTTCTTCTGCTCCTTCACAAGGAACCCATTCAAAATATTGTTTTTCATCCTCGCTCATTTTATTTCATTTACTATAAAATTATTTTTTAATAAAAAAGAAAGGGATAAAGACTAAATAAAAAAATAAAAAAATAAAAAATGGATTTAGTAGTAACTTTCTCCGAATTCTTCAGTTTTTTGTGGTTTTCTTCCTATTAATACAATCAAGACAACCAGCAATACTAAAAAGATTATTGCTAAGACAACTGTTAAAACAACAATTGGGTTTACAGCTTTTCCTTCAGCCTTCAAGTTAAGAGTTGTTTTCTCAACTAGCTTATCATTAGAGAAGACATTAACATCAAAGTTGTATTCTCCTTCTGACTTAGCTTTAGCAGTTACTGTTACTGTCTTGCTTGATCCAGCTGGAACAGCAACAACAGCACCATCAACGCTTGAAGAGACATCTCCGCTTGACTCTGCTATAACTTTGTATACAACTAAACTGTTTGTAGGGTTTACAAGTAACAAAGTGTATTCAGCTTCTTCACCAACTGCAACTGTTTTTCCTGTGCTTGTAACAATAACGTTTTCAGGCAAATTGTTTTCTATAGCAATTTGTCTAGCAAAGTCTGCTTCAACGTCATCATTTTCAACAGAAACTTCAAGAGTATAGACACCAGCTTCAACTCCGTAAGGAATTTCTAGGTATATTCTACCACTAACTGTATCTTCCTCTTCACAGTCATCAGTGCAACTTTCTTGTGCGACTAAATCACCAAAATAAGCTGTCTTTTGGACACCTAATGTTGGGATTCCTACAGTTACATACAAATCTTCTAAGTCATTGTATCCTAAGTTCTTCAATAAGATATCAACTGGGAATGTTTCACCAGCATCAACTGATTGAGGAGTGCTTATAGACTTAACAACTGGGTTGTATGAAGGTCTTTGAACTCTTACTAAGATGTTTTCATATTCTGTTTCATAATCTCCATTCCATATTCTAACAGAAAGAGTTACGTCTTCAGATAAGTCATCCTTAAGTTCGTAAGGAACTTTAAGCTTCAAAGTTCTTGTGTATGTGTGTTCAGATTCCACATCAAATGGAGTAGATACAGCATATACACTGTCTTTGTCACCTTCAAGTTCAGCTCTTATTCTAACATCAGACTGTTGAAAGTCTTCACCAAAATTAGCAGCAGTGAATGTTACTTTAATAGCAACTTCTTCACCAGCTATAACACTTGGATTATTCTGGATATTCATTCCATCTAATTCAATTGTTACGCATTTTGCAATTAATGGTTCAGCTGTGTCAGTAAGAACTGTCCCGCAACATGAACATTCAAGATCAGTTGATCCTGGTTGACAAGTTGTTGGGCATGTAGCACTAACTGTAGCAACTACGAACAAAGCGATTGCGATTGTACAAAGAGAAACCAAGATTTTCTTTGTATTCATTTTTGCTCTCATTTTATTTAATTACGTAGAAAGTTTTTTTCTACGATATTAAGGGGTTTTAGCTAGTTTATAAAGTTTCCTATTGTAGTAATTTAATAGTTACACCATAGTCACCCCTTGTCAGTACATCAAATGACAAGTTTCTATTATTACTAATAAAGAAAGAAAATAATGTAACTGTCTGTCACGAAAAAAAAGAACCAAGGAGCTAATGCTCCTTGTTTATAAAATTAAAAACTTAATAATTGAATATTGTTGCTCGTTGCTGCAAAATTTCTTGCAACAAGAACTTGACACTCTGCGTCTTCAGCTGCTTCTATTACAGAACTTGTAACTGTTCCATCCAGAACTATTGCATAAGGTCTATCATTTATTCTTCTTAAGCTTCCACCAAAACCTCTTGCAGATATTTCCTTTATTTCTTTAAGAGACTTGTCTAAAAGAATTGCTTTACCTGAACCATCTATTTCTTTCAAAACTTTTTTTAGTTTTTCTTTTTCCCAATCACTTAATTCACTTTTAGTGGGGGCATTTTGGTTACCATTCTGTTCTCTTCTTTGCATACCTTCTCTTTTAAGAAATTCATTCAAAGGAGTCTTTCTTCTAAGAATCATAAGGATTTCTTTTCCTGCTAATTCTTCAACTTCTTTTCCATCAGGTGCAACAACAACATAATCAACATCTGCATTGTCAGACACGTTTTGGACAATAAGTTTTCCTCCCCTGTCTCCATCAACAAAAAGAGTTATTTCTTTTTCTTTTCCAAGTTCTCTTATTGCATTAGGCATTTTAGTGCCGTTCATTGCAATAACGTTTGTAACTCCTGCTCTCAAAAGATTTACAACATCTGCTCTTCCTTCAACAACAATTATCTCTTTTCCCGAGATGTTTCCGCATGGTAATTTTTCATCACCATACTCTTGTATGTTTGAGGTCTTTGCAGAGTCTTTTATCTCATTTGAGATTTCCCTTGAATCAGTTGAACCTTTTATCTCAGACATTAGCTTTTTTGCTCTTTCAAGAATATAATCTCTTTTGCTTCCTCTCACATCTTCAATTCTTTCAACTTCAATCTGAGAGTCACTTGGACCTATTCTTTCTATTGTCTCAATTGCAGCAGCTATAAGAGTTGTTTCAGACTGGTCAAGAGCAGTTGGAATCATTATCTTTCCAGTTGTCATCTTGTCCCTTCTTTCCAGGTCAACTTCTATTCTACCTATTTTTCCTTCTTTCTGAAGCTCCCTCATTTCAAGTTCAGCTCCAAGTAGACCTTCTGTCTGTCCAAATATAGCTCCGATTACATCAGGTTTTTCTAAAGCTCCTTCAGCTGTAAAATTCGCATGTATCATATATTTTATTGATACAGGACTTATTTTTGCCATTTTTCTTATTTGTTTATTTTTGTTTATTTGTAATCAAAATCTTATGATTTTGTAGAAAAATATCGCTTTTAGCACCCTATCAAGGCTTATTGCCTATTTACTAGGATTTCTTACTCCAATCCCCTTTAGTTAACCATAAATTAAGTCAACTTTAAGACTATCGAATTTGAATGTGATGTGATATCGTGATAATAATTGAACGATACTTTTCAGAATTATACCGTTTGGGCAGTTTTTAAAGGTTTGCTATACCTCCTGACAAAAGATTTATAAGTCTTCATTTGAATTGACTTTAACCTAAAATGACAAACAATAATAAAAGATCTTTTGAGAAGGAAGAAGACAGAGGGAATTATGCTAGAGAATTAAGAGATTATTTCCAAAAGTATGGTATTAATCTTCAAGAATGGTGGCCTAGTGCATCCCCTAAAACTTCAGAGATACTTATACACTATAGAGAAGGTCTTGAAAATGAAAGAGAAATATCCAGAATAAGTTTACAATCTAATGGTGAAGGAAAGATAAGCTTTGGATTAAGCGGATATAATTATAAAACTGGAGAGGAAATAAGAAATCAATGTTCCTATAGAGGATACGGTTATAATGTGCATATGCAAAAGATGGTTAAAGTAGAACCAAAAGAAGAGACCTATCCTAATGGTAAGACAAGAATCAAACCAGGAAGATGGTGGTTAACAAAACCCATGAATAATTTAGAAGAAGTTGCTAAAGAATTTAATGAAATTAAACATCTTTTACGTTAAGTTTTAAAGATAACTATTACTTATTTCATCAAATCCAAATACCAATCCTTTTGTAGTAGTCTTAAAACCAGTATCTATTACCTCTGGATTTAATCTACCTCTCATAAATTCATAACCTTTTCCATCTACTACTGCTTTTTCAAGTTCATTTACAGCCTTCTCCCCTGACTCATCTGCAACAACTGCAAATTCCCTTTGTCCAATAGCATCATTATAGAATATTGCATATGCATTATACAAAGTGCCTCCTTTAATCATGGGTTTTCTAGAATAACTTACTCCTTCTTTCTCTTTTTTCTTATCCATTTTTTTAATAATAATTTACTATTTAAAAAATAAACTGTAATAGAGAATATATCTCTTTCAAGGTAACTTATTCAGTTCTGAGAGAATTGCATCTTTACTCTCTTTATCAACTTTATATCCCAAACGCAATTCTATTTTATCTGCTTTAATTATCTCATAATTACCAACAGCATTTGGAATAAGATGATATAATGGTTTTAGAGGTTCATCCTCAATTTTATATACTCCTATTATAGGAATTAAACCTTTCTTATCATTATCTATATAATTCGCAACAAAAGTGCAATCTCCCCCTAGCCACTCCATAAATACCTTAGTGATATCTCTAACATTCTTGGGCTTATTTAAAATAAATTTTTCTTTAACCATCTTATTTTTATTAAGTAACACTTTAAAAAATAAGTTATACCAAAGTATATACTCTAAGATTTCACCTTTTTTTGTCCAGTACAGAAGATTCCCTAAATTTTCCAAGCTGATCATACAAACTTAATAGTTTAGCCTTGACTTCACTCTTTTCCTGTTCTGTTATCTTCATGCTAAGAAGTTTTTCATATACTTTAACTGCATTATTTCTTCTATTTTCTCTTTCATAGGTTTCTGCCTGTTGTTTATAGAATCTCTTTATATCCTCAAATATATCTGCTTTCTTTACTATTGGCACTTCATCCATTGCCCTTCTCATTACAGCATCAGCCTCATCAAATCTTCCTCCTTGTATGTATGATTTAGTCTCTTTAATCATATAATCTATCTTTTCTTGAGGAGAAAGTGCAAGAAGTACGAGATTACTGTACATCTTGGCAACATCATTGAACATTTTTTTTGATTCATAAATTTCTATAAGTTTCATAAAAGCAAATTTTTTCTCATGTAAGGGTGGTTTTTGGGCTACGAATCTGTTCAAATAATCAATCTGTATAAAATCCCCTTTTCCATTAAGCTCCTTTTCAATTTCACTTCGAGACATCCCCTTAGTAAGCATATAAAATACAATGTTAAAGGGTTTTTAAGCATTGTTGATTTATTAATGTCTAGCAAAATAAAGAAGAATATATTCCATATTTATCTTATTCATCATTATCTTATGTTATTTTATCCAAGGATTTAATTTATATTTTTTTGAAAATTATTTTATTTATGAAAAACCTTATAACTCAACTTTCAAAGATTGTTTTAATACCTGCACTTGCACTTTCTATGAATCTAAAAAATGCAGATGCACAGAAATTAGAATTTACTCCTTTATTGTCTGTAGGGGGAGGAGCAAGTCATTATCCTAATTTTAAGATTTATAATGATTGGCAAAGT
>CAYZYU010000003.1:14063-54921 GCA_964482915.1 Candidatus Woesearchaeota archaeon
AATACAAGAAGATAAGAGGGTTTGTAGAGGCAGAATTAGGAGCAGAACTTGGATTTTCTTCCAAGAAATTTTCACTTGGGATAGATGCGAGATATTCTGTTGCACAGGCTATTCAAGAAAGATCACTCTCAGCAATAGAACTTCATAACTGGAAATTTGATTATGCAAGGATACATGAAATGACCCTAAAACAAAAAACCCCTTCTTTAGGATTATATATGAGGTTTCCAATTAATGAAGATGAATCAATTAGTCTTAGAGGTTCTGTGAGAAAAGCAGATATATATGAAGTAAAAAGAGAGGATCCATACTTTTCTCCGGATTCAAAATGTGATCCAACACCTGTAGATAACACAAAAGATATAACTCATGAATTTGAGCGAACAAAGTATAACACAAACTTGAATAAGATAGGTATTGAGTATCAGTTCCACAATTCAGATGGGACATCGGGCTTTGAATTATACTACGAGACAGATTGGAAAAAGGTTCATGAATTAGGGGTGGGAATTAATCTTCATTTTGACCAGCTTTGGTAATTCTTTTTCCATTCATTCCAAGATAATTTTCCATAAGATTCAGGGTAATATAACAGGGTTTTATCTCTTCTCTATTTGTAGTATCTCTTCCACGCCCATTGCATGTTTTACATTCTACTTTGGAGTTATACACCAAACATTCATGCTCTCCTATAAGATTTTTTTCTAACATTTTAGGTTTATTTAATTAGATACAGGCTCAAGAGAATTTTCAGTTAATGTCTCTAAATTACGTTTAGGAAAAAGATCTTCCAAAGTGCCCTTTATTTTATTAGCAATTTTATCAGTATAGGGTTTAGCTACGGATGGAATTAAACTGTTAATTATTATTTTATCTCCCATTACTTTAGTATCTCCAATAATGCTTTTTCCCCTAGACTCAAATTTAAATTTCATACGATTGCCTTTATGATTCCATTTTTTATCTAGATTATTAACAAGATTTCGGTGTGTCAAAAGAAACATGTTTGAGACATATTCAAGATTCTCCATGATTTCTTTTGGGGAATATCCTTTTACTTCATAATCAACCTTTACTTCAACTCTTTCATTATATTTGTTAAGCATGTCTATTGCACTTATTCCTTTTATTTTATTTTGAATTATGTTTTCTTTATCTATAAAACGACAAAGATTCTTTAATCCTTTTTTAATAATATTTTTTCCAGAATAAGTTCCACCAGACTCAACTATTTTAAAATATGTACTTGCCAGTCTATTAAAACCATATTGGTCATTTCTGTTTACATAAAATTCTAAATATTTTTTTAAATCACCAAGACCTAAAGTATTTAGAAGCCATGGAATATCCCTAGAACCAAGGTTATCAACAAATTTTTCTGCTTCTTCTGCATCCTTCTTAGTATAGGTTTTAAAATATTTTTTTGCCATGTTAGCTTTTTCACAAAAATCAGTTTAAATACTTTACGTATTAATCATCTATTGATAATAGTGACATTTCAATATATCATAAACTTCTCAAAAAATTGTACAACTGCTGGAATAAAATCTGAAAGATTATCATTTTAAGAAATTTGAATTAATTAAAATTTATTTGATTAAATTTTTATTGAATTTTTTAAGTTTGTTTTATAGAAAAATCACCTGCTTATTTTTTATTAGGGAATAATTCACCTAATTGCTTTAATACCATTTCTTCAATTTTACCACTAAACATCTTTGCTACCCAAGGCAATTTTCCATTTAGAACTAATTCACCTTTTCTTAGATTTATATCTCCACTTATATTATATCCTTTTGCTTCAAATCCAAAATTCATTTTATCTTTAGAAGTATTCCATGTTTTAGAAGGATTAGAAACTAAATCAGAATATTGATTAACTAAACCATCTAAGAAAGTGTCTATCTTTTGATAAGCTTCTTCTTGAGAATAATTTCCTAAATTATATTTTATTTCCATTTTAAATTTTTATTTTAGATATCACCCTTATTTCTTCTTAACAATTTCCAAGCACATACCAGCAGCTACTGTAGCTCCAGCATCTCTAACTGCAAATCTTCCCATGAATGGATTTTCTTTAGCAGTTTCTAAGCATAAATTTCCTTGTGGTCTTATTCTAACTTTAGCAACATCTCCATTCTTCAAGAAATCAGGATTCTGTTTTATAACCTGTCCGGATTTAGGATCAATCTGTTCTATCAATTCTGTGAACTGACAAGGAACTTGAGCAGTGTGTATGTGGAATACAGGTGTGTATCCTTTAGCTAATACTGTTGGGTGATTGATTACTGCAATCTGAGCGATGAATTCCTCAACAATTGGTATTGGAGCACTTGCTTCACATATAACATCTCCTCTTGCAATATCTTTCTTTCCTATTCCTCTAATATTAACACCTACATTCATACCAGCAGGAGCATCAGGTAATGTTTCATGATGAGCTTCAATTGTCTTTATTTCACCTGGAATTCCAGTTCCAGTTCTTCCTGGAAGGATTATTACTTTTTGTCCAACTTTCATTATACCTGTCTCAACTTTTCCAACAGGAACTGTTCCAATACCTGTGATTTCATAAACATCCTGAACAGGCATTCTCATTGGTAAATTAGTAGGTAATTCTGGAGCAGGGAACATATCCATTTGTTCTAAGATAGTTGGTCCTTTATACCAAGGCATCTTTTCAGATTTCTTAATAATATTATCTCCTTGTAATCCACTAACAGCTAAGAAAGGTGTATTATCAGGGTTTATTCCAACCTGTTTCAATAATTTAGAAACTTCTTCTTTAACTGCCTTGAATCTGTCTTCTTTATATTCAACAGCATCCATTTTATTAACAGCAATACAAAGGTTCTTTACACCCATAGTTCTCAAAAGCCATAAGTGTTCTGTAGTTTGTGGTTGTACACCAGCAGGAGCAGCAATAACCAAGAAAGCAACATCTGCTTGTGAAGCACCAGTAATCATGTTCTTAACAAAGTCTCTGTGACCAGGTGCATCTATGATTGTGATTTCATATTTTTGTGTTATTAATTTTCTATAAGATAAATCTATTGTAACTCCTCTTTCTCTTTCTTCTTTGATATTATCCATAACATAAGCGAATTCGAATCCAGCCTTTCCATATTTTTGAGCTTCAGCTTTTAATTTAGCCATTTCCTGCTCTGATACTGAACCACCATCAAACATCATTCTACCGACGCATGTTGACTTACCAGCATCTACGTGTCCTACAAAGACTACATTCATTGTTGGTTTTGTTTTAGCCATAGTTTAACTAAAAAAAAGTGGATTTATAAACTTTTTGCTTTAATTTTTAATATATTTTAACCCCTCAAACATTCTTCTCGATATATTCCCTCAACTCGTCAACATTAAAATGTGCTTTTTTAGTTGCTTTGATATTCAAGCAAGATTCTAGAATTGGAGAACCACAAAAAACATAAAACGCTTCTTTTTTATTCGTGATTTTTATCTCTTCTCCGATCACTGTTCCCAAATATCTCTCTTTTACATAAAGTATTTTTAAATTATCAGATTCCAATTCTGTATATTCATGGAAAGCTATTCCACCAATTCCCCAAACATCAACGATATTTTTGTCATCTAAAAGCTTAAATCTCTTATCTGATATTAGATTCAATATAATCTTTTCAATTTTGTCGTCTAACATTATTAACTCCATCTATTTTCATCTTCGGTAAATCAATCTGCCAGAACATTTGTATTAATTGAGGATAAACGTTATCCAAATATCCTCTAATCTCGCCTAATGCATCATTTTTCTCAAGATAACTCATCTCTCCTAATCTGTTTTCATATCTATCTTTTCTTCTTGACCAGGAAACTTCCGGATTAACATCAATAAAAAATATTTTTGGGTTCAATCCTTTAAGGATATTAATATACTCTTTAAGATAATCTTTAATCTCAATACCACGCAAACTAGAATGAGCTAGACCAAATAAACTGGTCTCATCAACGTAAATCATATTTCCTTCTTTTTCTCTTTCACTTATTTTATTTAATCTCGTTAAATCCTCCTCTATTATTTTATATTCCAAATCTCTTGTTACAGTTAATGTCCCAAACGGATTGTATTTCTTGTTTACAATTTCTCTGGTCTCATCAAGGAAAATTATATTTTTATTCTCAGAATCATTATACTTTTTTTCAAAATATTTTTTTGTAGTTGTCTTACCTGCTGCCTGTGGCCCTGCTATTATTATATATTGCATTTTATTTTCCTCAAACACCATCAATCAACCCCTTACTTGTTTGATTAGGTAAACTTGAAAGAAAGTTCATGACTTCATTCCTATATTTTGAAGAAGGGGAACAATTTTTACAATGAATATCTGGAAGATTCTTTATTCCATCCTGTCTTTCTTTTCCAATCCAAAGATCTCTGAAAGAATTTTCTAACAAGCTCCCATAAGATTTTACACCGCAGTATGTCCTGTGCCCACAAGTATATAATTCACAATTTGGACCAATACATGCCCAGAAATTATGATTAAAACATTTTTTACCAGGAGAATTTACACCATAAGACCTGCTAAGAACTTCTTCATTAGAATAACTGGGTATTACCTTGAATGAATCATCTCTATATTCTCTGGCTTCATTTACTTTTTCAGTTATACTCTCAAACAATTCTATTGCCTTATCACTTCCTGTGAAATCAATCCTAAATACTATTTCATTTGCTCCTACATCTTTTACTATCTTAGTTGCATTTACAATATCTGAATGATTTTTCTCTCCTATAACATAACTTACTCTTACATCTAATCCATTGTTTTTCTTTTCCCTTATATTAACTATTTTATCCAGGCTGTTGATTATTCTATTAAAACCGTATTTACCCTTTAAATCAAAAAAAACTTCTTCTGAACCTGCATCGAGACTTAGATTTATTTTATCCGATTTACCAACAACATCATAATATTTGTATCCATTCATACCAATTGGTAAATCCAAAAATAATCCATTTGTGAAAACCATAACTTTCTTTCCTTTATCCTTAAAAAGTTCAATGCCGTAAAGAGTAGAAGGATTTACTAATGGCTCTCCTGTTGTTCCGCAGAATTTAACTGTCTCAATCTTGAAACCATTATCCTTAAATTCATCAAGTTGATTTGCTAGAATCTCTAATTCTTTATTACCAATTTTATTAGGCAACCTTTCATAATCTCTTCCAAAACAATGCCCGCACTTGAGATTACATATTGAAGTAGGTTGTATTTCAACTTCATAAGGAGGGACTATCTTTCCCTCCAGGATTGCAAGTACCCTTTTTTTGTTCAAATCACTGTTAAACAATTGTCTCCCGTAATCCAAAGGAGGTTCTCCTTTCTCCATAAACCAATTAAATTTTCTTTGAACCTCATCAGTACAATTCATTAAATAAAAAATTTAAAAAAAGATATATTGATTGTCAATATTTTTTTCAATTGCCTTATATTAATATATTGCATTCTAAGAATATATTTAATATATTCATTTTAAATTAATTGCAATTAATCTTCACAGAACATATTAAAATCGCTTCTTGTCTCATAAAAAGAGAAATTTGGACTTATATAAAATTCTCCAAACTCTTTATTTGCCACAGATTTGTCTTGTCTAGCTGCCATTTCATATACTCTTCTAGGGATCATAAGAATCTTCCCTGTTTGACAGCACGTTCTTATTACAAATTTCGCTTTTTCTTGCTTCAATCCTTTTTCTAATTCCATATATTTTATATCCTTAAATAATATAAATTACTGTTCACATTAAACCCTATTTTACTATATATCAACTATATACACTAGTGAATATATTAGAAAAGTAATTTAAACAAAAACGAGGTAAAAATTTATACTATCTTTTAAAAAAGTTATATTTCTCCTTTGTGAACACTTTAAGATATATAACACAATATTCACACTAGTGAGAATATTGAAAAAGGTTTAAATATATCTTATACATAATAAATATATGAAACGTAAGGTAATCAGACAGGGACACAATACCCTTACTATAACTCTTCCTTCTGAATGGGTAAAGAAATTAAACATTGAACCAGGAGATGAATTGGATTTAATAGATTATCAAGGCTCTCTTCTTATAAATGGAAAACAGCATAACGGACATAAATCTGCCACTATTGACATTAATGGTTTGAATATCCCTATGATATGGAGATTCTTCCAGTCAGCATATAGAGAAGGATATGATGAAATAAAATTGATTTATAATCCTAAGGAAGATTATGAGAGTGCTTATAATTTCTACACCTCTCAGTTTGCATACAGGGGAATGGGAGAAAAAGGAGATGCTAAAAAAACAGGTGTTGAAATGCTTGAAGGATTGATTAATCGTTTCATAGGTATGGAAATAATTGATCATGGAAATAATTATTGTACAGTAAAAGAAATGGGAGAATTGACCAGCAAAGAATTTGACAATTCTTTGAGAAGAATATTTCTTCTGTTGCAGGAATTATTTGATAAGACCCTCTCTTTGATAGAAAATGACCAGATTGGAGATATAAAAATCTGTAAGATAATGCATGCCATGGATATAAATATTGACAGATTTATTGATTATTGCTGCAGGATAAATAACAAGATAAATGACTCAAGTTTCCAAAAAAACAAACCAGTATTATTTGCAACTCTTTTCCTTCTGGAACTTTTAGGAGATGAATTCAAATATATAGGAACGCACCTTTCCAAAACAAAAAAGAGTGTCAAATCTGTCCTACCTTTTGCAAAAGTAGTAAAAGAGCATTTTGATATGTATTATAAAATCTTCTATAAATTTGACAAAGCAGGCATAATAGCTTTTGGAGAGAATGATTTCAAGATTTATAATGATCATTTCAAAGGGAAGGACTTGGAGCACCCGGAATTAAGAAGCATAAGAAGGCACTTCATGCAGATGAGTAAATTCATCTTCTGCCTTATGGAATTAAGAATTGAGATGGAATATTAAAAACACCCTTTTATCTTTTTTTCATATCTTGGATTTGGACGGTTCCCCTCAACCATTATTGCTATCTTGTAACAATGTCCCTTAAAATTAACTTTAGCAAGATAGGCATTAGTATCTTTATTATACACTAAACTATTATTAAAATTCTTTGTGCATATACCATTCATTGATTCTGTATGAGCTTCTCTTACAAAATCCAATCCTCTTATCTTCTTAATTAATTCAGATGATTCGACTGGATAATTGTTTTTTGCCATGGTTATTTTTTATATTATTACAGTTTAAAAAAATTGTTATTCTGGAGATTTATTCATTTAAAAGATCTTGGGAATCTAGTTCTCTTTCTAAATAATTTAACTTTTCAGATTTATTCTCTTTTTTTGATAGATCTTCTATTTGTTCTGTTTTATATTTTTTATCAAAGTTAAAAGGATTCCAATTTCCTGTTGCAACTCCTTTACCAACATAAGCAGGAAGAAGAGCCAATTTTATTACAAGCGGGACAGTATAAAGACCAAAAGCAATAGTCTCCCCAATACTTCTTTCATTTCTAGGTTTCTTAAACTCTCTATAAAGGCCTACCCCTGGTCCAAGATAAGCTAAATGATAAAATATAGAATTGCTAATTTCTTTCAAATCTTTCTTATCAACCTCTCCTTTCAAAAAAGCATTTAATCCTTCAGAATAATCTTCTTCAAAAACCATTATTTGTTTTAGTAAAAAATAATTTATAAATTCTTCTCTTTCATAGAAAGAAAATTAGTAAAGAATTCCCACATTTCCTTGGATACTTTTGTTTGATAGAAAGCTTGAGGGTTCTTATTTAACCTATCAAGATTATCATTCAATAAATCAATCTTAGATTTAACTTCTAATGCATCTTTTTTGGACAATCCTTTTTCCACTTTACCAGCACATTTTACTAATCTTTCAAGATAAGGTGTTGGAGGAAAAGGCCCCTCTTTATCATTAATAATCCCATTCAAAGACTGATTTGCACTTTCAAGATAATCTTTTGCCCATTCAATATACACTCCTGAGTCTTTGCTTAAATGACCTCTTCTTTCAATAAGATAACAAATGTGTTTTAAGGCAATCTCAAATCCAAATTGGTCATGTGTTTCAGAATATTTTTTCTCTTCTCCCATCTTTTGTTAGACAAGAAAGTGATTTATAAGTATTATTATAATTTATTTATCTAAGAATTCAGGTAAACTGTAGAATATGTTTTCGTATCTTCTTGCAACATATTCGGGTGTCAAATCTCTTCGTATTCCACTTATCCTATTTATATTCTCAATATGTTTCGATCTTAAATTCTCTTTTTGAGCTAAATGCTCAAGGCTAACTCCTAATTTATGATCATTGAAGTCTTTAACAACAATTCTTCCATAATAATCATATCCTAAATTTGCAGTAATTATTGTATGTTTATTGAAAGCTTCAGAATAATAAAGAATAGAATCATCATTTTCTCTCCCTGTTATCTTATATTTTATAGCAACTATTCTAGGGTCACTCTCATCTTTCTGAAAAGCCAGATTTACTTTTGGTTTTCCTGAATCATCTCTGATTCTCCTTAAGAATTTATTTCTATTACTCCCTTCAGTAATAACTTTCAATTGCGGTAATACCATATTTTTATTTTCCATAATTTTTCAAAGAAATAAATGATTTTTAAAATTAACTATTAAGAAATTTACTGATTTTGTACAATTTGCAAATATTCTGTCAACATTTTCTTTGCTTCTTTATAATTAACTAAATGATGCCAGGTAGATAGTTCATTACTCATTCTAATTCTCTCTCCTGCAGATGGATGTCCAAAACCATAGAAAGTAGAAACGTAACTATTAGCAAATTTATCAAATTCAAGCTCTCTAATTTTTTCTTGAGATTCATTAAATTTTTTCATAGTTTTAATAATTAATGATCTATTTAATAAAACTTTTTCTATTCCTCCTAAATTTATAGCTATTTCAGACAATCTTCCTCGATCTTCAATGTATTTCATATATCCTAAACCTACCATAAAATTTCAAGAAATGAATTATTTATAAAAATAACTATTTACTGATTTTCTGCTAATCCCTTACGTTCTCTTATCTTCTTTATTACATCTGCCTGCAATAAAGCTGGAATCTTTTCAAACTGCTGATCAACTAATGAAGAAGTTCCTCTTCCTTCTGTTGCACTCCTCAAATCAGAACTCCATCCTATCATTTCAGCTACAGGAATCTTAGCTTTCAATTGAGCCTGTCCAGCTTCCTGAGTCATATCAAGAAGTTGTCCTCTTTTACCGCCAACTAATTTTGTAGCAGCACCCATGAAATTTTCTGGAACCTCAATTAAATGAATTTGTAAAGGTTCAAGAAGTGTAGCATTTGCACTTCTCATAGCTTCTGTTATAGCTTCTCTTACAGCAGGATATACCTGAGCAGGACCTCTATGAATAGCATCTTCGTGAAGTTTAATGTCTTCTAATGTAACTTTCATCTTCATGCATGGTTCTCTTGCTAATGGTCCCTGGTCCATAACCATTTCAAATGCATCTAAAATCATTTCAATAACTTCCCCAATATGAACTTCTCCTCTTGTTTCATCGAAAAACATGCTTCCCTTGTAAATATCTTTAACATTTCTTATCTCATCACTTCCCCATCCTATCTTAGAAAGTGTACTTACAACAGCATCATTCCTTTTCTTCATTCTTCCTTCTGGAAGTTCTCCTTTATCAATCAAATCAGCTAATTGATCATCTAATGGTTCAACTTTTATGAAGAAGCTATTGTGTTTGTTAGGGCTTCTTCCTTCAAATGCCTGTCCTGAACTCTTTCCAACAGACTCTCTATAAACAACAATTGGATTTGAAGTCTTAACTTCTAATCCTTTCTCAGTCTTGATTCTATTTTCTATAATTTCAAGATGAAGTTCTCCCATACCTGAAATAAGGCTTTCTCCTGTCTCTTCATTAATGCTTACCTTTATTGAGGGATCTTCTTTTGAAACTTTTCTTAATATTTCAATTAACTTAGGTAAATCAGCGGTTTTTATAACCTCAATTGATTTTGTAATAACTGGTTGGAATATGTGTTTTATCTCTTCAAAGGGTGTCTGTTCTTGTGTTGTTATTGTCTCTCCAACATCCAGATTTAAACCACTAACAGCCAAAACATTTCCTGCAGGAACACTTTCTAATTGCTCTGGTTTTATACCATTATAAACCAAAACCTGTTGTATTTTTCCAGTTTGTTTTGCCATGTTTGCATAAACATCCATACCACTCTTAAGTGTTCCAGAATATAACCTACCTGCAGAAATTTCTTTTCCTGAACGAGGATCAATTACAATTCTTGTTATAACGAATCCTAATTCCCCATTCCTGTCACATTTAAGCAAATCTTTTCCAAACTCGCTTTCTAAATCTCCTCTCCAAATTTTTGGGATTCTGTAAGCTTGAGCTTCAATAGGATTAGGTAGATGCTTTATTGCCATATCTAATATAACTTCATAAAGAGGAGCATTTTCCCATACCCATTTATCTCTAGCCTCTGGTGATAAGCTTCCATCATAAAGTTTATAGATATCTTTGAAACTTATTTTCTTTTTCATCATAAATGGAATTGATAATGCCCAGTTTTCTCTTGCAGAACCGAATGCAACACTTCCATCACTAACATTAACTTTGAATTTTGGTGCAAATTCTTTCTCAGCAATCTGGTCAATCAAATGATTAAACTTTTCAATTATCTTTTTGAAACGTTCCTGCATTTGTTCAGGTGTTACCTGCAATTCATTAATTAACCTGTCAACTTTATTGATAAACAAAACCGGCTTTACTCTTTCTTTTAGTGCCTGTCTTATAACTGTTTCAGTCTGAGGCATTATTCCTTCAACAGCACACACTAAAACAAAAGTACCATCAATAGCTCTCATAGCTCTTGTAACATTCCCACCAAAATCTACGTGCCCAGGAGTATCAATTAAATTTACTAAATATTCTTCACCCTGATAATTATGAACCATAGAAACATTTGCAGAGTCTACAGTCATCAATCTTTCTTGTTCATCAGAATGCTGCCATGTTGCCATACCTTCTTCCAAATCACCTGCATTCTTTGCTGCCATCATTCCCGCAGCTGCCAATAGATTATCTGTAAAAGCGGTTTTACCATGGTGAATATGTGCACTTGTAGCTACATTTCTTATATTCTTCTGATTTGATACAAGTCTTTTTATCTTATCCAAACTTGTTTCTTTTTCTGCCATTAACTAAAGTTGAAAAAATAGTTTAAAAACTTTACTTATTCTATTATTATAATATTTTTGTTTCTCTTACATTGTAACTATAGAAATAATTCACTTTTATCCTCAGTAGTTTCTCTTTTTTCTCTATTCTTTACAATATCATCAAATTTACCATCAAAATTTCTATCTAAGTAAAATTTTTCACATATTCCATCCTCATCCTTATCAAGAGTTAAATTAAACGCATAAGGACTTGGAGCATATTTTCCTTCACTATCTGGAATCATCCTTGTTACAGCCATAGCATCCATCTTTCCATTTTGATTGAAATCATAGTTTACAAACAAAAGGTCCTCTCTTTCATCCAAAAAGACATCAAGAATATATTCCTTATATTCTTTCAACTTGAAAGTTTTTTCTTTTGATATTTCTTTAAAGATATCTCCTTTCTCAGAGCATCCTGTCCCAACCATCCCCATGAATGCAAGTGTCAAAAGTGTTTTTTTCATTTTTGATTATTATAGAAATTGTCAACAGTATTTATTATTTCTTGTTCATAAAATTTCTTTAATTCCTCGTGATAATAACAATCAGGCTGCCTTTCTTTAACATTTATTCCTCTTTCAAGGCATTTGCTTTCAAGAAGCATGTTTTGCTTTGGAAAATCAACTTTTATGAAGAATTTTTGCTGATAAAATTCGCCGTATATATTAGCATAAAAGCTTTTTGTTAGATAATCAAACCCCACAATTTCTATTCCTTTTTCATGAACAGAAGATTTTTCTTTCCATTTAGAAATACCTAATGGTTCTGTAACAAAATTCAATTTTTGAATCTCTTGACTGATTAAATCCAATTCAATAGGAGAACGGTGTTTACTGTTTCTATCCTTATTTACTATTCTTGATATTTTCTGGGAATTTTTTCTTACCATTTTTAAAAAATAATTGAATGAATATTATTTTCTTTAAGCAATCTCTCTAATTTCTCTTTACCTTTTCCTGTTTGTAATTTCTGTTCAAAATACTCTCTTGGGTCAATACCTCGATTATCTTTTGAAGGAATTATTTTTATATTAAAATATCCATCTTTATTAGAATAAGATAAAATATAATCTATTTTACTTTTATAAAATCTGTCTTTCTCTTTTAAGAAATCATCAAACTCTTTATCTACCTTAGTAAAATCTCCACTCATATTTCTTAGAGATGATTAAGCGTTTTTAAAAATTAGGATTATGGAGTATATACTTAAATATACTTATCTTGCAGAATCAGCCTGAGCTTCAGCTTCCTTCTTCTTCCTTACTGCCAAACTTTCACCATTCTTTTCAGAAGCCATTATTATTTCTTCTGCTAAAGTCTGTGCAATTGTCTTTTTCTTATTGAATGCCTTATCAGAAGCTCCATGAACCAAATGTTTCAGTGCAAGATTGACTCTTCTTACAGGTGCAACATCCACAGCCTGAGGGTATCTTGCTCCACCATATTCTATAACAGTTGTTTCGTCCCTTGGAGCAGCATTTTCTACTGCCATTACTAAAACCTCAACAGGATTTTTACCTGTCTTTTTTTCTATCATATCAAGAACATCTAAAATAATCTGCATATTTTTTGTGTACTTTCCTGTTGCATTTCCTTTCTCTAACTTATGTTTCTTACCTCTATGTCCTGCAACTGAAAGTTTATTTGCTAATCTTTCAACAACATTCACTTTTGTCTGGCTGAATTTACCAACATTTCTTCCTGAATCTTTTAAGATTAATTTTGGTTTTAGATTTATTACAGATCTCAATCCAGCATCTTGAACATGTATTTGAGAAATATCATATTTATCAAAGATTTTGAAATTTAAAGTTTGTTCACTCATTTTATCTTCTACCTTTTTGTATCTTTCCAAGCCATAATCTGTCTAATGGCTGGTCATTTACTTTTATTACAGCATATCTTACACCAGGAATATCTCCTTTTGAACGTCCTTGTTTTCCACCAATTCTTTCAATCATGACTTCATCGTGTTCATCGATGAATTTTTGAGCAAGATTCCCAGGAATGAATGCGGTAACACTCTTCCCATTTTTTGTTAGCTGTACTTTGCAGCACTTTCTCATTGCTGAGTTTGGCTGTTTAGCTTCTTTTTGAACTTTAGAAAGAACAATTCCTTTAGCTTGATTTGCACCTTCCAGTGGGTCTGATTTAGCATAAAGATTCAGAGTCTTGACTTTATAATGATGGTCTTTCCATCTGAACTTTTTTCTGTCCTTCACTTTTTTGAATGCACTTTTTAATCCCATATTCGATTATTTATTATTAGAAAAATAGTTTTTAAACCTTACTTATATTAATTATTAGGTAAAACCACAATAATTTTAAACAATCCTAAAATCTCTCTTAAAGAAATTCTTTGTTATCTTCTGCATTTCAAGAAGTCTTCTTTTTTCTCTTCCAATAAGAGCTGCTTTGCTTTGAGCACCAGCATTAAGCACAATCTCATTTTCAAGAACTTCCAAATCCTTGAACGTTACAGGGCTGACTATTAATTCAATAAATCTCCTTATATCCTGAGACCCATTAGGTATTGCAATCACTTTTACTCTTTTTTTTATTATATCACTTATTCTTCTAAGATTTCTTGCATCAGGCCCTATTGATTTAGAAACAAATTCTTTTGGGACACAGAAAATTATAGTATTATTATATTCAAAACAATAATGAGTTCTTATTCCTGTAACCTTTTCAAATAAATTAAGATATCTCAAATCCTGCATATCGAGTGTATTAACCATTTTTATTACAAAAGAAAGTGTTTTATAAATTTATTGTCACTTATTGACCTTTTCGACAATCTTTGAATCAGCAGTTTTCTTATCTGCCTCCTTTTTTGTCAATGGTCCAATGACTTTAACAAGTAATCCAGGCAATCCTGTTCCTACTGGAACCGGCTGGTTCAAGATTATATTCTCTATAACACTTAATAGTTTGTCTTTTCCTCCTTTAACTGTAGCCTTGACAAACTGAGGCACAGGTGTTTCGAATGTAGCTCTTGCAAGTATAGAAGACTTCTGTGCAATTATTCCCATTCTTGTAACTCCCTTTATTTCTCCAGAATTTGTCATTGCATCAGCAACTAACTTCAAATGTCTTACATCAATATCAAGTCCTTGTGTCTTCAAGACTTCCTTTATTTCATTCATTAATAATTCTCTTGCAACTTCAATTCCAAATATTTCAGCAACTTCATAAAAATCGTTGGAGATTGTCTTATCTTTATTGACTTCTTTTAATTCTATAATCTCCTTAAGATTGGTTCCCAAAGTGGTTATTACAAAATTACTATCTCTCTTAACTACTAAAATTTGTTCAACTCCTTTAACACCAGATATTATTGTTTCTTTAAGTTTCTCCTTCAATTTATATAACTCTTTAAATCCAAGAGTATCATCAGCCTTCAATGCTATTGAATCTGATTTTTCTTTAACTTTGAATCCTAATTCATTAAGTCTCTCAACTATCTTCTTTGTAGATGAATGTGTTTGTTTTAGTCCTTCTTTGTCTATCTTTATCTCTATTCTCTTTTCTCCAAAATCAAGATTTACTTCAGAAGCTATCTCTTTAAGCTTGACTTCTTTTATCTTTTCAGCAACGAATCTTGCTCCATCTTCAGTATTATACTCTTTATTCAGATAAATTTCCATCTTTGGAGAAGAAGGTTTCTTTCTTGCATCAAATATTTCAATTAATCTTGGTAAACCTGTAGTAACCTGCATTTCAGCTACACCTGCCATATGGAATGTTCTCAATACCATCTGTGTTGAAGCTTCACCAAAAGATTGTGCAGTTACAATACCAATAGCTTCTCCTGAATCTAATTTTTCTTTAAGATGATCTTTAGTTACATCAATACCATCGTCACCATATTTGAATTCAATTATATTATTGTTGCTGTCTCTTACTGTCTCATCATATTCAACTCTTAAATCCTGAAGAGCATTAGCAAGTCTTCTGTATAAATAACCTGATTTAGGTGTCCTAAGACCAGTATCCATAAGAGAGTCTCTTCCTGTTATTGCCTGGAAGAAAAATTCATCTGGTCTTAATCCTTTTATGAATGGGCTTTTGATAAATCCTCTAGCTTTAGGTGATAAATCTCCTTTCTTGAAGAAGGATAATGTTCTTTCATTATAACCAAAGTCTACCCTCTTATTTCCAAGAGCCTGTTGTCCTACACACGAAGCCATCTGAGTTATATTAAGGATATTTCCTCCTCCACCAGATTTAATCATGCTGCTAACAGGATTTGTTTTAGGGAATTCTTTCTTAACAATCTCCCCTATCTTTGTTCTTACTTCATTTAATGTCTGCAAGATTCTTATTTCTCTTGACTCTTCTTTTGTTTTTCCAGGGATAAGTTCAAGAGTGTCATTATTATAAGAATCAATTATTTCCATTGACTTTTTCTGTGCTTTATCTATTATCTCATCACACTGTTTAAGTATATCATCGCTTAAATCAAGATCATTTACAGAAATTGTTATTCCTCTGTCACTGATATAATTCTTACCAAGATTGAAAACTTTCTTTATTATCTTAAAAGTTTCTTCTCTTCCTATAGCTTTATCTAAAACTTTTATTAATTCTCCGTCTTCACTTCCAAATGCAGTCTTATCTACATTACCTTTTACTAATTCTCCATCTTTTATAGAAAAAGAATCATTTGAGAAGCTGAATTTAGGAAGAGTCTTAGAGAAAACCTCTGAGCCAGGAACATTCTTTTTTGTAATATGAGCATCAATTCCAGCATTGAATAATAATTGGTTTGCATAATCTCCAGGAAGTTCTTCAAGCCCAAGAAGATAATTTCCTGTTATAGTATCATCCACACATCCTATAAGACTTGTATTATTCTTTGGGGAGATTAAATTTCTTTTAACGTCTAGAAGTATCTTAGCTTCAGCTCTTGCCTCTTCATTTTGTGGAGAGTGTATATTCATTTCATCACCATCAAAGTCAGCATTGTATGGAACAGCTGCAGCAGGATGTAATCTAAATGTTCTTCCAGGAAGAACTCTTACAAAATGTGCCATCAGGCTTCCTCTGTGAAGGCTTGGGTGTCTGTTGAACAATACAATATCTCCGTCTTGTAAGTGTCTTTCAACCTGATATCCAACAGTCAATTCATTGATTATCTCTTCTTTTAAATCAGGAGTTATTTTCTTTCTCTTTCCGTCTGTTCTTATTACATAATTTGCACCAGGATATTCTTCTCCTTTCTGGATAAGTTTCTTCAGCTTTTCAATATTCAAGTCATTTACAGTTTCAGCAACAGTAACAACCCTTGCAATCTCAAAAGGAATTCCAACTTCATTAATATCTATTGACGAATCAGGAGAGATTACTGTTCTACCAGAATAATTAACTCTCTTACCAGCAATGTTCTTTCTTATTCTTCCTTCTTTACCCTTGATTCTTTCTGTTATTGTCTTCAATGGTTGTCCGCTTCTGTGTCTTGCAGGAGGGATTCTTGTTACAGTATTATCAAAGAAAGTTGTTATATGGAATTGTAATAAATCCCATAGATCTTCAATGATAACTTCAGGTGCACCAGCATTAAGGTTTTCCCATAATCTCTGATTAGCTCTTATAATGTCAGATAATTTATGTGTAAGATCATCTTCACTTCTTTCACCTGTTTCAAGAATAATTGAAGGTCTTACAGTAACTGGAGGAACTAAAAGCGAAGTAAGAACAGCCCATTCAGGTCTGCATGCAGTTGAATTCACACCAACTTTTTTAAGTTCTTCATCAGGAATCTTAACAAGCAATTCCCTAATCTCAGTTGGGAAGATTCTTGTCTTTCCTCTATAGAATGTTGTTGGCTTGTCTAATCTTATTCTTTCCTGAGCTGCCTGGCAGTAAGGACATCTCTTTGCATCTTTAGCTTTTTTAGCTCTTTGACTTGGAGTGTATCTTTCCAAATCTTTTTCCTGCAGCATTAATTTACCACATTCATGGCAGAAACATCTCAAACTCATCTCAATTAAAGGAACATATTTCAAATGAATCAATGATCTTGCCAAATCAATACTTCCTGGATGTCCTAAACATTCTTTTATTCTTCCACCACAAGTTCTACATCTAACTCCAGGATCAACAGCACCTAATCTTAAATCCATTAATCCACCGTCGACAGGATAACCATCAATATCATAAAGTTCAGGAGTTACTATCTTAGCACAAGATAATTTTTTTATTTGGTCAGGACTAAATAAGCTGAATCTCATTTCTCCGATTTTTTTTCTGATTATCTTCTGTGCCATTTTATTCTTCATCTCCATTTAAATCTGAACCATATTGAGTTATCAAAGATAATCTTGATAAACCTTGATTAAGTTTAGCACTATATATTTGGCATGATTGATAATTATTTCCTCTACACAAAGTAGATTTCTCAAAACAACTATCTCCTTGGGCTAATACCGGACATAATCCTGCTTTATTTTCAAGTTTGTTTTCTTCTGTCATTTTTTATTCGTATTTGTTCTTTAATTCAAAAGTTGTGTTTATATGTAGCCCCTGTAATTCTCCAAGTAATAACTTAAATGCATATGATACCTCAACTAATTCAATATCCTCGCTATTACACATAGGACAGGAAGTCTTTCCTCTTACACTGTCTTCAATTGCAATTGTTCCACATTTAGTACATATAGGGAGAACAACCTTGTCTGAATCATATCTTTCTTTCAATAATAAAGAAGCTCCATGAGCAACTAATGCTTGCTGTTCCATTTCTCCTAATCTTAATGCTCCTCCTCTAGCTCTACCTTCAATAGGCTGTCTTGTAAGTAAAGCAACTTTACCAGAAGCTCTTCCGTGCATCTTATTTCCTACCATATATTTCAACTTTAGATAATATAAATCTCCTACAAAGATCTTTGATTGTATCTTTTTTCCTGTTATTCCATTGTACATTGTCTCTTTTCCATCAAATCTGAAACCCAAATTTTCAAGCTGTTCTTCCAAATCTTTTTTGCTTGTTCCTGAGAAAGAAGTTCCATCAACAATATCTCCTCTTAATGAACCAACTTTACCTGCAAGTAATTCTAATAAATATCCTACTGTCATTCTCGAAGGCAAACCGTGTGGATTGAATATAACATCAGGTCTCATGCCTCTTGCTGTGAAAGGAACATCTTCTTCTGGTACAATCATACCAATAACTCCTTTCTGTCCATGAGCTGTTGCAAATTTATCTCCTAATTCAGGTATTCTCTGGTCTCTTGTCTTAACCTGAACAATTTTGTTTCCTTCATTATCTTCTGTTATGAAAACTGATTCAACAATCCCTTTTTCTTCCTGTCTCATTGCAACACTTGATTCTTTCTTTGTTCTTATTGAAATTTCCCTTGCTTCAGATAAGAACTTTGGAGGAGACATCTTTCCAATCATAACTTCTCCTTCATTTACTTCTGCTTCAGGTGAGATTATTCCATCATCTTCAAGATGTTTATAGCTTGCTTCCATCCTATATCCAGAAGCATCTTTTTCAGGCATAGCAATTTCATCCTTTAATCCACCAGCATAATTCATTTCAACTGCAGAATAAGGTCTGAAGTAGAAGCTTCTTCCAAGTCCTCTGTCAAGACTTCCTTTATTTAATATTAAAGCATCTGACATATTATAACCTTCATAGCTCATTATAGCAACAACAAGGTTTTGTCCTGCAGGATATGTATCTAAAGTATTATATACAAAACTTCTTACTATAGGTTTTTGAGGATATTGAAGAATACTTACATCAGTATCTAACCTACATAAATAATTTGCAGAATATAATCCTAAAGCTTGCTTCTGAGTCTTTGAACCTCTGTTCAATCTTGAACTCTGGTCATGATTTCCATAAGGAACCAAGCTTGTTACAGTCCCGAATAATGCAACAGGATCAATTTCTAGATGAGTATGATCAGAAGTTATGCTTTCTTCATTTAAAGCAACAAGTGCATTTTCTTCTTCAGCAGCGTCGATATATTCAATTATTCCTTTCTCCACTAAATCTTTCCATTTCAATTCACCTTGTTCTATTTGTAAAAGATGTTCACTCTTTAATTTTGATACTCCATTCTCAATAATTATTAAAGGTCTAAGTACCCTTCCTGATTCTGTTGAAATGTAAATTGTTTTTATACCCTCATCTTCCCTGAAACTCATCTGAACAGGAAGTTGATTTTCTCTTCTTCTTTCTTTTATCTGTTTTACAAATTTTTTCCCATCATTTATAGTTCCTATAAACATACCATTAAAGAAAACATCATAATTTCCAATTCCCTCTTTATCTAACTCAAGTGTTTCCAACTCTTTCATAAATTTATTTTCATCAAGTTCTACACGTGTAGAAACTCTTGCAAGGATTGCAAGATTCTTTCTAAGACCAATTTCTGTTCCTTCTGGAGTCTCAATAGGACAGAATCTTCCGTAATGTGTTGGGTGAAGAGTTCTTGCCATGAAATTTTCCTGGTCTCCTGGAAGCATACTTGACACTCTCTGTAATTGTGAGATTGTTGCAAGATAATTTGTTTTGTCAATATTCTGTGTAATTCCGCTTCTTTCACCTGTCCAGGAACCTGTTGCAATTGCAGATTCTATTCTATGAGAGAATAAAGTTGATTTAGCTAATACTTTTATTGAGAAAAATTTCTTTCTCTTAGAAGATTTCTGAAGAGAGTATTGTATATCTCTAACTAATATTCCCAAATTAACTCTGAATAATGTAGCAAGCAAATCCCCAGATAATCTAACTCTTTTGTTAGCATAGTGGTCTTTATCTGTTCTTAATTTTGGATTTTCTCTAGCAATTAAGAATTGTTTTATGAATTTACAAAGGGTTATAGCCTTTTTCATTCTGTCTTCTTTCTTCTGTCCTATATGAGGGAATAAATAAGAATCAATCCTTTGTTTTACTCTATCTAATATCTCTTTCTTTGTTCCTTGAAGGTTTGTTTTTTCAGCAATGAACATCATAGCATCTTCTTTTTCAGCCATACTCATGAATTCATATAAATTGACAATAACACTGTCTGTTTCTTTTCCAATATATTTTGATATATCTGCCTCTTTTGTTAATCCTAATGCTTTAAGCAGGACAACTGCAGGAATATCCTTGAATCTGCTGAAAGAAACATTGATTAAACCTTCCTTGTTTTCAGTTATTGTTACAGGTATCCTATATGTTCCTTTTAATGAGAATAATTTCAGTGTTAAATCACCTTTCTTGTTGTTTTCTATGAAAGGTTGGTTTTCAGCAAGGTCTTCAGCCATAATCATAACTCTTTCATTACCTTTGATTATGAAATATCCTCCTGGATCCAAAGGATCATTATAATTCTGTATTAACTCTTCTTTAGACATTCCAACACTGTTACAGTTCTTACTTTTTACCATGATAGGTATTCTTCCTATCTCAACGTTTTCTGAATCAATCTGTCCATCTTTCTTTACAGTTAACTCAAGAGTTATTGGAGCAGAATAAGTAAGGTTTCTTAATTGAGCTTCAGCAGGAGTGATTAATGATGTGCTTCCATCAGCCTCAGTTACCTTGGGTCTTCCAACATCAATCTTTCCAAGAGTTATCTCAAATTCTTCGTTGGTTATAGTTTCTGAAATTTCATTAACTATTTCTTGAAGTTTTTTCTCAATGAAATTATTGAAAGAAATGATGTTTGATTCAACTAGCGAGTGTTCTTTTAGGTAATTTTTAACGATTATATGCCCTTGATTTGCCATTTTATGCTACAACCACCCTAAAATACAGATTTACTTTGTCTTCTTCTGCTCTTTCTATTTTTATTATATCACCAATAGCACAATTCATATTTGCAATAGCAGCATCATTCTGAAGAACTTTTGGAAGTTGAGATTTAGATATATTAAATTTTTTTAATAATTCTTGAGCTTCTTTTTCATTGAGTTTTGTGTGTTTTGGTTGTAGAATGTGCATCTTTTCGTGTTTGGCATTTAATCCTCAGCACCGTGGCCACAGGATAAATATTTAACAACTGGGTGATAATAAAAGATACAAAAAGTTGGTTTAAAAACCTTTGTGTTTTCCTTTTATATTCATTTACCCCTATTTTTTACAAAACTCTCAGGATTTGAAGATTTGGCTTTCTACCATTGTAGGTTCTTTTTTAGTGTAGCTTTCTACCATTGTAGGTTCTTTTTTAAAGAACCCCAATGGCCCCGATGGGATTTGAACCCACGACACCTGGATTAAAAGTCCAGTGCTCTAGCCAGACTGAGCTACGGAGCCATAACTGGAAAAAGAGTGAATTACTTTATAAAATTATCCAAAGAGTAACTTGCCTTCTTTCAACTCTTCTTCAAGATATCTTACTTTTTCCATTGCATCCTTGACAGCTTCAGTTGAAGTATAGTCTATCCATTCATCAATAGTCTGAACATTAGTCACCTTACATCGACTATTGTATTTTCTTCTGAATTTAGTCTCAGCATGTTTTTTATTCATTGCTTTCATTTGCATCAAACGATCTTCACCCATTAAACCAGTATAACTCACAATATAATTATGAGCTTCTCCCATAAAACGACTATCAATATTTTTATAGTTTACAAGCATTATTCTGCAAAATTAGATTTATTTATAAGTATTATTATCTTAATTGGAGTTATTTACAAGAACTTCTTTAATCTTTCACTAAAATCCTCTTCACTCATTGCACCAACAAAATTAGTTACAACTTTTCCATCTTTGAATAAAACAAAATTAGGAATTGAAGAAACATTGAACTTCTGTGCAATTGCATGTCCATCTTCAACATTTACTTTTCCAAATTTCATTTTTTTAGAAAACTTTTCAGAAACATCCTCAACTATTGGACCCATCATAACACAAGGCATGCACCAGTCAGCATAAAAGTCAATTAAGACTGTTCCTTCTTTGATAAATTCATTAAATGCACCATTTGTTAATTCTGTAACCATTGAAAATATAGAAATAATGTATTTTTAAAAGTGTTGGTTTTACTTGTCTTCAAGATACTTAAATCTTGGAACTGTTTTTCCATTAAATTCAACTTCTTCCAAAAAGATATTTTTCCGTCTCACCCATATGGGATTATTTCCATATTCTCTTGAATATTCAAGTTCCTGATAGATTACTACTTCATCTAAATCCTCTTCTAATTTACCTAAATTAAGGAGTTTACATAACTTACCCTTATAATGCTGATATATTCCTCCAATAACTAATTTTTCCATCTTCTAAAGATTAAACTAACATCTCTCTTTCAATTCTTGGATGAGCATCATAATCAGAAACAACAAAATCATCTATGGTTAGTTCATAATATCTTTTATCTCTTCCATCAGGATATTTATAATTAATTGTCAATTTTGGAGAAGGTCTAATTTCTCGAGTAAATTGTTCGAGTAATGCAGTAATATGGTCATATTTCTCTTCTTCTGGATCATTTGGATAATCTGCATCTTTAGGAGCATCCTTATTAATCCATTCAAGAGTATCAAAATATCCTTGTTTACTTCCATTTTGTTTTTCTTTATCTATTGCTTTTTTCATCTTAGATTGTAACTCTCCAAAATTTTCTCTATACCATTGCGTTCTTTTTTTCAATCCTGTATAACCATGAAAATCACCAAATGTATGATAAAATGCTTGTGGTTTTAATCCAAGCTCATGTGCAAAAATATTTGCTTCAGCCCAATAAGCAGCAGTATTAAATGGAACTCCTAAGAATATATCTGAGCTTCTTTGATACATTTTAAGAAAAAATCTTCCATTTTCATCAGCAGTCATCTGAAAGAAAGAATGACAAGGTTCCAAAGACATATCCGGGATATCAGCAACATTCCAATAACTAACAAGATTTTTCTTGCCTTGAGGATTTTTTTTCATTTTCTCAAGAATTTCACTCAATTGATCAATTCCAAGAGGATCTTTAATATAAGCCTCTTGAGAGATTCCATTAAATTCAATTTGTTTACCTGTAGGGATAAATTTGGGCCAATGTCTTAGTTGATATCCATAAATAGGTCCAGCATCACCGAATCTCTGAGCAAATTCAGGACTCTCACGAATCATCTGTGCATAATCAAGCATAGCCTTATCCCAATCTTTAGAATACTTATTTTCCTTCAATAACAGACTCTCAGGGAAAATTCCTGTTTTAACCATTGCAGGAAGATTTCTGTCAAAAGTATTACCTCTCCAAACTTTGCATTTATTATCTTCCAGATATTTTATGTTCGTATCTCCTCTTAAAAACCAGATTGTTTCGTGAAACATAGCTTTCGTTGCCATTTTTTTAGTTGTTAAAAGTGGAAATCCTCCATTTAAATCGTATCTAACTTGAGGACCACCAAAATAAGAAATTAAACCAGAACCTTTACTGCCTTGTTTAAATCCAGTATCTTCATTTATGAAAGTTTCCTTAGCTAAATCCAAATATTGTTGCACCATTTTTATTAAATTCCCAAAAGAATTTTTCTTTTATAAAGATAATTACATTTTCATATCTATATTGTAAATATATTTACACTATCTAAAGTTTTTTAAAGAAAATATTCTAAAAATAAATTATGCCATTGAATCAATCATTCATATACGAACCATTGAAAGGAATAGAATATACCCAGAACAAAGAATTAAAGATAATCAGATTATTACAAGATGTAAGAGAGAATGCAGGACTTTTAAGACCTGATCTGGAAAATATAAGATTAGACACTGTTTTGGAAGTTGTTGAAAATGGTAAATGGGAAATACAAGCTAGAACAAATCCAAAAAATCCCCAAGTTGAATTAAATTATTTAATTGATTTGTCTAAAGCAAAGAAAATAGTTGACGAATATAGGAATCTTTCTGAAGGAGGATGTGAATACTGCACTAATTACACCAAATTTCATAATGAAGAAAAAAATCTTACAGGAGTATATTGTAAAGCAGAAGAAACTGAGGCAAATATAAATTGGCTTCCAATTGCAAGCAATAATACCCTTAAAATAAGAGACGCTTCAAGAAATCATTGCCCAGATAGAATTCCTAGATTAAGACTATTAGAAGAAATATTGCAGGATGCTTTACAGGAAAGTACTTTACAAAGTAAGAATTAATCTTATAGCTAAAGTCTTTTTATTAAACCAAAACCTCCGTCAGATTTCCTCATTTTATCCAATAGAGAATAATAATCCATTTTCTCAGGAGCTTTTATTACATTATCAGGATCTATAATTATTATTTCTGGGTCATTAAAAGATATAACTCTTAATGCATGATTTCCTATCCCAACAAAACCTTCATTCTTGGATATCTCTTTTAACAGAGAATCTGGTTCATTTAAAGGAGTCTGATTCCACCAATAAAAATTATAATCTAATCCCTCTTTTTTTAGGAAATCTTTTATTTTATCATCATCTGCCCTAAATCCTTTAGAAGTAGGAGTCAAATGATCTCCAATAAACTCTTTTGTAAATCCAAGACCATAACTAGAGAAGATATCTGACAAAACAATGCATAAACAGTAATTATTTTCTTCTTTAACAAGCATTTTAATTCTGCACCTCAACTTTCCCGTTGCTGGTTACTCTTCCTCCCTGATGCTGCCCTGAATATACTCTCTTAATATCCCCAATTACAGCAAAATATTCTACACTAAACATTCTTGCACCTAACTCAAAAATAAAATCCTGATTTCCCTGATTTTTTATACCAAATGTCAATTGCCCTTTATATCCTGGATTAGTAGCTGTAAAATGCAAACTAATTCCTCCCCTTTGTAAAGAGCTTCTAGGACAAACTTTTGGAACAAGATATGCTTCAGGCATATTTTCATCATATTTTATCTTTTCAGGAGGAGAATGAATCACTTCCATTGTTGTAACCAAATAATATTCACCGGGTTTTATTGTAAATTTCTTGTTTCCATCTTTCTTCACATCTCCAATAGTCTCTGTTCTTGAAGAATATCTTTCCTTAACTCCCAAAAAACTCTCTCCGATGATATTATGAATCTGTCCTACACGCAAATCAAGAACTGTTCCTTCAGGATTTTCAGATTCTCTTTCAGACAATCCTTCAATTAGATTATATTTTTCATTCAATTCTAAAACTTTAAGTGCTGATAGTATCATTTTCCTCTTTTATTCTGACTCTTCAAGTACATTACCTCTTCTATATTTTTCAATGCTAGATAATTTTCCATTCCAATATCTTACTTTAACTCCAACTTCCTGAAACATTTGTAATGTTCTTTTTGAATGCTCTAAATCTTCTGGAGAATTGGTTTTATCCCATACTTTATCTACGATAACTTCTAATATTCCTGCTTGAATTATTCCTCTCGCACAATCTGTACAAGGTATTCCATTGGTGTACATCTTACATCCTTTTAATGAAGTGCCAATTAAAGTAGCATTATATATAGCATTTCTCTCGGCATGCTCAAACCAATGATCTTTTTCTGGTTTTTCTTGTCTTTCTGGAACATTATCATCCAATCCTCTGACAAAACTATTATATCCTGTTGTTTTAATCTCATTATCTGTTCCAACAACTATTGCACCTATATGTGTTCTTTCATCTTTACTTTTGGCTGCAACCAAATAAGCCATAGACATAAAATAATCATCCCAGTTTAATTTCTTCTTATCCATATCTCTTACCAATTTATTTATTTTATAAGTATAATTATCTTCTAGAATATAATTTATACTCTTACTCCAACCTCAATAAAATAATCCTTAGCAACATTTTTTAATTCATTAAGATATTTTTCGTCTGTATTTGGCTCATTCATAAAGCTTGCTTTATCAATTAACTTTCCTTTGTTTGCAAATCCCTGAAGAAAATATTTTGCTGGTTTTTTCTTATCCAACAATCCTATCAACCATTCACCTATTTTTTTAATATCTTCTTTATCATGAAATCTTTTCAAGATTGTTGTCCTAAATTCGTATTCCAATCCGCTTTCTATGATAATCTTAATACTTTCCTCGATTTTTTCAATAGGAAATTTAATATTTGTTACTGAATGATATTTTTCAGGAGAGGATTTAATATCCATTGCAATATAATCCACAAGCTTTTCATTTATCAGTTCCTTTAATCTCTCAGGCATGCTCCCATTTGTGTCTATTTTTATGGAATATCCCAGGGATTTTATCTTTTTAAGAAAAGAACTATTAATTGTAAGGAGGGGTTCCCCGCCAGTAAAACAAACTCCTTCTAATTTATTCTTTCTTTTTTCAAGAAAATCAAGGGCCTCTTCTTCAGAATAAGTATTAATATGATTTTCTGATTCGGTAACAAGCTCAGGATTATGACAGAATCCACATCTGAAATTACATCCAAACAGGAAGAGTGTGCATGCTATTTTATCAGGATAATCTATCAGAGTAAGCTTTTGTATTCCTTTTAGCATTTCTCACTCTCTTCTTTTATAGCAAATGTCTTCCTGTCTTTCCACTCTGCCTGCTTCCCATGATTCCATTGCTGTACTGGTCTTATATAGCCAACAATTCTCGAATAAACTTCACACTTAGTCTTCATTTTTTCCTCCTATTATTATTTCTTTTTTATCTGGTTCAGGTTCAAGTTCGCACTTTGGGCAATATTCATGCTCCCCTGAAAGATAACCATGAATAGGACATATAGAAAATGTTGGAGTTATTGTGACGTAAGGGATTTTATAATTTTCTGTTATTTTTCTTATTATTTTTTTTGCAGCTTCTTTATCTATTTTCTCTCCGATAAAACCATGAAGAACAGTCCCTCCGGTATATTGCATCTGAAGTTCTTCCTGCAAGTCAAGAGCCTCAAGAATATCATCAGTGAAATTAACAGGTAGTTGTGTTGAGTTTGTATAATAAGGATGAGCAATACCTTTTTTGTAAGCTTCTTCATTTGCAGAGATTATTCTACCAAATCTTCTTTTATCCAAGATAGCAAATCTATAGGAAGTTCCCTCTCCAGGTGTTGCTTCAAGATTATATATATTCCCTGTTTCCAGTTGGTATTCTTCAAGTTTTTCTCTCATAAACTTAAGAACTCTAAGTGCAAAATCTTTTCCTTTCTCTGTTGCTATATTCTCTCCAGGCATGAAATTCATTATTCCCTCATTCATACCTAAAAGACCTATTGTTGAAAAATGGTTTTTCCAGTATTGATTAAATCTATTTTTTATATTTCTTAAATAAAATTTTGAATAAGGATAAAGTCCAAGTTCAGTATAATTTTCAAGAGTCTTTCTCTTTATTTCAAGACTCTCCTTTGCAAGTTCCATAAGGTTCCCAAGTCTTCTGAAAAAATCTTTTTCATCTGAAGACGTAAATCCAAGACGAGGCATATTTAATGTTACAACACCAATACTTCCTGTTTGAGGATTGGAACCAAAAAGCCCACCACCTCTTCTTCTTAATTCCTTCTGATCAAGTCTTAGACGACAACACATGCTTCTTGCGTCTTCAGGATTCATTTCAGAATTTATAAAATTACTAAAATAAGGAAGTCCATATTTTGCAGTCATCTCCCATATTGGATCATAATTCTCATTATCCCAATCAAAATTTTTGGTAATATTATATGTAGGTATAGGAAATGTAAAAACTCTTCCCTGTGAATCTCCTTCACTCATGCATTCTGCAAATGCCCTATTTATAAGATTCATCTCTTCCTGAAATTCTGAATATTTTTCATTCATAAATTTTCCTCCAATAATAACGGGTTCATCAGCCATATAAGAAGGGACTTTCAAATCAAGAGTTATATTTGTAAAAGGAGTCTGAAAACCAACCCTTGTAGGTACAGAAAGATTAAATAAAAATTCCTGCATTGCTTGTTTTATTTCTTTATAGGTTAGATGATCATATCTTATAAAAGGTGCAAGAAGACTATCAAAATTTGAAAATGCTTGTGCTCCTGCAGTCTCTCCTTGAAGAGTATAAAAGAAATTAACCATCTGTCCAAGTGCTGTCCTAAAATGTCTTGGAGGATTTGCAGAAACCTTTCCAGGGACCCCTTTAAAACCAGTCATTAACAAATCTTTCAAATCCCAGCCTACACAATAAGCTCCAAGAGTTCCAAGATCATGTATATGAATATCTCCAGACTCATGTGCCTTTCTTATAGCTTCTGGATATACTCTTCTATTCCAATAATTAGTGATTATTTTTGTTGCAACATAATTATTAAGGCCCTGAAGAGAAAAATCCATATTTGAATTTTCTTTTACCATCCAATCACTAAGATTAAGATAATCATCAACAGCCTCTATAGTATCAAACATTCCTTTGATATTTCTTAATTCTTCATGGCTTCTTCTATAAAGTATATATGCTTTTGCAGTCTTTGCATGACCTTTTTCTATGAGAACTTTCTCAACAATATCCTGGACTGCTTCAACTTCAGGAATCCCATTGTCTCCATAAATCTCATTTAACATTTCAGCAACAATATTTGCAAGATATTCTGCTCTTTCATTATCATATCCTCCAACAGACTTTGCTGCTTTCCATATTGCAAGAGCTATTTTATCTTTATCAAAAGCAACAACATTTCCATCTCTTTTGCGAATTTTAGTTACCATTTTACCTCCTTTATTTAAAAATTTATTTCCTCAGGCAAAAAATTATCCGCACTTGGAACTACCACAAGAATTGCAAATTAAACAACCTTCTTGATATATCATAGTCCCATCTTGTTTACATTCCTCACAAGATTCACCCAATGCGGTTTGACCTTCTGCAAAAGGTTTTAATGACCTTGAAAATCCTCTTATCCAGGAATTTATACCTTCATTTTCTGATTTCATCTTGCTAGCAGTTTTTAAAATCTCATTTATTGGCATTTCCCCCTGAAGGATTCTAGAGAATAAGATAGCATAATTATGGAATTCCGGATTAAATGCATGAGAAATACCAGGTAAAATAACCTCATCTCCATATTTATTGACGAATTTAAAATCATATCTTGTTTTCCCATCTTTATCTTGGGTTTTTATTATTGCTCCTTCTTTAACATAAGAAGGGACATGAAAATCATCAGCATCATCTTTTCCTGTAAATGTTTCATAAGGTTTTCCACCAATAACTCCTGTGAATGCAATCCAATCTTCTACTCTTTTTTCCCCATTTTTACCATTTTCATCCTTAAATCTGGATATCTTTGCTTCTACTTCTTCAGGTCTTTCTTTTGGGAAAACCTTTCCTTCAAGATTTTTTTCCTTATTTGTTATTAAGACTCCTGCTCTACTTCCATCTCTATAAACTGTTACTCCCTTACAACCTTCTTTCCATGCAGTAAGATATACTTCACTTACAAGTTCCTCACTCACATCATTAGGAAGATTAACAGTAACACTTATTGAATGATCCACCCATTTTTGGATTTCACCTTGCATCTTTACTTTTTGTACCCAATCAACATCATTTGCAGTTGCTTTGTAATAAGGAGATTCTTTAATTATCCCCTCAAGTTCCTGATCAGAATATTTTTCTATATTTTCAGGAGAATATCCATTTGTAAGAAGCCAATCTTTAAACTTATGATGAAATACATTATACTCTTCCCATGAATCTCCTGTTTCATCTTTGAAAACTACTTTAACATCCTTATCATTTGGATTTACTTTTCTTCTTCTTTTATAAACAGGTGCAAATACTGGCTCAATTCCAGAAGTGGTCTGGGTCATAATACTTGTTGTTCCTGTAGGAGCTATTGTAAGAAGAGCAATATTTCTTCTTCCGTGTTTAACCATCTCTTCATAAAGAGCAGGGTCTGCTTCTCTTAATCTCTGTATGAAAGGATTATTTTCTTCTCTCTTAGGATCATAAATTTCAAATGCCCCTCTTTCTTTTGCTAAATCAACTGAACCTCTATAAGATTCAACTGCAAAAGTTTTATGTACTTCTGTTGAAAATTTTATTGCTTCTTCACTTCCATAAGTAAGACCCATTCCAGCAAGCATATCTCCTTCTGCAGTTATTCCCAAACCATGTCTTCTTCCTTCCTCTGCTTTTCTTCTTATTTTTTTCCACATACGCTTCTCAACCGCTTTTAATTCTTCTGGCTCTGGATCATTTTCAATTTTAGCCAATATACCATCTATTTTTTCAATTTCTAAATCAATAATATCATCGCTCATTCTCTGTGCATAAGGAATATGCTCTTTATACAAATTCCAGTCAAATTCAGCATTTTTAGTAAAAGGATTTTTAACATAACTGTAGAGGTTTACTGCAAGTAATCTGCACGAATCATAAGGACACAAAGGGATTTCTCCACATGGATTTGTAGAGACTGTTTCATATCCGAGGTCTGCATAACAATCAGGTATTGATTCTCTTCTTATTGTGTCCCAGAATAAAACTCCTGGCTCAGCAGATTTCCAAGCATTATGAATAATTTTATTCCAAAGAGGAATTGCATCAATCTCATTAGTAAACTTAGGTTTATCTGAATCTACAGGATATTGTTGAATATATTTTTCATTATTTTCTACAGCTCTCATAAAATCATCAGTAAGTTTAACAGAAACATTGGCCCCTGTAACTTTTCCTTGTTCTAATTTAGCATCGATAAATTTCTGAGCATCAGGATGTCTTATAGATAGACTAAGCATTAATGCTCCTCTTCTACCATCCTGCGCAACTTCTCTTGTTGAATTAGAATATCTTTCCATAAATGGAACAACTCCTGTTGAAGTTAATGCACTATTAAGAACAGGACTTCCTTTGGGACGAATATGAGATAAATCATGTCCAACCCCTCCTCTTCTTTTCATTAATTGTACTTGTTCGTGGTCTGTAGTCATTATGCCTCCATAAGAATCAGCACCATTTCCTATAACAAAACAATTGGATAAAGAAACTATTTGATAATTATTTCCAACACCCGACATTGATCCCCCCTGAGGGATAATATATTTGAAATTATCCATTAGATCATAAAATTTCTCTTCACTTACTGGATTTGCATTTGGATTTCTCTCAGCGTATTTATTCTCTATCCTTGCAAACTCCTTTGCTAATCTATGATGCATATCTGAAGGTGAAAGCTCATATACGTTACCATCAGAATCTTTTAATGCATACTTATTGACAAAATTTTTTGCTGCCATTTCATCACCATTAAAATAATTATGGGATGCTGCTATAGCCTCTTTATTTGTATATTTAACTTTTCCCTCTAATCCTTTTTTACTCATTTTTCCTCTTTGTTATACCTCATTATAAGCTTTTCATTTCCTGTTTAAAATCATTTATGTCCTGGAATTGTCTATATACTGATGCAAATCTCACATAAGCTATGTCATCAAGTTTTTTCAGTTTTTTCATAACTAATTCTCCTATTACTGAACTTTTTACTTCATTCTTGCCTATTTTTCTTATTTGTTCATCAATTTCACTAATCATAGTATTTATTTTATCCTTAGGTACAGGTCTTTTTTCAAGCGCTTTATCAATTCCTGCCTCAAGTTTCTTTATATCAAATTTCTCTCTTCGACCATCTTTTTTTATAACATATAAATCACTTCTTTCAATTCTTTCATAAGTTGTGAATCTTTTTTTGCATTTAAGGCACTCTCTCCTTCTTCTTATTCCATCAGGAGAACTTCTTTTATCAGTAACCTTTGATTCTTTATATCCGCAATATGGACAATTCATTTTTCCTCTGTTTTGATAAGGTACAATATCTTGTATACCTTAACCCTCTTTCTTACTACTGGTTGTATTTAATGAAATATCCAAAAAAATAATTCATATTTAAACTTTAGTAGTCACTTTTCTATTCGACACGTATATACAATTTTTTATAAGGAAAAATACTAAAAATTAAAATTATTTTTTAACCCAACATTTTTAAAGTTTGTAAATATCTTTATTTTAGGAGGTGATACATGGCATATTTAAATGAAGTTGCAACTCAATTAGGAATCTCACTCTGGCTTTTAGTGGTGATTTTCATTTGGTCTGCAGTCTGGAAACTTTTAGCTTTGTGGAAATCAGCTAGAAAGAATCATTTAGCTTGGTTTATTGTACTGGCTATCTTAAATACAGTAGGTATTCTAGAGATATTGTACATATATGTCTTCTCTGAATCAAAACCAAAAGCTGAAAAAGAACAGAAAAAACCAGCAAAGAAGAGAAGATAAATTTATTTTTATTATTTTTTAATTTTAGTTATGTTTCATTACATTTAGATAATTTATAATTATCTTACAATTATTTGATTTCTTTCTGGACCAACAGAAACAAGCTTAACCATTCCACCTGTAAACTTTTCAAAATCTTTTATAGATAATTTCAGGCTTGGGGGAAGTTTATCAAATTCTTTTATATCGCTTATATCCCCATATCCCTCGTATGTTTTTAGTATTGGCCTTACTTCTCTTAGGTACTCTTCTTCTTTATTAAATTCTTCATGTTTCTCCCCGAAAATATCATATCCATAGCATATATTAAAACTCTCAGCGTCCCCCAAACAATCTGGTTTTGTGAGTATAAATAGAGGGCCATTGATTTCAACTGCATATCTTCCCATCACAGCATCAGTCCACCCTACTCTTCTTGGTCTTCCTGTTGTTGCTCCATATTCTCCTGCAAGAAGTCTTACCCCCACTCCACTTAAAAAATTATCAGGAGAATTTATCATCTCAACAATTTTGCTCTTGTTGGATTTTATATAATTGCATGCTTGTTTTTTATATTCCTTGATTCCTGCAAAATCCTTAGTATCTTTCAGTCTTTTTATTTCATCTAAATTAAGATTCATTCCAAGGTAATTTTTAACTTCATAAAAAATATCTCCCTCATTCCCACAGTATAATTCTGACTGTTTTCCTCCAAGTTCAGTTGGAAATGGTCCCCCTCCTACTCTTGTCATGAAAGGAAATTTAATAATTCCAAGAGGTAAATCAATCTGTCCTGCAGAAATTCCAACCCCGCTTGCCAATCCATTAATTGAACAATCAGAAGAAGTAACAAAAGGATAAGTCCCATGTTCAATACTTAGCAATAATCCCTGTGAACCTTCTAAAAATATCTTTTTTCCGTTTCTTACAAAATTGTGCATCTCAGTTACAGTATCTCTAACAAGAGGGGAAATTCTCTCTGTATAAGGAGTCATTTCTTCAATTATTTCATCTGTATTAATTTTCTGATTTGGATAAAATTCTTTTATCTTATCTATCTTTGTTGAAAGAATATCTCTGTCAAACAAGTTTGAGATTGTAATCCCTCTCCTTGCAATTTTATCTGCATAACATGGTCCTATTCCTCTCCCTGTGCTTCCTATCCCTCCTCCTTTTTGTGATTTGTTCGTAGCACAATCTTCAATAATATGGTAAGGCATTATTACATTTGCATCCTTGCTTATCATAAGATTATTATAACTCATCCCGTTTTTTTCCAAATTATCCAGTTCCCCATTATAGGATTTCAAATCAACAACAGTTCCATTTCCAGTAATGTTCACCTTTCCATGGCTATCATAAAAAATTCCTGCAGGAACTGAATGAAAAATATATTCAATACCATTAAGCACGACAGTATTTCCAGAATTAGGACCTCCTGTACCTTTTGCAATCACATCTGCCCATGGAGCAAAGACATCAGCTATCTTCCCCTTACCAGTATCCCCAAACTGATTGCATACAGATGCTGCAATCTGCTTATCTTTCAATAATTTCTCAAGCATTCATATTACCTCTAGTATAATTCGGAGCTTCTTCTGTTATTAAAATATCATGAGGATGAGATTCTTCAATTCCAGATTTTGTGATTCTGTCAAATTTTGCTTTTCTATGTAATTCTTTTATTGATTTTGCACCAACATATCCCATACCTGACTTAAGTCCTCCTGAATATTGTATTAAAATATCAGATAATTTTCCTCTATATGCAACCAAACCTTCTATCCCTTCAGGAACAAGTTCTCTCATTTTTCTTTCCCCCTGTTGATATCTATCTTTTGAACCCTTGTGTTCTCTCATAGCATTCAATGAACCCATTCCTCTATATCTTTTCCATTGTCTGCCTTTGAAAGTTATAAGATCTCCAGGACATTCATCTGTTCCTCCAAGCATATTTCCCATCATTACAGAATCTGCTCCACCACCAAGAGCTATTGTTATATCTCCAGAATTTTTTAATCCACCATCTCCACACACAGGAATATCATAATTTGATAAGGCCTTTGAACATCTGTAAATTGCAGATAATTGAGGAGTTCCAATACCTGCTATTATTCTTGTTGTGCATATTGAACCAGGACCAATACCTACTTTAACACCGTCTGCACCGGCATTAGCCAAAGCTAACGCTCCATCTCCTGTTGCAATATTTCCAGCAACAACATCAATATTAGGATAATTATTTTTAATTTTCTTCAATGTTTCAATGACCCCTTTTGAATGCCCATGAGCTGTATCAATAACTACAACATCTACATCCGACTTAACCAATTCTTCAAGTCTTGAAAATGCATCATCATAAACTCCAATAGCAGCACCAACTAATAATTTTCCACTAGAATCGGTATTGTACATACCAGAATTTTCTGTAACAATTCTCTTTACATCACTAAAGACATATATTCCTGTAAGTTCTCCATCATTTTTAATAAGAGGAAGAATTTTTTTCTTTTTATTTAACAATATTTTATATGCTTCCTCTATTGTGGTTTCTTCAGAAGAAGTAAGCAAAGAAGTTGTCATAATATCTTTAACTTGTCTTGAAGTATCCTCGCAAAAGTCAAAATCATTTCTAGTAATAAGACCAACTAATTTACCAGAAGAATCTAATACAGGAAAACTATGGAAAGTGTATGCCTTCTCATCTTTCATATTCAATACTTCCTGCATAGTATTATAATCCATTACACAAATAGGATCTTCAATCTTACCATTGAGATGGTGTTTAACCCTTGCTACTTGATAAGCTTGTTCTTTTGGAGAGAAATTTTTATGAATTATTCCTAATCCTCCATTTTTTGCCATCTCGATTGCCATTTTATGTTCAGTAATTGTATCCATAGCAGCACTGACTAAAGGAATCTTAAGAGGGACGTTTCTAGAAAATCTTGAAAATAAATTAACTTTGTCAGGAAGAATCTCAGAATAAGCAGGTATTAATCTAACATCATCAAAAGTCAATGCAAGTCTCTCTTTTTCAGCAATCTCCAAAGTCTCTTTTTTGTAATGCATACATTCTAAAAAAATTAGAAGTTTTTAAATTAAGTTGACTTTTAAAATATATATTTGAATTCTGATTATCTTCTTACTTTTTTTCCAGGAGAGATGAATGTAGTTATAGCAGAGAAGATAAAACCACAAATTACAGAAAGAACAATCATATTTGGTATTGTAAACATACGAATATATCCTTCCCATAAATTAGGGATTATATCAAAATTAATGAAGAAGTATATGAATGCAAATATTATAACAGAATAGATTAATCCACTTATTATCCAACGCAACCATCTTGACATTTTGATATACTCTAAACTCCTTCCTTTTTAGGCTTGATTAAATTTATAAGACCCAATAAAAATCCTATAACAACTGAAGAAATAATAACATTGCTAATCTTTGAGAAAAATTCTCCAATTCCAGAAACGTCTTTATTTCCAAGCATCAATATTGCAGAGGGGTTCTCAATTACTCTTTTATATATCAAGAAATAAATTACTAAAAATAATACTACTGAAAAGAACAATCCCCAATATAACCATCTCAATTTTTCCATTTTAAGTGCTACTGCTTGTCCATCCCCCTCCAAAAACTCCTCCACTTGAAGCAGGAGGTTGTCTTTTTCTTCTAATAAATGAGAAAAGAATAGGAAGTATTGTTGCTAATATAAATCCTCCAATAACTGAAGCAATGATTAATTTTAGATTGCTTTCAAAATTATAAAGATTCAATAAGTAAAATAAAGCAGCTACGATAACAGAGCATATTATTCCTCTTATGAACCATCTTTTTAGACGAGTTCTAAAAATCCATAATGCTAATGGGAGAATAACAAATCCAACAGCTAATGAAACAATTGCAATAGTTAAGATAGTTCCGTCTTCTCCTAAAGGCTCAAAAAAATAGAGTAAAGCAGCAACCAAAACAGATACAATTATTCCCCATATAAACCATGACCTTAATCTCCTCTTTCCAGTATTAACTGTAGCATCTACAATCATGATAAATATAATTTAAACAAGTTTTTAAATCTAACCCAAATTCTTGACTTTTTAAATTAAAAAGGTTTATAAAAAATCTTTTCTTGGTATTTTAATGAGGTGTAAGGTATTTCTAATAGTATTATTCCTTGTATTTTTAATACAATTTGTTCCTGCTCCTGGTTCAGGTGCAATCTGGACAACAAATATAGATTGTGGGGATGAAGTACAGGATGTGAATGTATTCGCAAGAGGAGATTTTGTATTTATAAATGGAGCTGGATTTGAACCCGGAACATATAATTGGGATATTATAGGAAATCCAGGAGGGTCCTCTGCTGACCCTGATATGATGGTTGCATCTGGAATATATGATGTTGGTGAAACAGGAATATTCTGCTTTAGAGCATATAGAGTTACAATGGATGACTGGGGAGAATATAATGTTGAATTTTCTGATAAAGGAGACAATTATAGAGTTGACCCTGGACTTGATGTTGTTGAATGTGAACTTACAGCAGTATATTGGGAGACAACAACAGCATTAGAAGGAGAAGAAGTAGCATTTAAAGTTAGAGGGACTACTGCATGTGATTATGATACTATCTCTTTTATGATAAAAGAAAAAGATACATTCCCAAATCCAGATGATGATAATATAAAAATACAACCTTCAAGCATTTCTTTTGACTCATCAATATATAATTATGGATATTGGGTAGCTGAAGGACAAGAAGATGATGATATGGACTTAGGTGAAAATTACCCTCCTGAATATTATCTCATAGCCACAGTTGCTTCTACAGGAAATAAGATAGAAAGTTCAAACCTTTTAGAGGTTTTAAGCAGGGATATTGTTTGTTCTGGAATTAGTTATTGTTCTGATTATATAACTCAAGAAGAATGTGAAATGGATTTATGCAAAGTAGCAGAAGATAGTGTTCCAGAAAATATTCAGTGTGGAGAAGAAATTCTTAATCCATTAACAAATTGTATGGATAGTACAGACTGTAATTGTTATTGGGATGCCTCATCAGAAATATGTGAGGGAGGATGGAAAGTAGATTCCAAATGTGAAGAAAATAATATCCCCATAGGGGATTGTATTTATACTAAAGCAGGTAAAGATACCTGTGAAGATGATAATATGCTTTTTGTGACTGAAATTGCTTCATGGATTTGGGCTCCAGGAAATGAAGAGGCAAATTATGACCCACTTGGATTACACTTAAACTGTATAAATAGAGAGACAGTTTATATATGTCCTCAGGCAGTACAATTACCTTTCTTTGGGTTTTATAACTTTATTGGAGCACTAGCAATAACATTATTAATCTATTTAGGATATTTTATTTATAAGAAAAAGTAGAAATCTTAAAATTTAAAAACGAATTCTTCCTATATTTGTAATATGAATACTAAACCAACAAAGAAAAAGGTGATATGGAGTATTGTTTTAGCTCTTATTGTCAATGTAGCTGTTCCTCTAGTTAATTGGCTTATAACAACAATAACCTGGCCTTTAGTAAAGAAATATCTTGAAACAAACCAAGTGGAAGGTCTTTTTGGGCCTGCCACAATCTCAACGCTTATAGATTATATTGGCTCTAAAACAAATATAATCGTATTTGTGGTTGAATTAATATTAATTTATTTTATTTGGAGTCTTTTCCAGAAAAAGAGATATCCTAAGATGCCCATGAGAAAATAAAGAATATTTAAAAAGAATAAAAGAGATATAATAAAATGAATTTCAAACCAACTATAGGAAAAATAATAGCAAGTATTTTGATTGGGGTTCTTTCCTGGATACCCTTATTTTTTATAAAAGAATCCTTTATTCTAAAAATAGTTGACTTAACAAAAATATTCTCAACAACAAACATAATTATCTTCATAATAGAGATAATTATTCTATACTTATTATTTAGCCTCTTTCAGAGATCAAACAAGAAGATGGTTATAATGAGAGAAGAAGACTTAAGGAAGATGATGCAAAATAACCAGGCTCCTCCAAAAGTTTAATTATATTAAATATAAAATAAAAAAAATAAAAATATTTCTCGGATTATTTTCCACACCCGCAAGTTCCAGTGCCACTAACTGCTCCACAGGTTGCACGTCCACAGTTACTTTCTGCAGTACATCCATTTCCACAACCAGAGCAACTAATTGTCTTAGCTACTGTTTGAGTAGTACTTCCATCATCTGAGATGTCTGTATTGTTAGAGTTTAAAGCACTAACGATAGCAAATCCTCCAATAACAAGTACACCCAGCATTATTGAAGCTATTATCCATGTTTTCATTTTGTTTAACCTCCTAAGTTAATTTAATTAAAATAATCAAGAAAACCTCCTATAAGGGAGGTTTGGTGAAACTAGTTACATCTAAATTAATTTAATCTAATCCAAAAGAAGTTGTGAAGTTCACAATCAATTTATACTGACTAAGATAATCCTGTCCTTTCTTGGTAACTGAATAAGTTTTCCCCTCTCCACTATTACTTTCTAATATAAATTCTTTTTCTATTAATTCTTTCATATATTCATCCATCATTTGATGAGAAAGATTTGACTTGTAAAGTATATGAGTAGGTTTTATCCTCCCATTCTTCTCTTTTATAACTTGCAGTATATCATGTATTACCTGCAATCTATCTCTCTTCTTATTCATTTTTTTAATGCTCTTAAAAGATTTATTAAAATAATCACATAAGCAGCTAATTCAAGGAAGTTTCCAAGTACATACTCTATTTGACTGTTAATTAAAAATATAAAATGTACATGTCCAATCAAAAGGAAAAAGAATGCAACGACAATAGGTACAGATTTGCTCTTTTTATTTTCTATTGAATGTTTAAAATAATAAATAGAGATTATTGCTAAAAGAAGTGTAGACAACATATAAAAGAAATTTATCTTATCTGCAGAAAAGAGTATAAATAGAATAGATAGAATCATCATGCCCGCGTAAATCCAACCTTTTTTTATTCCTAAAATCATATAGATAAGGGTTACAAGTCCTAAAGTAAATAGAATCATATGTGCAAAAATAGAGAGACTATTAAGAGTTATAATATTTTGAAATTCAATCCAATTAAGAATTCTCTCATTAAGTTCATAAAATACTGCAAGATTGAGTATGAACTGAATAAGATAAGAAAGCGAGAAAAATAAGAATGCAATACCAAAGAATTTTGATTGTCTCTGTCCAGATAGTCTGTATATTTTAAAAGAATAGAGACTTACTCCTAATGTTATTGATGCAAAGACCAAACCAAAAGCTAAACTATATATAAAGAACCATTCAGGTACAAAGGATAATCCTGCCATATTATTATTAATTAATGCCTCCTTTTAATTTTTACTAAAAAATTCATTTTTAAGCTTTATGAAGGATAATTCTTAATTAACATTCTTGATTTTTCTTTAACAAGTGCTTTATAACCTCCTTATTTAATATTTTCAACTAAAATGGAGGATAAAAAGATGTTAAACAAAAACCCTACAACAAGAGAAACCAAGAACAACAGAACAAAGTATCTCGTAGGATACACTACATATATCCTCTCCAATAATTGGAGAGGTAATGATTTACCTATAAAAATGAAAGGAGGTGAATTTAATTATTTTTAATCCTTCAATACAACGATATTATTCATACCACGTCTTTTTCTTTCAATTATCTGCTTAGCTTCCAATTTATCCAATAATCTTGTGACACCTACTTTACCAATATTAAGCTTCTCCATTAAATCTGCCTGGAACATTGCATTCCCTTCATTTAACAATAAATCTACCACTTCTTTTTCTTTTTTATCCAGCCCAGAATAATCTTTTTTCTTTTTCTTTTCTTTGAGAGTCTTTACTATTACTTTCTCCTTGGGTTTTATGAACAATAAAACAATTCCAATTATAAGTATAATCCCAACAATAGCAAAGCTTATCCAAGTCTGTACAGCGATTGTATCGTACATTGAACAAGTTGGGCCATGAGAACAAGTGTCATCAACTATATTCTTCAAGCCTATATTAAAAATAAGAACTATAACTCCCATTATAATCGCAATTCCAATGATTATCCATCCAACAGTCTTATTTTCCATCTACGAATTCCTCCAAGGCGAAGCTGGAAAATGTCTTATTTTCCATTTTTGAATATGTAATTATCAGATTTTTTTATTATAATGTTATATATTAACTATGCCCTTGTAATAGTTGAACAAAATATTAAGATTATCTGTTAACAAAATTATTTAGTGCCTCCTTTTACATCTTTATTTTCACGATAATCTTTTATTGCTTTATTCAGTGCCTGTGATGCCATAGTTGAACAATGAATCTTTATATTTGGAAGTCCCCCTAAAGCCTCAACTACATCGCTATACTTAATTTTTTCAGCCTCACTCAGTTTTTTCCCTTTTG
>CAYZYU010000003.1:55021-59960 GCA_964482915.1 Candidatus Woesearchaeota archaeon
TCAACTACATCGCTATACTTAATTTTTTCAGCCTCACTCAGTTTTTTCCCTTTTGCAAGTTTAGTAATCATTGAAGAAGTTGCAATTGCAGCAGCACAACCAAATGTCTTGAATTTTATATCGCTAAGTATTTCATTTCCTTTGCTATCTTTTTCAACTTTAATATAGACCCACATTATATCCCCGCATGTAGGATTTCCAATTTTACCAATTCCACTTGGATTTTTTATTTCACCCATGTTTTTCGGACTCATAAATTCCTTCATTACTGTTTTGTTATATTTTAGTGCCATCTCAAATCAATCCCTCTCCTTTCAAAATTTCTTTATGAGAATAAGCAAGTTTAAGGTTCTTTATTTCTGAAGGTTTAAACCATCTAACTTCTTGTGTTTCATCTTTAGGTTTAGCATTTCCACTAACTACCTTCGCATAAAAAGGAATATCCACAGTATGAAATTTGCATTCTTTTATAGGAAAACTTTCATATACTTTTTTGGATCTTTTAATTATCTTAATATTCACGCCCAACTCTTCTTTAACTTCTCTTCTTGCAGTATCTTCAATTTTCTCATTATATTCAGGCATACCCCCGGGCAATCCCCAAAAATTAGGGAATGTTGCCATGTGTTTATCTCTTTTTCCAAGCAGGATTTCCCCTTTAGAATTTTGGATTATCACAGGAACTCCCACATAAACAAATCTATGTTTAACCAAGTTAAAAAATAAATTAACTAATGAATGACTCATTTTTTCTTCTCCTTTTTTTTATTTCCCCAAGCTTCTTCATTCATCTTTTCAATAAGATTATCAATTTCCTTAGGAGTCATTCCATGAGCCCTCATCCCATCTTCAAGAGTTTCCATCTGTGCCATTGGACAACCCATACAACCCATTCCAGATGAAAGTAGCATGCCAGCTAACTCTGGTCTCTCCATAAGTAATTGATTCATATTTGTTTCCCTAGTAATTTTTGTTTTTTTCATTTTATCTTTCCTCCTTGAAAATAAATTAAATTTAATCTTCATCTTCATAAAAATCGCTTTCTTCTTCGTGTAAATCTGCATCCTCTTGATCAAGTTCTTCTTCGCATTCTGCTTCATTCTTGATCTCACAAGAGTGTTTCTCAAATTTCCCTTTTTTTGTCATCTTAATTTATATCCTCCATTATATTTAATTAGCGTATTAAAGGACTTATGCCTCTTAGTTTTTTAACTATTTTTTTTATTTTTTCAAGGAAATATTCAACATCTTGCTCAGTAGTGTATTTACTTATAGATATTCTAAGTGAGCTATTAGATTGAAGAGGAGTTAATCCAAGAGCCTTAAGAACATGACTTGTTTCAAGTGTATGAGACATACAAGCACTTCCTGTTGAAGTGTATATTCCTTCATTTTCTAAATATCCTCCTATAGATTCTCCCTCTATATTATTAAATGAGACATTAACATTATTACAAAGTCTCTTATTTCCACTAGGACCATTTAACGTTACATTATCTATCTCTAATAAACCTTCAATTAAGTTGTCTCTTAGTTTTTCCATTCTTTTAACATCCTTTTCACTAGCAATATCTACTGCTTTTGCAAAACCAATAATACCTGAAACATTTTCAGTACCGCTTCTAAGTTTGTTTTCATGTCCTCCCCCATGTAATAAAGGCACAATCTTTGTTCCCGCACGTATATATACTGCTCCAACACCCTTAGGACCATGAATCTTATGTGAATTTAAAGTAACTAAATCCAAATTTTGTTTCTTAACATCAATTGGAACTTTTGTAAAACTCTGACATGCATCTGTATGAAATAATACTTCTCTTTCCCTGCAAATCTTTCCAATTGCTTCTAGATTTTGTAATGTACCTATCTCATTATTAGCATGAATTATTGAGACAAGAAAGGTTTTCTCATTTATCTCTTTCTTTAATTCATCTAAATTGATAAATCCCTCTTTATCCACATCTAAATAAGTTACTTTAGCTCCCTGACTCTCTAGCCATCTGCAAGTATTCAAAATACAATCGTGTTCTATTGAACTAGTTATTATATGGTTTTTATGAGGATAATTTGCAAAAAACAAACCTTTCAAAATAAAATTATTTCCTTCAGTTCCACCAGAAGTGAAGACTATTTCACCCGGATTTGCTTTTATAGATAATCCAATAGTTCTTCTGCTCTTTTCAAGAGCATATTTTGCTTTTATACCAACATCATGCTGTGAAGACGCATTTCCAAATGTATCTGTGAAATAAGGAAGCATCTCTTTCAATACTTTTTCATCAACTTTTGTTGTTGCTGCATTGTCAAAATATATGTTCTTTGTCATTTTAGATACTCCAAAATTTCAGGTAACTCGTTTATTCCGCTGGAAGGATCAAAATGTCCTCTTTTATTTAAGATTACAATTTTAGGGTTTAATTTCTTCTTAAATAAATCTACATTTGATAATTCAACATAAGGGTCATTATCTGAAAAAATTGCAATTACTTCTTTGCAATTCTCCTTTATTTTATCCCATTCTATAGGAGTTTCCATCCATGGTTTAGCTATTCTTTTACTATCTTCTCCTTCTTCCTTAAGAGTATTTTTATCCAGATACATCCAGGGGGCAATTAAAATAATCTTAGCAATTTTTTTGTGATTTAATTCGCTGACATATCTTAAAACTGCTTGACATCCTATACTATGTCCAATAAAAATATCTTTATCGGTTAAATTAACTGAAATCTCACTAATTTTTTCTAACCAGGGTTTTATCTTTGGTTCTGCTGGATTAGGCATTTTTGGTGCAATTACCTTGTATTTTTTCTCTTCCAATTTATTTTTTATCCATTTATGCATTGGTTCTTCAGGGCTTCCATCCCATCCATGAATTATATATGCTGTTTTCATCTTACACATCCTTTGCACTGTCTGCAATCACAATTTCTCATTGAATGTTCATCAATTAACCTAAACATAGGAATTATGGTGTTCTTGTTCAGAGAATAAATTCTTTCCTTGCCTTTTTTATGAACATCAACTATATTACACTTCCTAAGCAACATCAAAGCATGTGAAACTTTACTCTGTTCTACTCCTAATTCCCTAGATAAATCACTTACATTCATCTCACTTCTCTTCAAGAACAGTATAATCCTTATTTTTAAGGGATTTGCAAGATTCCTAAAAAATACATGATATGTTGAAGCATTATTCATATGAAAGATATTTCATGAGTGTTTATAAATGTTATGAAAGTTAAATAGTTATAATCATCTCAATAGTTCAAAATATTTATCAGAACCTTTAATTGAATTAGCATCCTTTATACTTGAAAAAGAAAACTGTATGGGCTCATGATATCTAATTGAATTTAATAAATCATTACTTATGAAAACCTTTAAACCTTTTTTTTGTTTATCTGAAAGAGATAAGTGTTCAATAAATTTAGTATCTAAACAACGTGCTTTCAATTCTAGAGTATTACCTCTTTCATTAGGGAAATAGAATATAATTTCAGCATAATCCCCATAAAGATTGGCAATTACAGGATAATAATTCTGCCCATCTAATTTTATTTTATAATTTAATTTAGAATGTATCTTCACATTGCTATCCATTAATATTTTCTCAAATTTATCTTTTTAAAGATTGTTAAGATAGATTATTTAATAAAAAGGCGGGGGTGAAAGCTCATCTTGATCATCAAGAATATTAAAATATTTTAGATAATCTTGAACTTCTGAAGCATTTTTTACCTTTGAAGGAGGAATTTCTGAACAATTTCCATCATTTAATAACTCTGCCAATCCTTTTTCAATAAATACTTTTGGCATTCCCTCTTTCAAGTCTGAGAAAGCTAGATGCTTAAAATTTTCAACATTTAAACTTCTATGTACTAAAGAAAGTTTATTTCTACTATTTGGAATGCAATAGATTATCTCTGCCCAACCCTCTTTTCTTAATGAAGGCCTTCCTTTTTCATCAAAATCAACCATCTCTAAAAGAGCAGGATAATAAGTCCCATCTTTTAACTCTGCCTTATAATTAATTTCAGGTGTTATCTGTATATTTCCCATAAAAAATATTCCTTATCTGACCTATTTAAATATTATTATAATATCTAACAAAAATCATTAACCCAATATTTAGGATTTAAGTCTTCATCTGTAGAATATTTGATAAGTTCGTCCCATTTATAGATTGCTCCAGGGAAAAATACTTTTGATTTAAGGTATTCTCCTACTTTCTTTTTCCCAGAATAATCCAAATTAGCTGAGGGGTTTTCTTTAAGGATATTTTTTGCAATATAATCATTCATTTGAGAAGCAAATAATTCTCCAATTGTATAATTATGATAATAAATGGGGCTGGAAACAAAGTGTATTTTTGAAGCCCAATCTGCTTTGTCTCTTGAAAAATCAAGAAGCTGATATTTTTTTACTAAACTCCACCACAATTTGTTCAGATTCTGGTCAGGATTTTCATATAGATTCCTTTCAAAATTAAACATTACCTGAGACCATCTTGAAAAAACAAGCTGACGTAATCTAAGCATGTTCTTAACATCCCCTTCTATTTTATTTATCTCTTCTTCACTAACTTTACAGAATTTTTTGATAAAAGAAGTTTTTTTAGCGTTTCTCTCCATTAATAATGCTATAGCTTCTGTTGTAAGAGTATGACTAGCATCTCTTATCAAAAATGGGAGACTTTTATCAATATATTTCCAGTAAACCCCATGTCCTAGCTCATGAAGTATTGTTCCCATCCAGTATAAGTCTTCCTTTATATTCATAAGTGACCTAATATCTCCCTCCCTATCCAAATCCATACAATATGCATGCTGATATTTTCCAGGTTTCTCATATAAATCGCTTCTTTTTAATATATCAGAAACATCAATCCCAATGCTTGAATAGAATTCTTCTGCTTTCTTGAGCACATCTTTATTATA
>CAYZYU010000004.1:0-11292 GCA_964482915.1 Candidatus Woesearchaeota archaeon
GGAAGAACCAATGATGTTTATGTTAATGATGCAAGTAATAATGTAACTTTCATAAATTGTTCTTATAATTACACTCCAGAATATGTTGGAGCTGACAGCGAATTAATCAGAAAATGGTATTATCAGGCTTATATAAATGACAGTGGAGGAACTGTTATAGAGGATGCAAACATAACCGCATATAATACAACAGGAGTAATTCAATTTACAGCACAAACAAATTCAAGTGGTTTGATAGGAAGACAGGAACTTATTGAATACAATAATACTGGGGGAACAAGAAGCTATTATAATAATTATTCAATATTTGCTAATAAAACAGGTTATGTTGGAGATATAAACGTCTTTAATTTTACAATCACTCAGAATAAAGTTGATGATGTGTTTACGTTAGATGAAAATACTCCTCCACAAATAATTAAAGTATATAATTCTACTGAGATGACAGATATCTCTTCTGGTCCAAATGAAGGGCCTGTTGCCACTTATGTTTTATTGAACTTTACAGCTTATGATGAACAAGGATTTGGAAATTTAGATGATAGTTCAGTTCAGGTAAACTTTTCATTAGCCGGTGAGAGTCCAAGAGTTAATTCAAGTTGCGCATGGTTAGGGGATTACAATACCAATTATGCAAATTATACTTGTAATGTTACAATGTGGTGGTGGGATGCTCCTGGAACCTGGACAATAAATGCTTCTATAGAAGATAATGAAGGTAATTCAGGATTTAATGATTCAACAACTTTTGCAGTCGGTTCAACAACAGGTTTCTTGGCAAATTCAACTTCTGTAAATTGGCCTTCAATTGGGCCAGGTGCAACAAACATAGAAGCACTCTCACCAATGCTCTTAAACAATACAGGAAATGAGGAAATAAATGTTGAAGTTAATGCAACTAATCTTACTGGAGAGAATAATCCTGCTTATGTATTAGGAGCAAGCAACTTTAGTGTTCACACTGTAGCTGGATGTGGGGGAACAGGAATGAGATGGTATCAATATACCGCAGTTGTTGGAGCAGTTATACCTAAAGGAAATTGTAGTTTGAATGATGGAACAGCACAGGAAACAATTTACTTTTGTTTAGAAGAATCTAATGCAAATCTTATTTCACAGGCATATTCAACGCAACAGCAAGGGGCTTGGACAATAAGAATATTCTTAGCTTTGGTCACAATAAGAAGGAGAAGAAAGAAGAAAGTAAAGACAATAGAGAAAGATAAACTTCTGAAAGCAATAAATCTTGTTTCAGAAGAATTGAAGGAAGAATATTCTCCAGGAAAAGAAGAAATTGTAAATTTATTGATAAAAGAAGTTAAGAGAAAATATAGGGTAAATAATAAAGAAATATCTGAATTGATCTTTGTAAGAAAAGATATTGAAATTTCAATGGATATATTTACTAAGGATCTTGGCGCATTGGAAGCTCTTACAAAATATATGAAAGAAAATCTTCATATGAATTATGTAGAGATAGCAAACAAACTTGGAAGAGATGAAAGAACAATTTGGACAGCATATAAGAAAGCAGTTGAAAAGAATAGTGAACCAATTAAGATAAAAGAAGATTCAATGAATATACCAATACAAATATTCTATAATGAAAAATTAACTGTACTTGAAGCGATTATAATATATCTAAAAGAGAAAGGAAAGAAGTATTCTGAGATAGGAAGATTACTAAATAGAGATCAGAGAAATATCTGGACAATATATTCCAAAGCAATTGACAAAAAATAATAATATTTATAAAGTGAGAATAACTAAGGTACTTTATACAGGTGATACAAGATGAAAAGAGGAATTTACATTTTAGCTTTCTTTTTAGTAATTATTTTAGGTTTATCAATGATTTCTGCTGGAAGTTTTAATAGTTTTTGGGATAAAATTTCTGGAAAGGCAACATCTGCTAATGTGGGATTAAATATTACTGTTACAGGAGGTACTGCTCCAAGAATTATTGCTGTGTATAATGAAACTTCAACAACTGTTGCTAGCGGTGTAAATGAAGGTCCTGCTCCAAGTTACGTTCCTCTTGTATTTAGAGTTGAAGATGCAGATGGTATTGCAAATTTAAACAACGCTACCGCTACAGTAAACTTTTCTAAGTCAGGTGAGACTACCAGAACTAATTCAAGTTGTATATTTGAAAGAGGAAAAAGCACTGCCACACAAGCAAATTATAGCTGTAATGTTACAATGTGGTGGTATGATGGACCTGGAACATGGTCAATAAACGTTTATATTACTGATTTGAGTGGAAATAGTGCATATAATTCTACTGTAAAGAACCTTACTGTTGGTGCTACTGATGGACTTTTAGCTAATGTAACTTCTCTTACTTGGTCTTCAATAGCTCCAGGTGCATCAAATACTGAAGCAAGCCAATTTATGGGCATAAATAATACAGGAAACAGATATAGATCAGTGTTAGTAAATTCTTCTGATCTTCTTGGAGAAACAACCTATACTAAGGCATTAGGAGCAACTAATTTCAGCGTTAAAAATGCTGCAGGATGCGAAGGAACACCAATGGTAAACAGAACAGATACAAATATAACAAGTGCAACTCTTCCTCATGGAAATTATACTAAGAATGATGGAACAGCACAAGAAAACATTTACTTCTGTCTTGAAACATCAAATTCAGACTTAACACCACAAGCTTACTCAACACAAGCTCTTGGAGCGTGGATAGTTAAGGTAGGATAAATAAAATGACAACAAATAAAAAGATATATTTGAGTTTGGCATTCTTGTTAGCAGGAGTATTAATGCTTAGCAATGTATTTGCTTTTGCAGTTTCTTCTATGTACTGGGAAGAAAATCCATTGACTATAAATCCAGGACAGACTCAAGAAGGATTTATTGTTCTTCAGAATATGGCGGGAACAGAAACTGTTAATGCTAAAGTAAATATTCTTCAGGGTTCTGAGATTGCTACTATGAATGAACCTGGGAAGATATATGAAATACCTGTAGGACAGAAAGTAGAGGTATATTTTACAGTTAATGTACCTGAAGATAGCGAAATTGGGGGGAATTATAACCTTATTTTTGATGTCTCTACTGTTTCTAGTTCAGAAGAGGGGCCTATGAGTTTTGGTTCAGGTATGCAGAAGCTACTTCCAGTTTTAGTAACTCAAGAGCCTAAAGAGAAGGTTTCTCCTTTGGTTTATTACATTGTTGCAGGGATAATCTTGCTCGGAATAATAGCTTTAGTTATTGTTAGATCAAATAGGAAAAATTAGAGATAAACTTTTAATAGTACTTCTCTTTATTTAATTAATGAAAAAGAGGATAGTTTTTATAATTTCTTTGATTATTTTAATCTGTAATCTAGGTTTTATTTTTTCAGAAGAAGATATAACTGGACAGATCATTACTGGAGAAGCAGTCACAGGAAAAGCCTTACAATCTTCTTTAGCACTTAATATTACTGTAACATATCCTGTTCCTATAATTTCAATAATAAGTCCGGAGAATGAAACTTATCTAAGGAATGATTCTGTATTCATCAATTATTCTTCAATTAATGCAGATGAAATTTGGTACAATCTGGATTCGGGGAGCAATATTACTCTATCAGGTCCTGTTTATGCTAATATTTCACAGGGGCTCCATACATTATACTTTTATGCAAATAATAGTTATGGAGAATTTTCTACTGAAACTGTAAGTTTTGCTGCAAACTCAAGTTTTCTCACTATTTTATACAGTGAGTATAATGGTTCTACAAAAGGTAATTCTACTGATTTTCTTGCTTATACCTATGAGGACTTACAAAATCTAGATGAGATTACTTTAGAAAATACTATTTATGGAAAAATGAAGTTTAATAATCCTATAAATATAACTAATGATCTTATCAATAATGATAATTTAGTAGATTTCGATTCTAATACCAATATTTCCTTTAATAGAATAGAATTAAATCCAACAGCATTTCCAAATTTTAATACATCTGCTACAATCTGGTTGTATAACCTTTCTTTTAATAATCCACGTATATTAAGAAATGGAGTTCTTTGTCCTACTTCAGAATGTATTAAGGAAAGTTATACCTTTCCATCTGAAGGAGAAAGTGATGGTATATTAAGATTTTATGTAACTCACTTTACAACTTATTCTTTGGAAGAAACTCCTTCTACAAATCCTCCTAGTGGTGGAGGAGGCGGAGGTGGAGGTAGTTCAAGCTCTGAAGACTCTTCTGTAATTATCCCTTCTTTGGAAGAGGAGGATAATATAACTTTAATTTCAGATGAGGTAAGAATATCTTTAAAACCTGGCCAGTATGCATCTGAAGATTTTTATTTAATGAATAATTATGAAAATATTTTGGATGCAGAATTAAGTGTTTATGGTGTTGAAGATTTCATGAGTTTAAGTGAAACAAAAGTCTCTTTACCTTATAAAGAGATAAAGTTGATAAAGATTAATTTTTCAATACCTAAAGATACTTCTCCTGATACATATGTTGGAAGAATAACTGTTAGTGCCGGGGGTAAAACCTACGAGGCAATTGTTTCAATAGATGTTCAATCTCAAGAATATCTTTTTGATGTATCTTTGAATATAGATAAAGATAATTTACCTGTTTATCCTGGAGATTATATTTTGTTTAAAACATCAATTTATAATATAGGAGAAGATGAAGTTGACGCTTCTTTAATATATACCATAAAGGATAGCTATGGAAAAATTATCTTTGAGGGAAATGAATTAGAGAAGATAAGTGGGTATTTTGAAAAAGAAGGAAAAATAAAAATTCCTAAGCGTATAACTCCGGGCAAATATATCCTATCTGCTAAAGTAGAATCTGGAGATAAGACTGCTGTTACAAGCACTATTTTTGATGTTGAAAAGAAGAAGATTTCTTGGTTCTGGATACTAATTATTTCACTTTTAGTAATACTTGGAATATTCTTCCTTTTATGGTTAATAGGGAAAAGTGAGGAGAAAAAGAGAAAGAGAGAAAAAGAAGATAGAGAAGAAAAATTAAGGTATTAATTTCTAGATATTTTTGGAGAGCACGGGGTGGGAGTCGAACCCACGAAAATTCGCTCTGCAGGCGAACGCAGTACCGTTGTGCCACCCGTGCAAACATTCAGACATGCCCCGGACAGGATTTGAACCTGCGACCCCTAACTTAGAAGGCTAGTGCTCTATCCAGGCTGAGCTACCGAGGCACAATCTATAGATAAATTATCCATCTAACTATTTAAAAGGTTTTGTTTTAGAAATCTTAAACTTCAAATTCACTTAAATCCTCTGCAATAACAACATTCTTGAAGGATTTTTTTGCATCATTTAGAAGAACTTTTAAGTCATTATCATACCTTTGTGAAATATGTGTAAGTATAAGCTTTTTTGCTTTTGCACTTTTAGCTATTTCTCCATCTTCTTTTGCTGTTAGGTGCATATGTTCTTTTGCTTCTTTATTATTATCTGAACTGAAACTAGAATCACATATTAATAGATCTGCATTTTCTACAAATTTTTTTATTTTATTGTTAAAAAGAGTATCCATAACAACTGAAACTTTTTTTCCTTCTTCACTGTACGTCAAGTCTTTTGCCTTGTATTTTTTACCATTAAAAGTGATATCTTTTCCTTCTTTTATGTTCTTCAATAGAGGGCCTTCAGGTATTTTATATTTTTTTAATTTATATTTATCAATCCTTGATTTAGATTTAATCACAAAATTATATGCATTAGCAGGTATTCCATGTTGCATTGATTCTGCTTCTAGATAAAATTCTGAGTTTTCATAGAATTTACCAATAACTTCCTGTATTTTTATTTTAAAACCATTCTTTAAATGTTCCATATCAATAAATTCTTCAATTATTCTCTTAGCTCCTTTTGGGCAGTATATGAATAACTCTTTATTATACCCGCTAAAATTTAATGTAGAAAGTAATCCCGGTAATCCAAAAGTATGATCTCCATGAATATGACTTATTGCAATTCTTGTTAGTTTACAGGGGTTTAACTGAGCTTTTCTAAACTGTCTTTGTGTTCCTTCACCACAATCAAACAGGATGTTTTCATCTTTATATGTAAGAAGTATTGCAGTATGATTTCTTTTTGCACTAGGAATCTGTGCAGATGTTCCTAAAAATTGTATTTTTATTTTTGATGCCATGAATTATACACGTAAAATTACTTTAAATAATTATCAATAAACTTCTAAAGCTCCAGCTAGCTTTAATACGCCGAGAAAAAGCCCAGCGAAAAAAAAATCAACGCTTAATTTTGAAGTTTGAAAAGGTTTAATCCTTCTTTAGTGCAGTTGAAGCTGGAGAGATGTAGATAATTGTGTCTCCTCTGAGGAAAGTTAAGCCTAAACTTTTTTTCAACTCTCCATCTTGCATCTCTTTCACATTATCCAACACCAAGTTGATGTGGATATCAAAAGCCAATAATGTACCTACAAAGTACTTATCGCCCTTCAAATGTACTAAAACTTCTTTACCTTTAGAGGTGTTTAACAGATCCAAAGGTCTTTCAATTCCATTAGCCATATTCAAAATATAATAAAATCGTTTTTAAACTTTTCTCATATTTTTTATAATAAATTTTCATAAAAAGGTTTATAAACAAAAAATCAACTATGATATTATGAAAATGGGAAGGAAAATCACCGGTGGAAGGTATATTAAAAGTAAGAAAAAAAAGAAACATTCTCGTTTAGGACAGAATAAGATAGTAAAACTTTCTCCTAATGAAAAAAGAAAATCTAAAAGAGTTAGAGGCGGGAATAAAAAGAATTATTTACTTAAAGCAAAATTCGTGAATATTCAGCAAAAAGGTAAAAAATCAAAAAAAGTTGAAATAAAAAATGTTCTTGAGACTCCTTCTAATAAATTCTTAGCTAGACAGAATGTTTTGACTAAAGGAACAATAGTTGAAACTGAGCTTGGTAAGGTAAAAATAACCAATCGCCCTGCTCAAGAAGGGATGATTAATGGTGTTTTAGTTGAATAGTTATAAGAAACACTTAAAAACTCATAGTTTTTCTCCTTATAAAATATACGAAAGCTTTATAAATAGGAAAACTTTATAAACCATATTATTAAACCTTAAAATAGTAAAAAGTTCCTTATGGCCGGTATAAGAAAGTGTCCTGAATGCGGAAGCATCAACCTAACATACGATTCTCATCTTGGAGAGATAATTTGCAATGATTGTGGACTTGTCGTCGAAGAAAAGATGGTGGATACAGGTATGGATTTATCTGGTAAATTTGATAAAAGTGAGAAAAAAGGGAGAGGAGGAGCACCAATTTCTATACAAAAGTTTGATAAAGGGCTTACAACCAATGTTGGAGAGATTTCAGATATTTACAGACTTGAACCTAAACAAACTAGAAAATTCTTAAGACTTAAGAAATGGCAGGAGAGAGTTTCAACTTCTATTGAAAGAAATTTAAGGCTTGCAATGGCTGAACTTAGAGTTATTGCTTCTTATCTTAATTTGCCTAATGTTGTAAGGGATGAAGCTTCAAGAATCTATAATTATGTTTTACAGAGAGGATTAGTAAGGGGTAGAAGTATGGAATCTGTAATTGCTGCTTGCCTTTATGCTGCTTGCCGTTCTTATAATATCCCTAGAACATTGGACGAAATGGCAACTGCTTCTGATGTTGAAAGAAAAGAGATAGGAAGAACTTATAGGTTTATTATAAGAAAACTTGGAATAAAGGTAAACCAGTCTTCTCCAAAAGATTATGTTTCAAGATTCTCTTCTGTGCTTAAATTAACACCTAAGACTCAGAATGATGCACTTAAGGTTCTTAAGCAGGCAGAAGAAGTCGAATTAACTTCTGGGAGGGGTCCTGCAGGTATTGCTGCAGCTGCACTTTACGTTGCTGCTTTGATGAATGATGAAAAGAAGACACAAAGAGAAGTTGCTGATATTGCTGGAATAACTGAAGTTACAATAAGAAATAGATACAAGGAATTGATAGAGAAATTAAAGCTTGAAGAAAAGATAAAACAGAAAGAATCTGAATCTAAGAAGAAGAAACAAGATTAAGTTTACTTATCTAAAGATTTTTATAGCACATTTTTCTAAGAAATTAGTGTAATCTCTGCGGGGGTGCCGGAGTGGTCAAACGGGTCAGATTTAGGCTCTGATAGCTTAGTGCTTACCTAGGTTCGAATCCTAGCCCTCGCATTTTCTATTTTTAAGAATTCATTTTGGATTTAATGCCCATCAATAGACCAATGCCAAAACTCTTGATTGGAAATATAATAACGTTTTAATCCATATTCTTCTGAATTTTTAATTAACCAATCATAACAATCACTATTTGCAAATGGGGCTTGTTTAATTCCATTTATCCAACATTCGAAGTCAATAGCAAGTCCCATTTGATGGTTTGAATAACCTGGAGATGCAGTACTTGGAGAACAAGTACCTTTTATGTTATTCCCAATATGGCAGGTATTATAATAATCTGTTATTGAATCTTGAGGGGAAGGGAAGGTATTAATAGTGAAAGAACATAATGATATTAATTCATCATTACAATTTTCTTCATATTCACTAATTTGTTCATCTAAAGTTCTGAAACCAATAGCATTTTTAGAAAAATCTATATTTTTTTCTGATTTAGCATCATTAATTAATTTTAAAACTCCTTCAGCAATCTCTGCATTTACTTTTATTTTTCCTGCTGAACAAATATCTACCTTTGTTAATTTACCTCCACTATATCCATCTTGTTTTCCAAGATAAGTTGTCCCAGTTGGACAAGGATTTGTTGTCCCACTTGATGAAGTAACACATTTTCCTGTTTGAGTATCACAAGTTTGAGGAGAAATACACTGTAATGTTCCGCTTTTGCCTATATTTGTTCCGCAATTGGTTGTTACTGTTCTTGCTCCACAGAAAGTGCTGAGAGCAGGAGTATAGGTTGTTACAGTACAACCACATACATTTGCAGTTCCTCCACCACCACAAGTTTGTCCTGTTGTTGTACATGTTCCACAACTTGAAACAGTTCTTGTAAGACCACAGTTATCTTTTGCTGTAACACTTCCACAATTCTTTCCTAATCTTTTACAGAATGCTGAATTACTTTCAGGTGTACAAGTTGCTTTTTCATTACAATCTCTCGAACTGAAAACATAAACACATTCTCTTCCTAATTTCTTTGCTATTGCATCGCATTCTGCTTTATCACACAGATTAAAGTCAATAACTGCACCTCCACAATCAGCACATTCATCTGCATTTGTAATAACTTTTTGTTCTGCAGATGAAAAACTGCTTAAATCTGTTCCTGAAGTTGTAGTAGTCGATGAACCTGTGCTTGATGAGCTTGTAGTCCCTGTTGTAGATCCGCTTGTTGAGCTAGAGCTGCTACTGGAACTTGAACTTCCAGAATTATAATTCCCATTATATAATTGAACTAATTCAAAATATTTTGTTTTAATATTTTCAACATAATTGTCATCTCCTGTACATGCCCAACCATTGTATCCTCTTAAGGCATACTCCCATTTAGTGTATGTATGAGGGATTGTCCCGCATGTGTATGCTCTTGAAGAAGTGCTATATGCTTCTCTTAATATTTGGGCAGCGGTTTTAATATTTGTTTCAGGATTATTTAATAAAGTTGATTTACAACTAGAGGTATCTGAAGGAAGTCCTTTGGTTCCGCAGTGGAGTATATTAATTTGCATTAAACCATTATCATTCCCATCAGAAGAGGATACTGATTTACAAGAAGATTCTTGAATCATTATTGCAAGTAAAAGCAATTCATCTGGTACAGAAGGTTTTCCAGAAACATATTCTACTTGACAAGCTTCAGCTATCCATTGAGCATAATCTTCACAATTACTTCCGCATGAGCAAGTTGTTGAAAGAGATTTCATTAAGTTTGTCAGTTTTGTTAAATCCCTTCTTTGTAAACTCTCTTCAAAATTAGTAGGGGTTGTTGTTCCTCCTCCAATTACACATTTACCCTCAAAACATACTTTTCCTGTTGGGCAAGTTCCACAACTTGGAACAGTAATAGGAAGGTTGCAATTTTTGTCAGTTCCTGTAACTTTTCCACATTCCTTTGACATTCTAATACAAAATGCAGCAGATGTCTCAGGTTTACAATCAGTAAAAAGTGAAATTGGGTCCCCATTTTCCATTGTTCCATCATTATATCTTAATATTTCTTTACCTTGTAGGAATTTTTTACCTTGTAAGGATTCAATTATAGTTGATACTTTTGTAGAAGGAATATGGCCTACATAGTTTCCTCCTTTAGCTGTTGTTGTAGTTACAGGTGTCCAAAAACGATTACTATAATCAGCAGACCACTGCCATCCGTTATTATATTTAAAATATATCTTATTAACGGATAAATCTTGGAATATGTTTTGATTAATGACAAAAATTTCGTTGCTAGTAGTAGTGGTATCTGCAGCAATCTCTTCGGCAGAAAGTAAAACAATATCATTTCCGTTTTGCATTATGCCATCTTCTCCTTTCAAAGCTTCTTTTCCTCTTAGATAATCTTTAGTTTCTAACATTTCCAGCATGTTAATTATTTTGGTAGTAGTAGGAGTATATCCATCATTTAATCCTCCTGTGACTACTTTTTCGCTTACTGATGTCCAAACACGATTAGTAGAAGTAGGAATATCAACAGACCACTGCCAACCATTATCATACTTGAAATAAGTAGTATATGAGTTAAAATCAAGATTTTTTTTAATCATAAAGATTTCTTCAGTGGAGGGTTCGCCACCTTGACATTTTTCATAATCTATTCCTATTTCTATCCATTCTCCATCATGACATTCCCAATAAGTCACCCCAACACATCTTACTGCAGGCATTGAACAAGCTACGCCTGTTGTTCCTCCTCTATCGAATGTATTAATTAGGGTAATTGGTTCATTTTCAAATAGAATTGCAGCACCTTCGTAAATAGTTAAAGCATTGTCTAACGCCGTTAGATAATTTAGTACGTCTCCTTTTGCAGATTCTCCATTTATTGTTTTTGTTGCTACACTTTCCCATTTATTTTCATCAAGAGACCATTTCCAACCATCAGACGTGTATTTATAATAAGATTTATCATCTGTCTTAACACTGAAAATTGCTTCATGACTCATAGAAGTATATCCGCTAGAGTAAGTGTATAAATCACCACGTATTGCTCCTAATAATTTTTTATAGGAAATTGTTCTTTCTATAAGTACTTCTAATCCTCCTAAATAAGATTTTCCTTGAAGTTTCTTTATGTAGGTTAAGCTTTCTTCATCTGGGCTTCTT
>CAYZYU010000004.1:11392-42866 GCA_964482915.1 Candidatus Woesearchaeota archaeon
ACATTCTCAGTGATTCTGCTGTCTTGAAATTCTAATATAGGAGAAGTATAGCTTTTGAAGAATTCATCTATTTTTTTATCCCTTTCAGCATTTGATTGAGTTTCAGTTGATTCTTTTGTTTTGAAATCTTCATAACTGTTTCTTGCAAGATATCCATAAGAATCTCCTCTCCAGAAATGTAAATATGCTTTTTGGTTATTCATAAATATTGTTGATTCTCCAAAGATTAAATTAATAATATTTATTCTTTCCATTCCTCTGTTTGCAGCTTGAATAGTCTTCTTTCGTGCTTCAAATTCTTCTACTGTTTCATAATCTCCTGAAAGATATTCTTGTGTGTTAGCATCAATTTTATCCAAAGCTTTATCTTCTAAATTAAGTGCTTTTATAGCATCTTTAACACTTTGAGTATCAATCCAACAACCTATAGCTTTATCTCCACAAATACCTACTTGTTTCCATCTGGTTGCATCAACTCCAACTCCAGGATTTTGAGTGTCACATGTTCTTGTTATACCCTGAGAGAATAATTCCGCATTAAGTTCATTATCTGCAATATCCTCTATATTTAAATCTAAAAGACTGTAAATACTTGCAGTCCCTGATATACATTCTTTTTCTGTTTTTATATCTGAATCTTCTGCTTGATCTTTAACATACAAATCGCTTAAGTAATTTACTGCAAAAGAACTTGAAACTTCTTTAAATCCACATTCTTCTTGTCCATTTACAACTATACATAATTTTGAATATCCTGATGGAGCGGTGAATTCTATTTTTTCATCAGCATATCCCCCTTTTTCAATATAACCTGATTTAACAGATCTTGGCTGAGCTGTATCTTGATAATAAGAACTTCCAGAACCTCTTAAATAAATAGTATAATGTACTCCATAATCTGTTCCAGCATATATATGATACCAAACATTATATTGAGATGTTGGAGGATTTGTTGCAGTTGTTAATTGTATCTCTTCGAATTTCCCTACGTATTGTGCTGGAGAGTCAGGGGTTAACAGATTATTAAAGAAGTTACCTTGGTCAGGATAAATTACTGAAGCAAAGCTTCCACATATGGATGTTCCAATTTCCTCAGTTGAACGTGTTTGGAAAATTCTGTAAGAATTTTCAGCGTAATAATTAGTAAAATAATCAATAGAATCTTTTGCATTTTTCAATGCTGCTGAGAAAGTTTGGTATTCTCCGCCTCCTCTTCCATCCTCTCCTGTTACTTTATTTATAATTTTCTTTGAAATCATTTTTATTATTGGAATTGATTGTTTCCAGAAAAATTCACAAATATAAATGCTGTTTTGTTCATCACATATCCCAACTGTCTCTCCACTATCTAAGTATTTTTGCAGACAATCTGCATGAGCTTGTTTTACTGAAATCCAAGCTTCCAACCCTGCATTTACTCCACTTAAACAGAAAGGTACATAAACATCCCCCCCTTCCCATTTTGCATTAGGATAACACAAAGCAATGCTTCCTACTATTCCAGATTGAATAACATCTTTAACATAATATTTACCACCTAAATTACATCTTGAAGAAGGACATACAACAGGGTCGCATACATTGAAAAGAGTGGTACAATCCTTAACAGACATTGTATCAGTACATTGTTCTAAAATTGCTTGTCCAGCAGGTTCCCCTACTTTTATTTTGTTTCCTTCAACAGAGACAGTTGTTACACCTTCTTTATATGCCCTTTGTGCCTGTTCAATTGCACTTCTTGAATCATCAACTAATTTAGTTATTTCTTCTGGTTTTAATCCAAATAGTTTTGAATAAGTGCTTGACTGAGAGAGTATAACCAGATGACAATTATCTCCACCAAACATAGGGCTAGTTACTTCAAAGGATTCTATTCCATCTGAACCAACATTACATATGTAAAATTGTGTGACTCTTCCAGAATCCTCATAAGATGTTGAAGGAGAACTTATTCCAGCATAGAAACCTCTTTTCAAATCAACTGGAACAATCTCCGGTTTTCCTTTATATGGATAAGTTTCATAATACTTTACTAAAATTTCAGTGCTTCCATAAGATGATTTATATGGATTATTGTTCGTGTTAGTACTTTTTACCCAAACTAAATTTTTAAGTTTATCAATAATATTTGTATCTGTTACAAGATTTCCTTTTGTATCATAAATTAAATATTTTTTACCAATACTCATTGATTGTCCAGAAGGAGTAAGGAATACAGATAATTCTTTTTGCATTATCTGGTAAATATTGGATCCAGGAGTATTTTCTAATACAAATATATAATTATAATCTCCAACATCTGTTTTTACAAATACTGCAGGAGTGCTATCCGGGATAGAATCTGGTAGAATACTTGAATATTGTTTTGCAATTGTTCCACTATATATTAACTCTTTAGTTTCTTTATTAAGACTTACATAATCTATATCACTAAGGGTAATCCCTAAACTACTTGCTATCTTTTGTGTCTCAAGATATGATTCTGTATTTACTGTAACCTCTGTTACTGCTGCGTTTAATCTTTCAACAGCAGTTTCTTTAAGTTCCTGACTTATAGAACTATTCGTTAAATATAATGAATAAAGATGGATTTCTTTAATATCTTCTAGTGTTAAAGCATTTTTATTTAAAAGACCCTCAATGTCTTTTGAGCTTAAACTTAAAGATTCTTTTATCTTTGTAAGTTCTTCTTCAGATAATTGCCCTTCAGGAAGAGAATTTAAAGTTGTACTAACTTTCTCAGAATATGCCTTAACTAAATTAGCTCCTTCTAAATTTCTTGAATCAAAATCTTTGAGAATGGTATTCTGAGTTTTTATCGCAGATGTCATGGTATTAACATCCTTTTCTATTTTACCAGCATTATCTAAGAAACAATCATTTAATGATTTATATTTGGTTGGATACTGTTTCATAAGAGCTCTGCATTTGTCATTCCAACCTCCTGTCCCAGTCATAACCTCCTGTCTTGCTATTGATTTTCCGTCTCTGTTTGCAATAATATTTTTTATGGTTAAGTAACTTTCTGTTGCTATACATGCTCCTCTCATAGCTTTAACAACCCCATTTAGATAATTGGAAACTTTTTTGTAATTTTCTATGGATTCATTTATTTCCTTTATCCTTTGTTCTGCTTTTTCAGGTGAAAGTTGTATTGCTCTTTTTTCTACACCAATATTGAAAGTGAAACTTGAGTTGCTTCTAGCTAAATCTGTATTTGCAATAACCTTAACCTTTGCAACCTTTTCTAATTGTATATCTGTTACAGTGAAGGTATAAACTCCGTAAGTCTGAGGATTATTAAGAGAAAATGTCTTGATATCTGATAAAGGCTCACCTTTATCATTGATGTTGTCTACAACTAATTGTATTTTTGCAGCATTTGTGTCAAGATCTTGTAAAGTTAAATATTCTGTTATATCTGCAAGATTATCTTGATTTCTAAATCCCCCTAATGTTATTTGTCTGTTTTTTGTTAAGTAGAAGGTATTTGTTTTATTTGGTCCCTGAACAAGAACTGTTGCACTGTACTGATTTATTCCAGGTTCACTTACTCCTTCAAAAGATATTCTTTCTACTCTTCCATTGATAGTAGCATCTTTTACAGAATTTTCAGAGTTTGAAATTTTAACAGCATTTGTACAAAGTTCAAGGCTTTCTATAGAATTTGGATAGCTTTGAATAAATAATCTACATAATTCTAACATCTTTGCTTTCTGTCCAACATCCCTTGATAATTTTATTTCTTCTATTAATGCTCTTTCTCCCCAGGTTTTTATAGAATTGACTTCTTCAACTTCATTTGTATAAGTATCAACATCTTTATCAAAATCATCCATAGCGTATTCATAATATTGACTATACTGTTCATCAATTTCGCTGATGTCAACATCATCTCCAAGTGAGAAATCAAGGAATGCAATAGATTTTCCTTGGAAATCTTGATTTAAACCTACAATTCCTGTTTCTCTATGTTGATAATCTATTTTTTTAAATTCTTGTCCTGTTATAACTTCAGCACCAATCGTGAAAGGGACTTCTACAAATATCTTTTCTATTACTGCATTGTATTTACTAGAAAAATCATCCTTTCCTCTATTACTTCCTATATTTGCAACTATTTTATTTGCATAAGTTGAAATAAGCTTTAACTCAGAATCTGTTAATCTCTTTTTTGGTTCTCCTGCTAATGCTACTAAATATATGTATATATCATCTTTATCTGATGCTGCAGAAGAATCCATATATGATCCAATATATCCTAAATATACTGATTTTTTCCCATCACTAGATTGATAAAGGAATTTTCCTACTTCATAAGAATCTTTTTTTCCATCTATCTCTAAATCTACACTTGGAGATATTCTTAAAGAATAAGTTTGTAAACCATTGTCTTCTTTACATTTGATTTCAACTTCCTGATTTATTCCATTGGAGATTATATTTTTAACAGTACATTTCTCATCTAAGAATTTTTCTTCATCTTTTAATTCCATATATTCATCATTGACTCTTATTCTTGCAACAGTATCAGGATCTTCAACACCTATTAATTGTAATTGTAAACTTCCAAGACAAGGACTTAATCCAGGAAGGAATATTTTATTGGAAGTGCTCCCTACATCAAGAGGGATATTTGAAGCATATTTTGCAAGACTATAAGTTCTTGTACCTGAGATTATGCTGCTTGTAATATGATTATCAGAATAAATTGCTAAAGTTGCTTTATCATCTTCAACATCTTGCGCTCTTAAGTATCCCCTTCCATCCCAAAAGCCATATCGAATATAATTCTCTTCCCATTCTTCATCTTCCATAACAGGTAAATAAAAAACTCCATTCCCTACTCCAAAAGAATTTTGAACATCGTACCTTAATGTTGCAGTTAGATTACCTCTTATCCAACATACTTCACTACCTAAAATTTGTTTTTCACAATTGGTTAATGCAGATTCATTAGGTTGTCTTCTTAATGTTATAACAACATAACCTAGATTGTTTAATGAAAGAGAACCATCTAAACTGTTTAAATTGTATCCAAGTGCAGACTGGGCAGGCATATATCCAATACCTAAAACATCTCTTGGATATTCTTTATCAAAAGAAATAGAATCTATTGCAGTTACATCAATAAGAGGATTCATTTGAATCCCCGTCATTTTACAATATACATTTACATTCTCTTCTTCTAATAAATCACTTCTTACAAGAGTAGGTGTACAGCTTAAAGGAGTTATTTGAATTATAAAATCATTTCCTTGCTGGCATAAATCTTCATAGGCCCTAAGGCTTTGACCTCCGGAGGAAGTAAGAATCCCCATAGCGTTATTATTGGTACTTGAATAGAAACTTTGTGTATAAGGGGTTACAAATTGAATAAAGAATAGAATTACAAATATAAAAACTGCATAATTAATTAACCTTTTTTTATTTTCTTTTATCATCTTACATTTATTCCTAATTCTGCATCTTCGAATAATATATAATTAGTTTGTACTTGCTCAAGAGTATTTGGATTTGGTAAACTCTTAGCATATATATCAATAATCTTTCCTCTTTTTAATTCACTTTCAGAGAAAGTATAATTGACCTGTCCTCCTCCAGAAAGTGCATTTGAAATTACTTGTGAAGGAATCTGAACATCATAACATTCTGTTTTGGTTAATCCTAATATTCCTCCTATAGATGAACGAGGCATCTTTACACAGTGTTGTTGGGTTGTTGTTCCTAATTGAAGACTGGAGTTTTTATAGACTTGAACCTTTATCTCATATTCTCCTTCTGCTAAATCAACACTTTTTTGTTCAGGGTAGAAAATTGTTTTTGAATAATCTGGAGAAACAAATTCTATAACTGCTTCTTTATTATAATTTTGGTTATCTATCTTCAACTGTACACTTAAATTATATAATTTAGTTAAATAGATGCTTAAGCTTCCTTCATTTACTGTTGAATACATTATGCTTTCATCTTTATACCCCTCTGCCTTTATATTAATAAATCCATGAACACACTGAGGGAATTCTTCAGATAACATTCCATTTTCTGCTGTTCCTATGTTACAGGTTGTTCCAAGACAAGAATAAGATACTTGTGATTCTAATGGTTTTAATGTTGAATCATAAACTTTGATATTCATAACTGTGTTTTTATCTTTGCATAATTCTTCATATGCAACTTCAATTACTTCTCCTCCAGAAGCATTTCTTTCTTTATTTCTCTCAATTACAACAGCCATTGGGAATTGGAAAATTTCATCAGCTCCATTTCCAGATATTACTTGCACTAAAACAGGATATCTAATACTATAAACAAAATGATAAGTCACATAACAGAATCCTATTATCCCCATTCCTTGTTGATTTCCTACAGGATTTGCAATCATTATTGGTCCATCAGAAGGATTTACTTCAAAACTGTAAGTCCAATTAGCCGAATTCAAGAATCTTACTCTTTGATTTGAGGGTAAATCATCTATTTCTACATCAAAGTATTCTTTTTTATTATCAGTTCCTTTTAATGCTAAGGTATTTGCTTGAATTGCCTCTTTTAAATCTTCGAATATCTTTGGGGCATTCCATACTTTAGGAGAGCAAGACAAATCTACTCCATCAACAGGAGCATATAATCTCAAAACATCTATTCCGTAATCTTCTAAAAATAACTCTTCTTGCTCTTTTTCATAAACTTGTTTTGCAGATTCATAAAGTGAACCAAGTTCTGAATCAACAGTTATCTCATGATTTTTTGCAATGTAGGTTTCATCATCTTTTGAAACTACAAAGTTCATTTCTAAATCAAGAACCACTTCTTTATCTTTAATGATTATATCTGCTATAGGCTTTCCCATCTCTATACCATATCCTTGATCATAATAATCATCAAAAAAACAATCCCTTGATTTTAGCTCTATGAATTTTGCTAACTCTTTTTCCATATCATCAATAGAAGGAACCTGGGTTCTTACAAGATTATTCCCTGATATGTAATACCAATATGGAATGGGATTTCCTAAGAAATCTAATTGTGAAGAAAAAGGCATATATTCTGATCCTACTTCATATTTTGGAAGATAAATATATCCTCCCTGGCTTTCTAGAACATTAATACCTAAGGCTACATCTTCTTCTAAACATTGTTTAAAGGTATTATATACCGGGTTTATTTCTGAGGGAAATTGTCTTTTAAATAAATCATCCCAAAATATTATAACTAGGGCTACAAGGATGACTATAAATATAGCAAGAATAATAAATATTGTTACTTGTCCTTTATTTCTCATCTTTTTCCTCCACACCAATTTTTTTCTTTATTAATTCTAAAATTTCAGTATTAATGTCTTTTTTAATAACTTCTTTAAATTTTTTCCAGATTTTCTCGTCTTCTATAAGAAGCAGGTATTTCTTCATAATTTCCTCTTTTATTATCTACACGTTATAAAAAATTTGAGTATATAAATGTTTCTTAATAACTTATTTATTTACTTAATTACTTAGTAAGTTAGTAAGTATTTGTAAATTATATAAATGTATTGTATTAAAAAATTTTATAAGTATTACAATTATAATGGGTTTATCTAACAGTTGTTCTTCTAGCTCTTAAGAAATTTATTGCCCCGAAGACTAGAAAAATTCCTCCTACAAATACAATCCATCTGTCTATATTTGTAAGGAAATCTGGCATATTTATAAAATTTAATCCAGAATTAAGAAAATACACGCCTAAAAGTAAGTATAATATAAAAAAGAATAATCCCCCGCCTCCTCTTGCCATGATTAAGATAGAAAAGAAGCATATTTAAATATTTTCATTTCCCTAGAACACAAAGGTCCCATAGTCCAATGGCTAAGACGTGTCCTTGACGTGGACAAGACCCAGGTCCGATTCCTGGTGGGACCATTTATTTTTTGCTAATTTTCCCTCCCTTAACCTGCCCCCAATTATCATTAATTAACTCAAATTCGAAATCTCTCTTATTCAACTCGCTTAATCCAATTAATTCGTTAAAAAGTGCTTCTGGAATCAATCTTTCTTCAGCATAATAATTTTTGAGAGTAGAATAATTTACGTCAATCCCTCTATTAATGAGCTCCCTAAGAGAAGGACAATTTATTCTTTTCATCGCTTCCTGAAGGAATTTTCTTTGTTCCCCTTTTCTAAATTTTATTCTTGACACTAGATAACTGCGGGACCATACTATAAAAAACTTTTTAAACCCTATAAAATAATCATTTCTATGAAAATTCCAAAAGTAACAAAGAGATTTTGTCCTTATTGTAAGAAAAAGACAGAACAGAAAATAAAATTAGTAGGAACAGGTTTCCAGAGGGGAACTCTTACAAGAGGTTCAAAATATAGAGCTAAATTGAGAGGATTAGCAAGAGGAATAGGAAATAAAGGAAAGTGGGGTTCTAGACCTGCGATGTCTAAATTCAAGAGAAAGTCCAAAACAACCAAAAAGACAAATCTTATGTACACATGTAAAGTCTGTAATAAATCTAAATACCAGAAAAAGGGTATAAGGTTAAGTAAACAAATACAGGAGTAAAAGTAAATTAAATAAATTAAAATGGCTCAAGCAAAAAAGAAAAAAAAGTTTTATGATGTTGAGATGCCTTTGATAAATAAGCAAACCCAAATTTTTGCTTATGAACTTTCAGAACTTGAAGGTAAGTTCATAAAATATGATTTAACAAGAATATTGAGAGGAAAAAGTATACTTGTTCAATTTAAAGTATCTGTAAAAGACAATCAGGCTATTGCAATTCCTAGAGGAATTATTTTGATGCCTTATTTTTTAAGGAGAATGATTAGAAAGGGAACAGATTATGTTGAAGATTCTTTTGTTGCAGAGTGTAAAGATGCTTCTATTAAAATAAAACCTTTTTTAATAACAAGAAGAAAAGTTTCTAAGAAAGTTAGAAGAGGACTAAGAGAAAAGGCAAGGGAAGAAATAAAAAGGTATATAAAAGACAGACCAGCCTCAAGGATATTTGAAGAAATTCTTAAAAATAAGATGCAGAAGGAATTAAGTTTATTATTAAAGAAGATTTATCCACTTTCACTTTGTGAAATAAAATCTCTTGATATTGAACAAGATTTAGGGTTTAATGAAAAACCTAAGAAAGAAAGTGTTGAAGAAGATAAAGAAGAAAAAATTGAAAAGAAAGATAAAAAGACAAAGAAGAAAGAAGAAACTGTTTCTGAAGAAGAAAAAGATTAAATTTATTCCTTTAAATTAGCTAGTAGGTCGGGTGAATTATCGTCGGTGCTTTCATGAAAGAAGAAATTTCTTTTGAATTTGTCTAGGTATTTTGAGAAATATTTTTTTCCTTCAATTAACAATTGTTCTGGAGTATAAACCTTGTCTGCATTCACTTCAAAGCTCCCTTTAATCTTAAAATAAGGTCTCTTTTTTTCATCTAGGTGTATATCAATGATACAGTTTTCGCCAAAAGCAGGGAAATCCTCATAAAATATCGCTTTACCTTCTTTAGGGATAAGGCCGGGATTTTCTTTAGCAAGTTGTAATATTATCTTTAAGAATTGTATCTTTTCTTCTTCAGATGCAATTCTTTCAATTCCCATTTCTTAAAATAATCCTAGACTTATTTAAAGATGATTGATATTAATTACATATTATTTAATAATAAGTCTTTTAAATCATTAATTCTCACTATTTGTATGCCTGTATAGCTCAGTGGTAGAGCGGCTGCCTTGTAAGCAGTAGGTCGGGAGTTCAAATCTCTCTACAGGCTTTGAATTTCTTACTTTAATTTCACAGCAGTTCCATAAGCTAATATCTCTGCAGACATCTGCATTACTGTGGAACTTGTAAATCTAAATCCAATTATTGCATCTGCTCCCATCTTGATTGCATCATTAATCATTCTATTAAATGCTTCATCTCTTGATTGGGCAGTCATCTCTGTATAGGTTCTAACTTCTCCGCCTATAAGATTCTTAAATCCTGCAGCAATATCTCTTCCTAAATTTCTAGACCTTACTGTATTGCCTCTTGCAATCCCCAATACTTTTACTACTTGTCTCCCTGGGACATCAAAAGCAGTTGTAACAATCATTTCTTTTGCCATTTTAATTATTATATTTCCTCTCCTTTAAATCTTTCCTTCTTTCTATTGTATCCTCTTTTTTATTTAGAAGTATAAATAATCCTATTAAGAATAGAGGAACACCATAAATTAACATAAACCAAGAGAGAGTAACACTTAAAATAATCAAGACAAAACCAATTATTAAAAGAATCAAGCCAGTTATTGATCTGCCTGTTTCCATAGATAATTATAGAAAAGGGTGTTAATAAACTTATTTCTCGAGCAGTTCTACTTTGCCTCCATCTGAAAGTATTTTTGCTATTTCCTTTGGTAGATTTGCAATATCCCCTTTTTGATAAGGTCCCATTTTATCTTCATCAGCTCCCAAGAATTCTTCTACATTGTCTAAAAATACAACGAGATCATTATTTTTAGTAATTTCTCCTTTCCCACCATTAAGTTGCTCATTCAATTTTTTTTCAGAACTATCCATACATCCCATTAATCCCTCAAAAAGTTCTTTTTCTATGGCAAGCATATTTTCAAAATCCTGTTTAGAGATACCTGTCTCTGTTGCTATAAGAACAAGATTCAAAATCTTTTTTCTTCTTCTTATTATTAATTCTTTGAATAAAGTTATAGCATTCTCTAACTGTTTTTTTGTTTTTATTATAACATCTGAAAAATCCTGGGCATCTTTAGCAGCAATTTCTTTTTTGTCTTTGATATATTTGGCTACCTCCGAGATGAAATTTTTTGGAATCTGCTGTAATTGTTCAGAATATCTTTCTTTTCTTGCAGCTTCATATATATCATTATAGGTAATCATAAGAATGGATGAGAAAAGGTATTTTTAATAATTATTGTAATCTAAAAAAGAGTTACAAAAATTACAAATCAATAACACCCTCTTTTGTAAGGGCTGCAAATCTTATTCCAACTGGAAGATTAATTAATGCAGAAATTAATGCCATATGTTCTTTTCCTTCTCCGCTTGCAATAGAAAGCGCAACTTCTGTTCCATCTATTTTTCCCTTTAACTTTTTTGAAAATTCATCCCTTAACTCTTTTATCTTAGCTTTCAAATCAACTTTTACAAACTCAAAGGGTTTTTCATGGGTAAAGCCTGTACCAAATTCATCGCCTATAATTATTATTTTATCCCATTCCCCATGTTTCATTAACCCAGAAACTTGTCCCCAACTTCCTTTTCCTGTTGAGAGTAATGCAACTAATTCCATTAACTTCAAATTCAATTACAATTTATAAGTATTATTGCAATTCAAGATAATTTATCCTAACCAGAAGACTTAAAAAGCCGGAAAAATATAGAAAATTAACCGTTTGAACCATATCGTGCTGGAATATGTTCTATATCCAGGACGCATAATTTGGGAGGTTAAAATATAAAATGGCAGAATTAGAAGCAGAATTAAAAAAAGCTTTATCAGAGCTAAGAAAAGGAAAAGAAAGAAAATTTGATCAGACAGTTGATTTAATTGTAAATCTACAGAAGTTCGATATCAAGAAAAGTAATGTAAACATTTTTGTTAGCGTACCTCATAAAGTAAAGGATAAGAAAATTGCCGGATTCTTGGAAGTCAAGAATAAAAATGTAGAAACAATAACTCCTGATGAATTTAAGAAATATGGCGATAAAGCTAAGATGAAAGGTCTTATTTCTAATTATGATTTTTTTATAGCTCAGGCAAGTCTTATGCCTAGTGTTGCAACAAATTTTGGTAGAGCTCTTGGACCAACAGGAAAAATGCCTTCTCCTCAGCTTGGAATAATAATGAATGCTGATGAAAAAACTATCAATGAACTCAAGAATAAAATCAATACAAGCGTTAAAATAAAAGTAAAAGAACCAAGCATAAAGATTCCTATAGGAAAACAGACCATGAAAGATGAAGATATAATTGAGAACATTATGTCTGTTTATAATATTCTTCTTAAGACACTTCCAAGAAATAAAGAGAACATAAAAAATGTTGAGATCAAATTCACAATGACTAAACCCTATAAAATATCTGTAAAATAAAATGAAAACAAAAAAAACAACTAAACCAGCTAAGACAACTCATGTCTCAGATAAAAAGAAAAAAGCAGTCTCAGAATTAGCTAAGCTTCTTCAAGAAAAGAAAACTTTCTTAATAGCTTCTATAAAGAACATTCCTGGTTCACAATTCCAGGAAATAGTTAAGAAAATGAGAGGGAAAGCTGTGGTTAAAGTACCAAAGAAAAATTTAATACTTAAAGCAATTGATTCTTCTAAGGAAGAAGAGATAAAAAAGGTAAAAGAAAAAATTGGAAGTGATTTTGCTTTATTGTTCTCAGATATTGATTCTTTTGAATTGGCAATAGATTTGATAAGAAAAAAGAGTCCTTCTAAAGCGAAAGTAGGACAAATTGCTCCAGATGACATAGAGATTCCTGCAGGACCAACCGATTTAGTTCCTGGGCCAGCAATAAGCGAATTAGGATCATTAGGAATACAGATACAGATTGAAGGGGGGAAAATTACAATCAAAGCTCCTAAAGTAATTGCAAAGAAAGGAGAAAAAATAACACAAGGTGCTGCTGATATGATGAGTAAACTTGATATAAAACCATTCACAATAGGTTTTATTCCTGTTGCAGCATTTGATAATACTACAAAAACATTCTATCCTGAACTAAACATAAATCCAGAAAAAACTCTTGAAGATTTCAAAGAAGCTTATGGAAGAGCGTTACCATTTGCAGTAAATATAGGTTATGCTACTCCAGAAACAATAACTTTCTTGATTGGAAAAGCTGGAATGCATGAAAAAGCAATTGAGAGATTACAAAATACTCCTGAATTAAATTCTACAGGAGAAGGAAATTAAAATGGAATACATATATGCGGCACTTTTGTTGCACAAACTTGGAAAAGAAGTTAGTGAACATAATATAAAAAGTGTTGTTGTAGCTGCTGGTGCACATGCGGATGATTCAAAAATCAAATCGCTTGTCGCTAGTTTGAAAGACGTGGATATAGCAAATGAATTAGCTAATGCTAGTTTAGTTGCTGCTGCTCCTGCTGGCTCAGCTCCTGCTGAAGCTAAGAAAGAAGAAGCACCAAAAGAAGAGAAACACGAAGCTGCAGCAGAGGGACTTAGTGCACTTTTCGGTTAATTTTGAATTTTTTTAAAAGTAACTAAGCCCTTTACACTTTTCTAGTTTGTACACAAACCAGAAAACTAATGACAAGCATAAATGTATTTTGAATTATAATAATTCTTAAAAGTAATAATCTTATCAATAAATTATGACTACTCTCTTAGATGGGTTAGAATGGAATTGGAATGGGATTAATTCAAAAAAAATTGAATATTTTTTAAATGTGATAAATAAAATACCTTTAACAATATCAAGAGCGGGAACATCGAAAGATCCAAATATAAATGTCTGGTCTTATGGTCCACAAGCATATAATGGATTTATAATTAGTCCAAAAGAAGGAAATTTAGAATATATTTTTGAGAGATTTAAGGGCCAAGGATTTTTTAACAGTAATTTTTCAATAGGATATTATCCTCCATTATTATCAAAAGAATTATCTAAGCATAATTGTCTTGAAGTAAGGGATGGTGAAAAAGCTTTTTATTTCTTAACAGAACCTCTTTAAATTCACTTCACAAATCCCATTTTCTTAAGAATTTCTGGCCCCATTATCTTTCCTAATTCTCCTTTCATACATTCTTTTTCACAGAATTTCTTTTGAAGGGGTTTCTCACCGCAATTATAAAATAATACTGGAACAGGATCAGCAGAATGTCCTTTAAGTTTGCAGGGGGTTGAATGGTCTCCAGTTACAAGTATTTTAATTTTGTACTGAGGAGCAATGCTTCTTAAATATTTGAATAAAGTTATATCAATATACTCTAGCATTAATTTCTTTTCAACAGGTTTATTGTCATGCCCGGGTAAGTCTGTTTCTTTTATATGTATGTAAGCATAATCTGCTCTTTTTAGATTCTTTTGGATTACATTTGCAGAATGTTTGCAAGCTTTCCTTAAACCTTTCCATAAATTTTCATAAGCATCTATTCCTGTCAATTCAGGATATTCAAAAGAATAATTTTTCATTCCGCATACATTTGCAAAACCAATTTCCAAAGGCATATAACTTGCAGAGACCCATTTTTTGTATTGTTTTAATTTTGGTGGTTCTATTCCTGCTCCCCTAAGCAATAAGAAATTTGCAGGAAGTAAACCTCTTTTAACTCTATTAATATTAATTGGATGTGTGTTTAGAATTGCAAAAGCTTTCTCTAAAAATTCATTTACAATATTTGCACTATACTGAGAGTTTTCATCATCATCTAAGGGTTTACATTTCATTATCTTATTTGTGATTAAAGTCATACCTTCATTATAAGTAGTATCAGTATCAGAGACATTATCTGAAAATCCTCCTCTAAATACAATAGCGGCTCTATGTTGAACAGTTGGTTTGAAGACAAACTGACAAGGGAGTTTAATTTTGTTTAATGCTTTTGCTAATGCATTTGCTTCTGCAGTTGTTAAAGTTCTTCCAGCTCTTCTATCTATAATATTTCCATGTTCTAAATTATCGATTGTACCAAAATTAACTCTAAATGCTAAATCTCCTCTTGTAAGTTTAACATCGCTACCTCTTGCTTCTAATTGTCCTCTTGTGCTGGATATTAATTCGTTTCCAAAAAGAGAGACTATTGCTTCATCCGACTCAGGAATAAATCCAGGTTTCACAGTATAAACATAACCTAATTGCCCTCTAGCAGCTAAAAAATCTAGATTAGGGGTTTGTGCAGCTTCTAAGGGAGTTTGTTCATTTAGTAGTTTATGAGGTAAATCCCCCAAACCATCAAGTATTACAAATATTCCTTTCATTATAGTATAATAGAGCGTCTTTTCTTTATAAAAATTTGGATTAATAAGATATATGTATTAAACCAAAACCTTAATAACTCATTCTTTGCTTGTAAAAATATGTTTAATAAACTTAGAGAAAAGCTCAAAAACTGGACACAGGGCCTAATAAAAAAGGCAGTTGTAGAAGAAGTTGAAGAAGAAGTAAAGAAGGAAAAAATAAAGCAAAAAAAGCTCGAAAAACCAGTTAAAGAGACAAAAATAAAGGAAAAGACAAAAAAAGAAGGAAAAAAGAAAGAAGCTGAAGAGATAGTTAAAGAGATTAAAGAGATAGAAAAGATAAAAGAAGAAGCAAAGCCAATAGAAGAACACGAGTATGTTGAAGCTAAGCCTAAGGTCTTTGATAAGGAAGAGAGAAAGATAAGCGAGAAAGTAATTGAGGATATAAAAGTAGAAGAAGAGGAAAAGAAAGGTTTCTTTGGTAAGATTTTCTCAAAGATAAGTAAAGTAAAGATAACAGAAGAAGATTTTGAAGCTTATTCTAGTGATTTGGAGATGATTCTTTTGGAAAATAATGTTGCATTGGAAGTTTCTGAAAAGATAATAAAACAGCTTAGGGAAAACCTTGTGGGTAAAGAATTTTTGAAGAAGGAGATTGAAGGACAGATAAAAGAATCACTCAAAGATATTATTTATAAGATATTAATTGAACCATTTGACATAATTGAAAAGATAAAAGATAAAAAACTTTCACAACATAAACCTTATGTTATACTTTTTTGTGGGATTAATGGTACAGGAAAAACTACTACAATTGCTAAACTAGGAAATATGTTCAAAGATAAGAAACTTTCCTGTATATTTGCTGCAGGAGATACTTTTAGGGCTGCTTCTATTGAGCAATTAAAGAAACATGGAGTAAAACTAAATATTGAGGTAATAGCTCACGAATATGGTTCTGATCCTGCTTCTGTTGGATTTGATGCAATAAAATATGCTGAGAAAAATCATATTGATGTTGTGCTTATAGATACTGCAGGAAGAATGCATACTGAAAAGAACCTTATGGCGCAAATAGAGAAAGTTGCAAAAGTTTGTAATCCAGACTTAAAACTTTTTGTTGGAGAGAGTATAACTGGTAATGATATTATTGAACAGATAAAGACTTTCAATCAATCTGTAAAAATCGATGGTATAGTTTTAAGCAAGGCAGATATTGATGAAAAAGGTGGAACTGCTTTGAGTGTAGGTTATACAACCGAAAAACCGATATTATATCTTGGTGTTGGTCAGGAATACAAAGATTTACAGAAATTTGACAAGAATAAGTTTGTTGAAAGTTTAGGGTTGTGAAAAATAAATGCCACGACCGTAAATCAATCTTTAAAACACGCTGACGGCAGGAATCGAACTTGCATGTCCTTGCGGAGACTTGCTCTCCAAGCAAGCGAGCTACCACTGCTCAACGTCAGCTTGATAATTTATAAGATATGATTATTATAAACCTAATGTTTGCTTTAGCTTTTCTTCTTTTTTATTATGCCAAAAACCTATTTTCTTATAATATTTCATTCTTGAATCACGTTTTCCTATGAAAATCATCCCAACTGTTGAATGATTTACATTCTTTGGAGTATAAGTGTAATAACCATGAGAGATTCCAAGTTCATTTAATAAATCTGAGACTCTCTTTATTGAGAGTAAATTAACACTTTGCGTTTTGATTACTTTATCATTTACATAACCTTCGGCCGAAAAAAAAGCACGAAGCCAATTTTCTTTAGCACCTTTAATTAAAAATAAATCTTCTGGAAAAGACCAAGTATAAATCCCGAATTTTGAATATTTAAGTAAGTCCAAAAGAACAGATCTATGATTAATTCTAGCTACAAACACATTATCTCTTCTGCTTATTGTTGGAGTTTTTCCATATATACTCTGAATAAAATTAATATAAGTATCAAGCATTTTCTTATCATCAGCAAAGAAGTCTAACTTATAACGGCTAAAATTTCCATTTTTTGATTTAATAATAAGGACACTTCCATCTCCAGCAATAAATCCACAGAGAGCTGCTTTTTGCAACAGGGAATTTTTATTTTTTGGTATCCTTAAAGTTTCTTGTAAAAGAACTTTATTCCACCTTTTTAATGCAGCTTCTCTTATTTTATTTTTCATAATTTGATTAAGAAAGTTATATTTATATATCTATTAGTGTGGAGTACCATTGTCCCATTACGGCATGGACAAATTAAAAATATTTAATTTTAAAATGTATTCCTAATTTACTAAATGATTATAAACTAATTATTTTTTCAATAAATTCATGAATAATCTTGAAATAATCGAGGATATATTTGAGAGAACAAGGTTAATTACTAAGTTAATAAAAAAGAATGAGGAAAATCCCCAAATAGTTCCTATAATGAATTATCTTCTTGTAACAACTACTTATTTAAAAGGTCGAGATGAAGTTAGTAAATTTAAAAAAAATTGGGTAGAAATTAGTGATAGGATTAAATCTGGGATAGATGAGAATATTTTTAGAGAGTATTACAAAGCAATTCATAAGAATGTTAACCAAGGATTGATGCATAATGGAATTTCTGATAATGAACTTGCGAATTTTTATCAAGGGGTTTTCTTAAAAATGTATGGAGAAGCAAAAATGAAATATCATCATATTAATCAAAACTTAGGAGATAAAAGAAGAGAACATTGTGAATATATTTTTAGTACCAAAGAAAGGTTTGAAGAAGCTTTGAAAAGAGGAGATTTTTCTGCCATTTGTGACTAATTTTATTACCCCTAAATCTTCCAAACCCAAACTTTATTAACCTATAACTTGCTAGTTTTTCTATGCTAGAGAAACTTGGAGATGCATTGAGAAAAGCAAGAGATAAGATAGCTAATGCTTTATTTTTAGATAAAAATCTGGTTGAAAGTGTGGTTAAGGAGCTTCAAAGAGCACTAATTGAAGCTGATGTGAATATTCTTCTTGTAAAGGAAATTTCAGATAAGATAAAGAAAGCAGCTTATGATGAGAGAATCAAAGAGATTGAGAAAAAAGAACATGTAATTAAATTACTTCATGATGAGTTGGTCAAGATTCTTGGAGAGCATAAGACACTTGAATTGCCTTCTGGAAAACAATCTAGAATAATGTTCTTAGGTTTATATGGTGCAGGAAAGACAACCACAATAGCAAAATTGGGTAACTGGTATTCTAAAAGAGGAAAAAAAGTTATTATGGTTGGTTTGGATGTTCACAGACCTGCTGCAAAAGAGCAATTAGAACAGCTTGCTAAGAAAAATAATATTCCTTACTTTGTAGATTTTGATGAAACAGATGCTGTTAAGACTTGGAAGAAATTTGAGAAGAAACATGATTTGAAAAAATATGATTTAATTTTAATTGATACTGCGGGAAGACACACTTTAGATAAAGAATTGATTAAAGAGATAAAAGAATTGAACAAAGAAACAAAACCAACAGAGACAATCTTGGTAATGCCTGCAGATATTGGACAGGCTGCAAAGAAACAGGCAAGTGAATTCCAGGAAGCTTTGAAAATTTCTGGTGTAATAATAACAAGAATGGATTCAACTGCAAAAGGAGGGGGAGCATTAACTGCTTGTGCTGAGACAAAGGCAGGAGTTTATTATATTACAACAGGTGAAAAAATAAATGATATTGAGGAATTTAATCCTGAAAGCTTCTTATCTAGGCTTTTAGGGATGGGCGACTTGCAAGCATTGATTGAAAAGATAAGGTCTGTGACAGATGAAAAACAGCAGGAGAAGATGCAGAAGAAACTGGAAGAAGGTAAACTTTCTTTGGAAGATGTTATTGAGCAGGTCAAATCAATGAATCAACTTGGAGGATTTGATAAAATTAAAGGAATGATTCCCGGATTTGGTAAGGCAAAGATTCCTGATGGAATGCTGGACACTCAACAGGAAAAAATTGCAAAGTGGGAGCATATATTGAAATCAATGACTAAAGAAGAGAGAGAAAATCCAGAATTGTTTGATAAGCAAACTTCAAGAATAGGAAGAGTTGCAAAAGGAGCAGGTGTTAATAACAGCGATATCAGAGCATTACTAAAACAATACAAAATGCTTCAGGACTTGATTAAGGGAGGAATAGATAATATGGACATGTCCAAAGGTTTCTCACAGAAGCAGATGCAGAAGATGATGAAGAAGTTCGGAAAGAAAAAGATGATGAAATTTAGATAAAATTTATTGTTTATTTCTCAATCTTTTCCATCTTATCAAGATTTTGCGAAGCTTCAATCAAGCTTGTAAGTTTCTTGGATGGTTCTCCCATGCTTAAGATTACATATTTTAAATTAAGTTGGGAGGCTTTCTTGTTTGCATTTATTATATCTGTGTCTGATATTTTTCTTTTGTTATATGCGACAAGTAGTTTCTCTTTTCCCTCTGATTTTATCCTTAAGTGAATCTCGTTTTTGTTGAAACTTTCTATATTTATTATTTCAATAGTTTCTTTTGAAAGAAATTCTTTTATTTTATTGAAAAATTTATCATCCTGTTTTTGTGCTGCAGAAGTTTTTTTCTTTGTTATCTTTTCTGTTTTTGATTTTTCCTTGGATTTTTGTTTTTCTGGTTTTTCATATTTTTCTTTCTCTTTTTTCTTTTCTTTTTCGTGCTCTTCTTTTGTTTTTTCAGGAGTAGGTACTGGTAATTGAATATACTCTTCTTTCTCTTCAGCTTCTTTGCTAGATTCTATCTCTTCTTCAATCTCTATTTCAATTTCTTTTTTCTTTTCAAATACTTCTTTGTCTTTTCTTATTTCTTCTATTTCCTCTATATCAATATCTTTGATTATCTTTGCTCCTATTTCTCTTTCTCTTTTATCAAATGGTTTTGGTCTCGCTTCTTTATACTCATGCTCTTCTATTGGTTTTACATCTGTTCTGAATTCAGACTCTTTTGCTGTGAGATATCTCCAGAATGTCTCATTCGCTCTTCTAAATGGAAATGCAAAATCTTTTATTTCTCTCAGAGCCACTCTTATTGCAGGAGGTTGGTCAGCATCTCTAAGAAATTTCTTTTCCTGAAGAAGTAAAAAAGCTTCTTTTTCTTTGCTTTTAAGATAGCTTCCAAATCTTTCTAATTGTGTTTCTTGTCCAGGTATATAATAGATAGGGGAATTTCCAACTCTCATATGGCTCATTTTTACTAGTTTGTCAGAAAGAAGTTCTGATAAAAAAGCAGATGCAAAAAGCATGCTTATTCCTGTATCTTGGGAGATAAAAACAGGGAGAGTAGGTCCTTTCATTCTTAATATAGAAAGTATCTTCTCCCTCGTTTTTGATGCATCTTGAGTAGGCATTAATTTACAAGAAGGTTCTGGATTATAAAGATTTATGTTTAGAGTTTTTATGTTCTCACCCAGCTTACTTCATAATAAGAAACATCAGATTCTTCATCGATTATTGCTAGCAAAAGATTCTTTTTTGTGGAGTGGGCAACCCTGTTTTTTGCAGCAAATTCATGCCAAGAAAAATTCTTTGATTCGTGCTCACAGAAAACAATCCATTTTGCATGCTCTTCATCAGGAGTTGTTCCTTTTTCATACACCCTAAAATCTGCTCCGAATTTTAGTGCTGTCTTTACAACATATCCTTTATCACGTAAATCTCTGAAAACAGCATATTTTAATTGGATTTTTGAATCAATTTTTTTTAATAATCTGAATAATTCTTCAAATTTTATTATCTTTTTGTTTTTTATCACTTCTATCTTACCTTTTTCAACAAGATAAAGAGCTTCTGATAAAGCATATTGTATTTTTTGTCCAACTGGTTGTCCAAAATTGGATTTTTTATACAATGTAAATGCATCTGCTTCGTTTGTCGAGATAATTTCTCCAATAAGATACGCTTGTATTTTATTCATCTCTATAATAAATTAGGAGAATATTTAAAAGTTCCTGAATAATGATTAATTCATGACAAAAGATAAAGAAAATAAATCTGATAAGGAAGTTAACTTTCATAAAATAGAACAGAAATGGCAGAAAAAATGGGAAGATGAGAATGCCTTTCAAGTTAATGAGAAATCCAAGAAACCCAAGTATTATGTCCTAGAGATGTTTCCTTATCCTTCTGCTGCAGGATTACATGTAGGACATGCTTTGAATTTTACTATAGGAGATATCCATGCTAGGTTTAAGAGGATGAATGGATTTAATGTTTTATATCCAATGGGTTATGATGCCTTAGGATTGCCTGCTGAAAATGCCGCCATAAAAGAAAAAACACATCCAGAAGATTATACAAAAAAATCTGCTGCTAATTTCATGAAACAGCAAAAAAGTCTTGGATTTAGCTATGATTGGTCAAGATTAGTCAATACTTCTTACCCTAATTTTTACAAGTGGGACCAGTGGATTTTCATAAAGATGCTTGAGAAAGGTATTGCTTATAGAAAAAAATCCCCTGTTAATTGGTGTTCTAAATGTCAAACAGTTTTGGCAAATGAGCAAGTTCATAATGGAAAATGCTGGAGACATGAGACTACAGAAGTTGAAATTAAACATCTTGAGCAGTGGTTTTTTAAAATTACAGATTATGTGGAGGAACTTTTAGATAAAATTGATAGTTTAGAATGGCCTGCAAAAACAAAACTTATGCAGAAAAATTGGATTGGAAAATCTTATGGTACAGAAATTGACTTTGAAATTGACGGGAAGAAATGGCCTGTCTTTACAACACGTCCGGATACTTTATTTGGGGTTACTTTTATGGTAGTTTCTGCACAGCATCCCAGGTTATTCGAATTGGTTAATGAAAAGCAGAAAAAAGAAGTTGAAAAATTTTTGAAAAGATTAAAATCTGTTTCAGAAAAAGAATTGGAAGATATGGAAAAGGAGGGAGTATTTACAGGAAGTTATGCAATTAATCCAATCACTAAAGAAAAGGTCCCTGTTTATGCTGGGAACTTTGTGATTGCAGATTACGGTTCAGGCATGGTTATGGCTGTACCTGCACATGATCAAAGGGATTTTGAATTTGCAAAGAAATATGAAATCCCAATAAAAGTAGTTATAGACCCCATTGGACAAGAGATTGAAAAATCTGAGAAAATGACTCATGCTTATACAGAAAAAGGAAAATTAGTCAATTCTAAGGAGTTTAATGGAATTAATAATGAAGAAGCTAAAGAGAAAATTACAGAATATTTAAGAAAGAAAAATCTTGGGAGAAAAATTGTACAATTTAAGTTAAGAGATTGGTTAATTTCAAGACAAAGATATTGGGGAACTCCTATCCCAATTGTTTATTGTGAAAAATGTGGTATAGTTCCTATTGATGAGAAAGATTTACCTGTTAAATTGCCAAGGGAAGTAAAATTCGGTGAAGGAAATCCTCTTCTTACTAATGAAAAATGGATAAATGCTAAATGTCCTAAGTGTAAAGGAAAAGCAAGAAGAGAAACTGATACAATGGATACTTTTGTCAATTCTTCTTGGTATTTCTTGAGGTATTGTGATCCAAAAAACGACAAAGAAATTTTTGATAAAAATAAAGTTAAATATTGGATGCCTGTTAATCAATATATTGGGGGTGCAGAGCATGCTTGTATGCATTTAATTTATTGTAGATTTTATACTAAATTCTTAAGAGATTTAGGATTGTTGGATTTCGATGAACCTGTAAAAAAATTATTCCATCAGGGCATGTTACATGGAGCAGATGGTAGTAAAATGTCTAAAAGTTTAGGAAATGTTATTGATCCTTTGGATATAATCAAAAACTATAGTGCTGATTCCCTGAGATTATCTTTGATGAGTTTTGCTTCTCCTGATTCAGATACTAACTGGGATGAAAAGGTTTTGATTGGGAGTTATAGGTTTTTAACTAAATTATATGAATATTTCGAGAATGTTAAGATAATAAAGACTTCTGATGCAAAGACAGAAAGCAAACTAAATAAGATAATAAAAGAAGTAACAAATCAAATTGAAAATTTTAAGTATAACCTGGCAATAATAAAGATTAGAGAATTGTTTAATTCTTTGCCTCAAGAATGTTCTAAAGAAATCTTAAATAAAAGCTTGAAATTATTACATCCTTTCTGTCCTCATATTACAGAGGAATTATGGGATAAACTAGAAAATAAAGGATTCATTTCTTTAAGTGACTGGCCTAATGTGGACGAGAAGAAGATTGATTCTAAATTTGATAAACAAGAAGAAGCGATGGAGAGTATTGTAGCAGATATACTTAATATACAAAAGATTGTTGAATCAAAAGGTGAGAAAAAAAGCAAGATTTATGTTTATGTTCTTCCAAATGAAAAAGAATTTTATGATTCTTCTGAGATAAGCTTAAGAGTGGGAAAGGAAATTAATATTTTTACTGTTAACGATCCTAAGAAATATGATCCTAAGGGTATTTCAAAGAAATCCAAGCCAGGAAAACCCGGAATATATTTGGAGTAATTCTTAAATTCTATACTAAATAATCAGGTTTTTATATCCTATTTTTCTAATTAAATTATGAATGATAATAGAGGTGCCTATTCTGGTTTTTATAAGAAAGTAAAGTCTCCTTATAAGAAATATTTCATATTAACTTTTTTTGCAATTATTTTATTTTTTTTATTTTCAGGGGTTTTTGATATTTTCGAGTTTTTAGAGAATAGCTCTGTTAAAGAAACAGATGGTTTTTGCGGAGATGGAACAATGTATAATTCGTGTTCTTCTACTAAACCTTATTTTTGCGATGAAGGTAAATTAATTGAATTAGCATCTACTTGTGGATGCCCTGAAGATTGGGGGACAAATAAGAATATATGCTTTTCTAAGTATAATACTGGTTATAAAAAAATACAATTAAATTATACTCTTAGAGGAGAAAAATCCTATATAGATTTTGTAGTTTATGAAGGATTTAAGAATTATAGTTCTAATATACCTCGTGCGATTTATACTTCTCCTAACACAAGCTATTCAATAATAAATTTTACTTTGAGAGCAATTGATGAAGAAGAACAAGCTAAATTCCTGATGCCCCTAGTAATTAAAATACAAAATATTACAAATGATAGAGATGACCAGATGAGAATTGCAATTAGTCTTGTCCAGAATATTCCATTTGGAGCCTCAAATAAGACAATTCTTTTTGGAAGTACTAAAGTTAATTATTCTAGATATCCTTATGAAGTTCTTTATGATCTGAAAGGAGTTTGTGGAGAGAAAACAGAATTATTAGCATTCTTATTAAGAGGATTAGGGTATGGAACTTCATTTTTTTATTATCCACCTGAGAATCATGAAGCTTTGGGGTTAAAATGTCCTTTAGAAGAAAGCTTAATGGAAAGTGGATATTGTTTTGTAGAAACAACTGCACCCTCAATAATAACAGATAGCGAAATATCTTATGTTGGAGTAGGAAAACTCTCTTCTAAACCTCAAATATATCTAATAAATAATGGAAAATCCATAGAAAAAGGGCTTGAAGAGTATAGAGATGCAGATAGATTAATTAAAATAAGAGATTTTGTAGAAGATTCTGGATTAATAGGCCCTATAAGAAAGATGATGTTGGATAATCTTAAGAAAAAATATGGTTTGAGTGAAAAATATTATAGCTAACTTTATTCTAGTATTGCTTTTATCCTTCTGACCCCACTAGAAGAGGACTCTTCTTTTATTATTTTGAACTTATTTAATTCACAAGTATTTTTTACATGAGGGCCTGTACAAATCTCCTTAGAACATTCCCCGATTGTATACACTGATACAATCTCTCCATATTTATGTTCAAATACCCCGCTTATACCTCTTTTTTTTGCTTCACTAAGACTCATTTCTTCTCTTATAACATTACATCCCTTTTTAATATTAGAATTTACCTCATCTTCTATCTTCTTTAATTCTTCATCTGTTAATTTTCTTGGAAAATTAAAATCAAATCTTAACCTTTCTGCGGTTATATTAGATCCTTTTTGATGTATAGAATCATCTTTGAATATTTTTCTTATTGCAGCTAAAAGTAAATGTGAAGCCGTATGTAATCTTGTAGTTTCTTCACTATGGTCTGCTAGTCCAGATTTGAATCTTCCTTCTGCAGCAGTTCTTGAAATTTCTTGATGTATCTTACATTCTTCATCAAATTCTTTTCTTGAAAATTTTATCTTTCTTGCTTTACATTCTTCTTCAATCATTTCAACAGGAAACCCATAAGATTGATATAATAAAAATGAATCTTTACAAGATATCTCTTTCTTATCTTTAGTTATTCTTTCAAAAATATTTAAACCACGTTCAAGAGTATTTCTAAATTTTGTCTCTTCTCTATCGAGTTCTGTAATAAGATTGTTTCTATTTTTTACTAACTCTTTATAATCCGAATATATTTCTATTGTAGGCTCAACTAATTTAGATGTAAAATTTTCTTTAATTCCTAAAGATTGTCCATATCTTACTGCCCTTCTTATTAATCTTCTTAAGATATATCCTTGTTCGGTATTGCTTGGAGTTATTCCATCTGAAATTATAAATATTGCTGCCTTTATATGATCTGCAATTATTCTTATAGATTTTGTAGTTTCTTTATCTTTTCCATATTTTTTCTTGGATAATTCTTCTATTTTTTGGACAATTGGCTTGAAGCATTCTGTGAGGTAGTTATCATTTATATTGTTTAAAATTGCAATTGTTCTTTCTACACCCATTCCAGTATCAATATTTTTTTGCTTTGCAGAAATATATTCTCCATTCTCATTTTTATAATACTGCATAAATACATCATTCCATATTTCAACATTATTCACAAACATCTCTGTATCTGGACCACATGGCCCAGTTTTTCCTGCAGGTCCCCACCAGTTATCTTCTTTTGAAAGGAATTTTATCTTACTTATCTTTTCAGATTTCCATATTTTTTCTGATTCAGTATCTTTTGGAGCATCTTTATCTCCCTTAAAACAACTGACTTCTAATTTCTCTTTAGGTATTTTCAATTCTTTTGTTAAAAATTCTACACTATATTTTATTGCTTCTTTTTTCCAATACTCTCCTAGACTCCAATTTCCTAACATTTCGAAAAAAGTATGATGTACTTCATCACCAACTTCCTCAATATCTCCTGTTCTTATACATCTTTGAAGACCTACCAATTTTTTACCTAATGGGTGCTTCTGTCCAAGAAGGAAAGGAACTAATGGATGCATCCCTGCTGTTGTAAATAATACTGTTGGATCATTTTCTGGAATTAATGATGAATTTGGTATTTCCTTGTGGTCTTTTGATTTGAAAAAATCAATGTATTTTTTTATTAATTCTTTTCTAGTTATCATACTATCCAGAGAAGTAGTTTATTTTTAAAAATATTGTTTATCCTAACTTACTAAGCTTTTCTTGAATTTCTCTTAATTGTCTCTCCAAATCATCCTCATCTGTATGTTCTCTTACCTTTATTGGTGTCTTTATCGCCTTTACTTCTTCTATCTCTTCTTTTTCAGGTTCATTTTTCTTTTTTAGTATATCTGGAAGTTTTATTTTTGGAAGAATATTATTAATTCTTGTCAAATTTGCTTTAAGATCTCTTATTTTATTTTGTATACGTAATTTATTAGTTAATTCTTCTCTTCTTAAAAGATCATATCTTTTTAATATTCTAAGAACGTTTAGAAAGTCTCTTTCTGAAGAAAGAATATCTTTTTTAGATTCAACAGCTTCGTCATAATTCACTTTTATATGGAAAATACTTTCTTCTTTCATTCTACTCTAGAGAAGATTTCATTATCAACTTTCTCTATCTCATTTTTTATTTTTTGTATTTCTTTTTCCCAAGAAGCAAGTTCCTGCTCTTCTTTAGTCTTTATATCCTTTGTATCTTTAATGAGAGTTTCTATTTCAGATATTTGTGATCTTATGGTATGAAATACTTTCATACTTTCTTCAAATTTATCTATTCTTATGAAGACAGGCTCTGCTTTTTTAGTCATGTAACTCTTAACTGCGAATTCTTGTGTTATCTCTTTTGTTCTAGTTGGTTTAGCTATCTTTGGAGGGGGAGGTAATCTTTCTTCTTCCTCTTCTACTTCTGGCTCTTCTTCTTCCGCGAAAGTCTTTTGAGGCATTCCATTCTCGTCATAATTTTGTGTGAAAGATTTCTTTACAAGTTTAGGAGGTTGTCTATCTTGATAATTTTCATATTCTTGGCTGAAAGATTTTTTCAGAGGTTTTTGCATCATTCCACCATGTTGCTCAGGGAAATCATCTGCTTCAAAATCCTCTTTCTCCTCTTTTTTCCCAGCTACAGCTTCTTTAATAGTATTTTGTGAGAATTTGTTTCCTAGTGAATTATTTGGAAATGTTGGTAATTGAGGTAAATGATCTTCTTCGTGAGAAAGCTCATGCATAGGGGGTAATTCTGGAAGTTTTGGTAATTCAGGTAATTCTGGAACACTAGTTCCAGGTTTTTTTATCATCCCCTCTTTGTTTTCTTTTCTACTGAATAATCCCATTTTTAGTTTATTCTTAATATACTCTTTTTGATATATATAAGAGATAATATAGGTTTAAAAACTTTTATTTTTCCCAGTTTTTGGAATAGAAAACTATATAATAGAATTATTTTTATTATTTTGATGCTAAAAAACTTTTTGAATGAGGTAATTTCTATTGTTGTAGGTAAACCTGCTGAGGCAATTGTTAATCTTCTCGAAGGAGATAAATACGTTAATGAATTTATCATTGCTAAGAAATTAGATTTAACTATTAATCAGGCTAGAAATATTTTATATAAAATATCAGATCATGGACTTGTTTCTTCTATAAGAAAGAAAGACAAAAAGAAAGGATGGTATACTTATTTTTGGAAGATTGAAGTTCTGAAATCTTTAGAATTTTTGAGGGAACTAGTTTTGAAGAATCTGACCCAGATGAAGAATCAGATAAAAAGCAGGGAGACAAAGAGATTTTATGTTTGTGAGAGATGCAATATAGAATTCAATGAAGAGAATGCAATGCTTCATGATTTTACATGTAATGAGTGTGGAGAAGTATTTTCTGCTAAAGATAATGAGAAAGTTCTTAGAGAATTTAAGAAAAATGAAGAAAAATTAGAGAATAAATTAAAAATGATTGACGAACAAATAGAATTAGAAAAAGCAAAGCTTGAGAAGATAAAAATGAAAGAAATTAAGAAGATTCAGATTGAGAAGATAAAACAGAGAGAAGAATTAAGGAGATTGCATAAGGAATCTAGAGATAAAGAAAAAAAGAAAAAAGATTCTACAAAGAAAAAATCAGAAAAAAAATCAACTAAGAAATCAGAGAAGAGTAAGAAAAATAATAAGGCTCTCTCAAAAAAATCTTCAAAAAAGAAATAAAGTGAATTTTATTTAAAATGGTTTATGTTTATCAAGTTCAACCCAAAAGGAAAAAGAATTTTTTTGATTCTTTAAGTTTGAATACCATTTTTATTATGGTAAATGTTGTAGCTTTTATTTTATTTACAATAATTATAGACTTGAACCCTTCGTTCATAAACTATATTGCATTGAACCCTTCTGATATCATGCATGGAAAGTACCTTTGGACATTGCTGACTAGCATGTTTATGCATGCAAATTTTTTCCATCTTTTCGTCAATATGTTTTCACTATTTTTTATAGGTTCAATTGTGGAGAAGATAATTGGACGCAAGAGATATCTTTGGTTCTATCTTATATCCGGAATATTTGCAGGATTATTCTATTCTCTATTTGCCTATTTCTTAGGAGAGAGTGTAATAGGAGCAAGGATTTTCGGGACCCCCGAGACTCTAGCATTGGGAGCCAGCGGAGCAATATTTGGTTTAGCAGGTATGTTAGCAGTATTTATACCAAACAAGAAAGTTTATTTGATAGCAGGTCCTTTGATAGTAATAGTCCTTCAGGCAATATTTAATTATATCTCTCCTTCATCTTCAATAACTGGGGCTATAGACATTGTTGTGACTGTTTATATCTTCTTGGCTATATTTTCAATGCTTTCTTTCAATGAAAAAACAAGAAAGATAAGTGTACCTATAGAGATGTCCTTCTGGTTACTTCCTATAGTAGCAATAATACCGCTTGTAATTATTGGATTGTTTGTTGAATTGCCTATAGGAAACATTGCACATTTGGGAGGTTTAATAGCGGGCCTCTTTTATGGTTTCTTTTTAGTAAACAAATATAGAAACAAAACCAGATTTATAAGACAGCATTTTAGTTAGATTTATATATAATTATTCCATATTTTAACTATGAAGAAAAAGAGGAAGATTCATAAAAAGAAAATAAATTTCTTCTCTGATAACTATGCTAAAAGCTGGAGTTATATTAAAGAGTCAAAGAAGTTTATCTGGATTATCACTATTTTATTTTTTGTTTCAGCATTTATTGGATTTATTTTTCAACCCCCTGAAGTCATTAAGATAATTTTAGATTATATTGAAGAGATACTAGTAAAGACAGAAGATATGTCTTCCTTGCAAATGATTCTCTTTATTTTCTTTAATAATATTAAAGTAGGATTTATGGGTTTAATTTATGGTTTTGCAATTGGAATATTCCCAGTTTTATCTACCCTTGTTAATGGATATGTGGTAGGGTATGTCTCTTCTTCTGCAGTTTCATCTTCAGGATTAAGTTCCTTGTTAAGCCTTCTTCCACATGGTATATTTGAATTACCTGCTATCTTTATCTCATTTGGAATGGGATTAAAGTTTGGAACAGTTTTATTTAAGAAAGAGAAGATGAAGACCTTTGAGAATTTTTTTATTAATTCTTTGAGAGTTTTTATATTTGTTATTATTCCTCTTTTAATACTTGCAGCGATAATAGAAGGTAGTTTAATTTTTCTTTTAAAGTAAATCACATTTAACCTTTTATTTCACTTATTCCTAAAATTATAAGAATTAATCCTGCTATTGCTACAATCCAAGTTAATGCTCCTTTTAGGACAATCCAAGCTGCAATCCCCCAAGAATCTAAAGGCATCCCTGGAAATACTAAAGCTATGACTCCTACAAGAAGAATAACTCCCAGAATTAACTCAAGCCATTTGTTCATTGTAATCTTATAGGGAGTTTTTTGTTTAAAAAGATTTTGATAGTACAAGTTATAGGTTGTTTTCTAGGATATTTTTGTTAATAAATAGCTTTTTAAAACCATACTTTATGTTAATTGTATGAAAGAAGTAAGGCCTATAAAAATTAAAAAAAATATGAAGGTTTCAGAGCTCGTTCATGAAATGGAAGGAGCAGGTTTTGGTGCAGGAAATATAGCTCTTGCTTCAGAGATTATGAAAGAGATGTTTAAAGATAAAGAATGTAAAGTATTTTTTGGAGTTGCAGGAGCAATGGTTCCTGCTGGGATGAAGGAAGTTATATTAGATATTTTAGATGAAGTTGATGTGTTTGTAACCACAGGAGCCAATCTTACTCACGATTTAATAGAAGCAATAGGAGAAAAACACTATAAAATTGATAATGATCAATTGGTGGATGATATTTATTTGAATGAAAAAGGGTTGGATAGAATCTATAATATTTTGATGTCTAATAAAGTTTATGAGAAATTGGAAGATTTTTTTGAAAAGAATTTTGAAGAGATAAAAAAATGTGAAAATATCAAAGAATTCCTATGGAAACTTGGAGAACTCGCTTCAAAGCAAGGAGGAAAAGGTATATTAGTTAAATGTTATGAAAAGAAAATTCCAATATTTTGTCCAGGTATAGCAGATTCTGGTATTGGGCTGATGATGTGGGGAAGAATTGTGGGTGGAAAAGGTAAGACTAAAGTAGAAGTTTTTGGAGATATGAACGAAATTATTGATATTGCTTGGACATCTAAGAAAAATGGGGTTATTTATATTGGGGGAGGATTGCCAAAAAATTTCATACAGCAATCTTTGCAATTTTCTAAAGGAGCAGATTATGGTATTCAAATAACTACAGATAGAGCAGAATCTGGAGGTAGCTCTGGGGCTCCTTTGAAAGAGGGCATTTCTTGGGGAAAGATGAATCCCAAAGCTAGATTCGTAGATGTTATATGTGATAGCACAATTGCCTTACCTTTGATTTACGCATCTACTCTTTAGTTGCTTATTTTCTCATAAAAGTTTATATATGTATTTTTTATACCTTTTTTTATGGATGAAAATAAAGAGATAGGTGATTTGTTCATTCCGCAAGGTGAACAAGAAAAAACTGTTATTGAAAAAGATTTTATGAATGTCCTTAAGATGGTTGCTCCTGGTACTTCAATAAGAGTTGCTATGGATGATTTACTTAATGCAGGTATGGGAGCTTTAATTGTTATAGATAATGGCAATTTATCTTCTGCTTATCAGAAAGGATTTGGGATTCATTCTAAGTTTACTCCTCAGAAATTGGTTGAACTTGCAAAGATGGATGGAGCAATTATACTTTCAGGAAATGCAAAGAAAATTTTATATGGAAATTCTTTTCTTTCACCAAATCCAGAGATAAGCACAAGAGAAACAGGGACAAGGCATAAATCTG
>CAYZYU010000005.1:0-19215 GCA_964482915.1 Candidatus Woesearchaeota archaeon
AAGGATTATAGATTACTAATTCTCCTGGATGAAATAAAGGTTTTGGCCTGTTTTTATATCTCAAAAGTTTAGTTAGTTTAATCATTTTTAATCAAAAGAAAAGTATATTTTTAAGAATTTGCATAAAACAAAAAAGAGTTCAAGAACATATTTTTTGCGATAAAAATTTCTTAATTTAAATTTTTACCTGCATGTTTGTACTTAGGTTAGCTTTGTTATGTGCTGAATCATTGAAGAAAGGGTCCAAAAAAATAAAAATGTGCTGGAAAAGAGGAAAAAGATGTCTTAAACGGGTGTTTAAGGAATTTTATCGACGATTAATTAATTGTTGTTTAAATTAATAAACAGCTGTTTAAAGAGTTGTTTTTGTGTTTGAACAGCTGTTTATATGTGTTTAAGGCTGTTTAAACAGCCTGTTTTGCCTTAATTTTTTTGACAAACACCCTCTTTTTGAGATAAAAAAATGTGCTGGAATAGAATAAGAGTTATAGATAAATTAAAGCTAAAATTAGAGATAATCTTTTTTTTAACGAATATAAAAGCAAAACATTTTTAAACTATATATTATAATATACTTTATGTTTAGGTGGTTTTCTTGGAAAAAAGAGGATGAAAAAATAAGAGATGATACAAAAAAGGGTTTTGAATTTGTTAAAAAAGATATAACTTCTTTAACCGGGTGGATAAAACACCTTGATTCTGAAAGAAATTTACAAAAAAAAGAAATTGATGAGGTTAGGACAGAATTATCGTCGATTAAAGAAGATTTAGAAGCAATAAAAAATGTTCTTTCTATAATGAATGAGCTTAAACCTAGACAGCTGTTTAAAACAAACAAACAGCTGTTGGACAAACAAACAGCTGTCTATACTGTCCAAACAGGTGTCCAAACAGGTGTCCAAACACCAAATTTAGAGCAGTTTTCTATAACAGAAAGAGCAATATTATGGATCTTATTAAACGCAGATATGAAATTAGGATATGATGATCTTTCAACAATTTTAGGAAAAGAAAAAAGCACTATAAGGGGACAAATAAATTCAATAAAATCAAAAAGTGGGGGAGTTATAGAAGAAAGCATTGAAAAGAACGGTAAAAAAAGAGTATTTATACCTGAAGAAATTAAAGAGAAAATGCTGAAAAAACAGAAAGTGAGGATAGTAGGAGAGACTAAAGAATCGAAAAAAGAGGATAAATAGGCCAAAAATGATTAAAAAAAGGAAAAGTGAGAGTTAGAAAAGGAGAATAATTAAGAAAAGATGAATAAAAATGAGAAAAAGTCTATTAAAAAAACCTAAAGTGAGGGTTAATTAAAATGATAAAAATAAAAAATACTTGAATTAAGACGAAAAAGGAGGGTAAAATATTATCTAAAAATAAAAAAGCATTTTGTAACCTAAAATAGAGAGGAAATTAAAAAAACTGAAAATAGAAAAAACTGCCTGGAAAGCCTAAAGTGAAGCTTATTTTTAAGCACAAGGAAAGAAATAGAAAGTTATTCCTTTAATCGAATAACTATAATTAAATTGCCCTAAGTTGAAGGATTGTAGGTAATGATGCTACTTTCTTTAGGTTAGGAGATATAGAAATATGAATAGTTTTATTATTTATTTTAATTTTATCGAGGGGGATCCCTTTTTTTATCAGTCTCCCAATATAATCCCTTATAGAGCTTTCTGTTAAATGAAGTCTCTCTGAAAGGTTCTTATAATCTGTATAACCTTTTTCTTCTGAAAGTTGATAAATTGCTGAAAAAACTAAAAATTCCTGATCCGTAAGTCGCTTAAATTTTAATCTAATCTCTTTCTTTAGATTATCTAAAGATTCTAAAATTTGTGCTGCATTATTAATAGAATTTAAATTAAGGGATTCTCTGTTATTATACGAACTTTCTTGTGTCTGTTGGTCTGTCTGTTGGTCTGTCTGTCTGTCTGTTGGAACCCCTTCATTTCCTGTGGAAAAGCCATAATTTTGGGCTTTTTGGGGGTTTTGGGGGGTTTTAATGTGCTGGTTTGTCGGAATCTCTCTTGCTTCTGTAGGTTTTTCTATTAAATGTGTTGTATCCTTTCTTTCAGTAATCATCTTCCTTATCTCTTCTAAATCCTTAGATTGTTTATTGATATTTATTTCATTAAATTGTTTTTCGTCTTCTAGTCTTTTTGAGAAGTTTCTTAAGATATTACAAATTTCTACCAAGCTTTCTCTTGTTTCAATTAATTCTTTATTTAAATCAGAAAACTCTTTCTTTAATGAATCAATATCTTGTTTTACCTTTGAGAATGCCTCTTTTATTTGTTCCATAAAAAGTCAAATAACAAGAACTATAAAAAGATTAAGCTTGTTAAAAGTATATATAATTTAATAAAAATTAATCAAGCTTGTTTTTGTTTATATAAAAGATATGTCTTTTCGCTGAGCTTCCATCTGCTCCTTTTTAAATAATCTATTCCTTGGGGGTTCTTAGTAATTTCTAATACAAGTCCCTTCTTTTTCATCTCTTTTAATAGTTTTTTGACAAATTCTTCATCACGAGCAATTTCTTTTGCTATATAAAATGTAAAAAGAGGTTTGGGATTTGTAAAATATAAATAAGCTAAAATTTGTTCAGAAATTTTCTCTTTTTTTTCTTTGGATATATACATCTTTTTTAAAGGAAATTTCTTCTTTTAAAGTTAACTTTAATAAAAATAAATTATCAAAGATCTTTCTTTTTACTAGAACGTTTAAATAAGGGAATTGAGATATGTGGAGGAAGATTAAATTCTTCTTCAAATTGTAGTGCCTTTAAAGAAGACTTTCTAAGAATAAAATTAAAAAGAGATAATCTAACTTCTTCTGGAAGTTTCTTTTCCTTCCACTTTTCAAGAATTTCTTCTGCTCTTTTTTGATCTAAAGAAATCAAAAGATTGCCTTGAAATTTAAAAAAAGCAATATTTGGCTCATAATTAATTAAATATTCAAAGTTTATGCTTAATATTATCTCTTGAGGAGTAAAAAGGCTAGATTTAACTTCTTTAATGTCTAAAAGGGTTATATTTGTAGAAATCTTTAAATTTTTTAAATTACTTGATTTTTTTTCTAAATTGATTTTGATAAAATTAAAACCTAATAATTTCATAAAAAAGATATTCTCTTTTAATTTTTAAATATTTAGGTGAAAATTGAGAATAATATTTCTAAATAGGGAGATATAATATAAATGATTCAATAATTTAATTTAAATTAAATCTTCTTCAGAAACAATCATAAAATCACCTATAGCAATTATTGAACTGTATGGGATTAAAAATTCCCCTGAAGAGGTCTTTTCTAAATTCAAATTTCTTGTATAAGGAGTAGAATCTTTTATAACAATACCAATTAACTCGCCTGTTCGGGTTTCAAAGGTGATATCTTTAACAAATCCCAACCTTTTACCTTCTTTTGTTACAATCATCTTTCCAACAAGAACATTGAAAGGATTTTTCTCACTTTGCATATGAGAGATAAAAGTAAATAATTTATAAACTTTTCTGTGAAAATATATAGAGGTTTATTTAGGGAGTTTTATTAAAAATCTTAAAAAATAAGAATATTTAATCGTAAAAGAACCCTCACTCCCCTTAATTTCCTATAGAAATGTTTATATATAATTATTTTAAATTTTTTATTTATTTATTTATTATATAAAAATTTATATTATTTATTATATATAATCTTATTTTAATTAAAAATAATCTATTAATTCAAAATAATTTTAATTTATTTTATTATTTTTTTCTTTTTTTAATTAATTTCCTAAAAAAACAAAAATTATCAATCTCTTTGAATAATTTTTCATTTTATTTAGATTTTTAAAATTTTTTCTTAATTGTTCTTACTTTTACTTTATCTTAATTATAATCTTTCTAATCATATCAAAGTATATTAATTCTTTTTTAGAAGTTTCCACAGGAAATATAGGCGTTTCTCTTTATTAGTGGTTATAATCTTTTATATAATGATTCTTTTTTTCTCATCGATAATCAACCTTCGTTTAAGATTTCCACAGGAAATATACGTGGGGGGTGAAAAAGATGAAATTAGAAATAGAAAAAATTTTTGATACTGTAGATAAAAACATTATTTTTAAAGATAAATCTATCTTACAAGCAAATTATGCTCCAAACGAAATTCCCCATAGAGAAGAACAAATAAAGCAAATAGCCCTAATTTTAGCACCTGTTCTTAGAGGGGAAAAGACAAGTAATCTTTTTTTATATGGCAAAACAGGAACAGGTAAAACTCTTGCTATGAAATATGTTCAAGAAGAACTATATAAAAGAGCTAAGAAAGATTCTACTTTTAAGCTCAAAATAGAATATTTAAACTGTAAATTGAAAAAGGTTTCAGATACAGAATATAGAATTTTAGCAGAATTAATAAAAAAATTTAAGCCTCAAGCAGAAGTTCCTATAACTGGCTTGCCTACCCAAGCAATTTATAGTAAATTTATCGAAGCAATAGATTCCGAAAAAAATTTAATTGTTTTAATTCTTGATGAAATTGATCAAACTGTTAAGAAAATTTCAAACGATTTTTTATATAATTTAGTTAGATTAAATTCAGAATTATCTAAATCTCAAATTTGTTTAGTAGGAATAAGCAATAATCTTACTTTTTTGGAAGAAATTGATCCTCGAGTAAGAAGTTCCCTATCTGAAGAAGAAATTCTCTTTCCTCCTTATAATGCATTACAAATTCAAGATATCTTAAATCAAAGGGCAGAATTGGCCTTTAAAGAAGGAGCACTACAAGAAGGAGTAGTAAGTAAATGTGCTGCTTTTGCAGCAAAGGGACATGGAGATGCTAGAAGAGCATTAGACTTACTTCGGGTTGCGGGTGAGCTTGCAGAAAGAGATAGTTCAAAAAAAATCTTATTAAAGCACATAGATGATGCAAACGAAAAAATAGAAAAAGATAAAATTTTAGATACAATTGTTTCTTCTCCAAAACAATTTCAAGTTGTTTTAGGCTCAATAATCTATTTATTAGAAAATCAAAAAGGAAATAATCCTGTTTTTACTGGAGAAGTATATGATTTTTATCAACAATTATGTCTTAAAAACAAATTAGAAGTTCTTACACAAAGAAGAGTTGGAGAAATAATTCAAGAATGGGATATGGCTGGAATAATTAATGTTAGAGTTATTTCAAAGGGAAGAGGGGGAAGAATGAAGGAAATTAGGATGTCTATCTCAAAAGAAACCACAGAAAAGACCAAAGAAATAATTGAAAATTCTTTAAATTATATTTAAAAATGGATCCAAAACAAATTTTGAAGTTTTGCTTAGAAAAAGGTTTATTAGTTGATAAAGAAGTTTTAAGTTTATTTAATGAAACTACAGATATTGAATCAGTAAAATTAATTATAGAAAAGATAAGAAATCACACTAAACAAAATATAATAACAAAGAGTATCTTTTATGAAAATAGGGAGAAAGTGAATGAATTTTTTTATGAGCTTCCTAGAAAAAATCAAGAGGAATTAGAAGGGCTTAAAATTAAACTTGGACTTAGTATTGAAATTTCCCATGAGAGGGCTACTTCAAAAGATTTTTCTTCTTCTTTGAGGGAAATCTCTAAAACAAAAAAAACTTTGCTTAATGAATCTTCGGGAGAAGTAAAAGTTATTTCTTCTATTGCCCCTTTTAATAAGAAAATCGAGGTGCAAGATTTTGTTACCCATTTTAAAAATAGGTTTATTGAGATGAAGGGAATTTTACAATCACATTCTGAGTTAGAAAATTTAATTTCTATTAATAAGATTTTTGGGAATCATCAAAAAATTTCTATAATCGGGGTTGTTTCTGAAAAATCTGTAACAAAAAATAAAAATATCATACTTGAAATAGAAGATTCTACAGGAAGAATTAAAGTTTTAATTAATAAAAATAAGGCAGAATTATATGAAAAGGCAGAAAATGTTACATTAGACGCTATTCTGGGATTTAGAGGATCTGGAAACGAAGAAATTTTTTTTGCAGAAGATATCATTTATCCAGATTCGGTACTTTTAGAAAGAAAATATTCTCCCAATGATGAAATAATTGCTTTTATAGGAGATTTGCATTTTGGAAGTAAACGTTTTATGAAAGAAAATTTTATTAAATTTATTGATTATTTAAATGGGTCTTTAAAAGAAGATCAAGATTATAAAAAAATAAAATATCTTTTTTTGGTCGGAGATGTTGTTACAGGCATTGGAAATTACCCTAATCAAGAAAAAGATTTAGAAATTTCTGATTTAGAAGAACAATTTATAGGTTTAGCAGAGCTTCTGGGAAAAATAAGAAAGGATATAAAAATTATTATTTCTCCTGGAAACCATGACGGAGTAAGAGTAATGGAGCCCCAACCTTTTTTAGATGAAAAATATTCTTGGCCTCTTTACGAAATGGAAAATGTGATTATCACACCTAATCCTTGTTATGTAAATATTGGTGAACAAGAATCTTTTTCTGGATTTAATGTCTTAACTTATCATGGTTTTTCTTATCCTTATTATGCTAATACCATCCCTTCTTTAATTCGTAAGAGAGCAATGAATTGTCCAGAAGAGATAATGAAATACCTCTTAAAAAATAGGCATCTTGCCCCTACTCACTCTTCAACCCAATATCTTCCTTTGGAAAAAGATGGTCTTTTAATAAGGGAAATTCCAGATATTCTTGTTTCGGCCCATACCCATAAATATGGTCTTTCTTATTATAATAACATTTTAGTTGTTTCTGTTTCTTGTTGGGAAGAAATGACCCCTTATCAAGAAAAATTTGGAAATATTCCCGATCACTGTAAGGTTCCAATATTCAATTTGAAGAATAGGAAGATGAGAGTCTTAGATTTTGAAGAAGTAAAGAAAGAAGAAGGAGGAATTTCTAAAAATGAAATTTAAGGACAATTTGTATGGAATACAAGAGGTAAGTTCCCCTATTTTTTTGGATTTGATCCACTCCCCTTCTGTTCAGAGATTAAAAGATATTTCTCAACTAGGGATGCCTGACGAATATTATCATATTCGTGGTTTTTCAAGATATGAACACTCTTTAGGAGTATTTTTTCTTTTGAAGAAATTGGGAGCAAGTTTAGAAGAGCAAGTTGCAGGGTTATTACATGATGTTTCTCACACTGCTTTTTCTCATGTAATTGACTGGACAATTGGAGATCCTACTAAAGAAGATTATCAAGACAAATCCCATAGGGATTTTTTGATGAATTCAGAAATTCCAGAAATTTTAAAAAAACATAATTTAGACATAAATTATATTTCTGATTATAAGAAATTTAATCTTTTAGAAAGAGAAGTTCCTAGTTTATGTGCAGATAGGCTGGATTATAGTTTAAGAGAGAGTGCATTAAATCACTCTAAAGGATTAGCGAAGAAATTTTTATCTAATCTTTCGGTGAGAAATAATCAAATTTTATTTATGAATCAGGACACAGCAAGGGAGTTTGGAGAAGAATATGCTCGCCTCCAAAGAGAAGACTGGGGAGGGGAGGAAGCAAGAACAAGATATTACATTTTATCTGGGGTTTTAAGAGAGGCCCTCAATAAAAAATTGATTTCACTTGAAGATTTAAAAAAACCAGAGAAAGATCTTCTTGATTCTTTATATTCTTCTAAAAACAACTTTATTCTCCAAAATTTAAACTTATTAAAAAACGGATTTCATATTTTTGAAGATGATTTTGGAATAGAATTAAAGAAGAAATTTAGATATGTTGATCCCGAGGTATTATTTAATGGACACTATCTCCCTTTAAGCAAAATTTCCAAGGAATACGCTCAATTAATAGAAGCAGGACAAAAGGATAATCTTAAAATAAAGAAAATTAGAATAATTCCCTTTTAAAATGGATACTCAAATTTATTTTGAAAATTTAAAAAAAGAAGTTGACAGAGTTTATTCTATTGCAAATCTTGCACGTTCTAAAGGATATGATCCTGTCTCAGAAGTAGAAATTCCTTTAGCTATGAGTATGGCTGAAAAAGTGGTGGGATTAATTTCTACAATTTATCCTCAGATGAAAGGAACAAGAATTGCAGAGAGAATCTTAGAATTAGAGAAAGAATATGGGAAATTAGATACCACCATTGTCTTTAAAATTGCTGAAGAAGTTGCAAGACAAAAATTTTGTACATTTAATAACCTTTTGGAAGCAATGGATGCAGGGATTAGGGTGGGTTTTGCATATTCTACCTTAGGAGTTGTTTCAAGTCCTATAGAAGGATATACTGGTTTAAAAATCAGAAAAACACATGATGGAAAAGATTATCTTGAAGCAAGTTTCTCTGGCCCTGTTAGAAGCGCGGGAACAACTGCAAGTTGTGTTGTTTTAATTGTTATAGACTATCTTAGGGAAACATTTGGATTTGCAAAATATGATCCTACTCCTGAAGAAATAAAAAGAGTTTACTCTGAATTAGAACATTTTCACGACAGGGTTGCAAATTTACAATATATGCCTACGGAGCAAGAAACTCTTTTTTTAGCAGAACATTTACCAATCCAAATTGCAGGAGAAGCTTCAGAAAAAATAGAAGTTCCAAATTATAAAAATTTAGAGAGAGTAGATACAAACTACTTAAGAAGCGGTTTTTGTCTTATTATTGGAGAAGGGCTTGCGCAAAAAGCAGCGAAGGGGTTTAGACTTTTAAATAGGGCAAAGAAGAATGGGATACAATCTACTGGTTTTGATTTCTTAGAAGAATATATAAAAATTCATGAAAAAAGAGATAAAGGTAAAGCAGATGATTCCCCTACTTATATAAAAGATTTGGTTGCAGGGAGGCCTGTTTTTGGACACCCCTCCAAATCAGGAGGTTTTAGATTTAGGTATGGTCGGGGTAGAGTCTCTGGTTTTAGCGCTACCTCTCTTAATCCGGCAACAATGGGGGTCACAGACGGTTTTATTGCAATAGGAACACAATTAAAAATAGAAAAACCCACTAAAGGGTGTGCAGTCACTGTTTGTGATTCTATTGACGGGCCCATAGTCAAACTTTTTAATGGAAATGTTAAAAAATTAAATTCTTTGGAAGATGCAAAAAATCTTTATTCAGACATAGAAGAAATAATCTATTTGGGAGATATTCTTTTTCCATTTAGTGATTTAGCAAACAGAAATGCTAATTTAATCAAACCCGGATATGTTGAAGAATGGTGGGAATTAGATCTAAGAGAAAAGGCGGAAAAAGATTCTAAGATAAATCCTTTTTCTGTCTCTTTAGAAGAGGCAATTGAATTTAGCAAGAAATATAACCTCCCTCTACATCCAAAATATATTTTCTACTGGACGCAAATTTCGAAAGAGAACTTTATTGATTTAATAAACTGGCTTGAAAATTCAAAAATAAACAAAAAAATTATTCTCCCTTACAATAAGATTGAGAAAGAGAAATTTAAACTTGGAAAAAGGGCATTAGAGCTTTTGGGAGTAGAACACCAAGTTACTTTAGAGAATATAGTAATAAACGAAGAAATTAGTAAAGCTCTTCTTTTAAATTTAGGAATTGATGAAAATTTAATTAATGAAGAGAATATTTCTTTTAAAGATCTTTTTAACAAATCTCTTTTAGAAGGGGGTAATTCTGTTTTGGAGACAATAAATTCTTTATCTAAATTTGAAATTAAAGATAAAGCAGGAGAATTTATCGGGACCCGTATGGGAAGACCAGAAAAAGCTAAACTTAGAAAATTAGTCGGAAGCCCAAATGTTTTATTTCCTATAGGTAAAGAAGGAGGAAGATTAAGAAGCGTACAAACAGCATGTGCAGAGGGAAAAGTTTGGAGTAGCTTTCCTCTTTATTATTGTGATTCCTGTAAAAAAGAGACAATATATCCTGTCTGTGAAGAATGTAATCTAAAATCTAAAGAAATGTTTTATTTTTCTGATACAAAAGAAAAGCTATTTAAAAAGAATAAAGAGGGTATAGAAAAAGAAGGAGTTAGGTATTACAATAAATCATTAGATATAAAACATTATTATGAAAATGCTCTGAATAAACTCTCTTTACAAAAAGAAGATGCCCCTCTTTTAATAAAAGGGGTGAGGGGGACTTCTTCCCAGAATCATGCAATAGAAAATCTTTCTAAGGGGATATTAAGAGCAAAATATGATTTACAAGTAAATAAAGATGGTACCATAAGATTTGATGCTACGGAGTTACCTTTAATCTGTTTTAAACCAAAAGAGATTTATGTAGGAGTTAATAAATTAAGGGAATTAGGGTATACTCATGATGTTTTTGGTGAAGAATTAATTTCTGAAAATCAAATTTTAGAATTAATGCCCCACGATATACTTTTACCTAGTTCTTTTGAATCTTTAGATGAAAAAGCAGATGATGTTTTCTTTAAGGTTTCAAAATTTGTTGACGATGAATTAGAGAAATTCTATTGCTTGGATAAATTATATAATATAGAAAAGAAGGAAGATTTAGTTGGACAATTGGGGGTTTGTATGGCCCCCCATAATTGTGCAGGGGTTATTTGTAGATTTATTGGTTTTTCAAATACTCAAGGTCTGTTTGCAAGCCCATATATGCATGCTGCAGTTAGAAGAGATTGTGATGGAGATGAAGCAGCGATAATGCTTTTAGGAGACGTTCTTTTGAATTTTTCTCGTGAATTTTTACCAAGCCATAGAGGAGGAACTCAAGATGCTCCTTTAGTTTTAAATGCAAAAATAGATGCAGGAGAAGTTGATGATCAAATTTTGGATTTTGAATTTTTAACAGAATACCCCCTTGAATTATATAGGTTAGCAGAAAAAGGAAAACATTCTTCAGAAATAAAGGTTAATACGGTAAGAGAAATTTTAAAGAGGGGAGAAAATCCATTCATTGGGGCAGGTTTTACCCATAATACGGAAAATTTTAATGATGGAATTTCATGTTCTTCTTATAAAACTCTTCTAACTATGAAAGATAAAGTAAATCATCAAATGGAACTTGTTGAAAAATTAAGATCAGCAGATACAGCAGATACAGCAAGATTAATCATCGATCGTCATTTTATAAAAGATATGAGGGGTAATCTTAGGAAATTTTCTATGCAAGAATTTAGGTGTGTTGCATGTAATGAAATAATTAGAAGAACCCCTTTAAATGGCGTTTGTCCAAAATGTCGTGGAAAATTAATTTTTACAATTCATGAAGGAGGAATAAAGAAATATCTTGAACCAGCATTAGATTTAGCTAAGAAATATAATCTTTCTAAGTATATGCAACAAAATCTTGAATTAGTTAAAAGATATGTTGAAAGCATCTTTGGAAGAGAATTAGAAAAACAAGAGACTATTAGCAAGTGGTTTTAATTAAAATAAGTATAAAATTATTGTTGGGATTAATAAACAACCCATCATTTGGGTTTTTTTAACATTTAAAGAAATACAATAAATTCCTGTTGCAGTAGATATAGCAAAAATTACCAATCCCAAAAACCCAGATATAATAAAAATTAATATAGAGAGAAAAATAATTATCCCTATAGACAATTTTTTATAATTTATCTTCTCTATTAACTTTAAGAAAGTTATTGATAATTTTTTTACTAAGAAAAAAGAAGTAACACCGGAAATTAAACAAACAATTAATATTAATATTAAAATGTTGGAATTTATTTCTCCCATCAATGCTTGAACGGCAACAGCAGCCCCTGTTCTTGTACGAGAAATGCTATATAAAGAAACAAACGAGAGACCCATTACAAAAACATTTACTGCTCCTAACATAATTAAAAAGCCCTTTTCATCAGTTTTAGCAACCTGATTCCCTATCACAGCAGCTTGCCCTCCTCCTAAGCCAGGCAAAAATCCACAAAGTGGAGAAGCAATTAAAGTACCAGATAAAGGTTTTATTAACTTTCTTAGATTTATCTTCTTAAAGATTAAATTTTGTTTAGGAATCTTTGTATTTTGATTTATACTTATCATTAACATTGAACTTCCAAATAATCCGCTTAACAAAGGTAAAAGAGGTTCTTTTATCTCCATATTTAAAACACAAGTCCCAAGGATTCCTGTTAATATTAAGACAACGAAACCCCCCAATTTCTTTTTTTCTGATAACACCATGATCATACAAACCCCTATTAAAATAAACGGGATTGCCTTTTGAATTAAAGGATAAATCTCTGATACAACATATGCTAGTGGAAAGGCAAGGATAACTAAAAGAAATGCTGCAGAGAGTCCTCCATATGCTGTCCTCATCGTTGCTTCATAACCTTCTCCTCTCCTTAACATTTCGTGTCCTGGCAAAATAGAAAGTGCGGTGTCTGTATCCGGGCATCCAAGAAAGATGCTTGGAATAAAATCAATAAAAGTATGGGTTATTGCAAGTGCAACTATGAATGCCACAAGATAGACAGAGGAAATATTTACAAGAGTTGTAGAAGAAATTGCAACAAGCCCGGCTCCTACAAGATTTATATGAATGCCTGGAAATAGGCCTGTAAGAATTCCAATAAGAATACCTAAGGATATCGCAATTATTAATCCTATCAGCATTTATTTAATATATCTAAATAGTTTTTAATAATTATATTAATCTAAACTAAATGTTCACTTATATATTTTGTAGTTTTAATTAAAATATAGAACAGGAAAATCCAAATTTTGGGGTTTTTGTGGAATAGGTTCCTTTGAAAATTTTTCAAAAGCAATTATAGCAGCCCCTAAAGCAACGACTATTTGCGGACTTGGAGGAACATAAATTTCATACCCTATTTCATTTTCCATATCTCTTTTTAATGCAAAGTTCTTTGCTCCTCCTCCATCGAAGAATATTATAGGTTTTATTCCTGCAACTTTTCCTAAATCTATTATTCTTTTTGCAATGGATTTATGTATCCCTGCAATTATATCTTTTTTTTCCATTTTTTTTGCTATTAGAGATATCACTTCACTCTCTGCAAAAACTGTGCAAGTGGAATTAATTGTTGTAGGATTTTTTGATTCTAAGGAAAGCTTAACAAATTTTTCCATAGGTTCTTGAAGAGAGCGAGAGATTACATCAAGAAACCTTCCCGTCCCAGCAGCACATTTATCATTCATTACAAAATTTGTTATTTTTCCATTTTCATCTAATATAATCGCTTTGGTGTCTTGCCCCCCTACATCAAGTATGCTTTTTACTTTTCCCTTCTCACTTCCAAGATACACTGCTCCTCGAGCATTTGCACTAATTTCAGTAATTGTCTCATTCCCGAAGTCTATGGCTCTCCTACCATATCCTGTTGCAACCATATAATTTATTTCTTCTTTTTTCATTTTTATCTGTTTAAGTGCTGTAGAAATAACTCTCTCTGCTGCAGCATTACAATCAGCTCCTGTAGGAGCAATTACAGAAACAACAGGTGTACCTTCTTTAATTAAAACTATTTTTGCTGTTGTAGAGCCGATATCTATTCCTGCAACCAAAGTCATTTTCTTGCTCCCATCATCTCTATAAAAGCTTCAATTCTTGTTTTTATCTGCCCAACATCTTCTTCACTATATTCTGTTTCTATTTTTAACACAGGAATTCCTTTTTTTTCTAAAACCTTGCTAATTTTAGAATATTCAAAATCAAACACCTGGCAGAGCCTTAGAAGATGATAAACTACTCCATCTGCATTATACTGCTCTATTAATTCTAATATTTTATCCATCCTATCATCAGAGTGTGTAAAGATTGGACATACTGAAGGAAGAAGCGCTTTATCTGCGATAGCTTCAATCATTGATTTCATTGACCAATCATCTGTTTCAACTGGGTTGTAAAAATATTGCCCAGAAACGCAAGTATCATCCCCCACAATGATTGCACCTGATTCTTCTAAGATATTAAGTATCTTCATATTTGGCCAGATCAAAGGAGAACCCGTGAGAATTATTTTAGGTGCACCTTTTTCAGATACGAATTTTTTATTTATTATATTCTCTTTTACTTCTTTTAATACATTGGATAGTTGTTCCATCCATCTTCTTATATCATCAAAGAAAGCGACTTGCATTATAATATAAACATCTCTCCCATTTATGGGTAATGATTCATATTTTCTCATCTCAAAAAGAGTTCTTACTAATTCTACTCTTTTATGAAGAAGAACAATGCTTTCTTTAAGGCTTTTTTTAGTTATCTTATTTCCTGTTATTTTTTCTAATCTCTCTTTTAGGGTATTTATTTGAGCCCTCCAAAATTCCTCACTATGTGAATTTTCTTTATCTTGGGGCAAATCAAGTGTCCAAATATTATACTTATTTGAGAGTATCTCTGCCATCTTCTTTTTTCCATCACATGAAGTAGGAACAATTATTGCATCACAAAATTGAAAAAGAGGATTAATGTTATTAAGATTGAAACCCACGCTAGATTTTATTAAAGGACAAGTATTTTTTGGGATTATCTCTTCTGCCGGAGCTATAGAATCATAATGCCCACAAGATAATCTTAAAGGAATGGCCCCTGCAGCATAAATAAGCTCTTCTGGAGCATGAATACAGAATGTTCCAATAACTTTCTTGCCTTTTGCCTTTGCCTCTTGAAGTTCTTTTATTCTTATTGAACGATCTTGCAATATATTCTCAAAATAAGAAATATTTTTTACACGATTGTGTGTTTTTCTCAAGTGAGTTAAATTAATTTCTCCTAAATTGTGATAGCTCTCTTTAATTTCCTTTATCTTTTGTGGAGTAACTTGCATAGAACTATCGTAAGAGTGTCTATTCTCAAAGAAAAGCATTTCCTCTTTTTTTTCTTCCATTCTCTCTTTTTATTAAATCTTGTTTAAATAATTTCTCTTTTTCTCTTTTAAAGGATTTATACCTAGATGTAAACCAGGTTTTTCCAGCAAATTTTACTTTTAGACAATCATCTTCTGGACATTTATCTACACAATTGAAGCAGTTTATACAATTTTGATCTGTGATTATCTTTTTATTTTTTTCATCAAAAACATAAGTATTATTCATAGGGCATACCCTTTTACATATGCCACATTTAGTACATTTGATTGTTTCTTTTTCTTTTGTGATTAAAGATCCTTTATTGAACCAAGAAAGAATTATTCCGTTTGGACAGAATTGGCACCAGACTCTTTTTCCAAAAAATCCAAGTAGAACAAAAACTAAAAATAAAATTCCTATTATTGAAAAGATAAGCGTTAGAGGATTGTTAAACGAGAACCATTCAGGGTTGTGTAAAGAAAGAAGGGGAAAAATATTTCTTGCAGGGCAGGTTTGGCAGGCAACTAAGAAAAGTTCATTTTTGAATGCGGCAATGCCTATTATTGGAAATGCTATTGCTACTGCTAATACAAAGAGTAATACTATCCAAATCTTTCTGACCTTTTTAAGGAAGGAATAAAATTTTTCTGAAAGAGTTAATTTAGAAAGTCCTAAAACCTTTCTTAGACTATTAAGGAAATCTGATATTGCTCCTAAAGGGCAAACCCAACCACAAAGAAATCTTGCAAATATAAAAGAAAGAATAATAAAAAATAAGAAGTGGGGTATAAAATTTGTCCATGGAACACCGTAAACAGGGGCTTCCGTAAAATAGTGCATAGAGCATGCACGAAAAATTCTATTTCCATCTAAATATCTACAAGTACGAAAAGGAGTATAAGTATCAAAAACTTCTGTATACCCCTGAGAAGCGTTGAGTATATCAATCTTTTTTATATCTGGATTTGTTTGGGTGAATGGAAGGATGTCTGTATTTACTTGTGGAAGATAAAGATATCCCCCATAGACAAGAAGAAGAAAGAAAAAAACTTGAACGGTCCTTCTCCAGAAAAAGATGGTTCTTTTACCCTTTTTTTCTTCTATTTTTTGTTTTGTTTCCATTTTCTGTAGAAAAGCCACATCAAGATAATGAAAATCAGAAGGGTATAGAAGATATACAGCTCAACCTTTATTCTATCTACTGCTTTTATTTCTGATTCCAAAGAAAAAACTCCTATTGGAAATTCATCGCTAAATACATTAAATTTAATTGGATATTTTGCGGAAAGAAGATCTTTTGGAACAGTTACATTAACTACGAAAACTCTTATCTCCATTGGTTTGATTTGATCTATGATTTTTGGAGTTATAGAATTAACTTGAAATTTCATTTCATCAGGAGAAATCCCTAAGTTGTGCAATGAACGATTATTCATCCCGTTTTTTACAAATATTTCAAATTCAAATGTTTCCCCTTTTTTTGCAATTAAATCATAACCCCCCGTAGAGACACCTAACCAAATGTCAGAATAAGTCATATTTGAAATATCAGTTACATTTGCACTCGTAATTTTCGCAGATAAAAAAGGCATAAAAAACAAGAATATAAATAAAATTAAGATTATTGTTCTTTTCATACCTATTTTTTGTAAGAGAGATTTATATTTATATTGTTTCATTGATACACCTTGGTTGAATTGAGGAAGTGATACATCCCTGTTCAATATTTTTTTCTAAGTGGAATAACGTGGTTATAACTGATTGTCTATCAATACCACAGCAAAATTCTATTGTGTGAGATTTTGTTGAATCTAAGAGTTGCCAAGTGAAAAGAGGAGTTTCAGTTATTCCATAATAGCTTCCTTTTTCAGTATAATAATTTATATCATCAATTTTAAAAAAACAATGAATTTCACCATTCGTATTTAATGTTCTTTTTAGTTTTCCAATGTTTATATTCATATCCAATGGCCATTCACATTTTCCAGTTTTATTAAAACAAGCATTGCAAAAGGTTTCTTTTTCTTCTTGGGAATAAACTCTTCCATCACAATATTCGCTCCATTGTACAAATTCATATTTTAGGTCTTCAGAAGTTATTTTTTCTGAATAAAATATAATCAGTTGAGTTATTATTCCTAATAAGATTATAATAATTATCGAGATGGTAAGAATTTTCTTCCAATTATAAGAAGGATTATTCATATTAGTTCTTTTAATTATTTTTTTCATTTTTCTTTAAACTTAGAGGAGAATATTCTCTTTTTACCTATCTTTACTTGAAGACAATCTTTTTCTGGACAGTTTTCTACACACTTGAAACACATTATACAATCTTTGTCAGAGATTTGAGTTAGTTTCTTTTCTTTATATACATACTCATTATTCATAGGACAGATTCTTTTGCAGACCCCACATTTAGTACATTTTAATGGATCTTTTGTTTTGTTCATTATCGCCCCTTTATTAAACAGAGAGATGAATGCTCCATTTGGACAGATGCGGCACCATGCACGGGTTATTGCAATTCCAGAGAGATATATCGCTAAGAATATAAAACCAATTATGGAAAATATAGATGTAGCGAGAGTCATAAATGGGGGGATTAGAGGCAGCTTTGCCCCGAGAAGAGGAAAAACCATTCTTGCAGGACAAATTTGACAAGCGACAGAGAAGAAATTTTTATCCATATAAATTCCATATGCAAAAGGAGTTATAAGTGCAAGAGATAGGAAGATTAATGCTAATAGTAATGAATATCTAAATATTTTTACTTTTTTTCTAAATTTTTCTGAAAGTTTTGGATGAGAAATCTTTAATTTTCTTCTAGTAGAATCAATTAAATCAGAAATAAATCCTAATGGGCACATCCAACCGCACATAGTTCTTGCAAAAACAAAACAAAGCACTAAAAGAATCAATATTGGAAGCGAGATTGCAAACCAGGTCTTTTTGCTAAAGTATAAGGGCCTGTCTAAAAGATATCTTATTCCACATCCTTCAAATAAGGTGGGTTTGGGTTCATCATATCTACAACTATGTATCGGAAGAGAAGCATCAATAACATTTAGAGTGCCTTCTGTACCTCTTGCAATTGTTTCTTTTTGTACACCAAGAAATTGAACAGCAAGAAATCCCCCATATATTATTAAGATAAAGAAAAATATCTGAAAGCCTCTTCTCCAATAACTTATTTTCATTTTTTCTTTTAACCTCTTTTTTTATTTTTATCTTCTTTATTTTGAAAACATATAAATTAATCCAATTATAATTAAAAATATTCCGCTAACATAAGGAATTACTTCTCTAAACTCTTTTTGTTTTGCAAACCAACCTGAAAAAAATCCTAAAATAATAATTGGAGATATTATTGTCCCTATACCAAAAGCTATACCCATTAACAATCCCGTAATCGCTGAACCAGATGCAGCAGTTAAACCTAAAAGTGCTATGAGTGGTTGACAAGGTGCAAGCCCATAGACAAATCCTGTTCCTATCGCCAGGGAAAAACTCGTTATTTTTATCTTGGATTTAAGGATACATTTATTTTGTATTTTAAAAAATAATAAAATGCCTATAATAATTAAAAAAATTCCTAAAATTTTTTTTGAGACTAATTGGGTTAATACATAACCTAAAAGTCCAGTTAATGCTCCTAAAAGCATATAACTCAAAACTCTTCCAAAGCTAAAAACTAGACTAAGCCATATGCCATTTTTTGTATTTTTTGCTGTTGACATAATTAATGGAACAACTAATGGGGCACAAGAAATAGTACACGGCCCTATACCATATAAGAATCCTAAACTAATTGCTTGAATAATTTCACCCCACATTGTCTCTAAAAAATAAGAATATTTATTAATCTAACTATATTAAGCCTAATAATGATGGTAAGAAGAGGGTATCTGTTTTTATTTATTACACTTTTTTTAGTAAGCATTGTGCCTTTTGGTTCTGCACATGTCTGTAGCGATGTTATTATGGGCGGAGGGCAAGCTGCTTATGGTTGTCCAGATCCAATGGATACTGTGTATGTGAGTCATTCTGTTAATGATAATGTAGTCACAGTTTTGGTGGATGTTACGGGTAATCATGTTGAATGGTATCCAAGGTGTAGTGGAACTGAATCTCAAGGGTGTTATCGTAATTCTGATCATGATTATGGATGTAATGATTGTTGTGATTACACTGATGGATTTACTGTGCAAAGCTTTAGCAAGTCTTCAGCAGGATCGGGAGATATGAGTCAGATAAGCATGAGTGTCAGCCCCAGTGTTTCAAGATATATTTCAGATCGTCAAACTCAAAGATTTACTATTACACTTACTATTAATCCTAGTGCTCCTGCACAGACTTTTAGGATAAGAATTTCAATGACAGGTAGTTTAAGTGGGACTGCGAGACCAATACAAGAAGTGGCTATATCTTGGGAACCCGATGTACCAAGTGAATGTACAACAACTAATCAAGAAACTAACTGTA
>CAYZYU010000005.1:19315-36859 GCA_964482915.1 Candidatus Woesearchaeota archaeon
ATGATAATAATCCTTGTACAAGACAAGTTTGTTCTTCAGGAGTATGTACTAATCCCTCCATAACTAGTTGTACAAATAACGATGGATGTTGTCCTTCAGGATGCACTTATTCCAATGATAACAATTGTGCAGAATGTACAACAACTAATCAAGAAACTAACTGTAATGATAATAATCCTTGTACAAGACAAGTTTGTTCTTCAGGAGTATGTACTAATCCGGCGGTTTCTGCAGGAACTAGTTGTACTAATGATAATAATCCTTGTACTAATGATGTGTGCTCTTCAAATAGTACATGTATGCATAATTCATTAACAGGTAATTCATGTACAACAGATAATAATGAATGTACTAATGATGTTTGTTCTTCAAATGGGGTCTGTGGGCACAATGCTTTAACCGGGAATCCTTGTGCAACAGATGGTAATCTTTGCACTAATGATGTTTGTTCTTCAAATACCACTTGTATGCATTATCAAATAACTTCATGTAAATCCGGAGACGGATGTTGTCCTTCAGGATGTACTTCTACAAATGATAACAATTGTTTAGAATGCACTAGTCAGAACCAAGCAACTGCATGTAATGATGGTAACGAGTGTACCTTGGATACTTGTTCTTCAAGTACTTGTTCAAATTCAAATATTGCGGATATGACTAATTGTAGTAATAATTTAGGAAAATGCTGTGGCGGTATATGCGATACAAATATAACTAATTCTTATTTTTCAAGTGAATGTAGGGGGGGACCTATTTGTTCTAATGAAAATTTACAGTATGTTATTGCTAATAATGGTAAAAATTGTTCAGGAGGTATTTGTTCAAATGGGTTATGTGAAGAAAAAACAGATCCCATAGAAGAAGAAAACGCATCTTTAAACCCCACAACTTATTCTGCAAGCAAGACTCAGTTAAGTGTGGGGCATAATAAAGCTTATTCTTCTGGAGATAAATTACAAATGGATGTGTATGATCAATCCCATACCCTTTCAATTGGAAACATTAATCCTACTTCGGTTAATGTAGTTGTAAGTTCTACACCTCAACAAGCAGTAATCTTTGTAGGGGAGACTAAAAAATTCTCTTTTACTCCTGGATGGTATGATTTAGCAATAACTTTGAATAAAATAATTGGAAGTGGAAGCAGTGCAAAGGCTAATATAACTACTATGACTATTACTGAGAAGATTTCAGAAAATCAGAATAACTCTAACTCTGAAACGTGCATTGAATCGTGGGAATGTGATGAATGGGAGGAATGTTCTGGAAAAAAACAAACTCGTGTTTGTACTGATTATAACAATTGTAATACTTATGAAGACAAACCTGCAGTAGAGAAGAGTTGTAATACTTCTAAAAAAAGTGGTAAAATAATTCTTTATATCTTAATTGGAGTATTTATCCTAGGATGGATAATCTTTTTTGTAAAATGGAAAATGAAAAAATCCGCTCCCTCAATTCAACAAAATAATCCAAATCCCTCTTTCCCAATTCGTGTTTAATTAATCTTCATCTGCACTTTTTATAAGAAGATTTAATGCAGCTTCAGTTAATTTCTCTCTTTCTTCCTCAAAAAAGTCTAAAGAGGGTTGCCCATTGACTTCTAATAAAAGCCACTTTCCATCTTTTTTTAACATATCAATTCCACAAATTTTAATATCTAGAAATTTCATAACTCTTTTTATTATCCTTTCTAATTTTTTGTCTACTTCAAAATGTTCAAATTTTTTTGCATATACTCCTGTAGCCTTCCATCCCGCATTATTTTTCTTCAATGCTGTTTGAACTATCTTATTTCCTATTACAGTTACTCTGTAGCTTGGAGATTTTACAAATTCTTGGGCAATTATAGGAAGCTTCTCACTTCCTTTTTTCCATAATTTTTTTATTAATTGTTCTGCTTCTACTATGCTTTTTGCTTTCCCAACATATTCTCCCATTGTCCCAGTTATTCTTTTTAAAATAACAGGCCATCTTCCAAATTGTTTTAATTCTCTCTTAGCATTGTTTATATTTTCTGAAAGAAGGATTGTATCTGGGGTAGGAACATTGTGTTTTTTACATTTTACATAAAACATCCATTTATCTTCGGTATAATAATAAGAGTTTGAGGAATCAAATATTTTTATTCCCCATTCTTCTATAGTTTTTGTTAATTCCACAGAAAAATCATCCCAAACGCTACAATAAATTATATCGCATTTCTTAACATTCCTCTTAAAAGATTTTATATCAAACTTATCCGAGATATTTATTAAAATTACCTTTACATCCTTTTTTTTCCCTAATTCAATAAAAATTTTTCCTTCCTTCTCAATTTCTCTTACACAAGTTATGATTCCTACTGTCTTTTTTCTCATTCTGTAAATATTATTCTTATCTCATGATAATTTTGTATTTAAATATAATGTTTTTTGTTTAGAAAAATAAAAATTAATTATTAGAGCTTTATCTTGTTTTAAACTCCACAACGTCGAGATCTTTTAATTTATGATTTAATCCAACTATTTGTCCAGGGAATTTACTTGATGGACCCCAAATTTTTGTTTCTTTAACTTTTTCAGAAAAGCCTTTTAGTATCTTTTCAGCAACATCTTTAGCTTTTGCTCCAGGGTCTAAAATTATAGGTTTATTGCTTTTTTCTTTTCCTGGTTCTTTAGTATAAATTCTTAATTTCTCAAAGTTTAAGAACAATTTTTCTTTTAATTCTTCTATCCCCTCTTTAGTTATAGAGGAGACCAATACAAAATTATGTTTTTTTGATTGTAATGTTGATCGAATTCTCCTTTTTTCAAATTCATCTAATAAATCTATTTTATTGAATAGAATAATCTTTTTTTTATGAGAATCTTTTATCTTCTCTTCTATTTCTTTTATCTCTGCAAGAGAGTTTATTAGGATTAACAAAACATCTGTAGTATTTGTTAGTCCCTTATCATAATATTCAGACTCTATTGCAGGGTTTTCTATAATCTGTATATTAGCGCTATTATAATTCATCATCCCTATTTTAGGAGAGATGGTGGAAAAATAAGAGTTAGAAATCTCAGGTTTAGCATTGGTTAAGATGTTTAATATTGATGATTTACCGGAATTTGTTTTTCCAATTATTACGGCTTGCATATCCTCTTTTTTTATTCCTACTTTTGAAGATTTTCCAGATTTTTTTGATTTTTCTTTCTCTCCAAGAAGTTTTTTAAGACGTAATTTAAGCTGTGCTCTTAAATTTTCTCCCCCTTTATGTGCAGGAGCATAAGAAATCATTTTTTTCAATTTTTCAATTTTTTCCTCTAGGGATTTTGCATTAAGGTATTCTCCTTCTGCTGCAGTAAATTCGGGATGAGCATTTATTGGCATATAGTTTTATAAGTTATTTTCGCTTAAATAACTTATGAATAATAAAGAGATCCTTATGAAAATTATAAACAAGAAAGATTTTTCTAAGCTTCCAGAAAAAGATATTCTCTTGGCTTATTCTAAATTTTCAAAAAGAGAATGTTCTGAAGAGGAAAAGATTAGACTAACAAGAGATTTACTTAGAAAGGTTTATTCTGCATTTGCAAGTTCTAAACTTTTGAATATTAAGGATAAGGATTTAAATTGGTTCTTGAGAAAACACCTTTCTACACGAGAAAGATTAAACTATTATCCTACTTTATATAATAAAATATTTCAGAACCTCAAAAATTGTTCAATCATAGATTTGGGCGCAGGAATAAATGGTTTTAGTTATAATTTCTTTCCAAAAGAGGTTAAAATAAATTATATTGCTGTAGAAGCAGTGGGTCAATTAGTAAATTTAATGAATTTTTATTTTACTAAAAATAAATTAAATGCAGAGGCTTTTCATGAGAGCTTGTTTAATCTAAATAGGATAAAAGAAATAATTAATAATTATGAATCTCCAAGGGTTATCTTCTTATTTAAAGTAATAGATTCTTTGGAGATGCTTGAAGTAGATTACTCTAAAAAATTGTTAAATGAATTGGTGCTCATTTGTGATAAAATTGTAATAAGCTTTGCTACCAGAAGTATGCTTAAACAAGAAAGATTTAAAGTAAATAGGAGATGGATAATTGATTTTATAAGAGAAAATTTTGAATTATTAGATGATTACGAGATTGGTAACGAAAGATATATAGAATTCAGAAAGAAGTTTAAATTTAAATAGCTTCTTTACATTTTTATTATATGAATAAGAATTTTTATAGGAAAGTCTTGAAAAATGGATTGACTATAATACTTGAAAAGAGAGATTTGCCTGTGGTTAGCGTTGCATTTGCAGTACGTAGCGGAGGAATAAATGAAAAAGAAAATGAAAAAGGTATCTCCCATTTTATAGAACATCTTCTGTATAAGGGAACGCCTACTAGAGATGCTAAGAACATAGCAGAAGAAATTGAAAAAAGAGGGGGAGAATTAAATGGTTTTACTTCTGAAGAAATTACTGCATATTGGTGTAAACTTCCTTCTAGGCATCTGAAGATTGCTTTAGAGGTTTTGTCAGATATTATAAAAAATTCCCTTTTTGATGAAACTGAATTAGAAAAAGAGAGAAAAGTTATATTTGAAGAGATTAAAATGTATCACGATAACCCCAGAGTGCATTCTATAGATGAAATTCAAAAATTGCTTTATAATGGAACAATGAAAATTAATCTTGCAGGAACTTTTGATACAATTAATTCTCTTACAAGGGATAAAATTATTAACAGATTTAAGCAAGTTTATACTCCAAATAATCTTATTCTCTGTGTTGTGGGTAATGCAGATTTTAATAGTTTAGTTAAATTTGCTGAAAAAACTTTCGATAATACTAAATCTAAGATTTCTATAGAAAAATTTGATAAGGAAAATAATTCGAAAGTAGAAGAAAGGGTTGGTATAGATCAAGCAAATTTAGTTTTTGCATATCATGTTCCTCTTGCAAATGATAAAAAGAGTTATTCTTCACTTGTGTTAAACTCTCTAATGGCAGATGGAATGTCTTCAAGATTATTTAGTGAAATAAGAGAAAAAAGAAATTTAGCTTATGCTGTCAAAGGAGAATCCAATATAAACAAAAATTTTGCATATAATCTGATTTATGTTGGGACAATGAAAGAAAATGTGCATAAAGTTAAAGATTTAATTTTAAATGAGTTTGAAAAAGTTGGTGATTTCCTTGAAGTAAATGAGATGAATAAAATCAAAGAACAACTAATAGGAAATTATCAAATTTCTATGGAAGATTCTCAACAACAGATGATTAATCTTTTAGCATATGAATTGCAAGGAAACGCAAGTGATTTTTATAATTTTGAAAAGAATATTCTCAATGTTAAGTTGGAAGATATTAAAAAACTTGCAAAGGAAGCAAAGAAAAATCATAGCTTTTTTGCACTTATTCCTAAATAGAGAATATGTTTATAAATTTGGGGAATTTTAATTTATTATGAAAAAACGATTAATTTTCTTTGTTCTTTTATTCTTATTTCTATTTTCTTTTTTATCTTTTACTTCTGCCGGGATGTTTAATAAGAAAAAAATAACTGGAGAAGTAATTGGTCCTATAAATGAAGCTTTTTGTACAGAGAGTGATGGAGGATTGAATTATTATTTGAAAGGATTAGCCCGTGGAAACATTTCTAAACTTGGTGAAAAGTATAATGGTTTAATAGGGCAAGTATATGATTTTTGTGTACAATTAGGGGAAAATAATAGCTATCCTTGGATAAATGAATCCTCAACATGGGATTCTTGGGGTAAATATGAAATTCAGAGTTGTGAGGAGAATTGTGCTATTTATGAGTCTTATTGTAAAGAGGGGTTAATTTTGTCTGTTATCCCTAAATGCCCTGAGGGATGTTTTAATGGTGCATGTATACTTGAAACAGAAGACTGTAGCGCTACAAAAATAAGTAATTTACCGGATAGAGATAATGATGGATGTAATGCAGGCACAGATTCTGATTGTGGAGGAATTGAAAGCCCAGATGATCCAGTTAATACATGTTTTGACGGCATAGATAATGATTGTGATGGGATGATAGATTCTTTGGATGATGATTTGAGTTGTAATGTCAATTGTGGAGATAAGATTTGTGGATGGTATGAAAGAATAGGGTCTTCAAAGTATTCTTGTCCAGGGGATTGTATCACCTCAGAATATTGTGTTGATAATGATAGAGGGTTGAATTATTATCTTTATGGAGCAATAGTTGGTCTTGATAGAGATGGAGAAGGCAATCCTCCAGGAGATTATTGCTTACCTGACGGTAGCGCGGTTATGGAAGGTTATTGTGCTTCTGAAGGATATGTTAATTTTTACTCATACCCTTGTCCTAATGGTTGCAAAGATGGAGCATGTTTGGAGAAGCAAAGAGAGAGATGCAATGCCCCTTTAGTAGGAAAAAAGTTTCAAGATACAGATAATGATGGATGTACTGCAGGTACAGATTCTGATTGTGGAGGAATTGAAAGCTCAGATGATTCAGTTAATACATGTTTTGACGGCATAGATAATGATTGTGATGGGATGATAGATTCTTTGGATGATGATTTGAGTTGTAATGTCAATTGTGGAGATAAAGTCTGCGGAGTATATGAAAGAATAGACTCTTCAAGATATTATTGTTTAAATGATTGTATAAAACCGGATTGCTTAAATTGTATAGATAATGATGGGGGGTTGAGTTATTATGTTTATGGAATAATAACAGGACCAGATAGAGATGGAGAAGGCAATCCTCCAGGAGATTATTGCTTACCTGACGGTAGCGCGGTTATGGAAGGTTATTGTGCTTCTGAAGGATATGTTGATTTTTACTCATACCCTTGTTCTAATGGTTGCAAAGATGGAGCATGCATTCAACAAAATACTACTTGTGTAGATATTGATAGGGGGTTAAATTATTATGTTTATGGTACAATTAAGGGACCAAGTCAAGATAGAAAGACTAATCCTCCAGGAGATTATTGTTGGGAAGATAGTAGGGGGATAATGGAAGCATATTGTAATAAAGGGTATATTGACTTTTATTCCTACCCTTGTCCTAATGGGTGTAAAAATGGAAGATGTGTACGTAATAATTTAGTTCAAGTTCTTGATTCGTTTATTTAATTTTATTTTTTAAGGAATAATCTTAAAAACTTAGGTATTTCTTTAAATTTATGTTTATTGTAAAAGTTCCAGGTATAAACGGTCTAGGAATAACTAAGGGATGTGAGAAAGCAGGAAATGAAATTTTAAAAACATTTAAAGAAGAGATTTATGCTAATGAATCAGGAAAATCTGTGGATATAAAAAAACTTGATTTGGAAGAGATACATCTTGATAATTCTAATTTAGAAACGACAAATAAGCTTATTTATAAGAACTCATCAGAAATTTTTGAATCTAAGCCTAAAACTTTTTTTCTAGGAGGAGATCATTCTATAAGTTATTCTATCACAAAAGCTTTTTTAGAACATTGTAAGATCAATAAAAAAGAACCATGTCTAATTATCTTTGATGCTCACCCTGATTGTATGCCTGTTACAAAAGGTTGTGAAAAGTATCCCAATCATGAAGAATGGTTGAGAGCATTAGTAGAACAGGGATTTCCTGCAAAAAACATCCTTCTAATTGGAATTAGGAATTCTGATTTTGCAGAAATGGAATTTTTAAAACAGATGAATATTCGGACAATAAGCATGAACCAACTTTTAGAAAATATAGAAGATACTTGTGAAGTAATTATGGAATTTTCAGATAAAAAACAACTTTATTTATCTTTAGATATTGACGTTGTTGATCCTGTATTTGCAGTAGGTACAGGATATAAGGAACCTGGAGGATTGACAAGCAGAGAATTTATCTATCTGCTTCAAAGATTAAATAAAATTAAAAATCTTATAGGAATTGATTTAGTTGAAATAAATCCAGAGAAGGATGTTCATAATTTAACAGTTAAGCTTGGAGCAAAAATACTTGCAGAGTTTATTTAATAGAATTCATTTAAAATGAGAACTTTTATTTCAATAAAATTACCCACAAAAATTTTAATGAATATCAAAGAAATTCAGGAAAAATTGCCGGAATTTTTAGGCAAAAAAACCGAATTAAAAAATTTGCATCTAACTTTGAAATTTCTTGGAGAAGTTTCCTCAGATAAAATTGAAGAGATAAAATTAAAACTAAGAAATATCAAATTTAATCGATTTGAGGCAGATATTGGCAATATAGGTTTTTTTGATAATCCTACTCAGGGAATTATTTGGTTGGGGATATCTAATTGTAACTCTCTCCAAAAAGAAATTGATAATTCTTTAGAAAAATTATTTAATAATGAAAAAAGATTTATGGGACATCTTACTATAGCTAGAGTTAAAAAAATTAATGACAAAAAGAAGTTTTTAGAATCTCTAAAAAAAATTGAAATACCCAAGATGTTTTTTATTGTTGATAAATTTTATTTGATGGAATCTATGCTTAAAAAAGAAGGACCAGATTACAAAAATATAGAAGAATATGATTTGAATTAATTATCTTAATATTTTCTTTCAATTATCTCTCGTACACTTTCTGCTTTTATCCCTAATATTTCTTTTAAATCTTCGGTTGAAGCAAGTATTATGTTCTGAATGCTTCCAAATTTTTCAAGCAACCTTCTTGCTTTTTTAGGTCCAACTCCCGGGAAGCTTTCTATTATAAATTGAAGTTGTTCTTTTTTATTTAATGTCTTCTTCTTTGCATTAAGATTAATTTCTTTTTCTTTCTTTTTTGAAAGCACACTTATAAATTTTGCAGTATCTTCTGAATTTTTTGAGAAAACTAGGGGTATTTTATGCTTAAGTAAAATTGAAAGCAAAAAACCCCTTATTGCATTTGCATTTACTCCCTCATCTCCCTCAGAATAAAGTTCTTTTTCAGATATACCTTCAATGATTAATAATTTGTTTTCGTATTGTTTTAGCTCTTCAATTTGTTTAATCAATCTTTGATTTATCATAGATGAAATAAAATCTGGTATTGTCTTTCTCTCTATAACCACGTCCTTAACAATATAATCTCCAATCTTTAATTCTTTAAATTCTACATCAAATCCAAGCTTTAACAGATGTGAAGCTATAAGAGAATTTCTCTCTCTATAATCTACAATAACTTTTTCTCGTGGGACATCTTCTATCCTTTTGTCTTTCTTTCTTGAAAATATATCTAATAGTTTTGGGGATTTTATCGTTTTCATCTAAGATAGATTATAAGTAAATATTTATAAATTTGTTTTTATTCTAATTATAATGGAGAGGTTACATCCCGGAGTTAAATGGAAATTTAGATTTGAATCTTATTTTGGGATGATTGTTCTTTATATCTTTTTTATAATTAGTTTAATCTCTAATTCAGTAATACAAAATACTTCCAATATTCTATTGATTTCTTTGGGCTTTGCTCTAATTTATATAATAGTAGCAGAAATCTTTATACACTTATCTTATGTAAATTGGGGATATGAGTTCACACAAGATTCCCTCAAGATAGAAAAAGGAATTATAATAAAAAAATATAAATCTATACCCTATGAAAGAATTCAGAATGTTGATATAACTAGAGGGGTAATTGCTAGAATAATTGGATTTTCAACAATTGATATACAAACTGCAGGATATTCTTCTTATAATATCCATAATGGAAGAATGCTTTCTGAGGGGCACTTACCTGCTATATCAAAAGAGGGAGCGGAGAGAATAAGAGAATTTTTGGTAAGTAAAATTGCTGGAAGAAAACAGGGATTATAATTATTTTTTATCCTAATTTTTTCTGTACTTCTATTTTAAATCCCTTACTTAAATCCTCTTTTATGCTTTCTATAGCAGTCTTCATCTTCTTCTCACGTGATTTAGCTACATAAAAAAAAGATTCATCTCTTGTCTTTTTTGTTATAAGCATTATCAATTTTCCTTTCATAAGTCTGGCAGTTCTTCCTGCTCTTTGAATAGTTCTTATTGCAGAGGGAATTGGCTCGTAAAAAACAACCACATTTACTTCAGGAATATCTAATCCTTCTTCGGCTATACATGTTGCACATAAAACATTTATTTGTCCTTCTGAAAATTCTTCAATTATCTTTTTTTGTTGTTTTTGATTTAAACTTTCTCCGTCTTTTTTTGCTTGTCCTATAAATATCTTAGATTTTACTCCATCAATCTCATTTATCTTTTTTGAGATATTTGATGCAGTTTCTCTAAATTGAGTAAAGATTATCATCTTCATTCTTGGGTTTTCTTCCATTTCTTTTTTAATGATCTCAATTAGCTCATATATTTTTGGATGTTCCTTTTTCTTTATTAACCATTCATTAGCTTGTGAGAATACAAAGTTGAATTCAGGTTTTGCAACTAGTTTAACAACCCCTTTACTTTGTTTTTTTGCGGCTTGTTCAAATAATCCTTGGAGATATTTGTAAAATCCACTTAGAGTTTGAGTTTCTAATAACTCCAGAGCATGTTGTATTTTTATTGCTTGCGCGCAAGCACTGGCCCCTTGCATATAATTAAAATTATGATTATTAATAAGAAGGTTAGAAGAAATTTTTTTTTGAAGATTTATTAAATCTGTTTTTGATGCTGGTCCGAATAACACTTTTCTTTCTCTTAATTCAACTATATAATCGTTAAATATTTTTAATAATATCTGTTTCATTTCTTCGAACTCTGGGGGAAAATCAACCATTCTCTTTTCAAATTCTAATTCTTGTAAGTGCCCTTTAACATCGGAACTTTCCCTAGTTCTTAATTCAACTTCTTCTATTGAAAGATTTTTACAAATATCTTTTATCTTTGCTTTTTCACTTCCTGGAGAAGCAGTAAGTCCCATTATTCTAATATGAGAAGATTGTTCTCTATATTGTTCTGCAATATATTTGTAATCGTAATTTTTGATACATCTATGTGCTTCGTCTTCTATAAGAAGACAAACTTCATTAAGATTGTACATTTTTTTTCTTAAATCATTAGCAATACATTGAGGCGTTGAGAAGATTATATCTGCAGTTTGCCATATTTTTTTTCTGTTTTCAGAATTTACATTCCCAGTAAACAATTGCATTTCTCCAAATAATTCTGGAAGATTTTTTTTGAAATATTTTAAGTGTTGTTCTGCTAGAGGTCGCGTTGGAGCAAGAAAAAGTACTTTTTCTCCTGGAAACTTTTTCATCCTATCTATAGTTAACATTAAAGCAATTAAAGTTTTACCCAAACCTGTTGGGAGAACAACTAGGCAATTTTTTTCAGTGCATGTCCTGAATATTTCCTCTTGATATTCTCTTGGAGTTATATTATTTAAAAATTCCATAACTCTCTTTAATTTTGCTTATTTTATAAAGTATTATCTTTTAAATTAAAAAGAAAGTATATCCCAATCCTATTAAAGTCACAATTGCTAAGAAACTCCATAAAACTAAGTTTCCGAAGAAAATCTTATTTCCGTCTAAGTCAGATATAGGTATCATATTAAAGAATGCAAACCAAATGTTAAATTTAGCAAAAAGAGTTCCAAAATCCCCTCCTATAAAATAAAATATAAATGCCAATAATAAATGTATAAATATTCCTACTGCAGCTATTCTTCCTATATGTTCCTCAGTCATCTCAGAGAAGGAATACATTCCATGTCTTTTTGCAGCATGATATGCTTTAGCTTTTACATCAAAAACTAAACAAGCCATCCAGACAAATCCATTTAAACCTAAAAAGAATATTTTTGAAATTAGGGGCATGAAAGCTCCTAAAGGAAATGCTTTTTTGAAGTAATCGCCTGCTTTAAATCCAAACCTCTTTATCTCCCAGATTTTTATCTCTATTTCAGATTCAAGGAAATATGCAGTTGTCTTTTTGATTAAGATATTTATAATTAAAACTAGGAATACTCCTAAAAGAGCATATAAAAAGAATGTTAAATTTAAAGAAAGATCTTTGGTAAGTGCTATTGCAAAAGCAGTTATTATCGTTACTATTAAGACATATCCTATTTCTTTCGCATTTACCATGATGGGTATAAGATATATTTTTTTATAAATCTTGTGTATCTGGCAGGTAATCCTGTCTTATTTAAAATATTTTATGTATTATGGAAAAGTATTTAAATAAAGAGTGTAATTTCTATATTATGAAAATAAAAAAAATCTCAGAGGTTTTGGGGAAGAGGGTATTTACAGATTCAGGAGAGTTCTTCGGAGAAGTTGAAGAGGCTAACCTGTTTGAAAATAAAATTGATGGTTGGAGAATAAGAGTGGGTGGAAATGTCCTTTCTTTGATGGGGGGTGCAAGAGGAGTAATAATCCCTCACCAATTTGTTAAGTCCATTAGTGATGTTTTCATAATAAGTAAATCAGCTTTACCAAGCCAGGAAACAGGGTTTGAAGAAGTTGCGGACTAAATAAGGAGTAAAAGAGGTAATGGCAGCGGAAGTAACTTTTTTGCAAAGTCCAGTTTTAGTTAACTTCGTATATCCTTTTCTTTTAATATTTTTTATAATCTTTGCTATTCTTGAGAAATCTAAAATTTTTGGAGAAGATAAAAAACAAATTAACGCTTTAATCGCATTCGTAATTGGTTTTATTTTTGTTTCAGCTATATTTCCAAAAGAGATGGGGACAAATCTCATTTTGTTTCTTACTATAGCAGTTATTGTTGTTTTTGTTGTTTTAGTATTATGGGGATTTATTACAGGAGAAGCTGGTTTGAAATGGGACAATATGACTAAAGGAGTCAAGTGGGCTATAGGAATAGTTATAATTATTGCTGTTGTAATTGCAACACTTTGGGCTGCAGGAATTAATATTGGAAATCTCTTTGATGATATTTTCAATATCTCTTGGGGCAGTACATTTTGGACAAATGTTGTATTTATAGTTGTTGTTGCTATTGCTTTAGCAGTAGTATTAAGAACAACTAAAGCAAAAGGTTAGAAAGATATTTAAACGAGGTTGAATAATCTTATATAATGATAAACGGGGTGATGTTTTTAGCTTCTTACGGATATTTTGGAGGAGGAGCACTCGGAGATTTATTTGCTCAATGGGAAGCTGCTGGAATCTTTGCATATGCTTTGCCATTCTTATTAATTTTTGCTGTTGTATTTGGATTGCTTTCTAAGATGAATGTTTTCAAATCAGGAACTAATGATGGGAAAGGAGTTAATGTTATGATTTCTTTGGCTGTTGCGTTTATGGCTCTTCAATTTGATATTGTTTCAGTATTTTTTTCAGAGTTATTCCCTAGATTTGGTGTCGGACTTTCAATAATTTTAGTTCTTTTGATAATGGGGGGAATATTTATGCCTACCAATAAAGAAAATAATTGGTTCATGGCCGCATTAGGAGTTATAGTCCTTATAATAGTTGGAACCGTTGTATGGAATTCATTGGGTTCATTAGGTTGGGGTATTGGTGGGCCAGGCTTATCTTACTTTTGGGATAGATATAGTGCAATAATAATTTTTGTAGTAATAATTGTAGCTGCTATTGCTATGATGACAACAAAGAAAGATCCGAATAGACCTAGATATAGTAGTATTTTCTCAAGAGCTTTAGGTGAAGATTAAATTTTCTGAATTTACTTGAATATTTTTTATTATAAGGAGAAGTTAAGTTATCAAGCCAATAACTTTAGTTAATTTTGGTAGAGTAGATATTTTATAAAAAATTTAAATTATTTTATTATGAATTTATCTTTTTTGCCTAGATCCTTTTTTTTGATCTGCTTTTTCATGGAGAATAGGCACCATCTTCTCGAATGATTCTTGCATCATCCCCATCTCATTTTTTATAGATTCAATATTCCTACCATAAGAACCAATCTTTTCTAATATTGCAGCTTGAAGTTTGTCAATTATCTCTTCTATTCTCTTTATTCTTTCATGATCATTACTTATTCTTGCTTCAACTAATGTTGCAAATTCATTAAGTGATTCTATTTGTTTTTGTTCTTTCTTTATTTTTTCAGAGAAGACTTGTTCCGCAATCTCTATAACAGTATCTGTATCATAAGCTCCGCCTACACCTTGGTCAACATATCCTTCTTGAGGAGCATATTCCTCTTGGTACTCTCCATATGTTTGCATTGGAGGAGCCTCGTTGAATTGAGGAACTTGAGGTGCAGATTGTGGTGAATAAAATTCTTCATGTTCATGTTCAATTTCTTGCGTTTTTGGAATATATAGTTGTGGAGTTGGAGAAATAGGTTCTTTCGCGACATTTTTCATTATAGAAGGTTCCATGCCGTCTTCTCCAGAAGATTCAGCCGATATAGCCTGTTTTATTCTCATTTGGTTAAATGCATCTTCAATTACCTTTGGAGAAACGCCTTTTTCTTGTAATTTTTTGGTGATCTCTTTATCTTCTATTCCTTGGCCCTTCATTGTTGTGATATCTTCTAAAATTCCCATTTTTTATTAGAGTGTTAGTTGTTTTTTAATTTTTCTAAATCCTGTTTTGTTACTAATTCAAGCGGCTGGAACATCTTGGCTTGTTTAGACAAGACTTCTAATTCATCTTTTTTAGCAAATTTTGAAAATTCTCCGGATGCAGTCTCGAAGAAAGATTTTAGTCTTTCAATATCTCTTTTCATTATCTCAATATCTCTTTTCATACTTAAGAAGACATTATGTACCTCTTCCTTTACTTCAATCAGATTTTGTCCTATTAAGAGTATTCTATCTTTTATTATGCGCTGTTTTTCTTCTAAATCCCTAATTTTTGTGCTAGTTTCTGTAAAATACTGATTTTCATAATCCTCTTCAGCCATTATGCATAAATGCAAAGCTAGTTTAAATTTGTTTGGATTATACAAAATATTTTAAACTGTAAACTGTTTTTTCTTTTATGCAATTTGGAAAAGAGGAAGCTTTGTATTCTTACGAAGTAAAAAGAGAAGGAGGTGAAGATGTTTTATACATAAACTACATGGGTGCACCATATGTCCCAAGTATTTCAGATTATCCAGAAGTTATGGAAAGAACTATAGACTCTTTAATAGAAAATCCCAATGTCTCAAGAATAGTATTTGTTCAACAAAAAAATTATAACTATGATTTCAGAGAAACTGGTTATCTTCTTGAAGTGGCTCAACTTTATGTTTATCTAATGAAACAAGAGAAAGTTCTAAGTCAGGAGAAACTTATTACCTCTAATCCTGAATTCTTTTCAAGAAGATATAACGAAGTCTTTTCTTTTCTCTATTTACTTAAAAAAGACCCTTTTGCAGCATATTTTCAACTTAGAAAGATTATATTAGAAGGGAAGATAATAATTGAAAAATTAAATGGTATTCTCAAATCTGATCAAAAAAATTATCTCTCTCTTCTAGAAAAGATTTTTGATATTTTCTCAAAAACAAATCTTATCCAATCTTTTTCACAATATTCTAACGAGTATAGGAGGGGAGATAGAGAGATATATAATAAATTTTTTAGAGCAGATGTAATTTCTAATTTCACTTTCACTCGTTTAGTTTCTGATTTGCCAGATGATGCTGAGATTGTTTCTCAATATAAAATTTCTAACGGAGAATATGATGAATCTTTTGTTACAATTATGAAGAAAAAAGATGAATCTAAATTATTTTATCATCTTGTTCCCCCTGAAAATAATCTGAATGAGGATCAAAGTTCTCTTTTAAATTTAGCAAGAGGAGTCTTAATAGAACATCAACCTAAGGCAGAAGAATTTACAGATACAGAAAGAATAAGACAAGTTTTTATGAATATCTCTCGTGATTTAATTCGCGACTTAGCCGAAAGTAAAGGGATTAGACTTGATTATTCTGCACTTAATACTTTATCTGCAATTTTAGTTAGGCATACTATTGGGTGGGGAGTTGTAGAAGTACTTCTTCAGGATAAAAATCTTCAAGATATTTCTTTAAATGCCCCAATTCCACAAACTCCTATTTTTGTAAGGCATCAAGATTATGATGAATGTATAACAAATGTCTTACCTAGCCAGGAAGACGCAGATTCTTGGGCTGCAAAGTTTAGAATGGTTTCTGGTAGACCTTTAGATGAGGCAAATCCTATTTTAGATACCCAATTGGAGATAGGAAATTTGAGAGCAAGAATTTCAATTGTTCAACAGCCTCTTTCATGCGATGGTTTAGCATATTCTATAAGAAGGCATAGAGAAAGTCCTTGGACACTTCCACTTTTTGTAACAAATAAAATGCTTAATCCATTTGCTGCAGGATTGCTTAGCTTTTTAATAGATGGTGCCAGAACACTTTTGGTTGCAGGTACAAGAAGCTCTGGTAAAACTTCTCTTTTAGGAAGTCTTATGTTAGAGATAGTTCCTAAACATAGAATAATTGTTATTGAAGATTCTTTAGAACTACCTGTTGAATCCTTAAGGAAATTAGATTATAATATTTTAAGGATGAAAGTACGTTCAGCACTTTTAAGAACAACTAGTGAAGTGTCTGCTGATGATGGAATTAGGACAAGTTTAAGATTAGGAGATAGTTGTCTTATAATTGGTGAAGTAAGAAGTGTAGAAGCAAAAGCATTATATGAAGCTATGAGAGTAGGTGCACTGGCAAATGTCGTTGCAGGTACAATTCATGGTGCTTCTCCTTATGGAGTTTTTGATAGGGTTGTTAATGACTTGGGTGTTCCTATTACTAGTTTTAAGGCTACTGATGCTGTTATTGTATGTAATCCAATAAAATCTCCAGACGGATTGCATTCTTGGAAAAGACTTATTCAACTTTCTGAAGTAAGGAAACATTGGACTAAAGATCCCTTAGCAGAAAAAGGATTCGTTGATTTAATGAAATATAATATAGAAAAAGACGAGATTGAACCTACAGAGGATTTGATAAATGGGGATAGTGAATCTATCAAAGATGTTGCGGCTAATGTTAAGGGGTGGTCTGGAAACTGGGATGCTGTTTATGACAATATTCTTCTTAGGGCTAAGATTAAAAAAGAGTTAGTTGAGGCATCTAAAAAAATAGGAAATTCAGATATCCTTGAGGCAAAGTTTAATACCTTATCCAATCATGTTTTTCACAGGATTTCTGATGAGGTGATTCAAGAAATAGGCTTACCTCTTGGTGAAAAAGTATTTCCTGCTTGGCAAAGTTGGCTGAATAAGGAAATAAAAAAGAAAGCTCTATAAAATTGCATTTTAATAAAATTTATTAATGGTCATATCTTTTTTAAAGAATGAGTTTTTGGGAGACTATTTTACATGGAGATGTAGGAACAATTATTTTTCCTTTTTTACTAATCTTCGCTTTAATCTTCGGTTTATTGATGAAAATAAATATCTTTGGTACAAAAGATGACCCAAAAAAGAATATTAATGCGATAATTGCAGCAGTTGTTGCTTTGATCGCTTTGCAATTTAATACAGTTTCCTCTTTTTTTTCAGATTTGTTTCCAAGATTAGGAGTTGCTTTAGCAATAATTTTAACTATTTTAATATTATTTGCATTTGTAGTTGATTTTGAAAATAAATATACTAAAAATATTTTAATTGCAATAGTAATTATATCCTTAATTGCTATCTTCTGGGTTCCATTTAGCAA
>CAYZYU010000006.1:0-30394 GCA_964482915.1 Candidatus Woesearchaeota archaeon
TAATTGCAATAGTAATTATATCCTTAATTGCTATCTTCTGGGTTCCATTTAGCAACCTGGGATTTAAAATTAGCTTAGGGGATTTTTTTAAAGAAAATCTTGCAACGATTATCTTTATATTATTTATACTGGGAGTTATTATCTGGACTGTTGTTGGAGGAGGTGGGAAAAAACAAGAAAAATCTTCTGAAGATGAAAAATGGGTTTCTCCCTCAGGAAAAGTTAGTCATTAGATTTTTTATCTAGTATTTTTTTATAAGCATCAATTTGATTTTTAATCATTTTTTCATAAGAATAATTTTCTTTTACATATTCATTTCCTTTTTTAATTAGTTCATCATATTCATTTGTTTTATCTTTTTCAAGAATCTTATTTATAGTCTCTCCAATGCCCTTACCATCTCTTTTTTCAGGTTCTATTCCAAGACCAATTCCTTTATCAATATAAAGATCTTTTAATGCAGGGGTTGCAGTCATTATAGGTATTCTACCATGCAATAGTGCTTCACTAGCACTTAAAGAAAAACTTTCAGCATAACTTGGAATTAAAACATAATCTGCCCATTCATAATGTTTTTTTATTTCATTTTTATCGGAAATCCACCCCATAAATTTAACTTTATCGAGCATTTCTTCTAAATTTTTTTCAGGATTTTTCTTTATAAACTTATTAATTTTATATCTTAATTTTTGTTTATACTCTTCAACAACTTTTCCTTCTTTATCTCCTCCAACTAATCTTATTTCTGCATCTGGATTTTTTTCCAGAATATAAGGTATAGAGTCTATTAATTCGTCAATACCTTTTTCTTTAGAAAATCTTCCAACAAATAAAATCCTTTTTTTCTTGGGTCTTTCTTTTATTTTTGATCTAAATAATTTAACCCCGTTTGGAATTACATGGTGTTTATCTCTATTTTCTTCTGCCATGTATTCATTTATTATAGAATTCATATAACTTTCATTCATATGTTGAATAGAATCGGCTAAAGTCATTATTTTTTCTTGTCTATATATTGCAGACCCCCAGAAATTTTCTCCAAATTTAGAAGGATCATTTAATATATTATTTTCTAGTAAATATTTTAGAGATTCTGTTTCTTCTTTTTTATTTTCTCTTTTTGAGTTTTCATATTGGGCTAAAAATTCTTGTTTTACACTTGAATGGGCAGTATTTACTATTTTTGGGCCTTTTTTGTTTTTTAAACTCTCTAAATGTTCTAATATTCCATAATGAGGTATTCCATGAACATGAATTAGATCGTATTTTCCTAATATATTCTCTAAATTTTCATGTTTTATCAATGTGCTTTCTTTTACCCCTCCCTTTTCACCATGAATGTTTAATTTAGAGTCTTTAGGTCTTGATAGATATTTTTGATTTCCAGATTCATCTTTGCCATTTTTTCTTACTTCATAATTAGTTATTAAAGTATCTGATGAAAAATCTTTTTCTTTATTTATCCCTTCATTTAGGTAATCTACAATTGTTCCAATTCCCCCTCCAAGAGCATTTTCATGAACAATATGGAGAACCTTTTTTTTCATACTATTATACTTAACTAGGATTATAAAAATTTATCGGACTTATACTATTTCTCCAAACATTTATTAATTCTTTTTGTCTTAGTGAAATTAAAAGAAAAGAGGAGATATGGAATCAAATAGAAAGCCAACTGTTGATGAAATTTTGAATAAATATGGTAGCAAGATTGAAGGTGAAATAAAGACGACTGAGCTTGGAGCAGTTAAAGATAGTCAAGCTTATTTAAAGTTTAGAGAAGAGGCTCAAAGAGAATTAACTAATTATGAGAGATGGTGCAATACTCTTGGAAGCATTATAAAAATGAATCCTTCAAAAAAGGATTCAGAAAAGATTCAAAGAGATATAGAAATTGCGCATATGAACATAGAACCTTGGCAAGCTATAACTTTAAGTGTGATGATCTTTCTTGTAGTTTTTTTTATAGGACTTCTCTCTTCTGTTTTATATGCAGTATTGAATAAAGACGAATTAGCTGCTTTTCCATTCTTATTCTTTTTACTTGTTACAATAGTCTCAATTTTCTTGTTTTATTTTTTCAATAATTATCCTGCAAGATATGCTAATAAATGGAAATTAAAAGCTTCTTCTCAAATGGTTCCAGCTATATTATATGTTGTTGTTTATATGAGACATACGCCCAATTTAGAAAAAGCAATAGCATTTGCCTCCGAGCATTTACAATATCCTCTTGCATTGGATTTTAAGAAGGTCTTTTATAATGTTGCTATGGGAAAGTTTCCCACAATAAAAGAAAGTTTAGATAATTATCTTGAAGGGTGGAGAGATTATTCTGTGGAATTTATAGAAGCTTTTCATCTTATTGAAAGCAGTTTGTATGAGCCAGACAAAATGAGAAGAATTTCTACACTTGAGAAATCTTTACAAGTTGTTCTTGACGGAGTTTATGAAAAGATGCTTAAGTTTACTCATGATGTAAAAGCTCCTATGACTAACGTTTACATGCTTGCAATAATGTTGCCTGTTCTTGGAATCGCTCTTATTCCCCTTGCTTCTGCAATGTTGGGAGGTTCAATACAATGGATACATATCTTTGTACTCTATACTATGATAATCCCTTTTTTAGCTTTCTTTATGATGGACAAAATATTATTATTAAGACCTGGAGGATATGGAGAAACTTCTTATTTAGAGAAAAATCCTCTTTATCCACAATACAAATCTAAAGAACCTTATTTTGCAGCCTTTTTAATTTGTTTTCCTTTAATCTTACTTGGATTACTTCCTTTAATATATCAATATACAGGATTGCCAGATGTTTTAGGAATGCCTCAAAATCTAACTTTTGGAGATCTTGGTGTAAATTCAAAAAGTGCCCTTTCTTCAACTTTTGTTTTTGATTTTGTAGAAACTGAAGAAGGAATAGTTGGTCCTTTTGGTTTTGTATCTTTAATATTAAGTTTATTCTTTCCTTTGGGAATTGCATTATTTTTTTCTATTGCATATAAAGACAGAACAATGAATATTATTGATGAAAGGAATAAAACTAAACAATTGGAAGCGGAATTCAATAACTCCTTGTTTCAGCTTGGAAATAGATTAGGCGATGGAACCCCTCCAGAACTTGTTTTTGGAAAAGTTGCAGAATCTTCAAAAGGACTTGTTACAGGAGAATTTTTTAGAAAAGTAAATTATAATGTTCAGCAAATGGGTATGAGCGTTGAAAAAGCAATATTTGATTCTCGTAGAGGAGTTATCTTGTTTTATCCTTCGGATTTAATTGCTACAAGTATGAAAGTACTTATAGAATCTTCTAAAAAAGGACTTAAAATTGCAGCAGTTAGCTTAATGAGTATTTCAGAATATGTAAAGAATATACAAAAAATAACAGAACGTCTAAAAGACATTTTAGCAGAAATTGTTTCAGAGATGAAAAGTAATATGACTTTCTTAGCACCTCTTTTGGCAGGAATAGTAATTGGTTTAGCTATGATGATATCTTCTATATTAGGAATGTTGAGTTTATCTTCGTCTGCAGTTAGTTCAGATCTTCTAAATTTCGGGAACATAGCTAGTATATTGAAGATTTTTCAGAGAGAGGCTATGATCCCCCCTTATTATCTTCAAATTGCAATAGGGGTATATTTGATTGAAGTAATATTTATTCTTACAGGGACATTAGTAACTATAGATTCTGGAGAGGATAAATTAGAGAAAACTAAAAGAACAGGTGAAAATTTAAAAACAGGGATGGTATTCTATTTTTTAACAGCTCTATTAGCTTCTTTGGTTTTATTTGCATTAGTCATGGTAGTTTTAGGAGGAGGAATTGGAGCTTAATTTTAAGTAAATTTTATTAACTCTAATTTTGTTTATTAAATAAATAAAATGAAACAAATATTCAAAAAAGGGGTAGTTTCAGAATATCTTCCTTGGCTTTTGATCGCTCTTATACTCTTAGTAATTATTGTGATATCTATTTTCTTCCTTAAGAAAGAGGGAACTTCTTTAATAGATTCAATTAAAAATATTTTTAGGGGAAGATAATGGAACTTACAATTGAAAATATTATAAAAATAATTCTAGGGCTTTTGGTCGTTGCAGTAATAGCATTTGCAGTATATTACTTTTTTTCACATAGTTTCATGGATGTTTTCAAGAATTTTGGTTCCAATAGTACAGCTAAATTTTTTGTATCTTTATTTTATTTAATATGAAAAACAAAGGCTTTCTTCTTGCAGAAGAAACTTTAAAGATGATTATAGCCCTTGTTTGCATAGTCTTTTTAGTCTATCTTTTAATTGCATTATATAACTCTCATACTGCTGATAAGAAAATTGAAGAGGCTAGAGCAACATTGTCAAGCATAGAATCAATTATTAATACTTTAAATGATGGGCAGACCTTAAAGCAAGATATACTAGATCCAGAAGGATGGCATCTTTATAGCTTTCCTGGACAAGAAAAACCTAACTCTTGTTTAAATAGCAGGTGTTTATGCATATGTGAAAGGTCTTTAATAGAAGTGATAAAATCTCAATCTAGCAAATGTGATAAAAAAGGAGCATGTTTAGTTATTAATAGTCTTGCCGATTCGGAAGTTGACTTAAAGATAACTGGAAAAAACGATGTTCTATTTATAGATATAACTAAACAGAGTAATAGAGTATTTATTGGGGAATCAAAATGAGTCTAGATGAGATGATAAAGTATTTAATCTGGGTGGTCTTCTTTGGTATTGTTTTAGCAGGATTAATACTCATGCTTAAAAAATTAGGTGTGTTTTAAGAAGATGATGAAAATTTTTGGAAATAAAGGAGAGATAACTACGCAACAGATAGTTTTGATTATAATTCTAATAGTAAGTTTTGCAGTCATATTATTCTTGCTTTTGAGAATTAATTTTGGGGGAAAAACAGATAGTGAACTATGTCATAATTCTGTGGTTATGAGATCAAATCCTGTTTCTAAAGAAGCTATTCCTTTGAAATGTTCTAGAACTTATACATGTCTAACTAAAGATGGGAGTTGTGAGGGTATGACAAAACCAGAAATTGAAAAAGTTAAATCAAAAGAGGAAATATATAGGGCTTTAGCTGAGCAGATGGCAGATTGTTGGTGGATGTTTGGAGCAGGCAGTATAGATTATGTTGGGAAAGATTTTTTTACTAAAGATAATTATTGCTCCATTTGTTCACAAGTAGGATTTGATAATAGTATAAAAGAGATAGAAGGATTGGGAGAATCTATAAGCAAGGATGAACTTTATAAATATCTTGCAGAAACTAAAATGCCGGATTCAGAGGAAACTTATGCTGAATACTTTTTTGGGACAAAAGATATTGAGAGATTAAAAAGTACTGCATTAAAGACAGAAGATGGGACAAGTGTTAGCGCAGCTACTTTTGGTACTATTAACATAAATAAACAACAATTTGTGATGATGGGAATTACTAGTGAAGTAAGTGGAAGGGTTTGGAAGATAGCTGCAGGAAGCACAATTTTTGTTGTTGGACTTTTTGCAGGATATAGTTGGGCAGGGTTAATTGCTGGTGCTGCAGTGGTCGGAGTAGGAGAAGTTGGTCAGGGAATAGAACCTGAAATAACTGCTGTAATTGTCCAAGGAAATGGTGTGAAAAACAATTTCATGGCCCCCACCATTCAGGAAGCAAATTCAAATTCACTTAAAAAACTTGATTGTTATGATGTGATAACCTCATTATAACTTCATTATATTCCCTTAGATAATTTTATTAATAATCTTTTCATATTTGTTAGATGAAAAAAAAGGGGACTATTCTTGTTGAGAATGTTATTTTTATAATTCTTAATATTCTCTTTCTTTCTATTTTAATATTGTTCTTAGTAAAGCAGGGAAGTGGAGCAATTGTATTGGAGCAGGCTTATTCAAAACAAATTTCAATACTTATTGATTCTGCAAAACCTCCTATGGAAATTAAATTAGATATGGAAAAAGGAAGAAAACTTGCAGAAGAGAAAAATATTAATTTTGAGAGTGCAGTTAAAATAACTGGAAATCAAGTTAAGGTAAAATTAAGTGATGGAGAAGGGTATACCTATTCCTTTTTTAATGATGTTTCTGTGACTTCTTCTGCACTTAAAGATAACAAGGGAGAATATACTGGGATGTATCTTTTTACAATTAAATCAAAAGGGGTTCAAAATAATGAATAAAAAAGGCACCGATAAAATTCTGGCTATTTATTGGTTTGTTGTTCTGACATTTGTTGCAGGAGGAGTTTTTGCAATGGTTTATGTATATTATGGAAATCCATATGATGTAAGAGGAATAGAATCTGAGATACTTGCACAAAAAATTGCAGACTGTATTTCAAGACAAGGAAAAATAGATTCAAATTTTTTTAATGATAAAGGATTTAATTCAGAAATAGGAAATACTTTCAATAGTAAGTGCAATTTTAATTTTAATGTAGAAGAAGGATATGATGAACCTCTTCAGTATTTTTACAAAGTAGAATTTTATACTCCTAATAATCTGGCTACACCCTCTTTTAGTTTTAGTAATGGAAACAGCAATTGGGAGGGAGAGTGTTTTATAAAAAAAGAAAATAATAAAGAATATACGAGACTTGCTAAATGTACAGAAAAGAGATTTTATGCTCTTGGGAATGGTCAGAGTCAATATTTAATTAAAATTTTATCTGTTATAGGAAAATCAGAAAAAAATGTTAAAATATAAAAAAGCACAAGTTGGAGAGACTGTTACTTGGATAATTGCAACTCTTATTTTAATTGTTATTTTAATTGTTTTTATCTTTATTTCTTCAACATTAGCTAAAACAAAATCGCTTAAAGTAAATTTAAAAGCAGATTCAGAAGAAAAATATGATTGGATTAATTCAAAAACAGATATAGCCTATTCGGTAAATTCAGCAAGTAAAAATAAGATTCAGGGGTGGATATCTCAAACTACAGAATATGGATAAAAAATTAAATATAAAAACTAACAAAAAAGGAGATTTACCCTTAACAATCTTAGTTATAGGGGTTTTCGGAGTATGTACTATTGCTATTTTTAGTTTTATATATTCTTCTTCTCAAGTAAATAAAGCATTTATTGGTGTTGAAATTATGGAAAATGCAAATATCCAAATTGAATCTCATAATTTATATCACCTTTACCTAGATAAAAAAGTTACTAAACTCTCTCCAGAGTGGGGATTTAATTGGTTTAAACAAAAAATTATATTTTCTGTGGAGTATAATCCTCAATAAGAAAGATTTTTAAATAGGTGTTAATTTACTTAATTATTAAATAACAAAAGAGAAGATGATAAACAAAAAAGCTCAAGGAATGAGTATCAGCACAATAATCTTGCTTATTTTAGGACTTGTTATTTTGGTAGTTTTAATTCTTGGGTTTACCATAGGATGGAAGAATATGATTCCTTGGTTAGGTGGAGGAAATAACTTAGCAACAGTTCAACAAGCTTGTACTCTTGCTTGTTCAAAGAATTCTCAATATGACTTCTGTACTGTAATGAGGGATGTAAGAGACGGAGATAGAGATGAATTCAAAGCTACTTGTAATGATTTAGCTACCAAACCAACTTACACATCAAGACAATATGGAATTAGTGCATGTCCTGGTTTGTGTACTGCTTAATTTTAAATTTAAACAAGATTAAACTCTTTTAATAAAATGTCAAATTATGCTTGTTCTGAAAAAAGAAACAAAGGCAAGAATAAAATGAAAGAAAAGAAAAAACATCCTTATAGAAAAGGTGGAAAGTATAGAGTTGTTGAACTTAAGTAGGGTTTATAAATTAAATTTACTAAATTTGTAAATGGCTTTAGGAGAGGTGTTTTTAATTATTTTAGGTTTAATCTGGATTACATTTGCTGTTGTACAAGATTTGAGGAAAAGAGAGATAGCCAACTGGCTTAATTTTTCCCTTGCAATATTTGCAATAGCATTTAGATTCTTTTATTCTCTATTTCAAGACCAAGGATTTTCTTTCTTCTTTCAGGGAGTTATTGGACTTGCAGTATTCTTTTTAATTGGTAATCTTCTTTATTATGGAAAAGTATTTGCAGGAGGGGATGCTAAGCTTATGATCTCTTTGGGTGCCATAATTCCTTTTTCAGATAATTTTCTTTTAAATATCAATGCAGTATTTACATTCCTTTTACTTTTTCTAATCTTTGGAGCATTATATGGAATAATCATAGGTTTGTTTTTAGGGATAAAAAATAGGGAAAGATTTATAAGAGAATTTTCAAGTCAGTTTAAGAAGAATAAAAAAACCTTTTATATTTCAATTATTTTAGGAATTATTTTACTTCTATTAGCTTTTTTTGAAATTATCTTTTTGTATTTAGGTATTTTAATCTTTCTTTCACCTTATGTTTATTTCTCTGCTAAATCTATTGATGAAGCATGTATGGTTAGAAAGGTCAGTACCAAAGAACTTACAGAAGGAGATTGGCTTTATCATAATATAAAAGTGGGGAGAAAAATCATAGAAGCCAGATGGAGTGGGATTAGTAAAGAAGAGTTGTTTCTTTTACGAAAGAAAAAGAAAGAGGTTCTTATAAGGCAGGGAATTCCCTTTAGCCCTGTTTTTATCATTAGCTATATTGGTTTAGTTTATTTAATCCTATTACAAGAATTTTATTTATTTTAATACTTACTTAGGGTATTCTTTTTGGAAACCACATTTTAGATTCTTCAATCTTTTTCACTTGCGGTTTTCTCTCTCTTTTAGGAGCGCTTTTTTTCTCAAGAATTACTTTTAATTTTTCTAAATCTTCTTTGGATGCCTGTTTTTTAGGAGAAGAAAATGATTCATTAGAATAAATAGGTAGAATATTAATTATTGTTTCTCCTAAAACATTAGATGGAGAAATTGAGACCTCTTTAGGTTTGAGTTTTGACTTTATTCTTTTTGCTGTCTTACTTGCTAAGGATAATATTTTCTTAGATAATTTTTTAGGATCTGATAAAGGTTTTTTTGGAATTATAATCGTATGTCCATTTGAGATTGGATTTATCTCAAGAACTGCAATTCCATCATCGTTTTCTTCTATCTTATAAGAGGGAATCTTTCCTCCTATAATAAGTCTAAAAGGAGTTTCTTCATTAGAAGTATTTACAGAACCTTCTTTATCTTCATCTGAGGATAATAGTTTGTTTTTCTTCAAAAATTCTATGAATTCTTCATTATTCATATGATTTATTTTTTCTATAGCAGGTCCTTTTTTTTCTTCAGAAAAAGTAGATTCTACTTGTTTTATTATCTGTCTTTTAAATTCATCAATCTGTTCTTGAGAGAGTTCCATAATCTTTTAAGTAAAAGAGCATTAATAAGTTTTATGTCAATTTATGCAATCTTACGCATATCTATTAGTTGTGCAGAAGCAACATGAGGTATTTTTGAAAGCCTTTCTTCCATAGCATCTATATTCTTATCATCTGAATAAAAGAAAAAGACGATTACTGCCTTTAAGCCAAAGGCTATATCTTCAATAGAATATTCTTTATTCTTTCCTCCAAAATCTTCTACTATTTTTCTTGCTGTATCCTCTATTTCTTTAAGATTTACATTTGGAGATTCAGGCATTAGCTTATATTTAGCACCATTTATTCCTACCATATCTTAGTGTAAAAAAAGAGGTTTATAAATATTTGGAGAAGTGTTGTTCCAAAATTAAGTATCAAAATACTTATAAAAGATAATCTTTTTTTTTGTTTATGGTATCTGGAAATTATGATAAGATAATAGAGAAGATAGCAAAATATTCTGGACTTAAACTAGAAGAGGTTGATAGAAAAATAGAGGCTAAAAGAGCTAAACTTTCTGGTTTAATAAGTAAAGAAGGTGCAGCACAGATTGTTGCTGCAGAATTAGGTATAAACTTTGAAAATGAGAAATTGAAGATTGAGGAACTTTTACCGGGTATGAGGAAAATAAACCTTTCAGGTAAGATAATAACTCTTTCCCCTGTTAGAACATTTAAGACTCAAAAAGGAGAAGAAGGAAAAGTATTGAATCTTGTTCTTGCAGATGAAACTTCTAATATAAAAGTTGTTTTATGGGATACCAATCATATTTCTTTAATAGAAAAAGGGGAATTAAAGGAAGGAGATGTAGTTGATATTTCAAATGGTTCTATGCGAGAGAATGAAATGCATCTTGGAAGCTTTTCAGAATTTAAAAAAAGTAATAAAGAAATTGCAGATGTTCGAACAGATAGGGTAATTCGAGAGAAAAAGATAATTGATTTTAAAATAGGAGACCAACTTTCAGTAAGAGCATTCGTTGTCCAAGCTTTCCAGCCTAGATTTTTTGAAGTTAGTAAAGAAACTGGAAAGAAAATTACAGAAGAAGAGAAAGCAAACGGGATACAAGCAGATAAGAGGGCATTGATAAATATAGTTATTGATGATGGAACAGAGACAATGCGAACAGTACTTTTCAATGAAAATCTTTCTATTTTGGGATTAAAAGACTTGGAAAATCCAGAAAGATTATCTCATCAGATGGAGGGTTTGATTGGAAAAGAGATGATTTTCTCAGGAAATGTAAGAAAGAACAATTTTTTTAATAATGAGGAGTTTATAGTGGATTCTGTTAAGGAAGTTAATTTAGATGAATTGATAACAAAATTAGAGAAGAATTGATAAGACTTTTCAATATATATTTATTACACAAATAATCTTTATAAAGAGGGATAAAGTTGAGTGAATATGGCCGCAAAGAAAGATGATATGGAAGAAGAGGAGACAGGGGAAAAGGAAGACAAGAAAACTAAGAAAAAAGGAGATAAGGAATTAAGTTTAATAGATTTGCCTGGTATCGGACCAGCTGTTGCTGCTAAACTTGAAGGGGCAGGTATCTTTGATTTAATGTCTTTGGCAGTTGCAAGCCCTGCTGTAATCTCTGATATTTCTGGTGTAAGCCCTGCTGTTGCACGAAAAGCAATACAAGCTGCACGTGAGATGCTTGATTTAGGGTTTCAGGATGGAGTAGAATATGCTCAAAGAAGATCTAATGTTTCATATATAACAACAGGAAGCAAAAATTTCGATGAACTTTTGGGAGGAAGAGGAATTGAAAGCAGAGCTATTACAGAAGCATTTGGAGCTTATGGTTCTGGTAAAACTCAGCTGGGTTTGACTTTAGCTGTCAGAGTTCAGTTACCAGTTGAACAAGGGGGTGCCAATGGAAAATGTGTTTTTATAGATACGGAGGGTACTTTTAGGCCAGCAAGGATAAAGCAAATTTCAGATGCCTTGGGGGCTAACCCGGAGAAAGTTTTGAAAAATATCTTCGTTGCAAGAGCATTTAATTCTGATCATCAAATGCTTCTTTTAGAGAAGATAAATGAAATGGTAAAAGCAGGAGAACCAATAAAACTTTTGATAATTGATTCATTAACAGCACATTTCAGAGCAGAGTTTTCAGGAAGAGGCCAGTTGGCAGATAGACAACAGAAACTAAACAGATACTTGCATGATTTAATGAAATTGGCTGAGACTTATAATCTTGCGGTTTATGTGACAAATCAAGTTATGGCTAATCCTGCACAGATGTTTGGAGATCCTACAACGGCTATAGGCGGGAATATTGTTGGACATGCTTCAACTTACAGATTATATTTAAGAAGAGGAAAACAAGGTTCTAGAGTTGCAAAACTTATTGACTCCCCAAATCTACCAGATAACGAATGTGTTTATTATGTTAATGCTGGTGGGGTTAGTGATAAGGAAGAGTAAAATGTCAGAAGACAATTATTATGTAACTCATATAATTATTCCGAATCTGCCTAAAGAGGGACTTGATCAACTATATTATTATACCACAAAAGATAAAACGCTTAATGATGGGAAGTTTTATTGGGGAAGAGGTAATAATGCATTCGATAAATCTTTTATAGATAATTTATTGAATAGAAAAGAAATTCGGAAAATTAATTCATCAAAATACCCTCTCTTAATTAAGGAAGATGAAACATTATGGATTAGTAGGAAGGGAAATATCTACAAATCTGGTTCCTTTTTACCATTTATTTTCAAGAAAAAAGTTGGCAAATTAGAAATTCAAATTAAAAAGTAATTTTTATTCAACTAATTCATCTTTATCAAACCAAATAGAAATTTCTTTTTCTCCGTTTTCAGGAGAATCTGAGATATGCATAACATTATCAAAGTTGTTGGTTTTAGAATTGACCTTTCCATATCTTCCTCTTAAACTTGTAGGTTCAGCATCATCTGGATTGGTTTTTCCAGCATAATCTCTAAGTTTTTTTATTGCATCATCTCCTTCATATGCTATTGCAATAATTGAATGTACTTTATGATATTCTCCCATAATATATTTTAATAAATCTTGGTAGAATGGTTTTTCTTTATGGACTTCATAATGTTTTTCTGCTAAATGTTTATCTACAGCAACTAGTTTTAATCCTATCATCTTAAGATTTAATTGAGAAATATCATGAATAATTATTCCTGCTAGGTTTCTTGCCATTGCATCTGGTTTTATTAATATTAAAACTCTTTCTTGTGTCATAGATATATTTTTTATAACATAGTTTAAAAAGTTTTGTTTATACTTTTTGAGATGGCAGAAAAGGTAAAAAAATTAGAAGGAGTCTTTGCGGATTTGCATATTCATTCAAGATTCTCAAGAGCATGCAGTAAAGATATAACTATTGAGAATTTGGAAAAATGGGGAAAAGTCAAGGGATTAGGATTAATAGGAACAGGAGATTTTACTCATCCTGCTTGGCTTAATGAATTAAAAGATAGATTGGAAGAGAAAGAAGGCATTTTGTATTCTAAAAGTGGATTTAAGTTTTTGTTAACAGGAGAGGTTAGTTTAATGTATACCCAAGGAAGAGGAAGAAGAGTACATTTAGTTATTCTTGTCCCTGGTTTTGAGATTGCAGATAAAATTAATTCTTATCTAGACAGCAAGGGTAGGAGAGATTATGACGGAAGACCTATATTTAAGATATCTTGCGAACAGTTTACCAAAGATATGATGCAAATCTCAGAAGATATTGAGGTAATTCCTGCACATGCATGGACTCCTTGGTTTGGAATTTTTGGAAGTGACACCGGATTTGATAGTTTAAAAGAAGCATTTGGAGAACAAGATAAAAATATACATGCAATAGAGACTGGAATGAGTTCTGATCCTGAAATGAATTGGCATTTATCTGAATTAAATAACAGAGCAATAGTAAGTTTCTCAGATTCTCATAGTTTCTGGCCCTGGAGAATGGGAAGAGAAGCAACTATTTTTGAAAGAGCAGATAGTTATAAGGATATAATTCATGCAATAAGAGAGAATAAAATCCTTGGAACAATTGAAACAGAACCAGGATATGGTAAGTATCATTATGATGGACATATTAATTGCAATTTTTCTAGTTCTCCAGAAGAATCAAAAAAATTAAATGGAATTTGTCCTGTTTGCAAAAAGCCACTTACTATTGGGGTTGCCAACAGAGTAAATGAGATTGGGGACCAGATAATAGAAGAGAATAGAAACAGAAAAAAATATTATATTCTATTGCCTTTACATGAATTAATCGCTTTTGCTAAGGGATCTAAATTAGAAAGTAAAAAAACCTGGGAGATTTATAATAAACTTATTGAAAAATTTGAAAACGAATTCAATATTTTACTTAATATTTCAAAAGAAGAATTAATGAGGGAATTGAAAGATGATTTGAAGATAGTACAACTGATTTTAGATAATAGACAAGGCAAGATTAAAGTTAAACCTGGATATGACGGAAAATATGGAGAAATTGCAGAAGAAGAAAAACAATCTAAACTTTTTTGAAATTACTTCTTGGAGCGTCTCTTATTTTTATAAACTTATAGTGTGCATCAGTTGTTTTTTTATTATTAGTATCTTCTTTTAGTGTATAAATTTTTTTTCCTTCAGAATCAATGCAAAATTTTAGCTTCATCCTAACCCAAATATATATCCCCTTAATCTAGTTGGAAGTCTTTTCCCTAATTGCTTCTCAATTTCCTTTGGAGATACCCATTTCAACTCTGAGACATTCTTTCCGGGTTTTTCTTTTCCTTCAGTAGCTTCACATAAAAAGTAAATTAATAGTTCATCTTTATTCTTCAGTTTATTTTCTGCATACACTGCACCAAGATTATGTATAATATAGCCTGTTTTTTCTGCAGCTACTCTTTTTAGACATACGTCTAATTCTTCATCATATTTTAATTCTCCCTCTAAAAAGCTTAATTCATTATCTCCTTTATTCTTACCTATTAGAATTTTTCTTGCTTTTGGACTAAATAGAATTCCAATTATCTTTACTTTAAATCTGTTTGTTAGGAATCTTTCCATCATTTTATTTTTCCTTTATCTCAAATTGAGCTCCTGATTCTTTAGCTTTTTTTTCCATTGTATCTAAGAACATTTTCAGCTTTTGTTCTCCCTTTTTTCCATCTTCTGTTTCCATTTTTATAGAGTATTTTCCTGCAGACAGGTATTTGACTTCTATCTCTTTAGGAGTTTCTAAAATGTTCTTAAGTATATATATTCCATTAGGTTCCTGAGTTTTTAAGTATATTGTTCTCTTTATGATTATCTTTTTCTTTTTTTGTTCTAGAATTATATCTAATATCTTTTTTGCATCCTCTTTTCCTATCAAGCTCTCAAGTTTTTTTGGATTATTCTTCACTTCCTCAAAGAAAACATATAATTTTTCTTCTTTATTTATCTTTGAAATTATCTCTTCGGTTTTATCTCCAAGCACAGTTTTTAATATACTAATGTAACTTCTTTCCTGATTGCTCTCGTCCATTACCTCTTTTCTTTCTTTTTGTGTAACTCTTCTTAGAGATAAACTTATTGTGTCTCCAGAATTTTTTAGGACCTTACAGACTATTTTCTTTTTTGGGATTACGTATTCTCTTAGATTTCTTATTCTACCAGGAGCTATTTCACTTAGAATTATACTTCCTTCTCTTTCTTCTCCTTCTACTTTTACAAATACAACTGTTCCAGATATCCTATCTACTGTGCAAAGTACAATGTCTCCTTCTTCCATACATTTTATCAAGAAATAGAGGTATTTTAAAGCTTATGATTGGTATTAATTTTCCCTAATTTTTATCACCTCTATCTCTAAATTTTTCTTAAGCAATTCAAGAAAATCTTTCTCTTTAATTTTATGTATTAAACATCCTGCAGCATGTTCATGTCCTCCTACTTCTCCACCCGTGAAACCAGTTATACTTTCAAGCAATTCTCTAAGATTTCTCCCTTTTTTCCCAACAGTTCTCGCAGATACTTTTATCTTGTCATCATAATACGCCATAGTTATTATTATGGTTCCTTCTTCATAAATAGAAGAGTTAGAAATTATACTTGCTATTGTCCCTATCATAGTATCTTTGATATTTTCCTGGGCATTTATTATTACAAATCCTTTTCCTTCTATTTTTTCAGTTTCATAAACAAAATTTAAACCAGTGATTATATTTTGCTTATATTTTATATGTGTTAATTCTACATCTTTTTTTGAAGAGGGTATTTCAAGACAATATTGTATTGCTAGCTCAGGCTTTCCAGAACGAGAACACGCATTTATAACTGCACTTAAATCTCTTGCATCTTCTATTTTATTGAACATTTTTATTAGAAAGATATCTCCTACAAGTTCTTTCGTTTTTATCTTAGGATTTCTTAGAAGAATTGCTGTTGTTAAATTTTTCATCTCTTTTTCATCTAATTCCATTAAACTTTTATATTTCCCTTTTTCAGGAGTTAAACCAGTATCTCTTAATAATTCCAATACCCCCTTCATATTTCCTGTAACTTCAGGTATATAGGGGTTGGATGAATATTCTAACACCCTATTTATAGGTCTTGTAGATGGATAAATAAGCAATCCTCTTTTTCTTTGAACCCCACTTTCTTCCAATATTCCATTGTTTAAGGAATCAATCTCTTTTTCTAAACAATCTCCGATCATTCCTAATATGGCTAATTTTGATAAGTCTTTTGCATCAGGATTTACTTGTTTGGAGAAAAGATAAGTCAAACCAGAACTACTTATTTTTTGTTTGTTTATTAGATGCGGATTAATTATTTTTATTTCTTCAGGTATATCTTTAATTATCTCATGATGGTCTATGATAAATACATTCTTTAGATTTGCATTTTTTATATGATTTATACTTCCTGAAGCTAAATCCAAAAATATTATCATTTTATCTTTTGGTAACTTGTTTATGAATTTTTCATCTAAGCTTTTTACTATTCTTAACGAGAATTTCTTATCTAATTTTTTTAAAGTTGCTATCATTATACTTGCAGAGGTAATACCATCAGTGTCAAAATGACTTATAATATATGCTTCTTTATTATCTAGTCTTTTTATAAACTCTTCAGCAAATAATCTTATTTCTTTCTCTAAAATTTCATCCTCTTTTCTCATTTTAACTTAAGAAAATTTATAATTTCTTTAGGTACTTCTTAATCTTTCTAACTTGTGAGAATACTCTGCTTCTCTCTCTTTTTGCTTTTTTGTCTTGTTTGTTCTTTTTCAAGTGTTCTTCAATCTTTTCAAGTTTTTTCTCAGTGTTCTTTAAATCCGGATTAACATATTTATCTTTAAGTATTTTAGAAATCTTTTTTCCATATTCTTTAGGGTGTATGTCTTTTCTTTTTAGTTCTTCTCCAATTTTCTCTGCTGTTAAACCTTTGTTTGCAAGCTCAAGAACCTTTTTTTCGTATTCTTCTAAGGTTAATTTCTTTTCTTCTTCCTTTGTTTCTTCTTGTTTTTTTTCTAATTTTTTTGGCATCTTAGTATTTCGTAAAGGGGTTTTTTAAAGCTTATTGTTCTTTTTAAATGGGTTGTGAAAGTTATTTAAACCAAGATATATTTTTTATCTCATGGGGGTGTGTATAGGGATAGTTTCATTAAAGGGAGGCGTAGGAAAGACAACAGCAGTCATATCTCTAGGTTCTGCGATTGCTAGTTTTGGTAAAAAGGTTTTATTAGTGGATGGAAATATCTCTTCTCCGAACCTTGGACTTCATTTGGAAATAGTTGAACCAGAAGTCTCTTTACAAGATGTTTTAGAGAAAAAGGCAAATCCTTCTGATGCAATACATAAGTTGGATAAATTTGATATAATGCCTGCATCTATATTTCAAGATTATAAGGCTAATTTGTTCTCTATGAAAGAAAAACTTAGGTACTTAAAAAGAGGATATGATTACATTTTAATTGATTCTTCTCCTTCATTAGATAATGAAACCCTTAGTGCAATGATTGCATCTGATGAAATTCTTGTTGTAACTACTCCGGATCATCCTACTTTAAGCACAACTTTAAAGGCACTTAAATTGGCTAAACAAAGAGGGACCCCTATTTCAGGATTAATTTTGAATAAAGTCCATAATAAAAAATTTGAGATACCCTTGCAAAATGTTGAGTCCACTTTGGAAATTCCTGTTATGGCAGTTATCCCTCATGATATTAATTTTTTAAGAGCTCTTGCAAATTTTAAACCTTCAACAGAATATAAACCCCATTCTGAGGCAAGTGAGGAATATAAAAAATTGGCTGCAACACTTATTGGTGAGAAATACAGACCTAAGACATTTAGGTATTTTCTGGGCTTGGCTTCTCCTAAAAGGCAGGATGTAAACAGAGAAATTTTTTATGAGAGGGTGTTTGGGTAATTTTAATCAGTAAAATGAAAAATTCTTTTTATTTTTGGTTTCATATCTTTGTAATTTTAATTATCTGGTCTTCAATATTTTGGGTGAATTGGATGATAATTCTTTTATTCATTTGTTTGTATTATGTTCAACTTTTAGTCTTTGGAAACTGTCTTTTAACAATAAGACAGTTTAATTCAAAAAACAAATATGCAAGCGTTTATGCATTTACCTTGAAAAAATTAGGATTTAAGATTAATCAGAAAAAGGTTTCTAATTTTGTGGATTTTGTTTTACCTTGGATAATTTTACTCCTTGCTGTAATTTGGCAAAATTTAATATCAAAATACTTATAAATTCAACCAGGATATTTATTTTATAGCCCCATAGTACAGTGGTCAAGTATACGGCCCTTTGGAGCAAGACTCTTTGAGTCTTTCACTCTTACTTAAGAGAAGCGAAGAGAGGCCGGGACCCAGGTTCGAATCCTGGTGGGGCTATTATCTTTTAAGAATTTAACTAAGATATAACCTCTTTATAATGACAACAAAATAAAGATTTAAATACTTCCTTTTTAATATTTTTTTATGGGAAATTTAGAGAAAATATTGGATAATTTTGGTAGAGGAGCTTTTACAGGTTCAGTAAAAATTTTGGATCCAATAGGAAACGTTTTATCTAATGTAGATTATTCTCTTACAGGTATAGGATACTCTGATGATAGGTCTTTGGATACTGTTCACAACGCATTTTATAAAGAGATGTATAATAAGCCAGAAGAAAAAGTGACATTTGGAACAGGTTATGTTCCCAGATTTTTTGGGAACGCTGTTGGAGGAGGATTAGCTGCATTAGGTCTTTATGGTTTATATGAGTCTTTTGGATGGATAGGTGCAGCAGCAATTCCTTTTTTTACAGGGGTTTATAGTGCAGTTAATTCAGTAAAGAAGTATATTTCTGACTTTAAAAAAGGAGAAAAGATAAATGATAAGTATGAGAAAGCTAGTTTTTCTGATGGGTTTAAATATGGATGGCATTCAGGAACTCATTTGTTTATTGATGATTTACATTATCTTGAGACTAATTATACTGGAAGAAGCGTTAATCAAAGTAAATTAATCTCTTCAATGAAAGACAGCTCAAAAAATACTCGAAGAAATTTTTCTTCTGTTGCTGGAACATTTGTTGGAGGAATAACCGGAGGTATGGCTTCACTCCTTACATTAGGAATACTTCCTTTATACAAAAGTTTAAGAGATACCTACAGAACTTTGAAGAAATAATTCTCTTTTTTAATTAACTAATTAATTTACTTTTATTCTTCTAAACGCAAAATACATTATTATAGATACAAAAAACATTAATGCTAAAATAACTATCCATGCATTTGGATTCTCCTCAAATGGAAGCTTTACATTCATACCATAGAAACCAGTAATTATTGTAATAGGCATCATCATAGCCATAATCATTGTCAATATTTTCATTGTCTCATTAAGCCTATTAGAAGTTATTGATTGATAGGCATTTCTCATACCGCTTATCCTTCCAAGGATACTTCTTAGTGATTCGGTTGTTCTAAAAGAATGATCATAAATGTCTCTGAAATATGGAAGAAGTTCATTATCTAAATAATTATCCGTTGGTTTTGTCAGGCTAAGACATAAATCAGTGAGGGATTCCATTACCTGCCTCATCTCAAGTATTGTAAGCTCTTTTTCAAATAATTCTTCTAAGACTCCTTTTTCTGGATTATTTATAAAATTTCTTTCTAATTGTTTGAATTCTTCAAAGATTATTCCTTTTATATGCATACACTTATCTATCTCTTTGTCAAGAAGATAATGAAATATATATCCCGCACCTCTTCTCATTAAATTTTCAAGTTTTTTTTGATTATTCATTAAGGAATCAATGTTCTCATTTATCTCAAAATGAGAAGTTATTAGATAATGCTCTCCTAATATAAAAGATAGATTGTAGGTCTTTATATTGACAGCTTCTAACCCTTTTATACCTTGCATTATAACTGCAGTATTCTCTTCAAATTCTTCATATTTTGTCCTAGTCTGATTAGATAAAATATCCTCTTCTGTCGTAGGGTGAATGTCAAAGTTCTCTCTTATTAATTTTAGCTCTTCCACATTAGAACAAGTAAGGTCAATCCAATATTGTGTTCTTTTGTCTTTCTTTATTTCTTTTTGAGAAATTTCTATTAATTTACCTTTAGACATAGAAAAAATTTTAATCATATTCTAATTATTTATTAAGGTTATTTAAATTTTTTTGAATTAAAATAATTTTTAATGCCTGTATCTTCCTCTTCTTTCTATTGCAATCATCCTTTCAAAAATTTGCTTAGAATCCTTATAATCTTTAGAATAGGATTTTTTAAATTCTTCAAAAAGCTCTTTCCAGTGCTTGAAGTGTTTTGCTTCTAAAGCTTGTCTAAGAAGATGTAAATCAACTGCTTTATCTTCAATTTTTTTAGAGATATATCCTAATCCAAAATCAATAAAAAAAACATTTTCATCTTTTAGGATCATGTTTGAGGTAGTTAAATCTCCGTGAATGATATCTATTTTATGTAATTTTGCAATAGATTCTCCTATTTTTCTTAGAATTTGTCTTTGCTTTTCTATAGGAAAATCGTTAAGAGTACCTGAAAGTTTTTCACCTTCAATATACAACATAAGAATTTTATTTGATTCTTTGGAGTTTTTTGGTAAAGGGGTATTAATTATTTGATTTGCCTTTATTAATAATTTTGTTTCTGCCTTTGTCCTCTGTTTTATTATCTTACTATCTAATTCAGATATCCTGTATGATTTTGATATTCTGTCTTTTATAACTAAATTATCTTCTTTATTAAGAAATATTTTTGCTTCAGCACCCTGTTGGATTAATTGAATATTGGAACTTTGCTTTTTTCTTTCCATAGTATGATTATTCCAAAATTTAGTAGCATTCCTATGTCGATAACCATGCAATATTTACATATTGCATCTATTACAAATAATTGTAAATAAAGAAAATAAATAGCGAAGAGTGTTCCCCCAACTATCCCTATTATAAGCAATTTTTTCTTACTTTTAGAGGGATTTTTTAAATGAAGAAAAGTCAATATTGCCATAACTGAAAAGGTGAATAATCCAATATGGGCATTTTTTATCCCAAATGTAGTCTCATATTGAGAAGTCTGAACAGCATAACAAGTTGTCTGGATTCCACCACAAGCTTGTTCAACTGAAATAAAAGTCAGTATCCCTGAGGCTAATATTGCCAATATAAAAATCACTAATATTGTCATATACTTCGCAGTATTTTTCATTGAATTAGTTGAAGTAGTGAATATTTAAGGATTTTGGGTATATCAAAACCTTTAAAAACAAAATTTTACACCGATTATTATGGGAAAAATAAAGTCTAAGGTAGTAAGAAAAACAGCAAATGCTCTTTTAAAAGAAAATTTGGATTTTGAGAAAGACTTTGAGAAGAATAAAGCTATACTTGGAAGAGAAATGCCTAGTAAAAGAATAAGAAATAGACTTGCTGGATTAATCTCAAGAATGAAAAGGCAAGAAGAAAAGGCTAAGCTTGAATTACAAGCTTAAGAATATATTAGTTTTCTAAAAGTTAAACTTTTAAATGGTTTATATCTATTAACTTTGTCTCTGTAGCTCAGCGTCAGAGCACTGCTCTCATGAGGCAGGGGTCGCGAGTTAAACTCTCGCCAGAGACATTGTTTTAAGGAGAAATATGTCAAATAAACTAAATAAAGAAAGAATCTTCTATATCTTTGTTACTTTATTAATTGGAATAGTAATATTTTTATTTTCTAATATTTCTATCCCTGCTGGTGAGAAAGTAGGTCTTAATCTAGCAACAATTTATCATTTTAGCGTATTCTTTATGTTTACCTTTTTTCTATCTCTTTCATTAAGTATTAAGAAGCTTGGAAGTAAGAAAATTGTTATAATACTTTTACTCTCTCTTGCTTATGCAATCTCAGATGAATTTCATCAACTTTTTGTAATAGGAAGATTTGCAAACTTCAAAGATGTCCTTATAGATTTTATTGGTAGCTCATGTGCAATCTTAACCATCAAATTTACCGAAATAATAAAAAAACGTTAATTTATATTCGACAAATAATATTTAGGCTATCCCCTCTTAATCACTTACCTCTCTTAGATAACAACTTTGCAATCAGATAAAAAGCGCTGCTTTTATAAACTCTAAGATTTTAATTTAGCTATTATCTAATTAAGGTAGTTGAAATGGACGAAAAAGAGCTGATAGAATTTAAGGATTCAAAAATATGTTTTCTTAGCAATTTCCCTCCAAAGGAATGTGGTATAGCAACATTTACGCAAGATTTGATTACGGCTTTAAATAAAAAATTTAATCCAAAAGTTAAATCTAGGGTAATTGCACTAAATGAAGAATCAAGTATTTACAATTATGACAGTAGAGTAATATTAGAGATGAATAAAGATTATTTGGAAGATTATATTAGTATGGCTAAAAGAATTAATAGATCTGATAAGATAAAATTAGTCTGTATACAACATGAATTTGGAATATTTGGAGGAGAATATGGAAGTTATATTATCCCTTTCTTAGAGACGATAACTAAACCTGTTGTTGTTACATTCCATAGTGTACTCCCAGAACCAAACAATTTAAGAAAAAATGTTGTAAAGTTTATATGTGATAAATGTGCTGCTACAATAGTGATGGCTGAAAGTGCAATAGATATTCTTCATAATGATTATGGAGTGCCTAGAAATAAAATACATGTAATAAGACACGGTATTCCCGATACTCCTTTGAAAGATGCAGAACCTTTTAAAAAGAAGTTAAGATTAGAAAATAAGATTGTATTGTCTACATTTGGTCTTTTGAGTAGAGGAAAAGGTATAGAATATATGATTAAGGCTCTTCCTTATCTAGTTAAGAAATATCCTAACTTGTTATATGTTATAATTGGAGAGACACATCCAGTTATAAGGAAGAGAGAAGGAGAAGAATACAGAAATTCTTTAATAGATTTAGTTAAGAAACTAAAACTTCAAGACAACGTTAAATTTTATAATAAATATCTTGATTTGAATGAGATAATAGAATATCTTCTTGCAACAGATATTTATATATGTACTAATTTAGAAAGAAATCAAATTGTTTCTGGTACTTTATCTTATGCCATGGGTTGTGGTAAAGCTGTTGTTTCAACTCCCAATTTGTATGCGGAGGAAGTTTTAAACCACGAAAGAGGTATGATTGCTGAATTACAGAATCCAAAATCTTATGCAGATTGTATAGATAAGCTTCTATCAAATCCAGATTTAAGGAAAAGAATAGAGCAAAATGCTTATTCTTTTGCAAGATCTATGATTTGGCCAAATGTTGCTTCAGGTTATTTACATCTTTTTAATAAAGTAGTTAAATTGAGAGAAGAGATAACTGAGAAATATCCTAAGATAAAATTAAATCATTTGAGGAATCTTACAGATAATACTGGATGTATTCAATTTTCAAAATTATCTGTCCCAGACAATTCTTCAGGGTATACTGTTGATGATAATGCAAGGGCCTTAATCGTTGCAACAATCCACGATAGATTGTATAATTCAGAGATTTCCAAAGAACTTTCAAATATTTATTTAAACTTCCTGGAGAAAGTGCATGATGAAGAAGGAAAATTTAATGATATGTCTTATGAAGATGAAAAATTAATCCAGACAAGTGAAGATGCAATTGGAAGAACTTTATGGTCATTAGGACATTTAATAAATCATACAAAGAATCAGGAACATCTTGAAAAAGCAAAAAGGATGTTTGATAGAGCACATCTTCATATTGAAGAGGATAGCTCACCAAGAGCTAAGGCTTTTACTTTAATTGGGTTATACCATTATTACAAAAAATACAATGATGAGAAGATTTTATCTAAGATAATTAGTTTAGTTGATACATTAGTTGATTCTTATAAGAAAGAGGCAACTCAAGACTGGAATTGGTTTGAAAGTTATTTGACTTATTCAAATTCAAAGCTTCCAGAAGTTCTTTTCCTAGCTTACAATCTTACAAAAAATCCAGAATATTTAGATATTGCAGAAAAGAGCCTCAAATTCCTTACTAATCTTGTTTTCTTCAAAGATGAATTATCTCCAATAGGACAAAATGGATGGTATAATAGACATGGAACAAGGTCTTTCTTTGATCAACAACCAATAGATGCTTCTTCAATGGTCCAGACATATCTGACAGCATATACAATTACTAATAAGGAAGATTATTACAATAATGCTGTTCTTGCATTTAACTGGTTTTTAGGAAAGAATCATCTTAAACAGATGATATATAATGATGTTACAGGTGGATGTCATGATGGATTATCAAAGAGTTCTATAAATTTAAATCAGGGTGCAGAATCTACAATTGAATATTTAATATCAAGATTGATGTTAGAAGAGATAAAGAAAGAGCAAGCTATTGTTTAGTTTTATAATATTCTTAATCCTTGAAAATCAAATTTGAATTCTATTATTTTATCCTTAAACTTTTGTTTTAATCTTTGCTTATCTCCAAAGAAAAGTATACTCCCCCCTCCCCCGGATCCACATACTTTTGCAGCAACTGCTCCATTTTCCATAGCTAGGTCAATTATATTCTGAGTGCTTTCAGGAACAATGCTTTTATGGAGCTTTTTTCTTTCACCGGTTTCTTCGTTCATTAATTCCGCAAATCTTTCCAAATCTTTATTTAGTAATGCATGTTTCATTTCAATTGCAATCTTTTTTATTCTTAGAAGATTTGCATTGTTTTTTCCTTTTTTTAGATTATCCATCATTGCACCATTAGTATTTCCAGAGAAATGAGGTTTACCAGTATAAACTAATACTAATTTATCTTCTAATTTTCTTATCAATTCAGGACTTAATTTTAATCTTTCAACAGTTACCTTATCACCTTTGAATTCCATAAAATTTATTCCACCAAAAGCACTTGCATACTGGTCTTGTTTACCTCCTACTAAACCCATTGATTGTTCAATATTATAAACAGTCTCAGATAATTTCTTTCTTGTATTATCATCTAGCTTACCTATCTTTTGGGAAATTAAGCTTAACCATATTAGATTCATAACCCCTGAAGTTCCCAATCCAGAAGAGGTTGGAACATTTCCAGTATATTCCAGATGAGTTTTTTTATCATTAACAATAAGTTCTCCTACAACATATCTATTTATTGTTGCATTTAATATACATCCACCGTATTTGTCTTTAAATGGAGAGATATCTGTTGTGCCTCCTCCAAAATCTATTCTTACAGGAGCTATTAATTTTTTTATTTTTAGATGATGTTTTGTCATTTTATTAATAAACTTGCTCCTAAAGTTCCGGGGTGTTCAAGTTTACTCCATTGAATAGGGGTGTTTCTAGGTAATATTGAATATTTTTTAGCTTCTTTTTTAATCATATTAAGATAAGCGGAACCGGTTTCTCTTACCCCTCCCGCTAATACAACTACTTCAGGGTCAAAGACATTTATTAAACTTCCAATACCTTGTGCAAGATGATTCGTTATTGTATTTAATATTTCCTTCGCCTTTTTGTCTTTCATTTTAAGAAGATCGTTAATAAGTAATTCTTTTCCAAAAGATTTTCTGCTTAATTCTTTAGTATATTTCCATCCAACTAACTTTTCAAAAGTTTTTCCATTATCTAAAATGATATGTCCCATCTCTCCTCCAAATCCTTGTCCCTCATATAATTTTCCATCTATAATTATCCCTCCGCCTACACCAGTTCCCAAAGTTAAGACAATAAAATTCTTTTTCCTTACACCCAAACGCAATTCTGCAAGTGCAACAGAATGAGCATCATTACAAATTTCAACTTTTTTCTTAAATTTTTTTTCAAGAACAGCTTTTAAATTGTAATTTTTTAAAGGAAGATTTGGAGGATTTTTTATTATCCCGTTTTCTAGTGGACCAGCACTAGCAACACCTATCCCCTCAACCCCCTTTTCCATCAAAAATTCAATATTTTTAATCATTAAATCTATAAGTTCTTTTGAAGTATTTGGAGTTTTATTTTTTATATATTTTATAATTTTATTATTAATAACTAAAGAGACTCTTAAATTTGTTCCTCCTAAATCAATAGCAATAACCTTTGTCATTTTATTTTCTGTGATATTTATCCTCCAACCTTATTTCGTCTTTCTCATTGAAATTTCCAAAAGAAATTTCCAAAACTTTTACCTTATTTGCACCTGCTAAAATTCTATGAGGCATATTTTTCTTTATCTTAACAAGTTGTCCTTCTTTAATTTTCTTTATATGCTTCCCAAGCTGGATTATTCCAGGAGTTATAAAATACCAATTCTCTTCTCTTTTTTTGTGTTTTTGGAGACTTAATTCTTCCATAGGTTTAACTTCAATAATTTTAACAGTACACTTTTCATTAAGAGCAAATTGTTTAAATAAACCCCAGGGTCTTTTTACCTCTTTCATTATTTAAAAAATAAAAAGAGTTTTAAATAGTTTATGATTGAATGAATTTTAATATAATTGTTCCTTCTAAAATTTTAAAAACTAGATTTCCTTGGGATAATAAAGTCAAATGATTAAAAAAGAGGAAATATTGCTGAACCTTTTACATAATGAACAAGATAAAAAAGGGTATATTTCTGTAGATTTCTTAAAAAAAATAAGTACAGAGTTTAATATCCCTATCTCAAGGTTATATGGAGTAGTTAAATTTTATACTATGTTTAGGACAGAACCTCAAGGAAAACACATTATTGAATTATGTGGTTCTCCAACATGTTTCTTGAATGAAGGAAGAGAGATAGAGAAATTTTTGGAGAAAGAATTAAAGATAAAAATTGGTGAAACAACCAAAGACAGGAAATTCTCTGTGTATAAAACTTCATGTATAGGATGTTGTGATGAACCTCCTGCAATGCTCCTTAATGGAAAACCTGTTACAAAATTAACAATACCTAGAGTAAAAAATTTACTGGATGATTTAAAAAAACAAAAAAAGAAATAAAAATGCAAATCTTACGTCAAACAAATCTTGAAGCATTGAAACTTGCAAAAGAACTAGGAATAGAAAAAGTTTTACAAATTCTTGAAAAGAAATCTTTGGTAGGAAGAGGTGGTGCAAGCTTTCCACTCGCAAAAAAGTGGAAACTTGCTCTTAATAGCAAAAAAAAGAATAAATCTAAAGAAATTTATCTTATATGCAATGCAGATGAGGGGGAACCCGGAACATTCAAAGATAAATTCATTTTAAAAAACAACTCTGAAACTTTAATTGAAGGTATTTTGATTGCTTCTTATGTTCTAAATGTAAAAAAAGCTTTTATTTATTTAAGAAATGAGTATGAATTCTTAAGAGAGGATTTGGAAAAAACAATAAAAGAAATTCTAAAAAAATCCAAAATGCAAAATAAAGTTGAGATTGAGGTAGTAAGAGGGGCAGGAGCGTATATTTGTGGAGAAGAAACTGCAATAATGCAATCCATTATGGGATATAGAGGACAATCTCAATATAAACCTCCCTATCCAACCGAAGAAGGGTTATGGGAAAGTCCAACTGTTTTGAATAATGTTGAAACACTTACTTGTGTTGCACAAGCTTTACTTTACAAGGATTGGAATCCAAATCTAAGGCTTTTTTCTACATCAGGAGATATAGAAAATCCAGGTATCTATGAATGGGAGTTAGGAGTTAAGATGTCAACAATTCTTGATACTGTTAAACCAACTCAGGAAATAAAAGCTCTTTCATTTGGGTGTTTTGGAGGGATAATGCCTATAGATAAGAATTCTTTGGTAACTACTGAAACTATATGTAAAGAAGATTGTCAGCATGGGGCTTTTACTATTATTTTCATAGGAAAAAGCAGAAATATAGTTGATATCTGTTTAAGTATAGCTAAATTCTATACTTACGAGTCTTGTGGTAAATGCACTCCATGTAGGGAGGGGACAATTCGAGTATTGAATATTCTAAAAAAGATTAGAGATAGGAAAGCAAATGAAAAAGATTTGGAGATGTTGAAAGAACTTTCTTATCATATAAAGGAAACTAGTTTGTGTGGTTTAGGACAATCTTCAACAAATCACATCCTCACATCCTTAGAACATTTTAAACAAGATTACATAGAGTATATTAAAAAATAAAACAAAATGAAAATAACATTAGATAACAAACAGATTGATGTAGATCCAAATAAAACCCTTTTAACAATTTGCAGAGAGAACGATATAAAAATACCCACACTCTGCTTTCATAAAAATCTTTTTCCTGAAGCAAGATGTAGAGTATGTCTCGTTGAGATGAATGGGAAATTAGTAACTTCTTGTTCAACAAAACCTGTTGAGAATGCTGTAATTGTAACTAATTCTGAAAAAATAATCAAATCAAGAAAAATGAATCTTGAATTAATGAGCCCAGATATTGAATATAAAGAATTGGGAGGGGATTTTGAAGCAAGAGAAGTGTATGACCAGATTGGTATAGAGTATGAAAGATTCAAGTCAATAAAAGATTATCATCCAGATTTAGGGGCTGCGATAATAAGAGATAACAATAAATGTATTAATTGTGGTAAATGTGTACAGGTGTGTGGAAAGATACAGGAGATACATGCTATTGACTTTTCAAGTAGAGCTCATAATGAACACGTAACACCCTATGATGAGAAAAAGCTAGAACAAGTTGCATGCATTGAATGCGGACAGTGTTTAATTAATTGTCCCGTTGGTGCTATAAGTGAGCGTTCACATCTTTCTGAAGTAATAAAAGCATTAAACGATCCTAAAAAGCATGTTGTTGCCCAGACTGCTCCTGCAATAAGAGCGAGCCTCGGAGAACTTTTCAACATGCCTCCAGGAACTCTAGTTACAGGAAAAATGGTAAACGCACTAAAGAAATGTGGTTTCAATAAAGTTTTTGATGTGGATTTAGGAGCAGATATGACCATAATGGAAGAATCAGCAGAACTTCTTAAACGTTTAAAAGAAAAAAACAAAAAGAAACTTCCAATGATAACAACTTGTTGTCCAGGATGGATATTAATGATGGAATTCTTTTATCCAGAGCTTATCCCCCATATGTCTACTTGTAAAAGTCCGCATGAAATGTCTGGGATGCTAATAAAATCTTATTATGCAGAGATTGCAAATATTAATCACAAAGATATTGTAGTGGTTTCAATAATGCCCTGCACAGCAAAGAAGTTTGAATCCACAAGGCCAGAATTAAACACGGGAGTAGATTATGTTTTAACAACAAGAGAGCTTGGAAGACTAATAAAACAAAAAAATATTGATTTTAAGAATCTAAAAGATGAAGAATTTGATCCCACTCTTGGATTAGCAAGCGGAGCAGGAGATATTTTTGGTGCAGCTGGAGGAGTTATGGAAGCTGCATTAAGAACCGCTTATGAATTATCAACAAAAAAGAAGCTTGAAAAAATTGAATTCAAAAACCTAAGAACAGATGACAGCAGTATAAGAGAGGGGAAAATAAAACTGGGTAATAAAACAATACGTTATGCAACTGCATCAGGGGGAGCAAATATAAGAAAACTCTTGAGAAATAAACATAAGTACGATTTTATTGAAATGATGGCTTGTCCTGGAGGTTGCATTGGAGGGGGAGGACAACCAATATATTCTGATGATAAAGTGCTAACAGCAAGAGCCCAAGCACTTTACCAGCAAGATGCTATGAGAGAATATAGAAGATCGCATGAAAATCCAATTGTTAAGGATATTTATAAGAAGTATCTTGGAGAACCGTTGAGCAAAAGAGCGGAAAAACTATTGCATACTAAGTATAAAATTAGAGATAGATTTTAATTAATAAGTTCTTTTAATTTTTTATTAGGATTTTTTGCTTTGGTTATTGCAGAAGAGATAGCAATACCTGCTGCTCCTAACTTCATTGCAATCTTCACATCTTCATTAGTATGAATTCCTGCCCCAACCAAGAATCTCATCCTTATTTTCCTTTTTATACTAGAGATTAATTCTGGTTTTTCAGTAGAAACAGATTTTTTTCCTGCAACTAATTCTGGAGGTTCAATTGCTAAATAATCTGGTTTTAATTTTTGTATTTTTTCTGCTTCTCTAAGACTGTTTGCAAAAACAAGTGTTTTTAATTTTACTTTTTTGCATCTTTCAATTGTCCTTTTTAGTATTTCATAAGAAAGCTTGTGTTCAGAATGATTGAGAAACGTACCAATAGCTCCGTCTTTTTTTACAGCCTCTGGTAAAATATATCCAGTATTACGGCCAGGTTCAAAATAATCCACATGTTGCGCATAGATTTTTAGTTTTGTCTTTTTTGTAATCTCATAAATATCGCTTGCTTGCACCCCAAGAATTATATTTTTGTCAACTTTCTCAATTTCTTTAGCAATTTTTAGGGATTTTTCTCCTTGCTGGTAAGTTTTTAGGTTTATTACAACTAGAGGTTTCATTTCCAAATAATTTTTTTAATTTTTTTAGTAATTTCAAGAGGCTTTTTGTCCTGCCAAACATTTCTACCAATTGCTAATCCAATACATCCAGCATCCATAATTTCTTTAACTTGATTTAGCAGTTCTTTTTCCCCTTTTTTTGTTCCTCCAGCAACGACTACTTTCGTTTTCCCAGCAGATT
>CAYZYU010000006.1:30494-33310 GCA_964482915.1 Candidatus Woesearchaeota archaeon
ATTAAATTATTTTTAGCACCAAAGTGCTGTATAACTGCTTCTGAATCTTTTATTCCTAATTCTAAAGACCTTGTAATAGTCTTTCCTGTTATTTGTCCTGCAACAAATCCAGATGCAAAAGCATCTCCTGCACCTGTTCTTTCAACAACTTTAATTTCTTTATGAGGTGTTATTGAATATTTCTTATTTCCGTCATAACAAAATGTAGGTTTATCTTTATCAGTTATAACAATTATTCCTTTTGTTATTTTATGTAACCCAAGAAGCAAATCTTTTTCTTTAGGAAAATATTTTTTCAATAACATTTCAGCTTCTTCTTTATTTAAAATTAAAATATCTGTCATCTTCAATAGAGCTAGGATATTCATGTTCTTTATTTGATAACTGCTTGGATTGTATGCAAGTTTAGTTCCATATTTATTTTTCAATTTAATTATTAACTCTTTTTGTGTATTGAAACTCTTTCCTAAAAGAGAACTAAAATATAACCACTTTGTTCTGAATTTTGATATGTCTGACAATGAAACTTCATCATTAGCCCCCTTATATGTAAGGATTGTTCTATCTCCTCCTTTACTGTCTAATACAACTGAATACCCTGTTAATTCTCCTTTTACAGTTTTTCCTAAAAATTTAATTTTCTCTTTTTTTAGAAGTTCTTTTATTCTTCTTCCATTTTCATCATCTCCAAATTCACATATACATCCTGTTTTCAACCCTAATCTGGAAAAAGCGACAGCAGTGTTTGTTCCTGCACCACCAACATCAAATTTTAAATCTTTGATTAGTATCTTTTCTCCTATAGGATAATTCATGAAACCTCTTTTCTCAGAAATATCTGTATGGACAAAAACATCCATTACAGCCGAACCAAAGCTTACAACATCAAATTTCATAATTTCTTTAACTCTCTTTTATTTATCTATGTAGAAAGATTTATTTAATTAAAAACTTTCCTGTTAAGACAATGGAGAAAAAAGTGAAACAAAACAAGAAGGAAATATTAGTCATTGTTGCTCACCCTGATGACGAGACAATTTGGGCAGGAGGAATGCTTCTAAAATCTAATGATAATAAAACAATTATTTCTTTATGCAGAAAACAAGATAAAGACAGAGAACCCAAATTTCAAAAAGTTTGCAAGATGCTTGGGGCTAAAGGTTATATTTTTGATTTAGATGATTCAGAGGAAGGAGATTATAAGAAAATCTCTAGCGAAGAAATAATAAACCCTATTTTAGAAATAACAAAAGGCAAGAAATATGATCTTTTATACACTCATGGGAAAAATGGTGAGTACGGACATATACGACATTTAGAAGTTCATGATACAGTTGATGGGATGTTAAATGAAGGAAAATTACATGCTAAAACTGTTTTATTCTTTTCATATGCTCGAGAAAGAGATGTAGAAGGAGAACCATGCCATATTAATTCAAGTGCAGATAAACTTATAAGACTAGAAAAACCTTACTTTAAAATGAAAAAGAAGTTGATTAAAGATATTTATGGTTTTCAAGAAGGAGGTTTTGAAGTAGAGTCTTCTAGAGATGTTGAAGCATTTGATGTTAGAAGATAAAAATTAAAATGAGATGTTTATTACTTTATCCTTATCCTGTAGAACCTGATGGAGTTAGTCTTCAAGGATATTACCTTGCTCTTGGTCTTAAGAATTTGGGAGTAGAGGTTATTGAATGCCATTATAAAGAAAGCATACAAAAAGAATTTTATTTAAAATATCTAAAACCAGATTTTGTAATTGGTATTGGATTTTGGGGAAATGTTCCTGATATATTATTGGATCCCCAGAGATATGGATTAACTGTGATTCCTTGGTTTAATGCAGATGGGTGGGTTGCCAATTATAAAGAAGAATTTGAAAAATTAAAATTAATGTTTACTACAAGTGCTTGGGTCAGAAGTATCTATGAAAGAGACGGTGTGGATGTTTCTAAAATAATTCCTATGCATATTGGAATTGATACACAACTATTCAAACCCAATAAGAATTTAGAAGAAAATCTTAATTTGAGAAGATTACTTGGTGTTAAAGACAATGAGATTATGATCTTAACTATGGGGGGAGATGTAACCTCTAAAGGTGCACAAGAGATGATGAAAGCTTTGGCTGAAATTAATAAAGAATTTACTAATTGGGTTTATGTTTGTAAATCTTGGCCAAGCGAATGTGCAGAAAAGTGGAGGGAATTTGAAGAAGAACTAGCAGACCAACTTGGAATAAGGGAAAAAATAATCTTTCTTGATGATACTTTCTCTCCAGAATTCGTAGCTAATATGCTTAATGCATGTGATATTTATGCTGCTCCTTCTAGAATTGAAGGATTTGGTATGATTCAGGTAGAAGCAATGGCATGTGGTAAGCCAGTTGTTTCAATAAATGTTGGTGGACCTGCAACAACAATTTTACACGGAAAAACAGGTTTTTTAGCAGGAGTTGCAGAGGAAATAAAACTTACAGAAGAATGGGTATATCCTCACATGGGATTTGAAGAGCAGAAGAAAATACCTTTTGATACTCCTAAGACTTTTGGATATAGGGCTAATGTGGAAGATTTGAGAAAATACACTTTAATGTTGTTAAAAGATGCAAAATTGAGAGAAGAAATGGGTAAAGCAGGAAGAGAGCACGTAATAAAAACAATGGATTATAATGTAATAGCAAAAGAAATGCTGGATATAATAAAAGATAAGTTGGATCTCAAATAATTTTAAATACTTCTTAATGCTCCCTTAAATTATGAAATTGGTGAAATTGAATGAGGCTGTTTCTATGTATCCTGAACCTGCTTTTGGAA
>CAYZYU010000007.1:0-30791 GCA_964482915.1 Candidatus Woesearchaeota archaeon
ATTTTTGCTTCACGCTCTTTACCAGTTATACCACATTTCAGGAAATCCCCCTGAAATCCAAATGCTAGGTCTGCTATTATTGTCTCATCTGTCTCACCGCTTCTATGAGAAAAAATCATCTTGATATTATTCTCCTTTGCCATCCGGCATACTCTTTTTACTTCAAGAAGAGAACCACACTGATTTGGCTTCACTATTATTGCATTTATAGATTTCATTTCAATTGCTTTCTTGAGTCTTTTAGAGTTAGTTACGGTAAGATCATCTCCTACTATTAAAGAATTTGGAAATTTTTTTAATAATTTAGCAAAACTTTCAAAATCCTCTTCCTGAAAAGGGTCTTCAATATAGAATAAACCATAATTTTTTATTAAATTGCTTAAATATCCTAATTGTTCTTCTTCATCTCTCTTGAGCATAGGGTTTTCATAATGGTACTTTCCTCTTGAATAAAAACTAGAAGAAGCAACATCTACTCCAAGAGGAATATTTGTTTCTTTTAATATATCTAATACTTCTTTCTCATTCATCGAGGTCATCCATGCATCTTCATCATTTCTTTGTCCCCTGAAATTTCCATCTTTTTTCTTTATTGAATATTGTGTTTTTTCTTTTGCATCTTTATTTGTCTTAAAACATTTTTCAGGAGAAGCTAAATCAGGTATTAATAAGAATTCCTGAAAATCAGGTTTTCTCCCTTTGATTTCAGAATGTTTTCCTCCACCAATACAATTTCCTACTAATCTTGGAAATTTTTTTGTTTTTTCCTCTTTAAGAGTAGGATTTACTAATTCCCAGATTTTTACTTTTTTCTCATCTGCAATAGCTTTTAAAACAGCAGATTCAAATGCAAATAAAGTATTTCCACCTATATGCCCTTCTAGGATATCTTCTACTCTCTTTAAATCATCAAATCCATCCAAAATTTCTTCAGAAAAATATTCTTTGAATTGTTTAATTTTGATTATATCTTCATCAAGACTCTTTTTATATGGATGTACCTCATATTTTCCTGTTGATTTGCCAGAAGGGGAGGATGCCTTGAATGTTTTACCAGAGTTGGTCTTTATGGAAACCAGTATTGTTTTCTCTTTTCTTGAATCAAGAATACTCTTGGCTGAGACCTCCTTTATTACAACCATGAAATATCAAAAAATTAGTTCTTTATAAGTTTTTGTTTATTATTTTTTTATTCCGAGTTTAGCTTTAATTCTTTCATTAAAATTATTAGGAATACTCGCCAAATAAAATTTTCTATCCATAAACCAGATGGTTATCTCTTCTTCAGGTCTGACATATTTTAGTTCTATTGCAGATCTGCAATGTCCGTCACTATCTGCAGGACCCGTGGTATATGTAACTGTTGGTTTTGCTTTCTTGTATTGCTCTTTTAGATTATTATCACTTGCAGCTTTATTTTTGTATTCTTCACTTGAGAATTCATTTGCTATAGAAATAAGTTCGTTAAGCGCAGTTAATTCCAATTCACTTATAGAATCTCCCATTTTATCCCTTTAAACCATTAACCCTTATAGATACCTCTTTTCCTAGATGTCTTTTGTAAATTCCAGCATATCTCTCAGCACCATTTAAATATTCTGGATTAACTTTAATGCTTGAACCGTCTTCAGAGGTAAATTCTCCAGCAATTTGATATTTTTCATTCAATCTGGGAATATAGAAAAAATCTTTTTTTGCAATAGTATCAAGTCCACCCGCTTTTACTATATAGCTTCTTTTTGGTGTTTCCAGTTTTATATTGTTACCAGAAAAACCAGGGCCAAATGCAACTTTTATCATAGCATTTACAATTTCTACTTGTGTTTGTGGTTTTTTTGCCATTTTATTTGGTATTTGGATTTTGTCTTCCTTTTACTAGTTTTTCCCCAAAATAATCTCCAGAAGTAGGAGAATATCCGTATTTTTTTAGTAAAGATTCATCTACAACATTAGAATGACCTTGTTTTACTAGCACTTCAACTGCTTTCTTTTCTAGATCATTTATATTAACACTGATAGCATTTTTATTATCCTCAAATACATTAAAACTAATATTCTTTTTTTCCTCATCACTTAACACATTATATCTTTCTATCCAATAATTTAATAACACCTCTGCACCATAACGTTTTTCACTTTCAGTACCAGAATAGAGCCATAATTTAGCATGAGAGATTCCTCCTTCTATATATCTGAGTTTATATTCATGCACTTTTGATTCCAATTTTTGATTTTCATCCATATTTTTTCATATCCAGTTGCATTTATAAGAATTATTGTGATGGGTTTAATTTTTTATTCTCCGTAACCTTCACCGCCTTCATCACCACTATCTCCACCTTCGTCTTCATCTTCAGGGTTTGCAAGTTCCATTATTTCTCCTTCCTGTTCTATCTTCTCTTCTTCAGTATCTTCTGCACCTTCAACTTTTTTATCGCTGACTTTTGGAGCAGCATCTCTCTTGAGTTTACCTTCTTTTCTTTCAGGGAAAGGTTTCTTTATCGAGATTGGTAAAACCCCTGAATCCAATTCTATCTCAGCAATCTTAAGAACATCATAATTAATTTTTTGCAGGTCTTCTTCACTTATCTTCAAAAGAAGCGGAGCGTTCATAGCAAGTTGTAAAGCTCTAGCACCTAAAATTCTTGCTTTTTCATATTTTGTGAATGTATATGGTGAGGTTTGTGTTGGTGTCATTTTATTTTAATTGTGCTTCCACCTTTTTAAATAGTTCTTTCCAAGATTTTTCAACCATTTTGAATGCTTGTTCTATTTCTTCAACAGTGAAATAACCTGTATTTCCTTTTTGAAGAGAGTGAATAGCTCCATCTGAACTTCCAATAGAGATTCTTGTTTCACTTACATCTTCTTCTTCTCTCGTCGGGTCCAATATCAAATGCTCTCCTATCTTATGAACAGTTATTGTAAATGGGTTCATCTTTCTTAATGGAAGTTTTCCTGTATACTCATGATAATCCACTTTTTCTTTTTCTTCATCATATCTTGGAACTTTAGCAAGTTTCAAAGCAGCAACCGCACCTATTCCTGCAGCATCCAAAATGTTTCCATCATCATTTATTGTGTAAATATCTATGAATACTGTCCATACTTTTTCTCCTTCTTTGATGCATAGCTTTTCAAGTTCAATGAATTTACTTTCTCTTATAACTCTATCAATTATCCTTCCAACCTCTATTGAATCAAATTTAGGTGGCCCTAATTCTATTCTTGAAGAACTTAAAGGTAAGAACTCTGCAGTTACCATAAGATTTCCTTTGTCCGGAGAATCAGGATATGGTGCAGCTGTTTCCATCTTAATACCTACAATAACTTCTGTCTTTCCGAGTTTCACTCTTACAGAACCTTCTGCTTTTTTAGAGATATTCTCTTCAATTGTTATGTCTCTGAATTCATCTGTCTTTCTACCATCGAATCTTTTTTCATGCTCTAAGAATTTTCTTATTCTCTCAGCAGTTACTTCAGGTGTTATTTCTATTTCTTCTCCGCCCATTTTAATCTTCTCCTCCGTTTAAATCAATTGATTCTTTAAGTGCCTGTTTTTGAACATCATATATTTTTTCACAGGATTTCTTTGCAAGTTCAATTGCTTCAATCAATTGTTTAGGTTCTATTTTTCCGTCTAATTGGAAGTGAGTTATATTTCCTGAATGAGTCATTGAGATTGGAATATCAGTAGGTCCTTCACCCTCTTCATAATCTTCTTCCTCTTTGCTCAAGTCAACAACTATTGTCTTGTCTAATTTTCCAACAGAAACACTTGAAACCATATCCCTCATAGGTATTCCAGCATGAGCAAGAGCCATTGCAGCTGCATTTATTCCAGCGCATCTTGTCCCGGCATCTGCCTGGATTATATTGATATGAACATCAACTACCATATTAGGAAATTTCTCAAGCATTAATACTGGTTCCAAAGCCCATTCAGTTATCTTTGATATTTCAGTGCTTCTTCTAGATGGTCCAGGCCTTATTCTTTCAGAAACAGAGAAGCTGTTCATGTTGTAAGTACATCTCAATGTTCCTTTTTCAGGGTCCTGTGAATGTTGCGGGTGCATTTTCTTTGGACCATAAACTGCAGCAATTGCAATTGTATCTCCTGATCTATACATTGCACTTCCATCAGCATTAGGAATCACACCAACTTTAGCTTCGAATTCTCTAAGTTCGTCAAGTTTTCTTCCATCTGGTCTTTTGAAATTAGTTGTCATTTTAATATTCTTCTCCTTTATCTGTATCTACTTTTTTACTTTCTTTCTTCACTCCACCATTTTTCTTAAACCATTCTTCAACTTTTTCAGTCAATCCTTCAACAAAAGAATTTTCAGTTATGAATAATATTGCTCTTTTTGCGAATAATTCATCTTCTATCTTGTCTCCTTTTATCCAGATATATCCATTCTGACCAACTGTGATATTACAGTTAGTATAATCTCTTATTATTTTTATCATGCTTCCTTCTTTTCCAATAACTCTTGGGACTTTGTTTGAATTTACCTTGAAAACAATTCCTTCATCTATCTTTCCTAAACCTCTTGCTTTCATTGTTAAATCTATTCCTCTTCCATTTATTGAGAAAATCTGGACAACACAAATATCTCCTATTCTCATTACTTCATCTAATCTGTCTTTTGCAACAAATCTTGGAGTTTCCATTATAGGCAAGAATGCATTTTCAGCTGTTCCAATATCTATAACCCACCCATTGAATGTCAAAAGATTACATTTTCCTATTACTATATTTCCTCTTCTTGGTTGGTATACTCCTGAAAGAGGTATCACTTTTACAAGTTTGTTGGTCTCTTCAGCTAATCCATATTTCTGGGCCACGATTTTTTTGCCTTGTTTTTCAGTTCCTTCTCCTGGAAGATAAGAATCTCCTTCAACTATTGTCTCCCCTGGGATTACTACTGTTCGTTTGTGTTCTTCTGTCATTTTGTTATTCTTTGATTTCTTGAGTTATTGCACTTCCGTGTGTCACTCCATTTAGTTTGTCATAGAAATCCATAATCATTCCTGATGGGACTTCCACAATCACTTCCAAGCTTCCATCATTCAGCCAGTTCTCGGAGGTCTTGTAAGTTGCAACAACCCCATAAGCTTTTCCTGTATGTAATGCAGGTATTTTTATCTTAACTTTTTTGGTCTCGATTTTTATTGGGATAAGTGAACTTATCTTGTCAAGAATTTCGTTAATCTGGTTTTCTATTGATGTATTCTTGATATTAACATTTGCTTGTTCAAGGGCATTTTTAATTCTTTCGGGTGTATGTGGGCGCCCGGTTTGAGGATCATAAGCATTTCTTGTTAAGAAATCAACAACCTGTTTGAATTTTTTTTCATGTTCTGCATCTCTGTACTCTTGGGTTGTCTGAATTTCCCCCTCTTTTACAATTTTTTTGATAATTTCATTGACATCACTAGTTCCAAACGCATCTTTAAGCTCTTTTTCAGACGCTTTTTCACCTTTTTTTATGTCTTTGAAAATAAATTCAGTCTCTGCCTGAATGAAAGAACTAAGACCTTTCTTGAATTTTAATGCTTCATCCAAATCAACAATAATCTCAAAGTTTTTCCCTGTTTTCTTTATTCTTGCGGTTGTGTTTACCATCTGATAATTATAATTCTTTAATATTTTCACCTTCTAGCTTCTTTAATTTTATATCCTCTTTATTAATATAAACCAATTCAAACTTCTTTAAATTAAATTTATTTCCTTGAACCTTTTCAAAAATTTCAAGTGCAAGTTTGACTCCATGTTTTATTGTAAGGTTTTGTTTGTATTTCTCTCTAAGTTCTTCTTTTATTTTTTCATCATTCTCTCCTATTGCATTTGCATAGTATGAAAAATAATTTCCAGTGATATCGCTTACGAACAATTCTGGTTTTTTGTTATTTATTCCTCCAATCATCATGGAAACTCCAAAAGGTCTTGCACCTCCGTATTGTGTGAATTGCTGTTTCATATTTGCAATTTCCTTTATCACAAGTTCAGGTTCTATTGGAGAATCATAAGTTACTCTGTGTTGCTGTGACAAAACTTGCGCCTTTTCAATAAGTATTCTTGCATCTGATAATATTCCTGCAGAAGTTGCGATTATGTGGCTGTCAATTTCTGAAATTTTGTTTGCTGATTCTTTTACTATTAATTTGTCTTCAATTCTTTTATCAGCAATTATAAACACCCCATCAGAACATACCATTCCTATACTAGAACTTCCAAGCCTTACTGTCTTTTCAGCATATTCTACCTGTAATAAATGTCCTTCTGGAGAGAACATAGTTGCTGTTCTGTCATAACCCATTGCTTGATGTTGCATGTCCATTGGCATATCCATTTTATATTAAGAGAATTTTATAATCAATTTAATTTTTTCTCTGTCTCGTTAAAAATTATGATTTTTACAAGTTTTTAAGTTTTTTGGTAACTCTCTTTCTTAACTAACCCTTTTTTCATTAAATATAATTCAAGAACTCTATGGCTCTTTGAGCTATAATTCCTTATGCTAAATAAGGCATAATTATTTTTAATAATATCCTGTTCTGCATAATTATAAAACTCAACTAATTTAGAGTTTTTTAGAAATTTCCCTAATCTAAGATCTTCTAGAAGTTTAGCTGCTTGGAATATCCTGATGAAAGTGTTTCCTCCTAATTCCCCGCTTATTTTTCTAAAGAGTTTATAGTCTATCTCCTTATTTAACTCATCAGTCTTAATACCCTTTGTTCTATTTTGAGGAGGGGATCTCTCCTTTTTCGGAGAATATTTAAAAATTCCTTCCATAAGATATTTTTCTAATATTGAATAATCAATTAAATTAGAATTCTCAATATCTTTCATATGGTTTATTTGTGTTGTAACTATCTCTTCTTTCACTTTCTTAGTCAATCCAGATACCATATTAGAATTCCCTATTAAAACTTTATAAATATTCTGTTTTGTAACCATTTTGTAGTTATCACTTTTATAAGAATTCCCTTCTTTTTCTTAATTATTCAGACCTTTCAATGTCCCACTCACCCTCAAAACTTCCATTTTTTCATGGAAAACAGCTAAACTTGCCCTGACTAAATCCACTGCTTCCCTATTTATAGAGATTATTACCCTTTCTTTTTCAGTTTTTATGAAACTCAATCCACATTTACTCATGCCTAATTTCCCAGAAAACTCTAGAATAGCATTTTCAATGTTTTCTTTTAGGTTTGAACTTTCACCTTTAATTAAAAGATATCTCTTGTTTTCTTTGTGGGAGGGGATGAGGGATTTCATGATTTATTGATTAAGAGAAAATACTTTATATTTGTTATTATCTAAGGTTTTTCACTCAGAGAAATCTTCAGCAGTGTAAACATAAACTTGAGTATCTTTATAAGTCCAACATTCCCCTTCCATTTCTGCTTTTATGCAGAGATTTGCCAGAAAAGTCTCTTTATCAGGAAGGAATTCCCAGACACTAGGAAGAAATGTACTTTGTTTAAGCCCTCTTTTCAAAATTACCCCATGTTCCAGAGGTTTTAGTTTTAATAGCAAATCTTCAGAATTATTATACTCTAATAATACAGGAACTGTTAGAACACTTACATCTATTGTAATATTTTTCATTTCTTCATATTCAACACGAGAAAATCGTGTATCTTTTATAGCGGCATTAATTGCATTCTCCATTACACATTCATAAAGAGGCCTTACTGGAAGTATTTCTCCTATACATCCTCTTAATTGTCCATTTTCTATAAAAGTCACAAAGCAGGCTTTCTTTTCCTTTAACTTTTCAGGAACTTCTTTTTCATTAATATCCATTTTCTTTTCCTTTTCCAAATAATATTCTGCACTTTCTCTTGCTAGATTTAAAAGAAACTCTTTTTCTTCACCATTAAAACTACTCTCATCAATAAAAACAACTGCACCATATCCAACTACACTTTTTTTATCCCCCGTAATATCTCCTGAATTTGCATATGCTAATAAATAAGGTTTCCAGGATTTTTCTTTTGCAATTTCCAAAAGACTTGCAACCCCCCAAGGAGCATCTATCTCAGAATTAAATATCCCTGCTGAATCTAGATTAAGTATATTTTTTAAGGTATTAGCATCATAAACCAGGGCTAGATTATCTTCATGATAGTGAGACAAATCCGCACTTACAACAATTAAATCCTCTTCTTCTAAATTATTTATTAATATATTTTTCAATTCAACAGGATTACTCTCTCCAACTATAAGAGGGATGATTTCAAAATCAGAATTTTTGAGTTGAGTCTGTAAAAAAGGGAGTTCAACTTCAAGTGCATGTTCATCTTTATGAGCATCTTCAATATTAGAGATTATTTCTTCATTCTCATCCATTTCTTTGGCCTTTTTACTAACTTTAACTTCTCCTAAAGGAGTTGAAAAATATTCAAATCCTGAGACAGAGACATTTTTAATATAATATCTATGGCTTGGACCAATCAAGAAAATATTCTTATAAATTTTCTCTTCGTCTAATTGTTTGAATGCTGTTGCAGCGATCCTTCCAGAGTATTCATATCCTGCATGAGGGACAATTATTGCTTTTATCTCCCCTTCAAAATTAATCTTGCTTGTATTATCCAGATATGCTTGAACAGTATCTTGTAAATTCTCTTTATTTGCAGGATAAAAACTTCCTGCAAAATTAGCTTTTCTTATGTCTTCTTCTTTTATATTATCTTTTTGAATTATTAATACTGTTCCAATTAGAATTACAAATATAATGATAAATAAAATTAAAATTTTTAATGAAGTTTTCCTCTTTTTTTTCATAGTTTTATTAATGGTTTATCCTCTAAAAATCTTCCTAAAAACATATTTAAACCATTTATGACAATTAATTGTATAAAAAACAAAAAAGAGGAGAAAGGATTGTAATATGGAAATCTGTACAGTTGGAGGTTATGAAGAAGTTGGTAAAAATATGACTGCTGTAAAAGTTGATAATGATGTAATACTTTTTGATGCAGGAATCTATTTGCCTCCACTTGTTGAATTACAGGAACAAGAAGCTCAGGTTAATTATTCTGAAGATATGCTGAGAGGTGCAAAAGCAATACCTAATGATTTGGTTCTAGATAAACTTGGATGGACAGATAAAGTTAGGGCAATAGTCGTTGGACATGCACATTTAGATCATGTGGGAGGATTACCTTATCTTGCCCATAGATATCCTAGGGCCGAAATAATTGCAAGTCCTTTTACAATGGCTGTTTTTGAGGGGATACTCAAGGATGAGAAAATTAATGTAAGAAACAGAAGGAGAATAGTTCATGAAAACACAATACATAATTTAAAAGGAAGTTCAGGTAATCTAAAATTAGAGTTCATAAATACAACTCACTCAACAATACAATGTCTTTTTATTGCTTGGCATTCTAAAGATGGAGTGTTTTTTTACGGATTAGATTTCAAATTTGATAACCATCCTATTTTAGGTTTACCTCCAAATTATAAGAGATTAAAAGAACTTGGGAAATCTGGCGTTAAATGTTTGGTTGTAGATGCATTATATGCAGATACAGACAGAAGGACCGCAAGCGAAAGAATAGCAAGAAATCTTCTTGAAGATGCTCTGGGGAATATTCATGATAAAAAATCAGCAATTTTTGTTACGACTTTTTCTTCCCACATTGCACGATTGAAAAGTATAGTTGAATTTGGCCAGAAGACAGGTAGAAGAATAGTTTTCTTAGGAAGAAGTCTAAATAAATATGTTGAAGCAGCAATTAAAGTTAATCAGTGTACCTTTAGAAACAAGATACAAGTTATAAGATATAGAAGGCAAATAAATACTTTTTTGAAGAAAGTTGAAGATAATCGAGGGAATTATCTGGTTGTATGCACTGGACATCAAGGAGAAAAAGGTTCAATACTAGATAGAATAGTTCAGGGTGAAACCCCTTTTAAATTTAGAACAGGGGATAACCTAATTTTTTCTTCAAGTGTGATTCCAGTATCTGTAAATATAAATGCTCGTGAAAAATTAGATGGAAAGTTGAGAAGACAAGGAGTTAGATTACAGACAGATATCCATGTCTCAGGCCACGGAGGAAGAGAAGATTTGAGAGATTTGCTTGAAATGCTAAAACCGCAACATTTAATTCCTTCACATGGCTCATTAAAACAGGAGGCGCCGTTGATTGATTTAGCAAAAGAGATGGGATATAGATTTCAGGAGAATTCACATTTATCTTCAGATGGGAAGGTGATAAAAATATAAAATGATAAATGAAGAAATAATCGGGGGTTTAGTATCTGCTTTATCTAGAGGACAATCTTTAGAAAGTGCAATGATGACTTTCTATAATGCAGGTTATAATAAAGATGAAATAGAAGATTCTGCAAAAGAAGTTTACAACCAGATTGGGGCTCAAAAAATGGGTATAAATGGAACATTGCAGGATGCTTTAAATGATATTGCAGTAAAAGCAGGAGTCCCTACAACTACTGCTAAACCAGAGGAAAAACCTTCTGAACAACCTAAATCAGATATGGAAAAGAAAATTGTACTTCAGAGTCCACCTGAGAAAAAGCTTATTGATTCTGCTCCTTCTGCAAAACCAGAGGATAAATCTTCTGCTTCGAATATTAATCCAAATCAACCTTATACAAATTCATCAGATATTACAAATAAAATAGAAGAAGCAATAAAGGGTTTAAGACCAGTTAATATTCCTTCAAAAATAGAGATAGTTCACAAGAATATAGACGAGAAATCCCCTACAGTTGTACAGCATGTATCAGATTATTCTTCACAAAAAACAATAAGTAAATCCTTAACATATGTTTTAGTTGCAATTTTGATACTTCTTTTAATAGCATTAGGTGCTGTTTTCTTGTTTAAGGATGACTTAATCAAGTTATTTAATAATTTGGGATTAGCTTAATCATACTAAAATTATTATACTTGTGAGAACTAATATTTTAATATAAAATGCCCCCTATTTATCAACCAGCAGAAGATTCTTATTTAATGTTAAGAATTTTAAAAGAACAACTTCCAATACTTCTTCAAGAAAAACCAGATTTGACTTTCTTAGAGATTGGTGCAGGATCAGGTATTCATCTGCAGACAGCATATAATTTAGGAATAAATAAGGAAAACATTTTTTCTTCAGATATAAACAAGAATGCAGTGAATCACTGTATTGCTCTGGGTTTTAATTGTATCCATTCTGATTTGTTTGAGAACTTTTCAGAGAACGAGAAATTTGATATAATTATTTTTAATCCCCCTTATTTACCAGAAGATTCTAGAGAGCCTGAAGACTCAAGAATGTCCACTACAGGAGGAGAAAAAGGCATAGAGATAATTATAGAATTCTTAAAACAGGTAAAAAACCATCTTAAAGAAGATGGAAGAATATTTCTTATAACAAGCACCCTTTCAGAATATCTTGATTTTCAGGCAATGGGATACAAAGCCAATGAGTTAGGATGTGAGAAATTATTTTTTGAGACCTTATGCATTTGGGAGTTAAGTGTTATTTGATTAAGTTATCAATAATTTTTTTAGTAATTTAATGAGATTATAACCTTGTTTAATAGGTTAGTTATATTGAAGTAAGTAGGGCAAATGAATTAAGGTATTTTCTTGATAATAACTTTTTTGAAGAGATATTCTCATTCACCCTCTTCTTCCATTCCTTCTATTTTGAAGTATTCTCTTTATGAAAGGTTGTTTTGGAAGAGGTTCTGGGGCCATGGCAAATATTTTACTTTCCTGAATATTATCTCTTGGAGGGTATTGAATATTTGCTATTGCAGGTTTTATGTTGCAGATTACTTTTTCTGGAGGAATCTTACTTCTTGTTTCCATTATTTTTTCTAATGCTTTGATATGTTTGCCTATAGCACTCCCATAAAATTTGTCTCCTGGGTTGTATCTTTGTGTTGCCTTGAAGGAACTTTTTTTATATCCATTATCTTCAATTATAAGTCCAAGGAATTTTATTGCATCTGGCATATTCATCGGGTCAAATTTGCCGTCCCCGTCTCCGTCCGCATATTTTCCATACTTCTTTATTATACTTGACATACCCTGGGCATTACCAATAGCTCCTGCCCAGGAACCTTTAATCTCGAAGATATCTTCTGGGAGTATTATATTGTCTGTTGTATCTCTAAAAAGATCCAAAAAATCTTTTAGATAAATATAAAATTCTTTTCTTCTGTCTTCTCTGTTAAGATACATTGATATAAGTGCATTTATTACGGGGTATTTACCTGTAAACTGCCCCCTATTAGTTTCAAGTTCCAGTTGAGAAGTTAAGTGTTCCGGTGAAGGCCCGTGTTCTTCTTGGGTTTTTTTAAGATAATGATAATACTCTTCAATAAAATCAGCACACTTTTCCAGAGAATCTTTTTTCATATACCAAGATTGCGTAGTATCCGCATAATTTTTTGCTTTTCCTCCTCCTTTAAATTTGTATATCTCAAAACGCGGATCTTTAATATATGAAGAAATATTATAACCTTCTTTCTTAAGCCTTGTTTCAAGACTTTTAATGGTTCCTTTTTCAGCAGGTGTAAGTGAGAGTAGTGTTGAAAATATGATTTCAGATATCATTTTAATCAAGGGAATAAACCAATTATATTAACACAATTTTTCTGTTTTATAAATATTGTTATATTTTAGAATTATTTTTTAAAATTCTCTTCAAAAACAGGTCTTTTTTCTCTGTAAAATATTCCTAAAGGTATTTTTGTTTTCTTATTTGGAGTAAGATAATCAAATTCCTCAGCTCTTTTCATTGCCTGCTCAAATTTTTTATCATTGTGTTTTTTATCTTTTAAGAGATAAGTATATTTCTTGTAATTCTCATCCGGGTGGAATATTAAACAGGGTTGTATTACTTCAATAAACGCAAACCCTTCATGCTTGAAGGCTTCATTCAAAACCTCTTCAATTTGTTTAGCGTCTGCATATACTCTTGCAACAAAAGTTGCTCCTGCAGAAAGCATTAGTTTTATTGGATTTATTGGAGGGAGTTTTACTCCTTTTGGAGTTGTCTTGTCCTTGAATCCAGTCTCAGTAACAGGAGTAGGCTGTCCTACAGTAAGAGCAAATACCTGATTATTATGCACTAGATATTTTATGTTTGAATTGTATCTTGCAGCATGGATAAGGTGTTCCATCCCTTCTGCATAAGCATCTCCATCTCCAGAAAAAGCTATTAGATTAAGCTTAGGATTTCCTATTTTCATTCCAAGTGCTGTTGGTAAAACTCTACCATGAAGTGTGTTTATTCCATTCAAGTTTATATAATCAAATATTTTTGCATGACATCCTATTCCAGCAACAATTGCATAGTTCTTTTTGTCTTCTTCTGATTTTATTCTTTTTAATAGGAAATTTTTTACACCTGCAAGTATCTGGAAATTCCAGCAACCTGGGCACCAGGTTGGTTTTGTTGGTGAATTTAAATTTGCAATCATTTTATTTTCTATCCCTAAAATTCAACCCCCTTTGTAAGTTCTTTCCATCTTGGGACAACTATTGCTAATCCCCCTACAACTATTGCAAGTATAACTCCAATTTCATTATGCTGGCGTGCAATTATTCTTTGTATCGACATTATTATCACTACTGCACCAGCCAATATGAAATAAGGAATTCTCCAGGATTTTTTTTGATCAATGAAGAACCAAACAATATAAAGCCCCCATATAGTCCAGATAACATGAGATGATAAATCATATAATATATCCTCTCCATAAAGATACATTGGAAGATATTTGAATATGATTAATCCTACCACAACTATGATTGTTGTCCAGAATATCCAGATTAATTGTTTTTTCACATGATTATCTTTTTTGTTTTCTTTATTCTTTTTCATTTCAACCTCTTTTCTATTTCCTCCCTTAATTCATCTGCAAAGAAAGGTCTTCCGTCATATCTTAAAATCTTGTTTTTATTATCTATAGATATTCCAGTATGATTTGCAATTACTCTTGCAAGCTGCGCACCAGAGGAATTCTCAACAAGGATTATATTCTTCTTTTTCTTCAGTATATTTTCTTTTATTAAATCTGTAAAAGGTTCTAAGTATTTTATATGAAGGAATTCAGCATCCAATCCATCTATTGCATCAATTATTGCCCCCTTTGTAGAACCCCAACCAATAATAAGATTTTCTGAATTTGTTTCCCCATAAAGAGAATATCTTGGGAGGGTTTCGACCTCTTTTTTTATTTCCTCTCCTTTTTTCATCCTTCTTTCTACATTCGCCTTTATTGTTTCGTGATTTTCTGTTGCGCTTCCAAAACTATCTTTTTCATAACTGTTATATCTTATTAAAGGAGTTTCATTTTTTATCTTGATTATTGAAGAATCTTCATCTAAGGTGAAAAAACTCTCTGCTAAATGTTTATCTCCAATTATTATTGAAGGTATCTTAAATTTTTGTGATAAATAAAATGCCTGATTTGTTAATTCCTGTGCTTCTTTTGGATCCCCGGGAGCAACAACAACTCTTGAGAATTCCCCATGTCCAAAATTCAATGCTAAATTTAAATCTCCCTGGGAAGTATAGGTTGCAACACCTGTTCCTGGACCAGGTCTTTGTGCAAGATAAACTACCATAGGTATTTCTCCAACACCAGTCATGCTTAAAGCTTCTGTCATTAAATCAAATCCTCCTCCTGAAGTCCCTACCATCACATTTCTCCCAACAATTGAGCTCCCGATTGCTGCATTAATGACTGCAATCTCATTTTCTAATTCTATTACTTTCATCCCTTCTATAGCAGCAAGTTCTCCAAGGATGGGCGTTGCAGGAGTCATAGGATAAGCATAATATATTTCAAGATTCGAATTGAGTGCACCATTTGCTACTCCAATATTTCCATTCATGAAATAATTTTTATTATCTCCTGCCCTTAATTTACACAGATTTTTTTTCTCTTCATCATATCCTTTTTTTGCATTGTTCAGGTTTTCATCGAATCTATCTAATTTTTTTAAACTTTCTTCAAGTAATTTAAAATCTAAGCATAATAATTTGAATATTCTTCCAGCATAATACATATTTTCTTTAGAATCTTTCAAGATTATCCCTCCTTCTTTCAAATCTTTTTTATGCAGTTCTTCTGTTTTTGCATCAAGACACACTAAAATATCTATTTTAGAATCATTGCTTGAAACAGGTTCTTCTGAAAAAGTCAAATGATTAAAATTATGCCCTCCTCTAATCAAAGATTGATAATCTCTAGAGTAAAAAGCATAATTCCCATTTTGTACTAGTGCTTCCCCTATTATTTGTGTCAAAATATTAGGTCCCTGCCCTGCTTCACCACCAATAAGAATATTATACCTCATTTATACCTCTTTAATATAATTTATTTTACACATAAAAGTAGTTTTCCTCCTGTTATAAACTTTTTTATGTAAAAATACCACAAACATCCTTAAAAACTCCAAAACAATTCATTTTTTATGGTAAGATTCGCCCACATAGCTGATGTTCATTTGGGAGGTTGGAAGCAGCAGCCGATGCAGGATTTAAATTTTGAATCTTTCAAAGAGGCTGTAAGAATATGCATAACCTCCAGGCTGGATTTTGTATTGTTTGCAGGAGATTTGTTTGATTCTGCTTACCCTCCAATAGAAATACTTAAAGAAACATTTGCAGAGTTCAAGAAACTCAAAGATGCAGGAATTCCCTGTTTTACAATAGCAGGTTCACATGATTATTCTGTTTCAGGTAAAACATTTTTGGATGTTTTGGAAAAAGCAGGTTTCTGCAAAAATGTTTATAACGGAGAAGAAAAAGAAAATTCAATAATTTTAAATCCAGTAATTTATGGAAATGTTGCAATTTATGGTTATCCTGGAAAGAAGTCAGGATTAGAAGTGCAGGATTTGAAAAAAATAAAATTCAATGACTCTCCAGGATTATACAAGATATTTATGTTGCATACTACAATTGATAGGGTTGTTGGAAATCTCCCCATAGAAGCAATAAATCCTGACAGGCTTCCAGATGCAGATTATTATGCTTTGGGGCATATACACATTTATTATAATGATAGAGGATTTGTTTATCCTGGACCATTGTTTCCAAACAATTTCAAAGAATTGGAAGACTTGAAACAAGGGACTTTTGTTATTGTTGATACAGAATCCAATTCTAAGATTCAAAGAATAAAATTACCAACAAAACAAGTTGAACACTTTCTTATTGAGATAGAAGATGCGCTTACAGGGACTGAAAAGATAATTTATGAATTAAACAAAAGAAACCTGAAAGATAAAATAATCCTACTCAGGATTTATGGAGAATTAAAGAGAGGGAAAGCTTCTGATATAAAATTCCCTCAGATTGAGGAATTTGTCAAAACAAAAGATGCATACTTCTTATTAAAAAATACTCATGATCTGATTTCAGAAGAGCAGGAATTGGATTTGAAAATTCCTGAAAAAGATTCAGAGAATATAGAAGAAGAGACAATAAAAATTTATTCAGAAGAAAACCCCTCTTCTTTCAATAAGATGATCCCTGAACTTATGAATTCTCTTTCAATAGAAAAACAGGAAGGAGAAACCACTGAAACGTTCAATAATAGGATACTTTCAGGAACTAAAAAGTTTTTCAAATTTTAATTAATCAACAAAATGAAAATAAAGAAGATAATTTTGGACAACATAAGAAGTTATGAACACCAGGAGATAAATTTTCCAGATGGCTCTGTACTTTTATCTGGAGATATAGGTTCAGGTAAGACTTCTGTCTTGCTTGGGATTGAATTTGCATTGTTTGGTTTACAGCCAGGGCAGAAAGGTTCCTCAATATTGCGTAATGGACAAGTTCAGGGAGGAGTTAGTATTGAATTTGAGGTTGATGATAAGGTTATTGTTCTGGAAAGGACACTTAAAAAATCTAAGTCAATTTCCCAGGATTATTGTTCAATCTCAATAGACGGTGAGAAGAAAGAGATTTCTGTTACAGAATTAAAAAATAAGGTCCTTGAATTGTTGAATTATCCCAAGGAATTCTCAAAAAAACAAAATCTTTTGTATAAGTTTACAGTTTACACTCCCCAAGAAGAGATGAAACAGATTATTTTAGAAGATTCCGAGACAAGAATAAATACTCTAAGACATGTCTTTGGTATAGATAAGTACAAAAAAATACTGGAAAATGCTTCAGTTTTAATAGCTAAAGTAAGAGAAGAAAAGAAGGTAAAAGATGCAATTACATCTAATCTGGAACAAGATAAGATGGATATTGTCTCTAAAGAAAAAGAGCTTTCGGATAAATCCATGCAAGTGTTATTGTTTGAGAGAGAGCTATTGGAAAAGAGTGAGAAAAGAAAAAAGGTTCAGGAAGAAAAAGAGGACATTTCAAAGAAAATAGAAGAGAAGTATAAACTTCAACAGGAGATTGAAAAGACTAAGATTATGAAATCCAATAAAGAAGACACAATTTACAATAATTCTATATTAATGACACAATTGAAGTCTCAGATTCAGGAACTAAAAGATTTGGAGTTTGATGAAAAGGAGATTGCTGAATTAGAAAAAGAAAACAAAGAGATAAAGGCTAAGAAACAGGAATTAGATGAGAAAAATATCAATATAACTGGTTTAATTCATTCTCTTAATTCTAAAAATTCAGAGAATGAGAAGGTAAAAGAAAAACTTAAACATTTGGAGGTCTGTCCTACTTGTCTTCAGGAAGTGGACCCGGTTTACAAATCGAATGTCATCAATCAGATGGATTCTAACACCTCCTCTAATATAAATTCTATAAAGGAAAATACAGAGAAAAAAGATGAAATCAGACAACAAATAATGAAACTGGATTATGAATCTTCAATAAAAGAAAAACGTATACAGGAACTTAAAATAATAAGAGTAAGGTTACAGGAATTACAGGATAAACAGAGACATCTGACAACTCTTGAAAAGACAAATGTGTTGCTTACAAAAGATTTGGATATGTTAGACAATCAAGTTGATTTGCTTAAGAAGACTGTTTTTGATTTGAACAAATATGATAATCTCAATGAAGAGAAACAGAAAGAGTTGCTGCTTGCTCAGAGAGAAGAAAAAATGGCCGAGATAAAAGTAGCAGAATTAAAGAGAGAGATAGAAGTGTTCTCAAGACAGATTAATGATATGAAAGAGCGTATAAAGAAGACTGAATTAATAAAACAACAGGCTCATTATCTTTCTGATTTGGAAGAATGGCTATCAAAAAAATTCATTCCTATAATCTTGGTTGTTGAGAAGAATGTTTTTACAAAATTAAAGATAGAGTTCTCCAAATTATTCTCTGAATGGTTTTCAATGCTTGTTTCAGACACTTTTAATGTCCGTCTAAGCGAAGACTTTACCCCTATTGTTGAGCAGCAGGATTATGAGATTGATTATGCTTATCTTTCAGGAGGTGAAAGGACAGCTATTGCTCTTGCTTATCGTTTGGCATTGAATCAGGTGATAAATTCTTTCTTAAGCAAGATAAAGACTAAAGATTTAGTCATACTTGATGAACCCACAGATGGATTTTCTGAACAACAGCTTGATAAGATGCGTGGTGTTCTTGAAGATTTGAATGTATCTCAGTTAATAATTGTCAGCCACGAACAAAAGATTGAGACTTTTGTTGATAATGTAATTAAATTCAGGAAAGAAAACGGGAGAAGTATTGTTGAAACATGAAAATACTTGAAAATTCAGAACTGGAATTGGCACACAGATATTTCAATATCGCAAGAGAAGAAGCACTAAAATCAGATTCTTATGGATTGAATGACGGGGCAGTTATTATAAAAGGAGATTTGATTTTAGGAAGGGGCTTTGATTCCTTTAATGAATATGGACATGCAGAAAAGAAGGCAATTGAAGATGTTTTATCTAATTTTGATAAAAATATTCTTAAGGGCTCAACACTTTATCTTACAAGAATAAATGGAAATAAGAGTATAATCCCCACAGGGCTTCCTTCTTGTACTTCTTGTAGCAAGCTTATACTTAATTTAGGAATAAAAGAATGTGTGCTTTTTCAGGAAATGGGGTTTTACAAATATACCTCTGAGGAATACAATGATCTTACTCTCAATTTTGAAGCTTCAAAATTAAAATCTTTGTAACCACAAAATTTATAAAACAAGATATTTTACCTTATATCATAAATTCTAGATTGTTTAATCTAAAAATCTAAAAAATGGAAGCAGAATTAAAGAAACATGTTGTTAAAACAGGTACCACTACTTTAGGAATTGTCTGTAAAGATGGTGTTGTAATAGCTGCAGATAAGAGAGGAACCTATGGTACTCAAGATGGAGGAGTTTCTTATATTGCAGGATGGGACCAGGAAAAAATTGAAGAGGTAACACCTGAGATAATAGTTACAACTGCCGGAACAGCTTCAGATACAAGAAAAATAATTAAGATTGTAAGAGCAGAATTAAAATTGAAAGAATTACGTTCAAAATCTAAACCAAATGTGGATCAGGCAGCAAACCTTTTTGCAAGCATGACCTATCATGGCATAAGGCAACCTTCTATGATACCTGCTATAGCTCATTTCATATTATCAGGGTATGACAGTGAGGGAGTCCATTTATACAATATACATGCTGATGGATTCTTAGAAGAAGAAAAGAAATATTCTGTCTCAGGAAGTGGTTTGATACATGTAAATCCTATTTTAGATTCAGAATATAAAGAAAACCTTTCTGTAGACGAAGGTGTTAAACTAGCTAAGAAATGCTTAAATGCTTCAATGAATCGAGATCCAGGTTCAGGAGAGGGTATGGATATTTATGTTGTTAAACCAGGTGAGATAAAAAAACTTTTAAGCCAAAAGGCTGAAAGAGTTTTCAAAGACCAATAATTCTAAAAACAAAAAATGGAAATTCTAGATAGAATTAAAGAAAAACTGCATGGAAAAGTAAAGGAAGCTAACTTTGAAGGAGCTAACATTGTTCTTTACACCGATAATGAGAAATTTTTTAAAGAAGGGGAAGGAGATATAAAGAAAATTGTTGATGAGATAAAGAAAAGGATAGAATTACGTGCAGATCAGAAGATTTTACCTTCTAAAGAAGAGACTGAGAAGAAAATCCGTGAGATAATCCCAGAAGAAGCAGAAATAACAGATATTATTTTTGATGTTCAGAGAAGCATAGTTGTTATTGAAGCAAAAAAACCTGGTTTAGTTATAGGAAAACAAGGTTCTATACTTGATGATATCCGTTCAGAGACTCTCTGGGTCCCACAAGTTCAAAGAAGCCCAGCAATAAAAAGTAAGATTACAGAAAATATAAGAGAAGTTCTTTATGATAATAATAATTACAGAAGAAAATTTTTAAATGAGATAGGTGAAAAAATTTACAAGGGCTGGAATCCAGAAAAAATTGAAGAATGGGTGAGAATAAGTTTCTTAGGAAGTGGAAGGCAGGTTGGAAGAAGCTGTTTGCTTTTACAGACCCCTAATTCTAATGTTCTTTTGGACTGCGGTATTGATGTTGCTTCTTCAGGAAATGATAAATTCCCTTATTTTAATATTCCAGAATTTGATATATCTCAATTAGACGCAATAATCTTAAGTCATGCTCACTTGGATCATTCAGGTTTGTTGCCTTATCTTTACAAGATGGGTTATAGAGGGCCGGTTTATATGACCCCTCCAACAAGAGATATTTCAGCATTGCTTGCTTTAGATTTTATAGGTGTTGCATACAAACAAGCAGCAACCCCTCTTTTCAGTTCATCAGATATAAAAGAGATGGTCAAACACAGTATCTGTTTGAATTATAATGAGGTTACTGATGTTACACCTGATATAAGAATAACTTTCTATAATGCAGGACATGTTTTAGGTTCTGCACAAGTTCATATAAATATTGGAAACGGGTTACATAATTTCATCTATACAGGGGACATGAAATATGGTAAAACAAGATTATTGGACCCTGCAGTAAACAAATATACTCGGGTAGAATCAATACAGGTAGAATCAACTTACGGTGGAAAAGATGATATTCTTCCTCCGAGAAAAGACACAGAAAAGAAATTTATAGATATGGTTAGAGAGACAGTTGAAAAAGGGGGAAAAGTCCTTTTACCTGAATTAGGTTTAGGTCACGCTCAGGAAACTCTTTTAAGAGTTGAAGAGGCTGTCCGTACAGGAGAACTTCCAAAAATACCCATGTATATTGATGGTATGATTTGGGATATTAATGCAATACATACAGCTTATCCTGATTTCTTAAGTGCAAATATTCGTTCTTCTATTTTCCAAGATAAAAACCCCTTTGTATCAGATATATTTGTAAGAGTGGCTTCACCTCAGGAAAGAAAACAGGTTATTGAAGGAGGGCCATGTATTGTTATTGCAACCTCTGGTATGTTAGTTGGGGGTGCTTCTGTTGAATATTTCAGGTATTTTGCTGACAATCCTAATAATCTTCTTATACTGAGTTCTTATCAGGGCCCTGGTTCTCTAGGAAGAAAGTTGCAGGATGGTGAAAAAGTCGTGCAGATTGAAGGAGAAAGAGGAATGCAGGAGATTAAAGTTAATATGAGAGTTGAATTATTGAGTGGTTTAACTCCTCACTCAGGAAGAAATGAATTAATGTCTTTCTTTAATAATATGTATCCAAAACCAAAGAGAATACTTGTCAATCACGGAGAAGTCTCAAAATCTCTTGATTTAGCTTCTTCACTTTACAAAGTTAATAGGATTGAGACCTCTGTCCCTAGGAATCTTGAAATTGTTAGATTAAGATAATTTTGTTTATTGACTGTAAAGGTTATGTTTAAAAGTATATATTCCCTAATTAAATGCATCATAAATTAGATAAAAAACAAAATGAAGCACAATCTTAAAGTAACATTAATCATTTTGGCTATGTTTATTGTAACTCAATTTATTGGGTTATATGTAGTAAATCATTATTGTATTCAGAACAATGTCTTACCCTACGGGATGGAGACTCCTGAAGCTGAGAGTGAAATGGATTTCTATACCTCCTTTTTACCTTCTATAATAATCGCCTTTGTATTTGCCATTGTCTTATTGATAATCTTAACACGGTTTAACTTTAATGTCTTCTTAAGACTCTGGTTTTTTGTAGTAATTTTGATAACAATTGGTATTTTCTTCAATACTTTCTTTCCAAATGAGAAATATTTCCCTTATTTTGCTCTTATTGTCGCATTACCTCTTGCACTGATAAAAGTCTTTAAAAGAAACTTCTTGATTCATAATCTGACTGAGCTGATAATTTATCCTTCAATAGCAGCAGTGTTTGTACCTCTTCTTAATTTCTGGACTTCCTTGATAATCTTAGTGTTGATTTCAATTTATGATATGTGGGCAGTCTGGAGATCTGGAATAATGCAAAAAATGGCAAAATATCAGATGAATGAACTTAAGATCTTCTCAGGTTTCTTTGTACCTTACCTTTCAAAAAAAGTAAAGATGGAGCTCAAGGATTTATCAAAATCAGAGTTAAAGAATAAGAAAGTCAAGGCAAATGTGGCAATATTAGGGGGCGGAGACGTAGTTTTCCCTATAATAACTGCAGGAGTCATGCTTAAGGCATTTGGATTCTTCCCAGCACTATGTGTGATTATAGGAGCAACCCTGGGGCTTAGTTACCTTTTATTCTTTGCAGAGAAAAAGAAATTTTACCCAGCAATGCCTTTCATAACAGGAGGGATTGTACTTGGATTATTAGTTGCACTTTTATTAGGGTTCATTGTTTTATAGAAGACATGTTTATTTAAGGTTCTTTTGAGGTGAGGCCTATCTTTTATAAATCTTTATATTGTAACTACTATTAAAGTACATCATGTAGAAACATTTATAAACCCCTAAATAATAGTGACTTTATGAAAGAAATATCTAAGGATGCCTATTGGTCAATTAGAAAATATATTAGGGAAAACCCTGAAATGATAGGGGTAACTAAAAATTATGCTGAGATACTTTCTGATAATAGATCAAGAGAAAAACATTACGAAATAATTGAAGATATAAATCCAAGCAGATGGATGATGGAGGATGAAATAGAAGTAAGATGTGAGGCAGCAAAAATGACTCCTTATATTACTAATAAGAATAAACTTAATGAAGAGGCAGATAAAGTGAAAAAGGATTTAGACTTTTTAACTGCTTATGATGATGTATTTGACAGAGACTTGTCTAAGAATATAACTAAATTTATATTGGCATTAAAAAACTAAAATGTTAGTCAAACAGGAATTAATCAACAAAATCAAGGATTACTTTGATTTGAATGTTTACGAGACAAAAGTCTGGTTAGCTTTAATTGGAAAAGGCTCAGCTTCTGCAGGTGAGATTGCAGAACTTTCAGGAGTCCCAAGAAGTAGAACTTATGATGTATTGGAAACACTTGAAAAGAAAGGTTTTGCAATAGTAAAGCTAGGTAAACCAGTGAAATACCTTGGTGTAAAGCCAAGAATGATTCTTGAAAAACTTAGAAATAATGTTAGAACAGAAGCAGAGGAAAGAATCCAGAGTTTATCCAACATAAAAGAAACTGAAGAGTTTGCTCAGCTTGAAGAGATATACAAAGGTGGAGCAGATCCTGTAAAGAGAGAAGATGTTTCTGCTGCAATAAAAGGAAGATCAAATATCTCAAATTACTTGAGAGAAATAATCAGAGAAGCAAGCAAGGAAGTATTAATCTGCGCAAATGCTAGAGATATACTTTCAAAGACTAAGCTTTTCCAGCAAACTTTTGAAGTTCTTAAGAAAGCAAACATAAAGGTAAAATTATGTCTTTCAGGAGAAGATGCTGTTATAAAGAAAGCAGAGAATGAATTTGGATTGAAAGTAAAGAAAGTTGACATAAATGCTAAGTTCTTCATAATTGATAGAAGTGAAATATTATTCTATTTATCTAAACCAGACAGTAAAGAAGAGTCAGCAATCTGGCTTAATTCTGAATTCTTTTCAGAATATTTTGCTTCTCTGTTTGAATTAGCCTTTGGTGGAGAAAAACCTGAAAAGGGAGAGAAGAAAGGAGAAAAGTAAAATGAAAGACGCTAAATACACTTTTAGTGAAAATGACTTTGCTCAGTTAATTGCTAGAGATGATAACAACATTTTCTATGCACGTTTATGTGAGGAATATTTAAATCTAAATGCAGCTACACCAGAAGAACTTAGAGAGGCAGTTCTTAAGAAACTTGGAGAAAAGGTTAGAGATTCTGCTCTTAAATTAAGTAAATATCAAGGAATAATGGCCAGCATAGAAGACGAATCTGATTTAGAACAAGGATTAAAAAACGCATCAGAAATTTTCCCTGATTTAAAAGATTCTAAAAATAAAATAAAGGAGAATAAAAAGTAAAATGCAAACAAGAATAGTTTACACAGCTGAAAGTGCAAATCCAAGAATAAATCATATTGCAAACATAAATGAAAGTGTTGAGAGACTTATAAAAAGACTTGGAGGATTAGTTATGAACAGCGCTTACATACTTAATGAAGGTCTTCCTTCAGAAGCATATGGATATTACATGTTTCCAAGATTAGGCTTAATAAAAACTTCTTTGAAGATGGAAGATAATGAATACATTCTTTCTGTTAGCTTTTATGGATTTGAAAGTGAAAGCGATAAAGAAAAATACGCTAAGCTGAAAATATACATAGAAGATACATTAAAAAAGGTTCTTTACTAATTATAAGAAGGTAAAAGAAGAAGTATGAGTGATAAATATCTTATCAAAGAAAAAGTTATCAAAAGATATAATTCAATAAATGATTTTATAATTGGTGGAAGAAATATTGGATTAGCATACGGTATAGCTTTTTTTACATTAAGTTTAGGACAAACTCCTGAACAATTGCTTGCAGGAGGAACTCTTGCTGTTGGATCATATTATACAGGTAACTTTTTTTCTAAATTAACCCAAAAAAGAAAGGAAAAATTACTTAATATAATACAAAATAATGAAAAAGAGGCTCTTGAAAACAGAATTGCAGCTTAAACTGTTTCTAAATAAAAAATATTAAAGAGAATATAACAATGGGTTGGAATAATTTAGACATAGGAAAGATTATTGTTTGTAAAGGAAAAAACGGATTTTTTGATAAAATTGCAATTTATAATGTTTATAATGAAATTCCAAATACCTTAGGATTTGTTGATTATCCTTTTAATGGGAATCTTATATTAGGACAAATGGGGGTTATTAAAGATAACCAAAAAGAAAACAAAGAATCTCTTCAGAATCCAGGGGATTGGTATCTTGTTGGAGAAGTCTCAAAGGATGAAAGAAGAATATTGGAAGGGCTTGTGAAAATGCCCAAGAGAGAAGTAGTTGATGAGGAAATAATTTTTAATCCTAATGAAAAGATAGATAATGCTTTCTTAGAGTACTTATTAGTTAAATGTCAATCTGATTAATTTTTAATTTATCCCCATCAAGTTTTCAATATACATCTGTTTTATTATTTTTTTGTTCTTGGTTTTCCATTTATCCAGGAATTCACTTAAACTTAATTGATTTTTCTCATTAGCATATAATTTACCCTCTTTTTCATACACTTCTTTATGTTCACTTCGGAATTTTGCAGAGTTATCTTTATCTTCAACATTAGGTCCAGCATAGATTATATCATTTTTCTTCTCAACTACAAAAAAGAATATTGCAGATTTTCCCTCATTATAGTCAAAACCCTTATTATTTATTACAAAGAATCTGCTTATCTCTTTTGTAAGATAATTATAGAATTTCAGGAGCTTGCTTCCAGCAATATCTCCTTCTGGTTTGGAAGTTACTGCCTGAATTTGCATAAATTCTTTTCCTTTCTTGACTGAATCCTCTTTTATTTTTTCAATATCTGGTTTTTTTACTTCAAACTGATCAATAGAAGGATTTTTCAGATATTCATTGCAGGATTTCTGGAATTTTTCAAAAGTCTCTTTGTTTAATGCAGCTAGAACATTTCTTTGTTTGTATGTTGGATCAATTAATATTATAGGAGAATTTAATTTAGAGCTGTTTAAATCCATTAAAATTTCTTTTCTACTTTTGAATTTCTTTTCCATATCAATTATTAATTTATCTTTTTTGACATCCACTTTAGTCATTGCTTTTACAAATTTTTCAAATCCTTTGTAATAATATACAAGTAATTCCAAGGAATATCCTGAAAATCCATGGATATATGACTCGGCACCATAACATCCTTTAGCATAACAGAATGCCTTTGCTACTTTTATCTCATCAAGCATATTTTTTTGCTTTATTTTTTTAGTAATATATCTTACATGAAGATAAGATAAGTCAGTTATGTTTTCATGCTCTTTAGGATTAGTTATTTTTTTAACAGGTATAAGTTCAATAAAGAAATTTTCCCCATAATTTATCCTGAAATAATCTCTTGAACCATGAATCACAGAAATATTCTGTGCTTGCCCTAATATTTCTTGTGTAATATTTGAAAGTTCCTCATTTTTGTATTTTTTATCATATCTTATGAAAACATCGACGTCATATTTACCTTTTTTTATTACAGTACCTTTTGCAAAACTCCCTCCAACAAATATCTCTGCATCTATTTTTGTTTTTTTCAGTCTGTCTTTTATCTCATTTGAAAAGGAAATTACATTATTCCTTATATTCTTCAATTCTTCTTCAGAAGGTTTTATCTTTTCAAGGATTTCTTTAATTATGTTGTTCTTTTTCTCTTTTTTTTCTATTTGTTTTTTCATACGGATTTTTTATCTCCTTTAGCTCTTTTACACTTCTCTCTAGAGTAGAAGCCAAGTCAATTATATATTTTCCCTCTTCAAGTTTGTATATTAATGGTCTTTTCTTGTTGAATACATTAACTATATCAATCTCAAATTTGCCATCTCCTAATACTCTTACAGATTCTAAATCAAGTATTACTGGTGTTTCTTCGTCGACAATTCCAACAATCTCTCGGATGTCTTTCTCTATTGTACTCTTTTCTTTTTCAGGAATTTCTATTGTCTTGTTCTTTATTTGTTCTAGCTGTTCCTGTTTAATATAAAAGAAGAATTTTCCCCCGCAATTTGCACATCCAACTAACAATTCCTTGCTTCCTAAAGGTATTATCTTAGAACATTTTACACATTGGTGTGGCATGGTTCATTACTATTGATGAAATTAAAAGAAGTTTATAAAATTAATGATAAATTGATTTATTGAAGGATATTATCTGCAATATTTGATTTTACCTAGATAACAAATTATTTTTATTTGCTTAAAAGAAGTTCAATCTTCTTGGGGTTTCTTTTTATTTCTTTTACTATTGTTGCAGGACCTATAATTGTAACAGCCCCTATATCTCCTCTACTTAATGCTTTTATTATTTGCCCTCTCATCCTGTCAAGCATGCTCATATCACCATTTCCTCCAATCACTGCTAATTCAATTCCTTTGAAATCTTTCACATGCCCTATCATTGCCATTGTATCCCCAATAAGTCTTGCTTCTTCTTCTGCCCTCAATCTCCCTTGTAATAGCAAAATATTATTCCCTAAGACTATTGTAAGTATCTTTCTTATCCTTTCATTGCTGTTTAAATCTCTTATTTCAGAGTATGGAAGAAATTGTATAGAGAATCCTTTTATTTTCCCGAGATGTTTATCACCAGATTTTGCCATTTTATTAATTATTATATGTAAAATTCCTTTTTAAATGCTTTTTGCCAGTTTAAATATTGATTCGTAAAATTCCTCGAAGTTCTCTCCGCTTTTTGCGCTAACTCCGACGACATCGTATTCAGGGAAAGCTGCTTCTATTTTTTTTAAATCAGCTTTTCTCAAGTCTATTTTGTTGCCTACTATTAAAACAGGTATTTTTCTTGCAACTAAATTACCCACTATAGTGATATTTACTTGATTGTAAGGGTTTTCTGAAGCATCTAAGACTATTACAACAACATCCATATCATCCAACCATTTTATGCTTTCAATAACTCCCTGTGTTGCTTCCTTTGCCCTTTCTTTTGCATCTTTCTTTTTCATATTATATTTTAAGAAATCTTCATAATCTATTTTTGTAGCTATCCCAGGAGTATCTATCATCTTGAACATCAGTGTTTTACCTTTGTATTTTATCTCAACTTTTTCTTTGAACTGAACACTTCTGGTTTCATGAGGAACTTTGCTGACTGTCCCTATTTCTTGCCCTGTGAAATCCTTGCATATCCTATTCGCCAGGCTTGTTTTTCCTGCATTTGGAGGACCGTAGAACCCTAATTTTATCTCTTTCCTATTCTTGAATAGGTTTACAAATATTTTCTTAAAAAAATTTTTGAATATTTTTATCTCCATATTAATATTTCGTGAAAAAGGTTTATTAAACTTTTGTGTTCTTATTTGGATTATTTTGATCTGGCTTCTTTTGTATTGGAGGATTATTATTATTATTTACTGTAGGAGGAGTACTTGGAGTTATAGGATTAAAAGGCTTATTGACTGTAGGAGAAGGATTATGTGGAGGTAATCTTGGGCTTGGATTTTTCTCTTGAATTTTCTTTTCTGCTTCAGGAGTCAAATTTACAGGATTACGTATCAATCCCAATATTTTCTTACCTTCATATTTTCTCATAGCATAACTTATCTGTTCACCTGTCCATCCGGCTTTCTTAAGATTCTCTATTGTCTCATCCCTGGACATTCCTTTCTTTTTTGCATTCTGTATATAAGTCATTATGTTGAATAAATTATTTCTAGTCTTGAAAAGATGAGCCTCATATTTCTTTCTGTACCATGAATGTATAAGTACATATATTATTGCCCCAATTAATAATAAAATTATGACTATTACAGCGAATAAAATCCATTTAGTTCTTGAATTATCTATCCATTCTTCAAATTTCCCAAGTTTTTCAGGAGGTGAGAGATTTGAAAGAGAAGGAGAAGTAAATGCGGGGATACTCAAGAAATCCACATTATATGATGTAGCAAAGGTAATTGTATTAGGAGCTTGTCTTAGAAGGGTGTATAAATAACCTGAATTAGATTCTTGCATTCCTGCACCAGAAGTCCCCTCAAAGATTATATCTGGGAATTTCTCAACGATAAAATACGCATCATCAACCATTTTTGTCTTATCAAATTCAAATCTGAAGATTCTCAAAGTAACTTGTTCATATGCATTGTAATTTATTGCTATCTCTCTAAATGTTAAGGTTGTCTTTAAATTTGCATCATTCCAATTATATATTGCGCCCTTATATCCCTCTTCTTCATTACCATAACTTCCTCCACCAACCTCTCTTAATACATCTAATTTTACATTTTCTTCACTTGGATAAAATCTTATAGAATTTGTATTTATCATAAGGCTTATACTTTTTGGTATCTTAATTAAAGAAAGATTACTGGTTATTTGGGCATATTCTTCACTAGTTTCAGCATTTTCATAAGCTGTTTCAAGATTCATTAATTCTTGATCAATATCATCTAAGTTTAGATATTCATTCAATATACTCTGTACAAATAAATCCTGTTTAGATATCTCAGTTATAGTATCATTAAGTTCAGAATATTTATCTTCTAATTTTTGTTCTATCAGGTTTTTATTAGAAAGTATCTGTAATGTCATTTCAAAAATCATATCTGTATTAAGGTTTAATCTATAGGTTATATTTCCAACAGGCTTGTCAATATTGAATTCTGCTTCAGTAAGTTTAAGATTCTGGAAAGCAGAACTTACTGTTGTATTTGTCAAATCATCAAATACAACTACATAATCTTCATCTAATTCTAATAGTTCTCCAAGTTCTATTGAATTTCCTATGGAATCATGAAAAGTTGAGTTTAAAGGTTCATTTGAAAAACTTATATTTAGATTAATTTCAAGTGTATCATTAGATTGATAAATTCTTATTACAGAGCTTCCCTCTTCGGAAAATTGATAGGAAGCAGAGATTAGACCAAATAAAAAGATGCTTAATACAAAAGTAATTATAGTTTTACACCTCATGATTATAACAATAAATCCTTTTTTATAAATCTTTTTAATTTATTTTTTCCTTTTCAATATGAGCATTAAATAAACTAATCCTATTATAGTTAATGCGATAATTAATTGATATATTCCGAAGAAAGGAACTTCTACTGAAGCAGGGCATAAGAATCTATCTTGAATATCTGTACAAAGTTGAGACTTTCTTTCAGGGTCATATCTATATACAGAATATTCAGTGTCTTGTATATAATCTGCTTCATTCTCTCCAGCAGGGATTTCAGTATAACTATTGCTTGAATCCCATTGCCATATAGCATCCAAAACACGGTCTAAATAACTATCTTCACAAGTATCTTCTCCAGTCTCAGCATATGAACACATTCCCTTCTTTCTTATTATTCCTCCACTTCCGCCATCTTCATCAACACAAATTCCTTCATTATTTGGATAATATCCATCTTCACAAGTACAATCATCTTCACAATGGTCTCCTACTAACCAGCATTGATCTTCTTCACCACAAACATCAGAACCAGAATAATCACATGATCCATCTCCATTAGGAGTACTTGTTCCAAAGCAGGTACATTCATCAGTACACAAATCTCCAGCTAACCAGCAATCATTTTCATAAATATCTTCAATACATACATTGGGATTATCATCTCCGCATGTTCCGTCGTTATTTGAAGGATATCCCTCTTCACAAGTACAATCATCTTCACAATGGTCTCCAGCTAACCAACATTCTTTAGTATTATCACAAACATCAGAACCAGAATAATCACATGATCCATCTCCATTAGGAGTACTTGT
>CAYZYU010000008.1:0-25718 GCA_964482915.1 Candidatus Woesearchaeota archaeon
CCACTCATCCATATTGTCTCTATCAGACCATATTGAGGTTTCATATAACGCATATTCCTGTACAGTTGACATCATACATAATGATGCCCCATTAGAACCATCTTTCCAGAATCCAATTCCTTTTGCAATCAATGGAACACAAGAACCCTGATATTCTTTTCTCAGGTTTTCAGGTACTGTTTCATTATTCCCCTGCCATCTATAACCAGGAATCCATTTACAAAGAGAAGTATTATCTTCACATGCTGTTCTTGTTGTTATTGCTAAACATTTTAAATAAGGATTAAATTCACATACAGCTGAAGTCTCTTTTGAAACATCATTTGTTCCCTGAATACATACACTGCTTCTAAAATCTCCGCATTCTTCAACTAATACTTTTCCATAAGAGCAAACTAGTTTGTAATATCTGCTTCCAGGGATATTATATTTGCTTGTATTCTGTAATGCTGTTATGTTGCTTTTAGAAATAACCCCAGTTGTTAGATTTCTGTGTATTATCATTATTCCAGAATTTTTTGCACCAGTGATATCTCCACACCAGCTTTCAGTATGATTCTTTATATAATCTATACGTCCGTCTCCATTTTCATCAACTTCACAACTTAAATCTCCACAAACAAGTCCACTTGGATTGCTTATTCTTGAAGGTTGTCCTATATTTGCTTCTTTATAGCTCTGGCACATTGTATTCTCTCCAGTATCACAATTTCCGCAACTAGAACTTCCCCTTGAACTAACATTACAAACAGTTAAGTCAAAATAATCTTTCTTGAAAGACCAATAATCTTCTCTGGTTTGATTTCCTCTTACATAGAATTTATTTGTATCATAAACATTTGCGGTGTTCCCACAACTATCCACATAATAGATTTTATTTTCAACACATCTTGTATAATTTGTCGGAACACAATCAGAGATAAATTGAGAATTTATTCTTGCAGTACACAACCTATCTTCCCAGAATTCAACATCTATTTCTTTTACCAAATCTGGATTTGCTAAATACCCTTTAAGTTCATTTAAATGTTTATTTATATCACATTCCTCTTCTGTAATTATTGTACAGTTTCTTTCAGCAGAAGTAGAAATAACGCAAGCCCCAACAGCTTTACTTACTTTTCTAGCATAACATTCTTGTCTGCTTATCCCTTTAATCATCTCTCCATCTCTTCCATAATCATTAAATATTCCCTGGCATTCTGTAGGATTTACATACCATGCTTCCATTCCTAGAAGACAGCAGACTTCTTTACACGCTTCAATATCACTAGCTTCATTTTCATTCCAACTTCCTCCACGTTCAACACAAATTGCATTTGGGGTACTCTCAGCACATTTTCCTGTTGATTCAATACAAGTTCCAGTACATTCACGAGTCATAGAACAAAATTTATCCCAATGAGAATATTTGCTATCGCACTCGCTGATTGCAGTTGCATCTTGGCACCAGGAACCTCCATTTTTTAATTTTTCACAACATATAAGACCAGAAACTAATGAATTTCCAAATACAATTAATATAAACATACCAATTAACAATCCTCTTATTTTTTTCATGTTTCTATATTTAAATCCCCTAATCCTGGAGGATTAGGATAACTTCTGATTGCAAACCTAAAACTTTCTTCAGTGGTTATATCGGTTATTACATAAATTTTTGTATCATCACTTTTTCTGTGCTTTTCAACTCTTAAATATGGATTATTATACATGTATGCCTCAGGTACAGAATCTCCTGCAACAATCTCCCAAGTAACAATATTTTCTGCAACTCCAATTATTTCATATAGATTACTGTCTAAATCCAACTGGAATTTCCTATAAACATCAGTTTCTTCTCCTTTAGTCAAAGTTAGGGTTTTATTGAAATTTGTAGACACAAAATCCTCAATTATTTCTGTTTTAGGGATCCCTTCTTCTAATTTTACAGTATATCCTTCATCTTCATAATTTTGTACTAAAGAATTAAAACAATTTTCTGTTCCTCCACTTATAGAATTTAAAATTTCTGATTCAACATGTGATTTTAAGAAAGGTTCCTGATTAATGCAAGCAACACCTAATCTATCTGCATTTGTATAACAAAGATATTTTGCATATTTTGCTTCATCCTCATCACTTTGTTTGTATAAATAACTTGTATTCGGATTAGCAACAAAATCTCCCCCCTGTAAGATAATAATTTCAATATTTTCTTCTAATTCTTCCTCAATACATTTTTGAATATATCCTGATGGATTTTTTGTACTCTTGCTCAATTTTGAAAATATTTGAGGATAATAAAGATAAACCAAAATCAGTAAGATAATAATAAGTATAGCAATTATTATAAAAATAGTAACTTGTCCTTTCTTCCCCTCTTTTTCAATCATTTCTTTTTAAGGATATATTTGTTTAAAAACATTTCCTAAATTTTTTATATTTCTATTTAAAAGAAATTTAATCTTCAGTTTCAACCCTCGGTGCTAGGATATAAGATATCTCCATATTTTCAGTTCTAACGTCCATTCTCAACGGATGGTCATCTGCAAAATTCAATATGGTTTTATCAGCTAGTTTAGAAGCCTTTATGAATTTTTGAAGGTATTCTAAACTATATCTTGCCTTGCAATCTTCTGCACTTATCTTTGCTTCATCACCAGAAAATTCTGTTCTTGTAGAATTTAATCCTTTTGCTTCAATTACAAACTTTCCCTCTTTTATCACAAAGGAGCATGCATCTGCAACAACAGCACAGTCTTCAACAGAATCTACCAGGTCTTTAGATTCAATTTCTACCCTTGAACTGAACTCTAAATTAGGTATTTCTTTGTCTTCACTCTCAATTTCTATTAAACTAAGCGTAAAATTTCTTTTTATTCTATCTTCCATTTGTATATACAACAAGTTTTCTTTTCTTTCAAGTACAAGCTGTCCAGAACTTCTTTTTAATATTCTTTTTAGACTATCCAAATTTACACCTAAACTTTCGCTACCAGAATCAAATTCTGAAAATGCTTTTTTTGGTATTCTCAAACTAACCATTGCAACATTTGCAGGGTCTATTGCAGTTATACTTAATCCATATTCATTGATACGTATCTTTACCTCTGTTACTAATTCGGAAATTAGTTCAATAGCTTTTGAAAGAGCAGATGAATTTTCCAGTTTAATTCGCATACACATAGGAGAAAGCTCTGTTTTTTAAGCATTGCTATTGTTAAGTATAGAATACTTATTAAAATACTGGCTTCTTTATTAGATTATGGAATCAGGTGAAATTTCTTTTAAAGAAGAGAGGGTAAGAAAGATTACTAAATTATATTATTCCCGCCCAGAAATACAGAAAGCCCTGTTTGAATTTGCAAAAAATAGAGAAGTCTGTCCAAGATATTTTGAAGGATTTGGAAAACGTCCGGATGTTTTCGAGTACACAGGGGATATTTTTGAACTTGTAAAAAGAGGAGCAACTTCTTTTCATTGTTCTGAAGAAATATGGAAAGACCCTCTGAAAATTGAGACTGGGATGGTTGAAAAACAGCTTAATGAGATAAGAGAGGGATGGGACTTAATATTTGATATAGATAGCAAGTATGTTGATTATAGTAAAATAATGGCGATTGAAATTCTTAAAGTATTAAGTTTTCATGGTGTAAAGAACGTTGGAATAAAATTTAGTGGTTCTAAGGGATTTCATCTGATAATACCCTGGAAAGCATTTCCAAAAGAGGTTAATGGAATAAAAACTTCAGATAAATTTCCAGAGTATCCAAGAATTTTGGTAAAATATATCATAGAAAAAACAAATAATGCTCTTGTTGATGCAATAAGTAAGTTATCAAGTCCAAACAAATATATACGTGATTATCAGGTTTCAAAGGAAGTAATGCCTGATTTAGTTTTAGTTGCTCCAAGACACTTATTCAGGATGCCTTATTCCCTTCACGAGAAGACAGCACTAGCAAGCGTTGTTTTGACTAAAGAAGAACTTGAAAACTTTCAATTAACAGATGCTAGTCCAATGAAACTTTCAAGTTCAAACATAAGAAATTTCATGCCCAATTGTAAAGAAGGAGAAGCATCTGAACTTCTTTTACAGGCACTGGATTGGAATAGAGAAGCAAATCCAGATAAATCAATTATAAGTTCAAGAGAAGTAGGTTTCAAACCTGTAAAGATAGATAAGATTTCAGAAGAACATTTTCCTCCTTGTTTAAAGAACATATTGAAAGGTATTTCCGACGGGAAAAAGAGATCTTTGTTTGTTTTGATAAATCTTTTCCGTTCTGTGGGTATGGATAAAGATGAGATAGAAAAAAGAATTTATGATTGGAACAAAAAAAATGAAGTCCCATTAAGAGAAGGATATATCATAACTCAGATTGCTTGGGCTTACAGAAAAAAACCCATAATGCCTCCTAATTGCAAGGAATTTTATCAGGGAATAGGAGTATGTCAACCAGATGAATTTTGTAAATTAATAAAAAATCCTGTTAATTACCTTATAAGAAAAAATTATCTTGCAAATAATAAGGCTTCTGAAAAAAAGACTAAACAGTCTAAAAAAAAGTAATTTTATAATAATATTTATAAATAAGAATTAACTTCACAAGCTATGAAAAGAGAAGTGATATTTGTATTAGTTTTTATTTTATTCTTTGGATTGACCACCTCAGTTTATGCAGCTGAGATTGCACAGGCCGAAGAAGGGTACTCTTGTCTTGAAAGCAGAGTTAGTCAAACAGGATGTTCTGCACTTTCTTTTAATGAAAAATTATTCACGAATTTGGCAATAGAAGAATGTACTTCAGAATTATCTTCAGAGAGTTCTTCCAATCAGTGTTGGCCTAAATCAGGATGTACAATAAAATCCACTGCACAGACTATTTTAGCATTGAATGACGAGATAGATACAACAACCGCAGAAAAATGGCTTTTATCCAGAACCGCAATTCCAACCACAATGCAATGGTATTTAGAAATAGAAATTCTCGAGGGGAAGTTAGGTATTTGTACTGTAAAATATCCTGGTTCTACAAGACAGATTACTGTTAATATAGATAAAACAATAAACGGGGATGCAGGATCATATTTAACTAGATCTCCTGGGAATTACTGGTTAGAGATTAACAGGGCTATTTATAATCAGGATATAAACGTTTCATGTGATAAAGATTTTTTAACAACTCTTTTATTTAGAAAGACTAATGGAGATACAATACATGTATCTAGCGAGGCTATTCCTTCTAATGCAGGAGGAGAGAAAACAGAAAGAGTAAGGTCTCGTTGCTTTGGTCAGAATACTTGTGATTATGAAGGGAGTTTATGGGCAACATTTGTTTTATATTTAATGGGAGATTATGACGAGGAAATACAAGATTTTATGCCTTATCTAATTGCAATGGAAGATGACGATACATATGAAATGTATCTTCCAGAATCTTTTTTATATTTTTTAACAGGAGGAGATTTTAAAACAGAATTGCTTATCAAACAAAGGTCTTTAGGTTATTGGAGTGATTCAGGAAAACCATATTATGACACTGCTATTGCTTTATTGCCCTTTGGTTCTGATGAGAATCTTGCAGAAAAATCAAAAGCAATACAATGGTTATTAAATGTCCAACAGAGAAGTGGGTGTTGGAATAACAATGTTGCAGACACTGCATTTATTTTATATTCTATCTGGCCTAGAGAAAATTCTGTGAATGGAAGATGCCAGGACGATTCACAGTGTATACAGGGAGATTGCGAATATTCTTCTTGTGTTTCAGGATCCTGTATTATTGAGGGTGTTGGATGTGAGAATAATGATGGATGCTGTCCAGGGGGTTGTACAATAGATAATGACAATGATTGTGAAGATTATGAAGATATTGAGTGCACAACAGATGGAGATTGTCCAGATGATTCTAGCGGTGATAATTATTGTTATGGGGATGTTTATCAGGATGTTTATGATTGGTATTGTGATACTGATGCAGGAAAATGCTCTCGTGATATAACTGAAGAGGTTGTAGAAGAATGCACTGGTTCTCAAGTATGTGATGAAGGAACAGCAACATGTAAAACAGAAGGAGGAGAAGATGAATGTAATTATTTAAAGGGTTGTAAAGAAAATGGATATAAATGTGATTATGACTCAAATACCTGTGTTCCTGATATAATCTGTCAGTATGATTATGAATGTGGTGAAACCTCTTATTCTACTGATTATTGTATGGATGATGCAAATATTTACAGAGATGTTAGTACCTACTTTTGTGATTTAAGTACAGTGAGTGGAGAATGTTATGCAAGTGAGGATCCTGAATTTGTATCAGAATGCACAGGTGGTGAAGAGTGTAAAGATGGAGTTTGTGAGATGATAGAAGGAGACTTGTGTGGCACAGGTATATTCGATAAAAAATGTGATGATGGATATATCTGTGAAAATGGATATTGTGTTCCAGAACCAATATGTGAATTAGATGATGATTGCCCCTATGAAGAATGTAAAGAAGCTACTTGTGATGGAGGAGTTTGTTTCTATAATTATGTTTGTACAGATGTATGTAATATCGATGATGATTGTAATGAATGGGAGACTGAACCAATTAAATATTGCGGAGGAGATGATTCTAGTGATGTTTACATAGAATATTATAATTATACTTGTCAGAATAAAGTTTGCGTAGAGAATACTTCAAATGCTTTGTTTGAAGATTGCAACGGGCAACAATGTTATGTGGATGAATGTTATGGTCCAGAACCAGAGTGTGAATATGACTATGAATGCCCTAACAATGGAGAAATTTGTGATGAAGGGTATTGTGTAGAACCAGAACCATGCGATGATGATACTGATTGTTATTATCAAAAATGCGTTTCAGGAGAATGTATCCCTTATGAGTGTACCTTAGATACAGATTGTGATATGATGGCAAATGGTAAATGTGTTGGAGATGAGTGCATATATGATACTATTAGTTGTGATGGATATGGATATTGTTATCCTCAATCAGTATGCGAAAATAATTATGGCACAGTTTTAAGTGAATATTTTTGTAATAGTGAATTGGATGTATGTTGCAATAGTGAAATACAATTAAAGAGTTGTGTTGATGAACTTGGAATACTTTGTTATGATGGTGCTGAATGTATAGGAGGTTCAACTCCTTATACTTCTGATACAGGAGATAATCAGGTTTGTTGTGTTGGTGGAAGTTGTGAAACAATAGAACCTACAGAAGATTGTGAAGATAATTACGGAACTTGTAAGAGTAGTTGTGATGAAGGGGAAGATGAAGAAGGATATTTCTGTGAAGGAGATGATAGCTGTTGTGTTGCAGTAGATGAACCAGAAGAACCCAAGAGGGGGTGGATATTAATTGTAATCTTATTAATTTTAATAATACTTGCAGTAGTAGGAATTGTCTTCAGAGATAAGTTAAGGACAGAGTGGATAAAAATCAAGGATAAATTTAGTGGAAAGAAAGAGAAAAAGAAGTTTGACATGCCAACTACCATGCATCCAATACCTACAGGAAGGATTTTACCAAGAAGAATACTTCCTCCAGGGCAAAGTTCAACTCCTCCTTCAAGATTACCTTTAAGACCTGCCGGACAAGTTCCAGCTACTTCCCAAACTCGCCCACAACCCTCCACTACAGCTCAGCCAGCAAAAACCTCTACCTCCAGTGCCCCTACAAAAGCTACAACTCCCGCTCAACAATCTGTTAAAAAATCAGAAGAAAAACCAAAGAATAATGAATTAGACGATGTTCTTAAGAAATTAAAAGATATGGGAACTAAATAAGAATAATTCTATTTCTTTTTTTCTTCTTTATTTTCTTTCTTTTCAGGAATTAATTCTTTAAGCTTTTTCTGCATTTTTGCATTTTGAAGTTGCAGCATTCTGGCAACTTCTTCATATCCATGAAGCCTTCTTGTTAATTCACTTAATATATCTGTCCACCCATTATTTGTAAGTGCAATTAATGAAGGTTCAGTTACTTCAATATGTGCCGGCATATATTTGAACATTATTACTGCTAAATATAATATATCGTCAACTTCTAATTCTATCTCAGCAAAACTAGTGTAAAAATCATTACTATCTTTTATTAATACAGGTTCATTTATCTTTTTATTAATAACCTTGACTCCTTTTTCTTCATCCATTTGTTTTATTAAACCCTCTAATGTGCTAACAAGATGTTCTGGGGGTTTTCCTATTATCTCAAGAATTATTGTTGAACGTATTACTTTGCCTTTTTTCTCAGATTCTTCTTTATTTGAATTCGGTTTTTTCATTTTTCATCTTTTTCATACTAAACAAAAATATTAGCAAAACACCAAAAGTTATTAGTCCATATGTTGCAAATTTATTCTTGCTTAATTCTTCTTTATTAATTTCACTTTTTATACCTTTTGGGTTTAGAAATATCGTCTTAATTTCTGGTTCAGTTATTTTTGTCTCTTGTAATTCACTAATAACTTTTTTATTCTCTTCTTGTACTTCCTGTTCTTCTTCAATTTCTTTCTCTTTATCATTTTCATCCTCTTCTTCAATCTCTTCTTCTTGTTCTTCCTCTGCATTATCTTCTTCATTAACTTTTTCCTCCTGTGAATCTTGTTCTTCACTGTCTTCCTCTTGTTCATCTTTAACACATGCAAGTCCTTGTTGTTTTATATTTGCAAGAGTTACCTCTCCTATCCCAACAACATCTATTAGGTTATCTAATCTTTGAAAGGGGCGAGCATCAATTATGGCCTGTGCTTTTACAGGACCTATTCCTGAGAGTTTGTCAAGTTCTTCTAAAGATGCACTATTTACATCAATTTGGCCTTCTTCACATAAAGCAGAGATATTTGGCAGAATAAGCAATAGTAAAAATGTAAAGAGAAAAAGGAGAGTTTTTCCCATCCAATTATATTTAAGGAGATTGTTTTAAGGATTGTTGTCCTGTATTATATTTTTCAGAGAAGTCAATATATTCTACTTCCATTTTCTTTCCCTCTTTTTTTCTTTTTGCTATAAGTATTCTAGAGAAAATTTTGTTTTCAATAAACCAAAGACACATCCCTTTCTCCACTTGATCTAGATATCCATTTGCCTTTACTTCAAGACCTATAACCTCATAATTACCTTGTTCATCTCTTTTAAAACATATGAAATCAGGGAAACCATTACCTATAGAAAGAGCTTTTAAGAAGGGATTGTATTTTCTTTTGGCAGGCACCAGTTTGTTCTTTGAATAATCTATTGTATTCATCCATTTTGCAACAACCCACCCCATTTTCTCAAGTTCTTCACGAACTTTAGCCTCAAATCTCCTACCAGCAGCACGATTTAATTTTCCTTGTTTAGAACGTGCTAATTTGATTTGCTGATTATCCTCTTTTTTCTTTTCCTCTTTCATAAAATAAAGAATTCTTAATACTATAAAAGTTTAACCAATTAATCTGTTAAAGATTATCCCTATTGCAATCACAATTAATACAATAGGTAACCAAGGAACATATAAATCAATAACATTCATCTCTCTTAATAACCATAAACTTGCAAATATAAGTATGATAAATCCAAGTATAGGAAATCTTCTTCTATAGGTTGTCCGGTGATATCTATGTATAGGCATTTTTATAAATCTCTTGCTTGAAGAGTTCTTCTTCCATTTAATTTTGCTCTTTTTATTCCTTCAGTTAAAATATCTTCAACCTTTCTTTCAAGCTCAGTCTCAACTTCATCTGCAACTGAAGATATTGCATTTTCCTTGTCAAGTTCTTTTACTCTTGGTCTGATGTTTGATTTTATTATTAATCCCATTTTATTTTTTCTTTTTCTCTTCTTGTTTTTCTTCTCCATCACCCTCTTGGGGCCTCATTAAAGGGAATATAACACACTCTCTTAAAGGTTTTCCAGATAAAAATCCAAACAATCTCTCGCTAACACCAAATCCGCAGGTTGGAGGCATTCCATGTTTCAATGCTTCAACAAATCCTTTATCGTGCTCCATGCTATCTTCATCACCAGCTTCCTTTTGTTTTGCCTGTTCTATGAATCTTTGTTCTTGATCCAAAGGATCATTCAATTCAGAATATCCATTTCCAACTTCACTTCCTGCAATAATAACTTGAAATTGTTCTACTTTTCTTTTATCTTCAGGATTTCTTTTTGCAAGAGGAGTAAGTTCTACAGGCTGTCCAGTCAAAAAACCAGGACCTGACAATTTCTTTCTTGAATATTTCCAAAGTTGATCAACCAATCTCCACTTATCAACCGAATCATCATAGTCTACTTTCAATTCATTCAGTTTTTTCTTTATATCATTAGCATTCGCTTTGTAAATATCAATTCCAGTGTGTTTCTTTATTGTAGCTTCAAAATCATATCTTTCCCATTTTTTTGATAAATCTACTTTATGTCCATATATATCAAATTTCAATGTATCAAATACGTCTTTAGCAACTTTTTTATACATCTCTTCAACAAGTTTCATTCCGTCTTCATAATTAGCATACCCCCAATAAAATTCCATCTGGGTATAATCCTGCAGGTGTTCCATATCCATTCCTTCATTTCTGAATTGTCTTCCAATCTCAAAGGTTTTCTCATAACCAGCAACCATTAATTTTTTCTGCCAAAGCTCTCCCATTGAAATCCTTAAATAAACATCTATATCTAATGCATTGTGATGTGTTATGAATGGCTTTGCAGCTGCTCCTCCAGCAGAGGTTTCAAGAACAGGTGTTTCTACTTCCAAAAATCCTTTTTCAAGAAGGAAACTTCTGATTGAATTCCAAAACTTTGCTTTTTTTAAAAACATCTCTTTAACTTCATCGTTCATTAATATATCTAGGTATCTCTTTCTGTATCTATCTTCATCATTCTGCAAACCCTTCCATTTTTCAGGTAGGGGTAATATAGATTTAGAGATTAAATCCGCTTTCTTTACAAGGATAGATATTTCACCGGTCTTTGTTTTTATTATTTCCCCTTCAACACCAACAAAATCCCCGCTGTCAACATATTTCTTAAAGAATTCTCTCACTTTTTCAGGAGTTTCTTTTTCCTGCAATACAATCTGGATTTTTCCAGTTCCATCTCTTAAAACACAAAAAGCAATCTTTCCCAAATCTCTCTTAGTCATTAATCTTCCAGCTGTCTTTACCTTGCTTTTTATTTTTGATTCTATACATTCCAAGCAGGTTTGTTTTTTATCATACTTGTCAGGATAGGGATTTATTCCCTCTTTTCTTAATTCTTCAAGTTTTCTTATTCTTTCACCTGTTATTTGTTCTTCTCGTCCCATGTTTATTAAAAATATATTTAGTTTTTATATTTAACTTTTACTTTCTTCTTATGAACCTATTTTTCCTATATCCCTGATTGTCTAATTCCAGATTTAACAATTCATCCACCATCTTTTGAAAGTTATCTTCTCTTGATACATGTGCATATTTTATTTTCTTGAACTTTTCCTGCAGCCTTTGTACTTTAAGGAATAGTGGAAGTATATTCTGATTTTTTACCTTATATTCTCCTAAAAGCTGTTTAACTACTAACTCTGAATCAAGAAAACAGGTTATTTCATCTTTAGTTACAGTCGAGGCTAATTCTAAAGCATGAATTAATCCTTCATATTCTGCAACATTATTTGTACAGGATTCTCCTATAAATCTACTAGATTTTGTAAGTATTTCTCCATCTTTTCTTACTAAGGCAGCAACTGCGCCAGGTCCAGGATTTCCCCTTGCACCCCCGTCAGAGTTAGTGTAAATCATTGTGTTATCTTCAGAACAATAATATTTATAAAATATTCTTAAGATTTCTCTTCTTAATAAAAATGAAAAAAATGTTGGACTTTTCAGAGACTAAAAAGCAATATAATATCGCTTCTTGTGGAACCAAGGCCATGCAACAGATAATCTTGATTAAAAGAGGTATAGAAGTTCCAGAATTACATTTAATGAAGATAGGGAACACTTCTAGAAAAGGTACTTTCGTTGAGGGGATTTTAAATATTGCAGATAAATTTGATTTAAATTATCGCTTAAAACACAATTGTTCAATAAATGATTTGATAGAATCTGTAGATAAAGGAAATCCTGCGCTTCTTTCAGTTCAAGCATGGTCAAATTATAAAGTCAAGGATTGGTCCATAGAAGAAGCTTTTGGGCATTGGGATATTCTAAATGGTTACGATACAAGAGAAAAGATGATTTATTATTATGATCCTTATGATGGTAAAATAAAAAAGATAGGTTACGATACTCTGCATTTAACATGGCATGATAAAAATTTTAAGAAAAATATTGTTTATAATAAATTTGCAGTTTTTTTTGAGAACTAAATATGTAATATCTTGAATGTCTTTAAATCTTGGAATTTTTCAGACCTAATATCTATCCCTCTTATCTGAGCATTTTTTGGTCCTTTTTTGCATAATTCTACCATCTTATCAACATCTTCGCTATTTCCTTCTAAGAATACTTCTACTCTTCCATCTTCAAGGTTTCTTACGAACCCTTTCACATTATGTCTTTCTGCATTCTCTTTTATAAATCCTCTAAAAAATACATCCTGAACTATTCCATCAATGTACATTCTTACAGCTTTTTTCATATTATTTATTGTAGAAACGACTTTTTATATTTTTCAATTTTTATATGAGTACCCTTTAGAATAAGTAGCCATATATTGTTTAGATATCTCTATAATCCAATTCATTATTTACAACAGCCACAGTCTGTGAGGCAAAATACATTTTATTGCCAACAGAAACAGGGTTGCAATATTCCTTCAGTCTCTTTAATTCTTTTTGTGGCAACCCCTCATGATCTCCAAGGATAAAAACACAGTTTCTTGGAATTTTTGCTTTTCTTATATCTTCTCCTGATTTATCAAGTATGAATATTTCATTACCTTCTTTTATCAGTTCTTCAATAACTCCTAAAAAACTCTTTTTCTCAATGAAACATCCAGGAAGAACTTGGTTTTTTTCGTTTGGCTTATATTTGTAAAGTATTTTCTTAATCATATTTCCTACATCTTTTTTGGATATTTCTGTTTCGTCTTTAACTTGTATTTCAATGTGTTTTGGAGGATCAGGTTGCCCATAAAATATAAAATGGAATTTACAATCTTTCCTGAAACCATGACTTAAAAAAACTCCCTGAATGAAACTATGTATTGCAATGTCCATCCTTCCAGCCTTCATTAGGTTACCTTCCCCCTCGGAATATCTTGACAAAGCATTTCCCGAGGTTGCTGCTGAACTTGAAAAATATACAAATTGTCTCATAGTATTTATCCTCTCATTTCCTGCATTACAAATTCTGGTTTAGCGAATATTTCCTTGCCTCTGAATATCTTGTACATTCCAATGAATTTTTTGTTGCAAAAAACAGAGACTATGGAATCAACTTTCCATCCCTCATCTTTAATTAAATCTTTTTTATAGATTGGTTTACCCGTTAGTATTTGAGTTATATTTTCTTCTTTGATCTCTAAAGCAGGATAAACCTGCGCAACAATTTCCGCAGGTATTAAAATCTCTCTTAAATATTTCTCATTTCCATTTTCATATTCATGTACTGCTTTTTCAAAATCATACATCTTTACGCAGGGATACTTTTTATCCTCTTCATTGAATATTCCTGCAGATATTCTTCTCAGTTCAAGCATATGTGCCCCGACTTCAATTTCTTTCCCTAAATCATCAATTAATTTTCTTACATAGGTTCCCCCTTCACATTTAACTCTGAATAAAATATCCTTGCCATTTTTCTCCAATAATTCAAAAGAATAAATTGTTCTTGGTCTATTTTGCCTTTTTACACGGGATTTTACAGGGGGCATCTGGATTATCTCTCCTAAAAACTTTTCTTTTATAGATTCTTTTATCTTTTCAATATCTAATTCTTCATGTAACCTCATAACACCAACATATTCTTTATCTTCTCCCAAAAAATATCCTGTTAATTTACACGCCCTGTTTAATGCAATCGGCAAGACTCCTGTAACTTTTGGGTCTAAAGTTCCAAAATGAGAAGTTTTCCTTAACTTAAGTGTTTTACACACAAACTCAGAGACACTGAAACTAGTTGGTCCAGAGGGTTTATCAATATTTATTATTCCAAATTCAAGCAACTCTTTGGTTGTTTTTTTCTCTTTTATCTCTTGAATATCCATAAAAAACCTACTATTTATCAATTTAAAAGATTAATTATATGCTTTAATATATACTTTACATAATATATTTAAAAATATAGATATCTTATTGCGTTAGATATTTAAATCAAATTTTAATATTTAATTTATGCCTACAAAAAAAAGAGTAAAATTCGATATATTTAACTTAACTAAGGAGATTTTCTTTATTTTAGTGGGTATTGGGTTAGCTGGATTCGGACTTAAAGGTTTTTTGATACCTGCAGGTTTTATAGATGGTGGAGTTACAGGTATTTCTCTTTTGATTCATTTCTTGACACCTTTAAGTATTTCTATATTGATTTTTATAATTAATCTTCCTTTCATATTTCTTGCACAAAAGCAAATAGGAAAGATATTTGCAATAAAGACTTTTTTTGCGATAATCGTTCTCTCCTTATCTCTTCTTTGGATAAATTACCCTATAATAACTCACGATAAACTTTTAGTTGCAGTATTTGGGGGATTTTTACTGGGAGCAGGAATTGGACTTTCTGTACGAGGAGGAAGTGTTTTAGACGGAACAGAGATACTTTCAGTTTACTTAAACAGGAAAGTAGGATTTAGTATAGGAGAGATAATCTTTTTCATAAATGTTATAATTTTTTCCTTTGCAGCAATATTTTTAGGCGTAGAGATAGCTCTTTATTCTTTGTTAACTTATTTAGTTGCTTCAAAGTCAGTTGATCTTATTTCTCATGGACTTGAAGAATATACTGGATTAACAATAATCTCTGATAAAAATAAAGAAATAAGGAAAAAATTGTTTGAGTTAGGAAACGGTGTAACAATCTATAAAGGAAATAAAGGATATGCTGATGACAAAGATAAGAAAGAAATAGATATCTTATTTACTATAGTGACAAGACTGGAAGTATCTAAAATAGAAGCAGCAATAAAGAATATAGATAATAATGCTTTAATAATTGAAGAAAATATAAGCGATATAGAAGGCGGATTTATTAAGAAAAGAAGACCAAAAATAGTAGAATAGTTTTATATTTCACCCTTTAGATAAGCTTTTCTCTTTTCTTCAGGAAACTTCTCAATAGAATATCTTAACATTGTTCTTGGCATTGTTTTATATCTATCTTTTAGGAATATCTCCAGGACTTCAACATTTCTCTTTCCAACTTCTCTTAACATCCACCCAACTGCCTTATGTATTAAATCATGCTTGTCATTCATTAGCATATCCGAGATTGCAAGTGTCTCTCCAAATATCCTTTTATTTATGAATGCAGCTGTTGATATTATTGCAATTCTTCTCTCCCATAGATTATCTGATTTAGCAAGCATCTTTAGAATCTCTGTTCCTTCTATACTACAAAAATCACCTACAATTTTATGTGCAGATAAATCTACCAAATCCCAGTTATTTATCCTGTTCGTATTTTTCAGATAAAATTCATATATTTCTCTTTGTTTCATCTTATCTTTCTTTGACTTTTTGTAAGCTTCAACCAAGATTAATAATCCTATTAATCTCTCTTCGTGAAATTTGCTGTTTAGAAGTTCCTGAATATCTTTTAATGAAATATATTTCCAGTATTTTTTTACAATCTTTCTTGTAACAGGAACTTTTATTCCAAGAAAAATATCTCCTTCCCCATACTGCCCCTTTCCAGTCTTGAAGAATCTTTGAAGGTTTTTTGCCTGTTCAGGATTTTTTGCTTCATTAATCTCTTTTTTTAGTTCATTTAGCATTTTTTATTAGCTCAATAAAAAACTCCCTTGGTTTTTTATCTTTATAATATCTGTAATAATTGGGCTTTAAATTTATTTTGTAAATGAGTCTTTCTTTGATCACTTCTTTATCCTTTTCATCAGGTTCCCAGTCATTAACTAATTTTTTATCAAATTTATTTAAGTTTATTTTAATCTCACCAGAAAAACCTCTTCTTTTCATTTCTTTTTTTATTTCTTCAAATCTCTTTTCAAGATACTTCAGTTTATCCTTAAAAAAAAGCATATGTCCTGGACCTAATTTGTATTTTTCTGGAATTTTGTTAAGATTGTTTAAGGGATATCTTTTAACATATCCTAAAAGCATTAATGTTTCATTATATTCTGCAATAAGATGTTGGTCTGCAAGATATTTAGGATTTATGATATTTATTCTCACCATCTTAAATTAAGGGTAATTTTCTTTTTATATGATTATTTGTAACAGTAAATAAATCTATTAGTTTATTAATCTTTGAACAATATCGATTTTACTTAGATAACTTAATTATAATTTACTTTTGTAAAGCTTGTCTGAAGGGTTTTGTAGCTTTTGCTGGCTTTTCAGTCTGATGTTTCGCTTGTTTAGATTTAGCCTTTTCAAATTCCTGTGTTGCTTCTGCACTTGTCTTTGTTTTCTCAGCTGCTTCCGCTTTATCATCTAATCCATCTTTGTCCTTATCTTTTTCTTCTTGTGCTGGTTTTTGTAGATTTTCTTTCATCTTCTGCATCATACTTTTCTTTTTGTCTATTGCTTCAAGTGCTTCCTTTCCTATCTTTTCCTCTCTTAATTTCTTGAATTTCAAATTATTAGGATAATTAACTAGTTCAACAATTATATTTTCACCATTTCTTGTTGCTTTTATTTTTATCTTATGAGGATGTTTTCTTATCCCTTTAGCCCATAAAAATTGATTTAAGTCTTTGCTTATTTTTACCTTGTTCAAATCTCTATTTTCAACTTTCATATGTTTAGCAAGAAATTCTTTTATAGTCTTTACTGCTTTAGGAGTCTTTTTGTATCTTGGCACAGCTCTGCTTTTCTCTCTAAGGGGGATTACATATTCCCTTTCTTCTGCATTGCTTTTTTTTGTATTTGCCATTTTAGTTTGATTCTATTTTTTTAATTAGCTTTGATTCTTTTGATTTTTTTATTTTTTGTACTAGTCCTTCAGGTAAATTATTTTCATCATAAAAAACGCATTCTAAACCCAATTCAAACATACCTTTTATTGCATTTATAGTGTCTTCAGAATTCTTTAACTCATTAGGATGTATAATTAATTTGTGAATATCTGTTTGATAATTTCTATGCATAATAGCATGTCCCTGTTGTCCACTATAATGAACTGTCTCTTTATGATCTTTATACCCTGAATGAGTCTTAAGGAATTCTTTTTGCTCATTTGTAAGAGCATGACGAACTTTCCAGTTATGTTGTTTTAAACCGAATTTATCAAAACTATCAAAATCAACCTTACCGTAAAATCTAAATATCTTTTGAGTAGATTCACTTGATTCTAAATCATTGTTTTCAAGATTTTTATTATCTCCATTGTTGCTAGAGTACTTAAACACCTTTCTATAATATTCGCTGTCCATTTTAACCGAAGTGTGACTTCCTCCTTTTTCCTGGTTTAATATGAAGCTTTGTTCTTCTCCAAGAACGTTTTTGTTTAGTCATAACTGATGGATGAACCCTTTTTCCTGTTCCATACTTTTTTAATACAGCCCAAACTGGAGCCCATTTAGTTCTTCTTCCCTGAACTGCAAGTTTGGATTTTTTTTGTTTGTTTTTTATTGGCATTGTACTCTCTCAAATTTTAATTTATCATTTATACTTTTAACTCTCTTTTTTATAGTCTCTCCATATTTTGTTTCAGGAAGAATTATTCTGGGTCCATTATATCCATAAATAAGATGAATTGTTTCCCCATTTGTTCCATAAGTTTTTCTTAATAAGTATTTTGAATGAGATTCTTCAGCTTGAGGGATGATACTATTGATAGAATTACCAACTTCTTTAAATTCCTCAATGCTTAAGGGTTTATTATTTTTCCCAAGTAATTTATACTCAATCATTTTACTTCCTCCATGAATTTTTTCCCTTTATCTGTTAATATTCTTCCAGGTCTTTTGCTTTTTACACCTCTTACTGGTTTTTGTATTTCTGTGAAACCTGCTTTGTCTGCTTGCTGAAGGATTGTTCTTATTATTTTTCCAGAACCTTTTCTGAACTCTTCAGGTTTGTATCCTCTGCTTTTCTTTGAACCATATTTTGTTCTTAATCTCTGAACCCCTATAGAACCTGTTTTGTAAATGTTTCTTAAAACAGAAGCAGCCCTTTTATACCAGAAATCTAAATCTTCAATAGGTCTTTCTTTTGCAGGACCGGATTTTACAAATTTAGCCCATTCAGGTTCTTTGAATTCTGGTATCTTCTTCAAAGCCTCAGCTAATTTTATATTATATTCTTGTGCATTTAAATCATATACTGTATTTGTCATTTTTACTTTTCGCGATTTACAGGCTTGTCTTGCGACAATAGATTAACTCTTTGAGAGTCATTTACCTTATAAAACATGATTAAATGAGGGTTTATAAAGTATTTGGTTCGTCTTCTTTTTCAGAATTCTCCTTTACATCTTCCCTCATGTCTCTTCTCCATTTCTTCACAACAATAGTATATCCTATTATTCTTGAAGTATAATGATTTCCTAAATGCTCTATTATTTGTTCATTTATCTTTTTCAGTTCTTCCCTATCTCTACAACAGCTTCTTAATACAGATATCTTGACATTCTTTGTGCTATCAAAATGATGTTTAAGATTGCATATGAAATCTTCTGTTATACCTTTCTTACCTAGTTGTATTTGTCTTATTGCCGGCATTTTTCTATTTTTTCTATATCCTCCCTTTTGACTTTGATTACTTTTGGTTTTTTCTTTAATCCCCAACATCCACTTTTCATTGTTTTTTCTTTGTAAACATCTTTGCCTGTAAATTGATGAATCAAAACATCTTGCTTATTATCTCTCCAGTCCTGACTTTTTGAAGCACATATTATTGCAGAGGATTTTATTTCTTCTTTTGTAGGTTTCAATTTAGTTATTATACAAAAAGGGCTCCCCGGTTTTGCAGTATGGAGAATTATATTCTCCTTGCCTTCGTATAATTTTACTAAATCGTCATTATTTTCAGAATTTTTACCCAACACTATATTTGTTCCAGACGATAAAGTAAATTCTCTAGGTTTCATATTAAATTTAATGTAATAAGATTTAAAAAACCTATTAATGATTGCTGATTATGGTAAGAGAAACATTTTATGAAGCTTTGAGTAGCGAGAAGTATAGTAAGGCTAAATTTCAGGAGTTATTATTCAAAATGGAAGAAAGAGGACCAGAATATAGAATAATTCTTACAGGAACTTCTTCTAACCCAATTGATTCAATAGTAAGTAATAATTATTTAATAAAGAAATTTAAGGGAGACCATAATATAACTGGGTCTAGAGTAAAAAGAAATATGCTTAATTTACTTTTTCATGAGGTAGATAAGATTTAGAATAATTTTTCACTGATTTATCTCTTTTTCAGCCAATCATTAACAATCTTCAGGCATTTTTTCTGGTTTGGCCAGGTTAATTTCTTTTGTGCTTCTTTGAATGTTACCCATTTATATCCATTATGTTCAATAGGATCCAATTTTAGTTTACCATCTCCTTTTTCAACTCTCACAGCAAAAAGATGATAAGTCTGTCCGATAACTCCTGGTCTGTCTTTTAGTTCTTTATGATAAAGATAAACTCCTTTTTCTTTGAAACGTTTTATCTTCAATACTTTCCTTCCAGTCTCTTCACTCACTTCTCTCCTGGCAGCCATTTTTTTGGTTTCAAACCTTTCAATCTTTCCTTTTGGAAATTCCCACCCTTTCCAGTGTTTTTTTCTCTTAAGAATTATATATTCAATTTTCCCTTCAGGAGTTATATAATAAGTTACACCAAATATTGCTCTTCTGTATTTGTCTATCTTTTTATCACTTCTTTTTTTCATCTTTTTCCCCTTCTTCATTCTTAAGTATTCTTGAGAAAAGCATTATTCCTAATACACATATGACCGTAACACCCAACGCACTTATTAATGGTCCATGAAGAGGACTTTGTTCAGATATATTATTAACCCAGTTAGTTATAACATCTTTCCATACAAGAGCTATCAAGAAACCAAATGCAGCCAGTATTGCAGTGTTCATCTCTTTTTTGAATTCTTTTTTGAATGTATGGATTCCCTTTTTTGCTTTTTCATGTATTTCTTCTGCTTTTATTTTCTCTAATTCAATTATCTGTTTTTTTGTCATCTTTTTTATCATTTTATTCTCCCCATTTCTCTAATGCCTTCTTTAATTCTTCATGAATCTTCGCGTATTCTTTTAAACTTTTCTTTTTTATTATAGCATCTATTGCCTGTCTCATTGCCATTGCTCCTTTTATTGTTCCATCAGGGTGTCCATGAACTCCTCCCCCTGCCTGTATAACTATGTCATTTCCCATTGCTTTAAGCATTTTTGGGACTATTCCTGGATGGACTCCACCCGAAGCAACTCCTAAAACGGGTTTTATATGATACCATTTTTGTTCGAGGTTCTTTTTAGTTTGTGGTGTAAATTGTGTTTCCATCTCTTTTTCAATATGTAATACTTCTTTTTTATCTCCTGTCATTTTTCCATAGATGGTTCCAATATGTAAGGTATCCACACCAACCATTCTAGCTAACTGTGCAATTATTTCCATAGACATTCCATGATTTGGGTTTCTGTCAAACATTGCATGTCCTGCCCTATGAGCATGTATAGGAAGTTTTGTGAAATTTCTTGCTGTTTGTAATGCGCCCCAGCCAAGAGTGAGAATATCAAGCATAATATAATTCCCCCCATTTTCTTCTACAAATTTTATTCTTCTTTTCATCTCTTCAGATTCTGCTGTGCAATTTATGAAATAAACTTTTTTCTCACCAGTCTTCCTTTCAGCTTCTTTACATGCTTTTATTGTTAGTAAAAATCTTTTTTTGAAGTGGTTGAAATTTTGAGAAGTTAGGTTTTCATCATCTTTAACAAAATCGCACCCTCCAATCCATGCTTCATAAGCTACTCTTGCATGTTCTTTTTCATCAAGTCCAACTTTAGGTTTTACGATTGTTCCAAGCAAGGGTCTTTTTGGTATTTTCATTATTTTTCTCAGTCCAGATATCCCATATTTAGGTCCTTTGAAACTTCTCAGCATCTTTTCAGGAATCTTAATGTCTTCCCAGAAAATTCCTTTAACAGATTTCATTCCATAAATATTTCCACCAACACTTGAAAGTATTTCAGGGACATTTCCAAGTTCAAATAATTCTAAGGGGTATGCGATTCTTACCCTCTTTTCTTTTTCACTTATATAATATATTTTAGGAGAAAGTTTTTTTGCAATATTTTTATTCATTGTCCCTATCTCTGTCCAGGTTCCTATTGAACTTTCTCCAGCAACCTCTTGAGAAACTTTCTTTAAATTATATCCTTTAGCAGGAGTTATTTTGTATTGACAAATAACATCAGTTTTCTTGGGTTTATAACTTAAATCTATAAATCCTACTTTCATTTTTATTTCCTCTTTTAATAATTATTATTCGTTAAAGATGTTTTTAAATCATTCTTCTTATTTTCCACAATAAGTCAATTCCAGCCTTTTTTTATGGAATGCCTGGCATTCTTTGCAATTAGAGTGTCTTGAACATTTCAATTCAGGGCATCTGCATTTTGGGTTGAAGGTTTCATCAATCTTTATTCTGCTTTTCTTCTTTTCCTCTGGAATGAAATATTCTTCGTTTTCTTCAAAATCTTCATCTTCCATGAAATTTATCTTTTCTTTGACTTTTTATTCTTATTGCTCTTGCCTATTCTATTGCTTGCCCAGTAGGCAACATAAATCAGAACTCCTAAAGCAATACCTAATATTATGAATCTCATTAAATCATCCATATAATTCCAATATCTTCCTGTTCCATATAAAATAAACATTAAACTACCAAGCATTAATCCCCCAGAAATTGAATTTATCTCTATAAATACTGTACATAGTGTAATAACAAGTATGCTGAATATCAAAGTTATTATGAACATGTTTTTGGAATAATTTTTGTTTGCATCATCATATAATTTAGAACATCTTTCATATTCTTCTTGTTGGGCCTGTGCTTGTTCCTGCAACTCGGAATTATTTAGATTAGTTTTATCATACATTGTTGGAATATCACTGTAATTACAGTAATCTTCATATTTTGGTTCATCATAGATTAATTTTGTACCAAATACACAAAACATCAGGAATATTATTGCTATTGCAATACCGAGCAGTATTTCTTTTATTTTCATTTTATAACATTTAAATTAAAGTAATCAGCAGTTGTCTCATTTGGATAACTTCTGCAACTAACATTTATCATAAATCTTTGTATACAGGGTTCAACATCTTTAGGTATTTCTATTTTTATTAATGCATACCCCTTTTCATTATAAATTTCATCGAATAATTGATTTGTTGTTCCAGGATAAACATCATATAAAGGATTTGCCCATCCATTCTTTGTACAATCATTTGGGCTATTTATAATTTTAATATTATAATTACATCCATTTTTTTGTGTTCCCCATGCTTGAGGATTTTCTGGAGAAAATGCAAAAGGAACACCAAAAGCTTCTGTGCCTCTTTTTACATTTGCAGTGCTTTCTCCTCCAAGACCAATAATAATTCTCTCAGATTCATCTTGTTGGAATAAATCATTTATTTCTGTTTTCATTTGGTCATTAATTGAATTTACATTTGAAATGTTCTTTTTGAAAATGTTTTTGTTTATCATTAATCCTAGAATTATTAAAGCAATTAAGATTATAACAACAAATATACCTATTATCTTCTTAGTTTTTGGTTCCAATTTCTTTTCCTCTTTTATTCTTTCTTCTTTATTTCCCAACCATTTGGAGTATCATTAATAACAAAACCTAATTTATTAATCTTATCTCTAAGCTCGTCTGACTTTTTCCAGTCTTTATTCTTTCTTGCATTTTCTCTTTCTTCAGCTAACTTCTTAACTTCAGCTGGAATATCAAGTTTTTCTTTTTCAAAGAGTTTAAATCCAAAAACCTCATCCATCTTTTTTATTGTCTGAAGTTTTCCTTTTGCTTTTTCATCTCTTATTAATTTCCATAATACTTGCAATGCTTTTGGAGTATTCAAATCATCATCCATTTCATTTTCAAATTCTTCAATATATTCTTTGTTTGTTTTTTTGTCATCTTCAATTGTTTCACAGATATTCTTTAATCTTTCATAAGAATTTTTTGCATTTTCAAGAGTCTTTTCAGAAAAATCAATGGGTTGTCTGTATTGATTTGAAATAACAAGATACCTTATCACTTCTGGTTTGTATATCTTAAGAATATCTCTTATTGTCTTGAAGTTTCCCAAACTTTTACTCATTTTATTCTTGTTTATATTTAGAAAACCAGTATGCATCCAATACTTAACTAAGGGTTTTTTACCAGAGATAGACTCCATCTGGGCTATTTCTGCTTCATGATGAGGGAAAATTAAATCAATTCCTCCGCCATGTAAATCATATTGCTGTCCAAATTCTTTCTCTGTTATTGCAGTATCTTCAATATGCCATCCAGGTCTGCCATCTCCTATTTCAGATTTCCAAACAGGTTCACCTGGTTTAGAAAATTTCCAAAGGCAGAAATCTCCAAAATTTCTCTTTTCTTTATTTTCATCAATCCTTGAAACAGCATCATCTTCCTTCAAATCTTTTCTTTTAGCTAACTTTCCATAATCTTTATCTTTGCTTAAGTCAAAATACCATCCATCTGAAATTTCATATGCAAATCCTTTTTCAATTAATCTTTTAACTTGAGAGATAATATTTTCAATATAATCTGTTGCTCTTGCGTATTTATTCACAGAATCAACATTTAACTTTTTCATATCTTCTATAAAATATTTTTCATATAAGTCTCTGACCTTTTCCCAGCTAATTTTTTCTAAATCAGCTTTCTTTATTATCTTGTCATCTATATCTGTAATATTCTCAAGGTAAAACAATTTATATCCCTTCCATCTAAAATATTTGGCAATCAAATCAAACTGAATATATGTTTTTGCATGCCCTAAATGGGAATAATCATATACAGTAGGGCCGCAGACAAACATCTTTATTTCTTTGGCCTTTAAAGGTTTGAATGTTTCCTTCTTTCTTGTAAGAGTATTATACAATTTTAAAGCCATAATTTATTCAATAAAACAGAGTTTAAAAAATTGGTTATTTAGAATAAATAAGCTGTTTACAAACCTCTCTTTAGAACCTTTATATCAAAGTAACCTGTAACTACTTGTTCATTGCTTGTACCTTTAGCACATGTAACTGTTATATAGAATCTTTGTGTACATGGAGATACATCTTCAGGAACATCTATCTTTAATAAAGAGTATCCATTATTAGAATAAACCTCATCAAATTGCATATCTTTTATTCCAGGGAAGATATTTGCTGTTGGATTTGTCCATTTATTTTGAGGATTTGTACAAGCGCTTGTTGAAGCAGAAGTTCTTGTAGTTATACTCCATAAACAACCTTTATTTTCACCACCCCATACTTGAGGTCTTTCTGGGGAAAACGCAAATGGAATACCAAATTGATCAGTACCTTGTTTTATTTTTGCAGTACTTTCACCACCAAGTCCAACAATTAAATCTTTTGATTCATCCTGCTCAAACAAATCATTTATTTCTGATTTCATTTGTTCATCAATAGAATTTACACTACCTGTAGTGTTTACAAAAATTGTTTTTGTAAGAACCAATCCTAAAACTAAAGCAGACATTAGAAGAACTATTGTAACTATTGTACCAACAGTCATTTCCATCGCAGCTTTTTTGTTTCTCTTATTTTTCACCATCTTCTTTATTATGCTAATGATATTGTCTTTATAAATGTATACAAATCAAATGCAATTAATACTGCTCCTATTACAATAGAAGCTATACTTAGTATTTTTGCGGATTTTGCAAGATTATTAGATTGTTTTCTGCTTTTAATAAGTCCAAAAATTCCTGTAATTATTGCAATAAGAGGTATTCCTACTCCTAAAATTATTAAAATTGAAAATAAAGAATTTGTTTTGAATAATGTTAGAACAACGAATGAAATTGGAATAAATAAGGCAATAATCAAACTAACAACTCCTAAAGTATATGCATGAACACTTTTCAAATCCTGTTGTATCATATCTTTTTTCACCTTTATTTAATATTATTTTTATTTTATAAATTTTTTGTCTCAGGGGAAATATGGGGCCTCCGGGAGTCGAACCCGGCACACCATGATCTTCAGTCATGTGCTCTCCCGCTGAGCTAAGACCCCAATTTAGATTAATGTTTTGCACTTTTAAATGTTTAGAATATAAATTCTTAAAAGCATTTATAGCCTCAATTTAATATGAAAAACAAAAAGCTTGAGGAAAGAATTGAAAACATTAAGTTAGCCAGCAGAGCAGTTATTTTATTGCCTTATTTGGTAGGAAGAGTTGCATTAGCTATATTAGGAGAGGAAATAAAAGGAAAATACTACAAAACATTTAAGATACCTCACGCTATTTATGATGACGGAGAGTTTTTGAATTATATAAGATTAGATAAAATTGTAAGTCAGGAATAGGCCAGATTCTGTATTTCCTCGCCACTTTAGGCGAACGGAAATTGTTAACATTCCACTATGCGGC
>CAYZYU010000008.1:25818-30694 GCA_964482915.1 Candidatus Woesearchaeota archaeon
CCTTGCACCAGTTGAGATGCTCGTTCCACCGTAACTTAATACGTTCGTCTCTATATCAGAGCTTTGCCTCGCGACAATCAGGATTTCCCTGACAACTTTTCTTAACTCATTGTTAAGGGTGTCCGGACCTTCCTCAGAATTCAATATCGTTATATTATCGACATTTGCTTAGTTAAAAGCGGAACCCCGAAGTTAACTACCTGACTTACTAAAATATGTGATTAGAAGGGTTTTTAAGTTTTACCTTCATGTATTTTCTATGGCAAAAGAAGTGAATAAAGAAGAAGCAAAAAATAAAGAGGAGAAAGATCGTGGTGCACTTTTTATACCCGCGTGTCTTTTTATAGGAATGGGTTGGGGATATCTATCCTATAATTTTGTAGGGGGGCTTTTCCTAGGTCTTGGAACAGGCTTTTTGCTCTTTGCTCTTGTTAATTTATTGAGAAGGAAAGAGTAAAATGAAAAATAATAAGTTTAATCTTGGAACCTTTGTTATCTGTTTACTTATAGTTTTCTTAATTGTAGGAGGTATTGGAAGTATATTTACTTCAAACAACACCAATACAGAATGGTATTCTTCAATAAAACCATCAATAACCCCTCCAAACTGGGTTTTTCCTGTTGTTTGGAATATCCTGTTTTTGTTGATAACCTTCTCTCTTTATTTTGCATGGACAAGCTCAAGAGATAAACAACAAAAGACGCAGGTTGTACTTTTATTTGGTATTAATTTTATCTTGAATATTTGGTGGAGTGTTTTGTTCTTTGGATTAAAATTGCTTCAGTTAGCATTTGTTGAGGTTATTATCTTCTGGTTTTCGATATTAGCATTAATCATTGGTACTACAAAAATTAACAAAAAATCTGCTTGGTTGCTAATTCCTTATCTTCTTTGGGTTGCATTTGCATCCATTCTTACATATCTGGCTGCCTTCTCCTAAGTAAGGTTAGAGTAATATATTTCTTACATAAAACGAAACATTTAAATAGTTGATGTAATATATTTCTTACATGAGAAAGATAAAGTATAAAAAATATAGGATATACAAGCTATTGATAGTTATGCTTTTAGCAGGAATAGTAAGCAGTTTTGTTACTGCAGGTAATTTTGTAATACCTTTGGCAGCATTTCTTATTGCTATTCTTCTTATGTTCTTTCTTAAAAAGAATGTAGACGCAACTTTAACAGATGAAAGAATAGAGATTGTTGCAGGGAAAGCTTCAAGAGCAGTCTTTACAATATCTGTAATATTAATAGCTTTGGCAGGAATGGTTTTAATAGCATTAAGAGAAACTTATCCTCAATATCTGATAACAGGATATGTGCTGGCTTATCTTGGATGCGGGATACTTTTCCTTTATGTAATTCTGTTCAAATATTACTATTATAAGAAAATATGAAAACTAAAATAGCTTTTTATAGAAAGAAGTTAAATATGACTCAGGAAGAGCTCGCTCAGTTAGTAGGAGTTACCAGACAGACAATAATTGTTTTAGAACAGGGAAGATATAATCCTTCCTTGTTGTTAGCCCATAAAATAGCCAAAGTCTTGAAGCAAAAAAAGATTGAGGATGTCTTTAAGATTTGAGATTAATATTTACATTTTCTTTAAATAACATTTATGATTTTTCTTAATTATCTTGCCGTTTTCTGAACCATTCCCAAAAAATTCTTTTTGGAGGGAAGATATTAATTCTTCTAATTTTCCTTTGTCAAAATTAAATTTGTTTCTAAATTCTTTTGGGACAATTCTTTCATAACGTTCTAATGCCTTCTCTGTTTCTTGTATAAGAAATTCAAACCTAGGCATGGTTATATCTTTAATAGTAGGATTTCTAAATGTATATAACAATCCATTGAGATTATCATAAAGAGTCTTGAATTTTTTTAATGTTTCATCATCATATTTTTTAATGAAGGAAAATTCTTCTTTCTTAAAGATAAACGATATATTTCCATTATCGTATTCTCGGACTATGTAATATTGTCCATCTTCTGTTTTGAAAGCATTATCACGAACCATAACAATTTATGGAGCCCTTTTTTAAAAGAATTATTGTGATTAAAAAATTTATAAAAATAAAAAATAAATTTATTTGATTTTGTACTCTATCTAAAATCTTCTTCTATTATTTCCAAAATCTCTTCTTGGACCTCTAGAATCCCTTCTATCTCCTCCAAAACTTCTTCTTGGGGGTCTGTCAGGATCCATAGGTTTTGCTTCATTAACCTTTAGGTTTCTACCCTCAAGTTCTTTGTCATTCATTGCTTCGATTGCTTTTTTAGCTTCATCGTCATTTTTGAATGTTACAAATCCGAATCCCTTAGATCTTCCGGAAAATTTGTCCTTAATTACAGAAACTTCTTCAATTTCTCCATAAGATTCAAATGCTTTCCTTAAACCTTCGTCATCTATACTGAAAGGTAAATTTCCAACGTATACTTTCATTTTGCTTATATCCTCCTTACACTCATATTCAACTTAGAATCAGCCGAACCGCGAAATCAACATCGAATCACTAAATCCACTTCATTCTACGTTCAAGATAGATACAAATAATTGGTTTTTAAACCTTTGTAGGAGGTAATTCTTCCTCTGCTAGGATCTTCAATCCTTCAGGACTTTCTAAAGAAATTATCTCCAATCTTCCGTCTTTTTTGACATTTTCAGGTATTTCATGCTCTTGTAAAATAGCTTCCGATGCATACGAGACATATCCTTTTGAAGGATGATAATAAAAATCGAATATTTTGTCTTTTACAATGTATTTCCTGTTATTTTCTTCCATTTTATTTTAGCATAGATTTTTTAGAAAAGATTGTTTATAAGGATTATCACAATATTAGATATTCAGAAAATTAACAAGAAAATAAGTAACAGAACCTCAAGTTTATTTTACATAAAACGAGTTTATCATATGATCAAAAGTTTCTTCATATTTATAATATGAATCTGCTGGACTAAGATACCGAAATTCATACATATATTGAAACCCCTCTAAATCTTTATTTGTCATAAAGGTTACAATCTTGGATTTAAGGTATTCTTCTCCCCCATCTAAAGTAACAGTAGTTATCTCATAACCTTTAACCCCATTAACTTCAATATCTTCCTCATTTATTATTGTAAATGTGCTTGTGTCGTTTTGATAATACTTTCTGTATAATTCTTTAACTTCATTTAAGTTTGTAACACGCGGATTTTTTCCTGAATTTACATAAATATGTGCAATTAATCCTGTTTTTGTTGTTTTTTGAAAGTCAATATTTCCCTCTTCATTTTTCATCTCCCAGTTTTTAGGATGATCAAATCCGTAAACAAATTCATCATAGAATATCGGTTTGTAACCTACATTTGTTATAAGAAAATATACTCCTGTAGAAAGAAGAATTAGTAAAAAAATTATCCCAATAATCCACTTTTTGTTCATATTGAGATTAATAAATATTTATTATTTTTAAAAGTATATTCTTTAGAAATATCAAATAAATAAGTAACAGAAATTTTTTTATTAATGCTCATTTACTCTTGCAAAGACTACTACGCTTGATTCTAATCCTTTACCTTTTGGCTTATAATTATGCTTAATTTCATATACCTCGCAGTCTTTTTTTAAATATTCTAAAAAACTCTCTTCAAATAAACCAATTTTTTCCTTGTAATCTTTTCTTAACGATTTGATTGCTAATGGATTAGATAATATCTCCCCCATTTTAGGAATCTCTCCTTTTGTAGGATAAAAAGAAAATGTTTCATAAGAAGTTGTGCTACCATCTGAAACCCTTCCTGCCCTTCCCCCTTCTTTTTTATAAGGTACTTTTATTTTTAATGTATATCTTGGAGCCATAATTTTCTCACTTTTATCTCCTATTTAAGCATTATTGCATTAGAAATCAAATAAATAAGTAACAGAAAATTTTCTTAATGTTTAATTTTCAAACATACAAATGAAGCTATTAGTAGCTCTATGCTGAAATTCTCGCGTGAGCTTGAATCTTACACAAGAGCTCTATCAACGCAGTCTTATTCTGCGGCCTTAATTGTCTCGTTTTGCGGATGGCTTCGAGCTTAGATGCATTCAGCTCTTATCCATGTAGTGCGTGGCTATGCAGCCTGCCATATGACAACTGCTCACTAGAGGCACCCAACTTCCGTTCCTCTCGTACTAGAAAGTTGTTCCACTCAGACAATAACACACCTAGTAGATATTATACAAACTGTCTCGCGACGTTCTTAACCCAGCTAACGATCCCTTTTAATGCGTGAACTCCGACACCCTTGCACGCTACTGCACGCGCAGGTTAGGGAGAGCCGACAGCGAAATACCAAACCGCCCCGTCAATTCGGACTATTGGGGGCGACCAGCTTATTATCCTTGGGGTAACTTTTCTATCAGACACGGCTCCTATTAAAAAAGCACGTGGGTTCACTAGGCCCTAGTTTCCTATCTGCATTTCTTGCTTTTCAAAATACAGTTAGACAAGCTTTTGCCCTCGCACTCATCCCTAGATTTCCAAGCTAGGTGAGCTTGTCTTTGGGTCCTATCGATATCTTTTCGACAGGGCACCGCCCCAGTCAAACTGCCCGCCTGCTGCTGTCCTATAAATAGTAAGCAAGTTTAATCAAAGTGGGTAGTATTACAAGTTTGCTCCATTGCCACCGAAATGACAACTTCGACGCTCCTACCTATGCTATGCATTCCAATTAAACTCACAACAACAAGTTGCAGTAAAGTTCCACAAGGTCTTCACTTCCCACTAGGCGTCCCTGGTCTGTGCACCAGGCAATATTTTCAGAGGGCTCAAAATTGGGACAGTGACAACCTCGTTAAACCATTCATGCACGTCGCCATTCAGACGACAAGGCATTACGCT
>CAYZYU010000009.1:0-11792 GCA_964482915.1 Candidatus Woesearchaeota archaeon
TAGATACTCCAGAACATAACAGAAGACAACACCTTCAAATGTTTGCTACGGGGAATATAAGAGATATTGACAGGATACATGAGAGGAATAGGAGGAGGAGTATAAATGCTACACTTTGGTTTCTCTTTATCATAAGCGGTGTATTGGGCGTTTTATCTTTAAAATATGTTCATAGAGGATATTGGCTTCTTGGGATTTCTCTATTGTTTTTAATAATTCTTATTTTTAGATATGGATTGCACAGAAAAATAAAAATTCCAAAGAGGAGCAATAGCAAAAATGGAAAATATTGGGAAAAGCTAGATAGACTTCCTGATTGGGCTTATAAAAAGATGAAAAGAAGAAAAAAGAATATTGTGAATGGAGAACATTATATTTACAAGAGAGAAGGAAACAAGTTTTATAGAAAGAAAAAATAAAAAGGTCTAACCCGAACACTCTTGGCTTGGTTACTCCATCCGCCCTTTGACAGTCCTTTCTTTATTATTTCTTCTTTAATTCTCTATTAAGTATTTGACTTGAAATGTTTAAATATTTCTTTCTCAAATCATCTGAATTAAAGGTGATACACTTATTTGCAATATCTTCACAATGCCCGCATGGCAGACAGTCCTGATGGCATTTTCCTTCTTTAAACCAATCTAAAAAGTCATCTGGTAAATTTACTTTAATATCTAATTCCTCAAGATCAGGATTCTCCCGAGAAACATATCTCCAGAGTCCTTTTTCAATTAATTGTGAATAAAATTCTGGAAAATCCTTTTTTTGAGAATAATCTTCAGCAGCTTTTAAGAGTTTATCTTTATCTAAGTTTCTTCCTGCAATCTTAATAATATTAATTCCTAAATCAAAATAATTCTCAACATCTTTAGGCATAATCCACCTGCTTTTTATTATTTCCTCGGGTTTTCTAAGTCTAATGTCTTTACAATTAAATACAGGATATAATGTATTTACCATTTTTGTTGCACTTCTGGATCCATGACTGTCCATATTCATATGATAATCTGCAAATATGCAATTATAAAGACAAGGATTATTTGCTAAAAGTTCTATTTCTATTTCAGAGAGTGAACGTACCTTTTTAAGAAAATCAAAATCTCTATTTAAATCATAATGCAGAGTAATTCTATCAATACCAAGTGATAGATATCTTTTGACTTCTTCCAAAGATTTTATCCTGGAATTTATAGAAGTATTTATTTTTATATCCTTGATATTCTCTTTGGCAGTTTTGATCAAAATTGGATTTGCCATTGTAAAAATATCAACTCCCATAGAAGATAGATCTTCTAAATGATTACATAATTTATTTATAAATTTTTGAGAAGTTTCTTTTCCAGAAAAACATGTGGCATTTATTAGATAATTAAATTTTATTTTATTTTCATGAGAGTAGTTTATATAATCTTTTAATTCATTATAATTTACATTGGGTAATCTATAAGAATTTCTTCCAGAACCGAATTCAGTAATCATTGCTCCGAAAGTTTCTGTAACTTTTAATTTGTCATCAATTACTTTTTCATTTAATTCTTTAAGATTATCAATTATTTCATGCTCAAATGTTGTTGCTAAACTAAATACCATTTTTATCTATATTTTGGTTCTGTCTCCAAGAAATTTAATTCTTTTCCTATATCACTTTGTTTTTTATCTAAATAATAGGCTTTCTTTGGAAAGATATCTGTTCCTGCAAAGTGCTTATTCCATATACTTTTTACAAATGAATTCATATTTTTTAAAGCATCTGGATGATTAACACTAAGCACTTCAGCAAAATAATCCAAACATCTACCCATTCTATAATCGTATGTTAAACTGTAAGAAATCTGTTTGCATTTTTCTCTATCGGTTACTAGACTCCCATTTATTTTGTATTTTCTTTCATTTTGACCTAGAATATTCTTATTAAAATCAATATTCAAATTTTTATTCTTTCTTATATCTAAATCAACAAAGGTATCTTGTAAATCTCTATAAATTATCCTGCTAGGGGTACCTTCTTTCTCTACTTCTAGAAGTGTATTTTGGGCATGCATTTCTGCACTTAATCCTCTTTTTAAAACCAAATTGGCCCATGTATTTAGATAAGGTCCTATTATTCTATCAAAACATGAATTAATTCTTTTAGAATGATCTTTATTTAACTTTTCCATAATTTGCAATAATAAAGGGTTATCCTTGGAATTTTCTTCTCTGAAAAATAGAGAGAAAAAGGGGATTATATAATGTTCATTATCTTTCTCTGGTTTTGCATAAAACTCTCTGATAACCATTCCCACTTCATGATCGTTATCTGAAAATAATGCACCAAACGGTTCTGCAAGATATCCAAACTCATCTAATAAAATATCTTTGAATTCTAAACCTAATTTTTCTATATGTTGCAAATGGCTTTTTTTCAATCTTTTAACTCCGTCACCAATTTTTCTTTCTAAATCTGTTTTAATCATAAAAGGATAATCTCTATCTAATGCCATAACAGTTCTTGTTGAAGAAGTTGGAGAGACTTTAACAGTCCCACTTATATCCAATAATTGCTTAATGTTTTTATCCCTATATTCCTCCAGCATCTCTGGGTGAATAAAAAACCTGATTTTATCTTTTATTATTAATTCATTAATTAATCTCTTTTCATCGCTTGTTTTAAAATATCTTAATTTATCTTTGTCAAGAAGTATAAATGGAAGATCAAAACCCTCTTCATACCAAGTGGTTTTGTAGTTTTCAGATACATTTGCCTCAAATGCCTCATTATTCATTTTTCTTTCTGAATAAATAAATGCATTTTCTGGCTTTTGAATTAGTAATTCATTTAGTTTCATTTGGAGTATCCGGAGATTTTCTCTCCTTCAGCTCTTTTTTTCTCATTTTCAGATAAATATTTAAAAAATCTATTGTCCCTGGAAGACAATCTGCATCTTTTGGGACTTTATTAATATCAAACCATTTTATTTCATTAACACCATGATCCTTAAGAGTGCTTTCTCCTCCTAATAATTTACAAACATAACATATCAAAATTTGTTGAGATTGCCTTTCTGGAGTTACCCATTTTGAAGAAAGCAATTTTGGAATTATATAATCTACTTCTATATCATATCCAGATTCTTCTTTTGCTTCTCTAACTGCAGTTTCTTCTGGAGTCTCTCCAAAATCTATCTTTCCCCCAGGAAATTCCCATTTATTATGGGCTTGCTTCAAATCTTCCTTTTTTCTTTTGACAAATAAGACTTTATCATTTTCATCTACAACTAAACTTTTTACTATTACAAATTGCTTTCCTGTCTTTTCTGGATTTATTTCGTTCATTTTATTTTACAAATTTTAATTATACTATCAGTTGTCTTATTTATGTCTATATTGTTGATAATTACCCCTGATATTAATAAATCTTTGCAATACTGATAAAAATACTTCTTATTCATTTCAAGTTCTAAACACATTACTTCCTTATTTTGATATTTCTCTGATTTATTTCCACATCTTCTATTAAAAAGGGTCTCTTCATCTAAATCAAGCAAAATAAGGTCTATTGATTTTATTTTTGTAATCTCTAAAAGTGCCTCTTTGGATAATCCTCTTGGAAAAGTACCCTCAGAATATCCTCCAGTATAATGGGTATCTACAATTCCCTTATAATTACTCATTAAGTATCTTTCTATTTCTTGTTCAGGATTTAAATTCTCTTTTTTTGCATTTAAAAAAATATCCCCTGTATTTACTGTTTGGATTGAAACTAATTTTTTTAGATTATCTATAACTGTAGATTTTCCTACTCCCTTTGCTCCTCCAATAAAAATTAAATCTTTCATTTCTTTACTCCATAATATACCCAGCCTGAAGCCTCTTTTTCTCCGTTCTTAATATCTTCTTCCAATTTATAATTCTCAAAATCTCCTTTATTCATATAATAATGTGTGCTTCTAAACGGATAAAATGAAAGTGTCTTAAAACCTTGCGTTTCTATGAGATTTCTTAATTTTTCATCATATCTTCTAAAATGATTCCTTTCCTTATCTAATTTGGATTTATCTTTAGAAATATTTTTATTTATAGTTGTTAGAAAAATTTTTCCACCAGATTTTAGGATATTATGGATATTCTTAAGCACTTTCTTATCCTCTTGAACATGTTCTATGACCTCACTACATATTACAAAATCTGCACACTCATTTAGAGGATTTACTAAATCGTGACTTGTATAAGTAATATCATTAAAAACTGCTCTTGGTAAAATATCATATCCCTTTTTAGTTTTTGCAGGTAAATTATGCAGCAAATATCCTTCTCCACACCCAAAATCAATAGCTACATCAAATTTATCATTTTTTATATTTTTAAGCAAATGTTCTAATCTTACATTCTTGCCGTAACTTTCATTGAAAATTAATTGATTATTTAAATAATCTATAGAATCTTTATAACCTTCTTTTAAGTCGTCCCATTTTCTAAATTCAGAACCAAGTTCCAATGTAAATCCTATCTTAGAAAAATTTTTTATTATTGGATTTAAATTTAAAGCTCCTTTCCCAAGAGGAAGATGATCTTGCCCATCTTTATAATCGTGGAGATGTATCCACTTTACATTGTTATAATTAAATAATCTATTATATTCTTCATTTTTAATAGTATTGCCTATATCTAATACCAAAGGCATATCAAAAAACTTTATTTGTTCTGATCTTATACCTTTAACATTTTCAAGCAATATTTCTTCTCCTATCTTATTAAACATATTTTTTGTAATTATCATGTTTGGCAAATAAGGCTTTATTGGATGACTTATAAAAAATTGAGAATCAAGATTTTTCTTTAATCTTAAACTGGCCACCATCCTTTTTTCACAATCTTTTATTCCATTTTTAATTTGCATAAGATCATTATGAATATTTGTTTGTAAATTTAATTTGCATAATTCATTTTTTATCTCTTCAGAGTATCTATTCATATCTTCCCATGGGCAAATTTCTATACCATTAAATTTACAATCTTTTATGTCTTTAAGAGATTCTAGAAAACTATTCAAATATTTTTTATTTAAATCAATACTCGCAAATATCATTTTTTAGACTTTACATTCATATTTACTACTTGGTCAATATGGTGCTTATTCTCTTTATAATCTATATGACAAGAAGTGTTTTGCCTAAGAAAACTTAGATCATATTTAGAAATTTCTTTATCTAATAAGATTGTTCCAGAAGGATTTATTGTAAAGCCAACAGTCTTATGCCCAATTCTGTTTAACAAAGATCTAAATCTTGTCTCATCTACTGGTTTATGCCCTACACATATTTCTGATTGACCTTTTTTACAGGGAAGGGGACATTGAGAGAATTCTTTTTCTTGTGTTTCTCTAAAAAAACCCAGATGAGCATTATAATCAGGTATTCCGAAGTTGGATGAGACCCCACAACTTGTATATCTATATACTGGAACTACTCCTTTATATGTTTCAAGAATCTCTTCTTGTATCTCCTTTGGAAAAAACTTATTTGTATAATTTTCAACCTTAGGGACAGGTAACCCTCTTTTTTGTATTTTAGTTATTATTTCTGGAGTTAATCTAATACCGGACATTACAACACCATCCACTAGATTTCCTAAAGCATCCCTTGCTTTTTTAAATTGATCGGGTTCTAACCATTCTTTTACTAGTGGTCGTAGGTACTGCAAAGTTTTAATCTCCCTATTTTTTAATTCTTTTGCTAATTCTACTCTTTTTGTTAATGGTCCTCTTTCAATAGAGGGATTCTCATATCCAGCATAAGAAATTATAACTAGCGGTTTTAAATACTGTAAATTTGCAATAGTATCTAATGTATCAATATCTGCGAATGTTCTGGTAATTAAACCTACAATGTTTGTAAATTTTCTCTTATCTAAAAGTGTTAATATTTTTTCTAAATCTTTTGTATTTTGTGGTAAAAACGGGTCTGAAAAATTATAGAGAATTAAAGGTGTTCTTGATGATATTTTTGGGTTAACCATAATCTCTGATACTATGTCTTCTGGTGTGCAGATATTTTCCCCTATTTTAGCTTTATGAATCTGTTTATACGTTGAAACATCGTAGAATTTATCTTTATGTTGTATACAATATGCACAATCCCATACACATCCAAAACTGGGATTTATAGCAACCCAACTTTTCATTTGTGTAACTATTTGGAATTCATTAGAATATTCATAGGTTTTCTCTTGATTTTCCATAAAAGATTAATAAAAACTAAGTATAAATATCTTGCTATCAAATGTCATTATATAGTTATAACTAAAATTTCTTCTTTGAATATCTTTATAAAATATTTCTTCTTTAATTATTCATGAAGAAAAGAGGGAATAAGCAAGGCTTATCCAAATTAAAAATTACAGCAATAATATTGGTTGTTTTTATCTTAATTATTCTCATTGTACCTATTGTCATAAAGAAAGTATTTTTAGTTGGTGCTGAAGATAGGATTCTTGGGAAATATACCTTAAATTTGGAAATATCTGGAATTCAAGTCAGAGAAAATAATTCCTTGCTTGTCAAATTAACTAGAGGTTCTGGAAAAGGGGAGTTTGTCGCTATAAATTTTATAATTGAAGATGATGAAGATAAAGAGATTGTTAGAGTAAATGATTCTTTGAAAGAATTGCAATCTAAATTATTTTTATTGCATCTAGAAAAAGTAAATGTTACAAATGCAAAGAAAATACTAATAGATCCTGTGTTTATGGTGGGCTCAAGAGAGGAATCTTCAAAAAATATTGAAGATAAATATATCTTTGGTTCTTCTGATTTGGAATATTTGAGCTGTATGCCTTATTGTATCGCTGGTGCAGAATGTGGAGATAATGGATGCGGGGAGGAATGTAATGGAGGATGTTTTAATGGGAGTTATTCTTGTAATAGTAATAGTAAATGTGTGCTTAATTTAGATACAAAATGCTCTCTAACAAATGTTACTGTATTTCAAGTTACTCATATAGGAACTAATTTTAGTGTGGCTCTTTCCAGATTTGGAAAAGGAGAGGATATTGCAGGTGTAAAATTGATCTTTACAAATGAGAGTGGAAATTCTACTTTTGTTATTGACTTTGAGGGTAATCTTGTCCCACTTGAAATGTCAGTCAAATATGTGAATATCTCAGAATCCCACATGTCACATCCAAAGAAAATTCAGACAATGGTTTATTTTATAGATGAATTGGGTATAGAACAAATCTGCAGACCCTCCAATAAATTTTATTTTTAATAACAAAAAGTATTAAAAATCCTTTTTTCTAAGGATTATCAAGGTGTAAAATGAAATCCTATGATATATTAATAATTGGTGGAGGTCCTGCGGGGCTTACTGCTGGATTGTATTCTGCTAGAAATGGCCTTAAAACAGGGATTATTTCTAAAGACATAGGAGGTACTGTAAATTCTATATTAAGGATTGAGAATTGGCCTGGGTTCACAGGTTCTGGACCAGAGTTGATTAAGAAATTTTATGAGCATGTTGAAAAATATGACATAGATTTTGTATTAGAAGAAGTTTCTTCTATTGAAAGAGATAAATCTGGAAAAGGGTTTGTTGTGAAGACAAAGAAACAGGAATTAGAATGCAAAGCATTGATAATAGCAACAGGTACAGAAAGGAAGAAACTTAAAATACCTGGTGAACTTGAATTCTTAGGCAAAGGAGTAAGCTATTGTGCTACCTGTGATTCCTTCTTTTTTAAGAATAAAATTGTTGCTGTTGTAGGAGGAAGTGATTGTGCAACAACTTCTGCATTAACTCTTTCAGATATAGCAAAAAAAGTATATTTGATATATAGGGGTGAAAAACTTAGGTGTGAGAACATAAATGAAGAGAGACTTAAAGAAAAGAAAAATGTAGAAGTTTATTATGATTCTTTTCCTTTGGAGATAATTGGAAAGGAGAAAGTCCAAGAGATGAAGATATTCTCAAAAGGAACTAAAAAAAATATTAAGCTTGATGGTATCTTTATTGAGGTTGGTTCAGTGCCTCTTGCGGAATTTACAACCAAAATCAATCTAAAAGTTAATGAGGAAAAATATATAGAAGTTGATGAAAATATGAAAACTAATATTGATGGGATTTATGCTGCAGGAGATGTTACTAACACTAAACTTAAACAAGTTGTTGTAGCTGCTTCACAGGGAGCAATTGCAGCAAAATCTGCTTATGAATGGCTGAGTAAGAAAAATTAATTAAAAAATAAAAATAAATTTATTTTGAAAGCTCTACTTCTATCCCTCCAACTTTCTTAGCAACTATATTATACAGCCAAGCCCCTATTACACCTATGATAAACCCTAAAACTCCATATATAACTGGAATTACAAGTATGCTCCACCACCCTAATATTACAATAGGTGAGGCTGAATATTGACTTGCATCCACTGTAGTTGCAAGAATAGCATAAATTATCCCAAGGAACAAACCTATTATCAACATAAGGATAGCCTGTATCTTTGCCATTGAAAGAATTCCTACTTTTTTTAGTACTACCATTTTTTACCTCCTTATATAATATTTAATCAACAACAATTAATAAACATTTCTAAACCAAAACCTATAAAATGTTTAATTTCCATCTCTTTATATGACCTTGAATTTTGAGAGTGAAAAATTAATAAAAGAGTTGAAGAAAATCAAGCCTAAAAGAGTTTTAGTGCAGTTGCCTGAAGGAGTAAAACAGAATGCTTTTGATATTTTAAAAATATTTCAGGAATTGAATATTGAAGTCATATTTTCAGGAGAAACCTGCTGGGGAGGATGCTCTGTTGGTATAGAAGAAGCAAAAGCTGTTAATGCAGATTTAATTGTTCACTTTGGACATTCTGAATTCATGAAAAGTAATTTTCCTGTTGTTTATATTCCAATAAGAGATGAACTGGATTTGATTCCTTTGCTTAGAAGATCCATAAAAGAACTTTTGAATTTTAAGAAAATAGGATTAAGTTTTTCTATACAGCACATTCAAGACGCTAAAAATATTGCTGAGTTTTATACAAGAAATGGAAAAGAAGTATTCCTTTCCAAGAAAACAGGGAATGTTGCAAATGAGGGACAAGTTGTTGGATGTCAGTATGGAGGATTAAAAGAGATTGAAAATAAAGTGGATTGTTTTTTGATTGTAGGAAATAATTTCCATTCTATGGGTGCTGCACTTGCTGTTAACAGGCCTGTTTTTCTGATGGATGTTTACAATGATGAAATTAGTTCAATGGAAGAGATTAAGGATAAGGTCTTAAGACAGAGAATACTTTCAGTTGAGAAATTCAAAGAAGCTAAGAAGATAGGAATTATCATAAGTTCAAAAAAAGGACAGAATTTTTTCGGAGCTTATAAAATTCTTAAAAGCAAATTTGAAAAAGCAGGGAAAGAGATTGTTTTAATCACAATGAATGAAATAACCCCTGATAAAATCATGAACTTTTATGGTATTGATGGATTTGTTGAATTGGCCTGTCCAAGAATAGCAGTTGACGATTTTGCCAGATATAACAAACCAATAATAACTTTCAAAGAAGCACTTTTTGCACTTGGTGAGAAATCTTGGGATGAATTATTGAAAGAAGGAATTTTGTAAATGTAAGGTTTTTATATTGAGTTTTCTTGATTAAATTGTTAATATAAAAAGAGGTTGAAATGAACATACTTTTTGTCTGCAAATATAATAGATTCAGAAGCAGAATTGCTGAAGCGTATTTTAACAAAATTAACTCTAATAAAAATTTCAAGGCGACAAGCAGAGGAATAATAAAAGGAGATTATCCTCTTAACAGGACAGAAGTAAGTACAGCAAAGAAATTTGGGCTTGATATCTCAGGAAGACCAAAAGGATTAGAAATAGAATTGCTGAAAAAAACAGATTTAATTGTAATTGTCGCAGATAATGTTCCTAAAGAAGTATTTTATACTACATTTAAAGGAAGAATTATTCTTTGGAGAATAAAGGACTTAGAGCATGGAGATGGAAAAGATTTAATAGAGAGAAAGATTATTAGGATAGAAGGTAAAGTCAGAAAGCTTTTAAAGAAACTGGATAAAGAATCTTTTAGAAAGAAGCTGGAACTGAATAAGGAAAAAGCTAAAGAAGACCACATAAACAGGGGAAACAGAAAATGACAAACATGGAAATGGGGTTCTTTAGGAAAGAACCTACAATGGTAGAAAAATGGAAACCGTAAAAGGATTCAAAGATTACACAGGAGAAGAAGCTCGTAAAAGGGCTGCAATAAAGAAAATACTAGTGGATACTTTTGAAAAATATGCTTTTGAACCTGCTGAGACCCCTATAGTTGAATACAGAGAATTTGTGCAGGGTGAGAACAAACAGGATGAAGCTGTTTCTGATATATTCAAATTGAAAGATAAGGGTGAGAGAGATTTAGCATTGAGGTATGAATTTACTTTTCAATTGAGAAGATTGATGCAAGGAAAGAAACTTCCTTATAAGAGATATCAGATTGGAGAAGTCTTTAGAGATGAACCAGTTACTTCCAATAGGTTTAGACAATTTGTGCAGTGTGATGTTGATGTTGTTGGGAGTAAGATAAGAGATGAAGTAGAAATATTATCTATTGCAAAGGAAATTCTTAATAGAATTGGAGTTAAATCTGTAATTTATTTCAATAATAGGAAATTACTAAACGAGATACTAGAAAAAGAAGGAATTAACCCTAAAAATAGGATTGATGTCATAAAGGAGATTGATAAACTTGATAAACTAACTGAGAAAGAGGTAAAGGAAAATTTGAAAAAATATAATGCAGAAAAAGTTCTTGAGATATTCAAGAAACCAGAAAGTTATTTTTTAAAATATTCTGCTTATACAGAGATTAAGGAGTTGAAAGATTCTTTGGGATTGTATAATATAGATGCAGTTTTTTCACCTTCTCTTTCAAGAGGATTGAGCTATTACAATGGGACAGTTTTTGAAATAAAAACAGATAAAATGAAAGAAACAATATGTGGAGGAGGGAGTTATGAATTTAACGGGGTACAATGTACTGGAATAAGTCTTGGATTAGATAGGCTTGCTATTCTTGCAAATTTTAATTATACTAGAAATAGTATTCTTGTAGTTTCTCTTAATGAAGACAAACAGGCAATAAAAATTGCTGAGATGCTTAGGGAAAGAGGAGAGGGAGTTTCTATATTTTATGGAAAGCCTTCAAAAGCCCTGGAATATGCAAATTCCTGGAATATAAAACAGGTTATATTTGTTGGAGCAGAAGAAGTGAAGAAGAAAAAATTCAAGGTTAAGGATATGATTACAGGAAAGGAAAAGGTACTTACTTTGGAAAAGAGAACTAAGAAGAATGTTATTGTTCACAGGAAATAGAAGGAAAAAATAAACCATGAATAAATACAAAGGGGTTGGTGTAAATCCGGAATTGCCTATTGTTTTAACAATTACAATTTTGCTTCTTTTAGGAGGTTTTGCTATACTCTTTTTTGGAGTAGGGGAGAAATTTAACTTTTATTCTTCTAAAATTAGTGTTGATGGACTTAATGTACAAGAAGAGCTTCATTATAAACCAGATAAACCTTATCATACTCTCTATAGAAATTTTGAAAACCCTATTTATTTTAATTATAATGGAGAAATCTTGTCTAATTATTTAATTATAAGAAATGTTCAGTGTTCTTTAGGTCAAGCATATATTAATGATCATAGAGGAAATTGTAATAATTTAAACTTAAATTCTAGTGTTTGCTTTCTTTATACTGAAAACAATGAGTATGGATGTACTTTTGGAGAGATATTAGGTTTTTCTA
>CAYZYU010000009.1:11892-15491 GCA_964482915.1 Candidatus Woesearchaeota archaeon
TATACTGAAAACAATGAGTATGGATGTACTTTTGGAGAGATATTAGGTTTTTCTAAAGGAAAAGAATATACCCTTAATGCAGAATACGAGATACATCCAGAAAATTTGTTTTTAATCAATGGAAATTATTATATTAAATTTGTAGCATATTCACCTAAGAATCATTTAAAATTGAATTCTAAGAATTTTGTTGTTGAAGGAGATGTGGTAAGTAAAGAGAGATATCTTCCAACTGAAAATGTTATTTTATACATCCCTTATAGGGGGGATATAATTAAATATAATCTAATTAAACAGGAAGATTTTGAATTTGATTCGGAATTCAAATCTATCTTAAATTATCTTCTTATGTTCTTTCCAGGTCTTATCTTCTTTTTAGTATGGTTTATCTTTGGGAGAGAACATACTTACGACCAAATTCCTAAAGAATTAAGTGCATTCCCAAGTGATAGGGTATTTTGGGAGGTTGCAGCATATTTTAACCCTCCTTTTTTAAGAATTGATAAAAACTTTTTTGCAGCTACACTTTTAAATTTCTATAATAAAAAGATAATTGATATAAAAGAAAAGGAGAAAGAGATTTATATCAAATTAAATGTATTCAAGGGAGATTCTTTGGAAAAACAGATTTATGAGTTGTTAAAGGAAGCTGAAAGTTTATTGAAAGATAATATTAAAAAAGGATTTTTTGGAGGGGGATTAACTTCTAAGCAAAAAGAAAAATGTTTTGATGGAGAATATTTTAATCTTAAGATTGCAATGCAAAATCAAAGTCTTGCATCAGAGTTCTTGGAGATTAGAAAAGATATCAAAGAAAAAGGTAAAAAATACCTTCATAATAATCATGGAATTACAATCTTGTGTTTATTCTTATCTGTATTTTTTGTATATCTCATTGATTTTACCCTTAATTTTGATACAGATATTGAATTAAATCTAGATTTATGGTATGTCTTTGCTGTCATAATTTCATTACTTACTATCCCACTGACAAAAGGAACCCTTTTTACTAAATTTAAAGGTGAATATTATATTGAATATCAGAAATGGAAGGCATTTAAGAGATATTTGAAAAATTCTTTTTCAATAAAAACTGCTACACATAAGACAACTGTTATATGGAATGATTATCTTGTATATGCAACTGCATTGGGAGTTCCTAAAAAAGTTATTGAAGAACTTAAAACTAATAATATAATTGATGAAAAACATATTAATATCTATAATGGAGTGATTTTGGCTTCTTCAACCAGTTTTTCCAGTGCTAGTGGGGGTGCAGGTGGTGGAGGATTTGGTGGTGCTGGCGGAGGAGGAGTCGGAGGGGGAGGAGGTGGAGGAAGATAAAAATGTCAAGTGAAAAGTCTTCATTAAAGATAGTAGCTCATTCTTTGTTTTCATTTATAACTTTAATAATATCCCTTATTATCTTGAATGTTCTTCTTTCACATATACATAATAATACTTATATTAAGGTAGTAGAATTTCTTAATTCTCTTTTAGGTTTATTTTTTATACTTTTCTTGGTAGGGATGATAAATAGTTTATTCTGGAATTTTAAATTTCCTTTAAATCTTCTAGCACCTCTTTCTGGAGGGGCATTAGCTGTCTTTATAGTGCAATTAGTCTATAAAATATTTGGATTTACCCAGACTTTCTTTTATTTTGACCTTTTAGGCCAGATACTTTCTTATAAAATTTATGGGTTAGTATTCTTTGCAACCCTTATAATAGGTTATTTAATTATATTTAGTGAACAGAATTGGACAGGAGAATCATATTCTAAAGAAGAAGTTTCAAAAAAAGAACTTGCCAGAAAAGAGATTAAAGAGAAAAAGAAAACTCATGAACCAGATTTAAGCTGGGAAGACGTTGGACATGAATTTAGAAAGATTCTTAATAATATAGCTAAGGCATTGAATAGGTTATTTGGAAATAAGAATAAAAAGAAAAAAGCTAAAATACGGGGTTCTTTAAAAAGAACCTACGATGGTAGAAAGTAAATTTTTTTATAAAAAGAAAAAAGCTAAAATACGGGGATTTAGAAAATCCTACGATGGCAAAGAAAAATAAAAATAAAAATAAAAAATGTATTTATCTTAGCTTGAAAGTTGCAGTTATTGTTGCAGTTACACTTTGGTCTCCAGGTTGTATACTTACTGCTGCTTCTTTAGCCATTACAGCATCTTCTGCTCTATAATCGCCACCAGCAACACTTGAAGTGTAGATGTTCCAAGGATAATATCCAAAGTCATTTGTCTGTAATGATACCAGTTTTCCTACTTCTTTATCTACCCCTGATGCTATAGCCTCGGCTTTTGCCATTGCGTCTTTTGAAGCCTCTTTAAGAGCCTGTGTCTTATATTCATTTTGAGATTCTTGTGTTAACTCAAAATTTATGTAGCTTATTCCTGCTCCTGCTTTTACACCAGCATCAATAACAGATGATACTTCATTTATCTTATCTGAAGGAAGTTCTACCTTTACATAATGATTTGCAATATATCCTTCTGACTTACTTTTTCCTGTATCAGGATCCCAGTATGTTTGAGGATATACATTGAAGCTTTGTGTTTTTAGATCTTCTTCCTCAAATCCAGCTAAAACTATCTCTTCAAGTAAATCATTATAGATCTTGTTATTCTCTTCTGTTGCTTTAGCGCTTGTATTCCCTTTTGTTTCAATATTGAAATATACTGTTACTAAATCAGGCGTTACCTTTATTTCTGAGATGCCCTGAGTAGTTACTGTATTTCCTGAATAAGAAACAGGTTTTAATGCAAATAATGCAAGAAGTGCTATTATTAAAACAACTGCTGCAATTATTACTGTGATTATAATCGCATTGTTTTTTCCCATTTGTTCTTGTTTTTACCCCCTTTCATCTGTATTATCATTTATTAAAGTTTTTTCCAATTTACAATTGTGAATACTCCTATAACTAATAAAGCTCCTATTAAAAACCAAGGCCATATTGAAATTGGAGCAGAAGCTGCTAAAGATGAGTAGTCTGATGAAGTTCCTGTAGAGGTTGCAACTTCCACTCCTTTTAATAACATGTCTCGAGAAGATTCTTCTGCATAATCTATTGAAGGTTGTATTATATTTTGTGCAGCATAATCTTGAGCATATCTTATTTTTTCATATGCCCATACTGCAAATGTTCCAGCTGCTGTAAGTATAAATGCAGGCAAGATTGATTTGAATTTTTGAGAAGATTCTTTTTTAGGAGAGATTACTATTGATTTATTGGATAATTCATACATAACTATCTTTTTACCTTTTTTACTCCAGAAGAAATTTTTCCTCTTTTGTATAAATCCAGATTCTATTAGTTTCTTTATGTTGTAATCTAAAGTGTTTAATGGAATGTCAAGTGCATCAGACAAATCTTTCTGGCTTGCTTCTTTTCTTTCAGAAAGATATCCAATTATTTTTTTACAAGTTTTGCTACCTAAAACTTCAGAAATGGATTTAGATTTGGAATCATCCAATGATATTAACATAAAATGATTTTCTTCAACCATAATAAACTTAGTATAAGGTTATTTATAAATAATTTGAAAGGTTCAAATTGGTTTGAAGCTATATTCTTTTTTAAT
>CAYZYU010000009.1:15591-21500 GCA_964482915.1 Candidatus Woesearchaeota archaeon
CCTATAACTAAAGACATATTTCTAGATGTAACATCTTCTGCTATTTTTGGAACAATATCATCATAATGCCAAGCTCCAGCATCATCTAATCTTAATATTATCTGATTATGTGGTGCTGAGACATAATAATCTTCATACATATCTGCAGGAGGATTCTTAACAAATTCATACATAAACCCATTTGTAGAAAATCCATATTGATTATAATAGTATTGTCCTCCTACAAGTGTTAATATAAAAAATACTATCAACATACTAAAATATATCTTAATTTTTATTGTGTGATTCATCTTGTCCCCCATTTCATATTTCTTAAATCATATATAGCGTAAACTAAAATGTAGGGTAAGATAGTCATGTTTAATATAGACCAAAGCAGCATATATCTTCCATATCTTTCTCTTGAATACATGTTGTACTGCATGTAAAGCATTGTTGAGACAAGTAATATCCCTGCAATATAAAATAAAGGAGATATTCCTAAGAATAATGGATTGATTACCATTGCCTTGAATGCAATTATAGGAGTTAAGATTGTTAATATTATCAAAGGTATAAAATATGTTAATGCGACAAACTTGTCTTTTTTCAATACTTCTGGAGCTATTCTTATTGAATTAATCAACCACCCTTTTTTCCATCTTGTTTGCTGTTTTAGGAATTGTTTTAGTTTATTTGGAACAACAGTAACTGCTTTAGCATCTGCAACATACACTGTTTTATATCCTTGCCTTATTATCCAATTTGTTAAAGCCCTATCATCTCCAAAAATAATTGCCTTGCCCATAAATTTTTCATTTAACCATTTGTCCAGTATAGGCATTACATAGGTTCTTCTGTAAGCTGAAAAACATCCAGAGCAGCAGAAAACCATATCAAAAATACTTTCTGTTGCCTTTAGTGTTCTAAAGGACATAAAATAATACGCTGTCTGCATTTTTGTTATAAGATTATCATCTTTGTTTGAGGGGTCTGTATGGCCAACAGTTGCACCAACTTTTTTATCTAAGAAAGGTATGACAATCTCTTTTAGTGCATCTGGTGCAGGCTGACTATCACTATCCACTTGAATAACTATCTCTCCTGTAGAATTCTTAAAACCGTAATACATTCCTTCTCTCTTTCCTTTGTTTTGTTTAAAATCTGCAATCTTTATCTTCACTTCAGGGAAATCTCTTTTTGCCCTTTGCATTTCCTTTAAAGTATTGTCTGTTGAACCATCATTTATTGCAACTATCTCTATCTTATTTCTTGGATATTTAGAACTGGCACATGAAGCTATTGTATTGTATATTGCCTTTTCTTCATTCTTGCAGGGGATTACGAAACTGACAGATGGGAAATAATTTCTTATTTTTTCTTTTTGCTTCTCATCTAATCTTGTTCTATAGTTTTTATAGAAAAAAGAACCTACCACCCTAGTTAACATAAATACTGTGATTCCTAAAGTATAAACATGAATAACATTCATCCCTTCAAAAGCCACTATTTTCAAGAGTATTACCAATATCAAAAATATTACAAATAACATTGCCCAAATTACTCTTATGACACTTCTTCTTTTATCTTTTGTCATTATATAATAGTTATAATCTAGGTTTTTAAAGCTTTACTTTTAACTACTATTAAGTGTCTATTTTTAAAGAATTATTCTATTTATTTAGCTCTTCTCTTGTACTTGATATATAATAATATGTAGATAATCTGTAGTATCCAGATTATGAGAAAGTATTTCAGGAAGGTCTCATCTTTTAATAATATTGGTAATCCCATAAGGCTTATAATTATGGTTGCAATGGTTATTATCCAGAAGACCTTTTTTTTATTTCCAAATGCAACGTATTCCTTTATTATTTTCTGTCCTTTGTCCTCTTTCTTCTTGTTTTTCATTTTTAGTATTAACTTAAACACCCCCATTCAATCCATTCTCCTCCAATATTAATACAGTATTCTTTATCTCCTTCTACTGTTAAATCAACGCATTGAGATGTTGCTAAATTACAGGTACCATGAATAGAGCTAGAATAACAATCGCTACTGGTAATGCAACTCATATTGACTGAATTTAAAGAACATCTTCCTACAGGCTCACATGGGCCCTTTACTATAAAATAATAATAAGAGAATCCTATAGCCAATACTACTACTAAGAGCATAGCAGCACCTACTTTATTCATATTAATGCTAGGTAATGGACTTACTTAAACATTTCCTTCAGAATCCTTATCTACAGTAACCCATTGCATCTGCAACATTTTTTGGAGCTATACAAGTGTATCCCTCTGGGCAAGTTAAGCCTGCGATTGTCCCGCATTCACATAAAGTATCACATACAGTTGTACATGAAACATTTTGCTTTCCTTGATTGATTATTGCACATTTACTACTACATTCATTCCATCTACCCCCTCCTGCTGTGCAGTTTTCTTGTGTCAATACATGAGGTTTTTGCTTTTCACATGTTGCTTTATTCGATTGAAAATTAAGCCTACATTGGTTCATTTTTTCTTTGTAAGTGTTCTTACAAGCCATGTTCATATCTTTTATCTGTGTTCTATTTGTTAATGTTTGATTTTTATATTGTCCCCTAATATTAGCATTGCAGGTTTTGTAGGTTTGTCTTTCACTATTATAACAAGAATTCCTTATTTTAGTCTGACCAGAGACACATTGTCCATAGTTGGATCTTTTAAGGATGTTTAAACTTTTATTTCCGTTAGTTGAATTATCTTTTCCAGTCCTTTCACCAGCTGCAATTGCAAAAGATAATCCTAATACCAATATTAAACAGAGTGAGAAAGCTAAAATCTTCTGATTTTTCATAATTTATCATACTCTTTAATATTTATAAATATTATCCTGGTTAAATATAAAAATTTATAAGCCCAAGTTTGTATTATACTTTATAATTAAAATGAGGAGACATAATCTTTTTATTGAATTGCTTTTGTTAGTGTTTACTTTAAGTTCTACAAGTGCTCTTCAAATATTAACTGATTGCAAAACCTCTGGTTGGATTGAAGGAGAGACTTATGAGCTTCAAAATGATATTTCTTATGATGGTGTTTGTTTGAATATAGATGCAAGCAATATTATAATTGATGGTAATGGATACACTATTGGAGGAAACGTGGTTATTTACGATCGTGTAAACATAGTTTTTGAGAATGTTATAATTAATCCAAGTTCAGGTATAGGAATATTAAGTCAATCTAATTCTAGAAATGCTTCTTTTGTTCCGTATATACTTATAATTGATCATTCAACTGTATATGGGGGAATTGTTGTTTCCAGTTATATGTGTACTATGTGTGCTATGGGAAATGGAGGGAAAGTAAAAATAGAAGATTCAACTGTTCATGGAAAGATTGAGGCAAATGGAGGAACTAATCCAGGGGAAGATGCTACTGCAGGAAATGGTGGGAGAATTGAAATAATTAATTCTGATGTTGGGGATGTGTCTGCTGATGGAGGTGTTGCAAATCAAGGGGTTGGTTCTGGAGGTACAATTCTTATGTGTGGTGCTACAACAGGTAGTTTAAGTGTAGCGGGGACTCCAGAAGGAACAATTCTTGACCAAGGTAATTTAGATACAGATAATGATGGTACATTGAATTGCTTGGATTTAGATGACGATGGAGATAACGTCTTGGATGATGTAGATTTATGTCCTTTAGTGAGCACTTTAGGATATGACGTTGATTACAATGGATGTATGGACAATCTTTACGACTTAAATAACCTTATATCAACTCTTCCTCAGGATGTCATCTCTAATGATTATAAGATAGTTTTGAATTCACATATTTCTAAGGCAATAAAAGATTTTGAGACTAATAAATATAACTCTTTAATTAAATCCTTAAATGAGATGGCTGATGATTTAATGTATCAGAAAACAAGAAAGATATCTCCTCCAACAGCAAATATGCTTTCAAATTATGTAAAGAATATTGTTGCTACCCTCAGGATTAATTTTGTTCTTAGATTATTCTTAGTGAGAAGTCTTGCTATTTTATAGCTATATAAATAAAATATTATAATATTTGTATATAAAACTTTATAAGTATGTGGTATCTTTATAATTAAAATGAGGAGATATAATCTTTTTATTGGATTGTTATTATTAGTTTTCACTTTGAGCCCTATAAGTGCTCTTCAAATATTAACTGAGTGTAAAACATCTGGTTGGATTGAAGGAGAAACGTATGAACTTCAAAATGATATTTCTGCTGATGGAGTCTGCTTGAATATAGATGCAAGCAATATTATAATCAATGGTAATGGATATACTGTTGCCGGAAATGTAATCATTTATGATAATAGAAACATAGTTTTTGATAATGTTATAATTAATCCAAGTTCAGGTATAGGAATATTAAGTCAATCTAATTCTAGAGATTCTTTTTTTGTCCCATATATAATAATTAATTATTCTAGTATCTATGGAGGAATCGTTGTTTCTAGTTATACATGTACTGTATGTGCTATGGGAGATGGTGGAATATTAATAATAAAAAATTCACTTGTAAATGGAAAGATTGAAGCAAATGGAGGAACAAATCCTGGGGAAGATGCTAAAGCAGGAAACGGAGGAAGAGTTGAAATAATTAATTCTAATGTTGAGGATGTGTCTGCTGATGGAGGAACTGCAAATCAGGGTAGTGGTTCTGGAGGAACAATTTTTATATGTGGTTCTACAACAGGTGATTTAAGTGTATCTGGAACACCAGAAGGAACAGTAATTAATGCAGTTGAAATATGTGATGATAAAATAGATAACGATTGTGATGGAGAAATAGATGAAGGATGTTTTTGTACTAATGGTGCTACCAGATTTTGTGGAGCTAGTGATATTGGTGAATGCGCATATGGTACTCAAAAGTGTATTGAAGGTATTTGGGAAACTACTTGTAATGGAGAAATAACTCCTATCCCTGAAATTTGTGATGGTAAAGATAATGATTGTAATGAGAAGATTGATGATAATTCTATATGTACAATAGATGCTATGACATTTTGTAGTAAGATTAGAATTAAGAATAATAAAGATAATTTTGGGATGTTTAAATGTATAATCTCTGACTGGAAAGATAATGAAAAATCAAGATTTCCTAATGATTGTTATGTAAAATTTACAGGTTCTGGTTGTTCATTAAAAGCTGTTTGTTTAGCTTTTAAGTATTCAAATTAAATAATATTTAAATTGTTTTTGATGAGATAATATTTACAGTGCAATCATTTTCTATACACCCCGGTTCTTTGGAGAATTCAGAATCTTTGAAAAGAAATTCTTCATTTGCACGAACATAGAGTTGTATGGTTTTATTTTCATCTATATGAAGAGCATTTGAATATCTATTATATTCTATTTCAAGATTTAAGCCTTCTTTTTCATTGTTTATTACTAAAATGAAATATCTTTCAGTTCTTACTTCATAATCTAATAATTGTTCAGAGGAACTTTTTATCTCTGGATTGGTATCATAATAATTATTAAAAATCTCTTCTGTATTTTTGTTTTTATCTGAGTTGAATATATTATTTTTAAATATCAATAAGAAAAGTACTAGGAGAATAAATATCCCTGCAATAATTATTGTCTTTTCTGTAGTTGTTTTTATTCTTTTATGTTCTATTCTATGTTTTCTTTCTGCTTCCCTTATTTCTTGTATAAGTTGCTTCTTTAACTCTGGATGTCTTCTAGGAGGTAGAGAATAAAATCTTTTTTCTTCATCCTCTCTCTTTATTTCTTCTTCTTTATTCTGTATTTCTTTTATTATTCTCTCTCTTAATTCAGGATGTGGATCTTCTGGAGGAAGTATCTGCTTTTTTCTGGATTCTTTCTGCTTCCAATAAAGAGGTATTTTTGCATTATATCCTCTTTCATATATCCTTCTGTCTTTAGA
>CAYZYU010000009.1:21600-22899 GCA_964482915.1 Candidatus Woesearchaeota archaeon
TCTTCTTCAAGTATTTCCTCTTTAACAGGATTACTTTCCTCTTTTTTTGAAGGGTAATCTTCTTTCTCACCCATAGATAGCTTAAATAATTAAAATTTATAAATCTGTCTTTAACCTTCCAAATCCATGTTTAGATAGTCCAATTGTTTTTTTATAATCTCTTTATTTTCTTTTATCTGAGAGTTCATCTTTTCTTTATTTTTATCTGCCCATTCTCTTTCATTTAATAGGTTTTTCAAATTTTCCTGTGATCTTTCTATTTCAGAGTCTATCTCTTCTGTATCAATTTCTTTTATTTCATTTTTTAGATTGAAGATTTCCTGTTCTTTATCTTTTATCTCTTTTATTTTGCTTTCAATAATCTGATTATTCAGCTTAGCTTCATCCAGCAAATTTAGTATATTTTTACTCTCTCTTTTAAATTCATTAGAGAAATTTTCCTTATGATTTTTCACAATGTTCATCTTTTCAGGAAAAATGTGAAAAAAGTTTGAAAGAGCTTTGAAATCTATAGATTGTCTTAATTCATTTATACTTTCCTCAAACTCTTTTTCTTTTAATTGCAGATTATTTTGTTTTTCTAGGTTTTCAATATATTCGCTACTTTTTTTTATATCTTCAATATCTTTTGAAAGTTTTTTAATCTCTTTTTCTTTCTCTTCTATATTCTTATTTATATTTGATACATCTTTCTCACTTTTTGCTAGCTTTTCATTTATTTCTTTATTCTCCTCTATTTTTGATTTTACAAGATTAATTTTTTCTAAAGTGGTGTTTATCTCCTTGTTATTATTCAATATTCCAAGCAATTCTGTTGAAAATTTCTTTAGATTATCTCTTATATTTCCCATCTCTTTACCTATTAGTATTGTGGCTCTCTCATAACTCTTTATTGAATTTTCATTTAAACGTAAGAATGCAGAATTGATATCTTTGGATAATTCATCAAGATTTGTATTTCGAGAATTTTGGATATTTTCTATAAATCTCTCAAGAAATTCCAGATATTTCTTCCTTCCCTCATAGACCATTGATTTCACCTTTTCATTTTTTTCCTTTTGTTCAATGTCTACATTTTCTACAGTAATTGAGTTTTCTTTAAGTTCTTTTGTAAAAAAATCAATCCTTTCTTTAATTAGAGATATAATCTCTTTCTCTTTTTCCTTTGTTTCTTTTAATTTATTTTCTAGAACATTCTCCAGATTTGAGAAATTTACCTTTTCTCTAATTTTTTCTTCTTCATCTTCTTTGAATATATTCTTTAAAATATCTAAGATTCCCATAAAATTCACAAAGAAT
>CAYZYU010000010.1:0-14876 GCA_964482915.1 Candidatus Woesearchaeota archaeon
TTTACACCGAGTATTCAGCGGTTCGATTCCGCTTAGGCCCATTCGAAACTTATTTAAATTACATTTAGGCTAAATACACGTGAGGTGTTCGTACCTCAGAACGATTTCTGAGAAAATTGAAAATGAATAAGAAGAAAGTAATTTATATGCAGCATGACGACGGATCTTGTGGTCCCGTCTCTCTTAGAATGATCTTTCAATATTATGGTCTTAAGAAGTCTGAAAAAGAGCTGATAAAATTAACAAATTGTACAGTTAAAGAGGGAACAACTGCAGCGAATATGGTTAATGCTGCAAGAAGTTTAGGTTTTAATGCCTGGTATACTGACAATAATACTTGGGAAAATTTGTATAATGAGGTCAATAAAAAAGGACCTGTTATTGTAGATTGGTTCTCCCAGTTAGAAGGACATTATTCCCCTGTTTATGATGTTTATAAAGATGAAGTAGTTCTTGCAGATCCAGAGTATGGTTTTGTGAGGGAGATGAAAAAGGATCAATTTCTTTCTCTTTGGTTTGATTTTGACAAACGATATCCTGAATCACAGTCTGATTTCTTTCTTAGAAGGATGATAATTATTAGACCTAATTTAAATCTTGAAAATTTGATAAAGGTTTAGACTCATTATTTATAAATAATATAATCTATATTATTATATGAAAAAACAAAAGTTATCTGGGCTAGTTATGTTCATTATAGGATTTATAATTCTGTTAGTAAATGCTGCAGGATATATTTTTAATTTAAATATAAAAAGTCCTAGCTTAACTGTAATTGGATTAGTATTTGTTGTAATAGGAATGAGAATTGTTAAAAATGGCAATAAATAAGGAATGGCACCTGAAAAATAAGATGCCAAAAAATGCAACTTTTGAGGAAAAAGTGAAATGGCATACAGAGCATAATAAAAATTGTTCTTGTCATCCTGGGTTTCCTAAAAAATTGGAAGAAGAGATGAAGAAAAGGAAAATAAGATGAAACCTGCATTAATTGCTCCATGCGGAATGAATTGTGCAATTTGTCTTGGATATTTAAGGGATAAGAACAAATGTCCTGGGTGCAGAGTAAGATGGGATGATAAATTTGTTTCTCGTGTCAAATGCATAATAAAAAACTGTGAGATGATTAAGAAAAACAAATGGAAATATTGTTCAGTTAAATGTGATAAATTTCCTTGTACTAGGTTAAAAAATCTTGATAAAAGATACAGAACTAAATACTGCATGAGCATGATTGACAATCTTAAGAATATTGATGAGAAAGGAATCAGGAAATTTGTAAAGCAAGAGGAAAAAAGGTGGATTAAGAGTGGCAAGGTTTTTTGTGTGCATAATAAAAAACTTTATTCTATCTAAAATTCTTCTTTCATTTTAGTGTTTTTATCATACAAATTCTTAAAAAGCAATCTTGCTATTTTTTATTCTCTATGGCAAACGAAAATATTTTATCTGCGAGATATGCAACACCTGAGATGAATTCTATTTTTTCAGAGAAAGGCAAGGCTATTGCAGAAAGAGGATTGTGGATAGCTGTCATGAAAGCTCAGAAAGAACTTGGATTAAATATTCCATCAGAAGATATTGAAAAATTTGAAAAAGCAAAAAATGATGTGGATCTTGAAGACATAAAAGCAAGAGAATTAATTACTAAACATGATGTTAAGGCTAGAATAGAATCTTTTGTCAATACAGCAGGAGCAGGACAGCATATTCATAAAGGAATGACTTCCAGAGATCCTACTGATAATACTGAACAATTGCAATACATGGAAGCTTCAAAGCTTGTTCTTGATAAAAATGTTGATGTATTAAAGAAGATGGATGATAATGCTCATAAATATAATAATTTTATTTTAGCAAGAACACATAATCAACCTGCGCAGGCAACACTTCTTGGAAGAAGATTCTCAATGTGGGAAGAAGAATTAATGTTACATCTGGGAAACTTTGAGAATTTTATCAATAATTATGCAATAAGAGGAATAAAAGGAGCAATTGGAACTCAGACAGATATGATAAAATTATTGGGAAGTCCCGAGAAGGCATTACAATTAGAAGAACTTGTTGCAAAAGAGTTAGGATTCAAGAGAGTATTAAATGCAACAGGACAGGTATATCCAAGGTCTTTAGATTATGCTCTTAATAATAATCTTGCAGAATTAAGTTCTGCTCCTTCAAATTTTGCTTTAGCAATGCGTTTGATGTCAGGATTTGGGCTTGTGAATGAAGGATTTGAAGAAGGACAATCTGGAAGTAGTGCAATGCCCTATAAGATGAACACAAGAACATGCGAGAGAATAAATGGATTTTCAAATCTTTTGAAAATGTATGCTGACGGGGCTTCAAGAATTTCAGGTGATCAGTGGCAGGAAGGAGATGTTTCATGCTCTGTTGTAAGAAGAGTTATTGGACCTGATGCTTTCTATGCAATGGATGGTTTGACTGAAGCTACTTTGACTGTTCTTAAAAATATGCATGCATATGAAGGAGAAATAGTTCATGAATTGGATAAATTTCTTCCATTTATTGTAACAACAGAAATACTTCAAATGGCTACTAAAAATGGAGTAGGAAGAGAAGATGCACATAAAGCGATAAAGAAATATTCAATTGCAGAAGCTAATAGGATGAAGAATGAAGGAAGTTCAGAAACAATGCTTCCAGAATTATTAGCAAAAGACCCTGCTTTTTCTAACTGGGTGACAAAAGAACAGATTTATGAGATAATAAATGATAAAGAAAAACAGATAGGAAATGCCAGAAAACAGATAGAGCAGGTCTCTAATGATGCACAATATTTCTTCTCTAAATATCCTGCTGCATTGAGTTACGAACCAAGAGCTATATTATAAATAATTTTTCTAGAAATTTTTTAATTAATCTGCAAGAGAGACAGCTGACTCAAGTCCTGAAACCACTCTTTCATCCCTTGTTCTTAAATCAGGTTTGAATCTTTGTCCAAGTAAACTTTGAATTCCCTCAATATATCTTAAAGCAATCAATTTTCTTTGTTCATCTGTATATCCTTTCTCACCTTCTGAAAATCCTCTTGCAAATTCTTTGGAAAGAGATCTTGGCGTTGGAACAACCTTTCCGTCTACCAGATATTCTTTTTCTTTTATTCCTGGTTGTGTCCTTTGAAGATATTCTATAAGTTCTTTTTCTTTTCCTTTTGAAAAAAATTCTATTTGTTGATAGTAATCACCAGCAAGCCAAAATCTTGAGGAATCCATTGTCCATATTTCATCTTGAGAGACAACCTGTCCTTTCCTATTAATTCCATGTTCTGTCTTTGTATCAACAGCAATTATTCCTTTTGGCCTGAAAAATTCATCAACTTTCCCGAATGCATATATAGAACTGTTCCTTAGCTGATTATATACTTCAGGAGTACATACTTCCATTTGGAATAGATATTCAGGTGAAACCGAAATATCGTGCTCATCGGATTTTGTAGAGGGTGTATCCATCACATAAGGCAATGGTCCGTTTGGAAATAATCCTTCTGGTAATTTATGTCCACAGAATTCTCTTTCACCATTCATGTAATGAACATACAAAGAAGTTGAAGTTGAACTTTTAGCCATGTAAGCCCTTAACACATTCTCAAAATCAACATTCTTGTCTAGATTTTCAGAAACAATTACAACTGCATTATCTGCAAGTCCTGGGACATTATATTGTGAAGTTCCTATTGCAGGTGCAAGCAATTTTCTCATGAAATTATGGTTTGTTGCAAGAATCTGATCCTTGAATGGTATCTCTCCTCTATTAATATCATGGGTGGATATTCTTTGAGTCCTTACCATTATTCTTAAGGGTGTTCCATCATAGGAATTAAGAGGAGGATTTTCAAATTCAACATCTTTTCCTAATTTTTTATCAAAATAACTCCCCTTTCCACCAAAGATAGAATCAGAAACCTTACCTGGTCTTACAACATATCCTTTTAACCTTGGTATTGCTCCAGAATCAAGTATATCTTGGGTTGAAGTTGTGACACTTTGATTAGAAAGGTAATTATCTATCAGCCTGTTAGCTTCAGTGTCTGTCATATAATTCTCTTTTGACATCTTTAATCTAAAAAATAAACCTATAAAAAGTTATGCCAGAATTTTTAATCAAAAATGAGTAGTTAAACTATCCTGCAAATTTTTATATTTTTAAAAATAAATATGTATTAAAGTATAAGATAAAGATTATAAACAATAATCTATTATAATTAATATGAAAAAAGAGAGTGCATTAAAGGCAATTTTGATAATTTCAATAGCAGGTCTTTTGTTTTCAGGATATTTGAGTTATACAGAATTGATTGCTGGTTTTTGCGGTGCAAGTAAGTTAGGGATGGGGCAATGTACAAATGTTTTCCAGATTCCTGCCTGTGTTTACGGATTTGTTATGTACCTTGCTGTTTTAATTATCTCTATTCTTGGATTGAAGGGTAAGAGATAAGGAAATTAAAATAATGAAAAGAAAGATTAGCAAGTTTGTTTATTGGACACCAAGGATATTATCAATTCTATTTCTACTTTTCTTAGCAATGTTTTCTCTGGATATTTTTGGAAATGGATATACTTTTTGGCAGATAGTCGTTGGATTGATTATGCATAATATTCCTGTTTTTATTTTAACTATTGTTTTAATTATAGCTTGGAGACATGAATTAGTGGGTGCAATTGCTTTTACTGTTGCAGGAGTGCTTTATATTGTTCAATTGTTAATTACAGTTATTAGAAATATGGATAATCCTCAGCCAATGCCATGGAGTGTATTAGCTTGGTCATTAATAATTGCTGGCCCTATAATTTTATGTGGAGTTTTATTCTATATTTGCTGGAGACGCAAGAGAAAGAATAATAGAAAGAAGGTTAAGAAGAAAAGATAAAAATCCGATTTAAATATTATAAAATAAATGAATGCGCTCCCCCAGCGATGCTGGGGAGTTCGGACTCGTCCGACTCAAATATTATAAAATAAATGAATGCGCTCCCCGGGAGTCGGACCCGGCTCACCTCGTCTTTGCTTTGACTTTCTTTCCGTGTCGGAAGGGAGAGCCATTGTAGGAGAAGCGTAGGTTCTTCCCATTGGCAACGAGATATTCTACCGATAAACTAGGAACGCTTGAAAGAAAAAGAAAATAAGATTATTTAAAGATTTTTGAGGTTTACATCCAAACATTTAAAAGCAAAAAACCTCTTTTTTTACTATGGCACAAGACAACACTCCTAATATTCCTGAAATGGATTTAGACAAGAATTATTCTTCTAAAAAACCAGGAGTACCTGAAGTCAATCATCCTACATCTGAGAAAGATAAGAATGCTGAAAAGATGAAAAAAGAACTGGATAAGCTTAAGGGATACATTATTAAGAAATATCCTTTTACACAGGCGGTGAGTATCTTACCTCCACAATCAATAAAAGATTTTATAGAAGAAGAGACAGAGAACCTAAATAAAGAACAAGTTGAAAAGCTCCAGAAAAAAGTTCATTTAAACATAATAATTCCTGATGAGAAAGATAAAAAAATTCCTGAAATGAAAAAAGACATTGTAGAACAAATTGAAAAAGCTAAACAGGATATTTGGGTTTATATAAGAACACCTGCTGAAATATGGGAAATATGTACTGACCAGAAATTTGAATTGTATGCTGCAATGGCAATGTCTTTCCCGCTTCATGATAGAGGTATTTTAGGTGCTATGCGTGTCAGTGAGATTCACAAATCTTTGGTTCTACAAAAATTTGAGAAATATGTTGTTTCATATGTTTTGGGAGGAAGCTTAATAAGGGGAGATGCATCGAAAGATTCTGATGTTGATGTTTTTGTAATAATTAATGATACTGATGTAAAAAGAATGCCAAGGCTTGAGCTTTTAGAAAGGTTAAGAGGTATAATCTATCAGTATGTTGGAGAAGCTAGTGCTCTTGCAGGCGTTAACAATAAACTTGAACCTCAGATTTATCTTCTTACTGATTTCTGGCAATCTGTAAAGGATGCTCATCCAGTTATGTTCACTTTCATAAGGGATGGTATTCCAATTTATGATAGAGGAACATTCATGCCATGGAAGGCTCTTCTTAAAATGGGTAAATTAAAACCTTCTCCAGAAGCTATTGATATGTTCATGAGTATGGGTGATGGAATAATCCCAAGAAGCAAAAGAACTTTACTTTCTGATATTTTTGTAAACATTTTCTGGGGAATCACAACTCCTGCACAGGCTTTATTGATGCTTGCAGGTCTCCCTCCTCCAAATGCAAAGAAAGAACTTGTAAGAGATTTCAAAAAAGAGTTTGTTGATACAAAGATGATTGAAAAAAAATATTTGGATTTCTTGGACAAGGTAATAAACACCTGGAGAGATTATGAACATGAAAAGATAAAAGAAATATCTGGAGAAGAAATTGATAAACTTTTGAAAGATACAGAGGATTTCTTGAAAAGACTGAAAGAACTTAGAATACAGATTGATAAGAAAGCACAGGAAAATACAATTGAAAAGATTTATTCTGATACAATTAATCTGCTGACAGCAATGTTTGGAAAGAAACCTCAAAATCAGCTAGTTCTTGATTTTGAGAAGAATCTTGTTAAGAAAGGTAAAATGACTCAGCAACATTTGAGGATATTGAGAAATATAATCACTGCAAGAACAGAATTCAAAAAAGGAAAATTAGATGCTCATAAAGTAGATAATGCAAGAAAGGAAGCATCTACTTTAATCAATGACTTGATTGAGTTTTCTCAGAGATGTGATTTATTACCTCTTGAAAAAGGAAAGATGAAGATTAAATTCAAGGAAGGAAACGGGGAATTGTTAATTTCTGGTGGAAATAGCTTCTTGTTCAAAGACAATAAAGTCTTCAAGATAACCAGTAAGATTGAACATTCAAATATGGAAGAGGTTTCTCAGTCTATTGAAGCACAGAAGAGTAAGAAAGATGTGGAATTTAATCCTAAAGTTCTTGAAGTCTTGAAGAAGGAATTTGGGGATTTTGAAGTTATTTTGTAAATAGTTCTATTATTGCAGTAAAATCACAACATTGTTATACTTATACCCCTAATATTGTTAACAAAATTCAAATAAATTTAAATCTTTTTATGGGATAACAAAATCTCTCCAACAAAAACCTTTATTTACTAGTGATTTATGAATTTTGCATGAAATACTTGTTTATTCTTGGCAGAAACATTGCATTATCTACAGCAGAGATCAAAAGTTATCTTAAAAGGACAGAGAATAATATTCTTGACGAGAAGATAATAAAAAATGGTTTATTATTGGAACTGGAGAAGACAATTGAAGGGGGTGCAGTTGATGTCCTTGGAGGAACATTGGAAATAGGAATTGTTCTATGCAATCTGAAAGATATAATCAGGAAGGAAATATATTATGGTTCTGATAATAAGTTCAATTATATGATTTGGGATTTTTCAGATCAGACAGAAAGAGTCTCAGAATATCTTAAGACAAGGTTCCGTTCTGAAAGACTCAAGACCACTGAAAAAATATTTACAGGGTTTGTAAGAGGGAAAGATGATGATTTTGTAAGAAAACCCTCTTCAAATTTAATCACCGAAGGATATTTTGTTTTTGATGATTTGTTTGGAAGAATAATACAGAGGTGTAATTATAAGGAACTTGAAAGAAGAGACATGGAAAAACCTGTAAGAAGAGAAGAACTAAGCATTTCTCCAAGATTGGCAAAGGTTATGATAAATCTTTCAGAGATAAAAGAGGATGGAACTTTATTGGATGGATTTTGTGGTATTGGTGTAATTTTAATGGAAGCAGCAAACATGGGTATGAAAGTTATAGGAATAGACAAAGATAAAGAGGCAATAATTGGAGCAAGGAAAAATATGGAATGGTGCAGATTTCCAAGCAAAAGTTATACTCTTCTTAATAATGATTCAACAAAGATAGTTGTTGGTTCAGTTGATGCTTTAGTAAGTGAGCCAGATTTTGGAGAAATTCTTAAGAGAGCTCCTAACAGAAAAGAAGCAGAACATACCATAAAGAAATTTGAAAATCTTATGATTGATGTCTTTAAGAATATGAAAAAAAGTGTGAATGGAAAGTTTGTTTTTACCTCTCCTTTTATTGATACTGGAAGGGAAAGAATAGGTGCTGATATTTCAAGAATCTGCGAAAAAACAGGAATGAAACTTGAAGAAGGATTTCCTATTCAAGATTTCAGGGAAGGACAGATTGTAGGCAGGGAGATTGTTGTGTTAAAGAAGTAGATATCCATCTAAGAAACCTTTAAAAACTAATTTTATTGATTAATAGTTATGACCGCAGGTAAAGTTATACAATTCAGAAGAGGAAGAAAGACAATTACTGAAAGACACTTCTTAATTGAAATTGAAGGAGTTTCAAAGAAAGAGGAAGCTGCTAAGTTTGTTGGAAAAGGTGTTGTCTGGAAAAGTCCTGCTGGAAAAGAAATTAATGGTAAGGTTGCTGCTACTCATGGAAATAAAGGTGTTGTAAGAGCTATCTTCGAGAGAGGATTGCCAGGACAGGCAATTACAACTAAAGTTGAGGTAAAATAAACATAATCTAAAATGGCAACATTAAGAAAAGCAAATGCATATTCAAAGAGAAAAACTGTTCCTTATACTAGAGTTAGCAAGAGAAAAAACAGAGCTTATATCAAAGTAGTTCCTCCTCAGAAGATTGTAAAGTTCAGCATGGGTGATGGGAATACTTATGAAACAGGGAAATATCCCCACAGGCTTGCTCTTGTCACAACAGAAGCTGTACAAATAAGACATAATGCTCTTGAAGCTTCTAGACAGTATGTAAATAAAGTACTTGATAAAGGTCTTCCAGGGCAGTACTTTTTCAGGGTTGTCCCTTTCCCGCATCACATTCAGAGAGAAAACAAAATGCTTACTGGTGCAGGAGCTGATAGAATGCAGACAGGAATGCAGTTGTCTTTTGGTAAATGCATAGGAAAATCTGCTATTTTGAAGCCTAATTCAGAGATATTCTTCATTGCTGTAGCCACCCCAAAAGCAGTAGTAATAGCTAGACAGGCTTTTCATGAGATAAAAGCCAAGCTTCCCTGTAAAACAAGGGTTATATATGATTTTACAAAGGTTGAATAATTAGATTTTTGTCACTTTTATCTAATGGTAACAAAAACGAAAGATTTATAAACTTTGGATTTATCTAAGAAATATGGAAAAAAGAAATCATTCAATAGATCAAGATTTTGTTAATGCAGAATTATTTGGAAATGATATTAAGGATGATTCTCATCTTTTAGAACCAGCATCTTTTTTAGATATTTTCAAACATAACTTATATATGAAGATTGTCAATGCTAATACTGATAAAGACCTTGATGAGATTGGCAGCATGTTGGATCAAGCAATAAATAACAAATATAATATTAATGTTCTTGAGTATCAGCTTATGGCTGCAAAGAAAATGACTCAAATAGAAAATGCACCTAAATATGGAGTAAACTAAAATGGCAGGAAAATCAAAACCAAAAGAACCAACACCTGAAGAAAGGGAATTAGCTAGAGGTTATGCTCTTAAGAATTTGGATATGAAGAAAAGCAACCTTTGGAAATATGCTTCTCCTAAATTAATAACTCATAGTGAATATGGTGAACTTGCAGATGCTACTGATGGATTATATCTTGAAGGTATTGCTAAAGTTCCACACCAAGAGCTTTATAATCAATTGTTCTTATCACAACTTATAGATGAGGAAGGAAATCCTACTAGTGGTGGAGCAATAACAAACCCTTACATACAGGAAACTTCTCAGAAAATACTATTAGGTGCAGTTAGTTCTCTAAAAGTTTCTGACCTTGCTGGATTAGGATATAAGGCAAATATTAAGAAAGCTTATCTTGACAAGTACATCAATCAATTAGATAAGAAAGAAGCAGGACTTTTAGTAAGTTCTTTCTTAGGATACAAGAAAGATGAACTTGCAGAACAAGTTCTTAAGATTAGAAAGGAATCAAATATAAAGGGATTAGAAAAAATACTTGGAGAGCCTGAAAAGAAAGCTAGTGAAGGTGGAAAATAAGAATGAGTGAAATAGCTAATTACGCTAAAAACCAAGCAAGAATTACTAAGTCTTTAACAGATATAGCAAAAAACAACAATGTTTCTTATACTGGAGTAATTAATGTATATAACAGGTTTAATTATAGAACCCATAATGGTGAGGATTATAATCCAGAAGCAGAGGAAAAAGCATTGAAATTAACTCAAAGATATTTTGCTATACAAAAGATAAAAGATTCTAAGAATTAATTTTATTTTATAAGTTCATTTACTAATTGAGCCATTACACTAAGAAATTCTTCAGCTCTGCTCTGCCAGGTGTCTACTTCAATACCCTTTAAATCATTAATTTCACCATGAGATATTTTTTTATGTAGGACATTCAAGTCTCTGAACCATTCAACATATCTCATTTTTAATTTTCCAGAATTAACAAAATTTATTTTTAGCTCACCAGCGATATGTTCAGGTGAAGGTGGAAGTACATTAGCTGCTATCAGTGCAGCATGTGCAGAATCAACCATTGTCCAGTATAATCCTTCTATAGTGTTCAATTCAGCAGCTTTGCTTCTTGCAAGATGCATTGGGGCTCTTTGCAGACATGAATAAATTGCTTCTGGTGTAGCTTTTATTTTTCCTTGTATTAATAATTGTTTTAATGGATTGAAAAATCCTCCAGCGTCTATCATTGCCTCACCATATCTTAAAACATTGAGTACAACGGGATCTCCTTTCATTAAATCTTCCCACCAAGTAATCAATTTTATTGTATTTATATGCAAATCTCTTTTATATGGGCTCGCCTGTATTATTTTTTCAAGTTCTTCCCTATACCATGCAATTAGTTCTTGATCCCATTTTATTGAAGCATCATCAATTATTATCATTATGTCTATATCAGAACCTGGTGTAACATTCTGCTTTGTTGTTGAACCAAAAAGAACTATAGATTTTACCATCTTATCGAATTTTTTATAAACTTTTACTGCAAAATCCATTGCTATATCATCTTCTGTTTTTAACTGAAGTGTGGGTATATTCCTAGTTATAGAAACTTGATTTTTTTCTTCTTTCTTTTTTAGGATATGAGATTTATTTTTTCTTATAACCTTTTTCTTTTTTTTCACCATCTTTTAGTACACATATTAGTATAGTTTACTTTTTAAAGCTTTTTTTCAAAGGTCTGATAAATAATAGCAAAGCAAAGAATATCATGAATACTCCCACACTTCCAAGAGTTACATTAGAATCTCCTCCTATTACTGCTCCTGTCATAGTTAAGTTAAATAATGTTAATATTACTCCTCCAAGTCCTATTAATGCAGCTGCTTTAGGAAGCACATAACTTTCTATTCCTCCTGTAAGAGCATTTGATTCGTCTTTTGCTTTCTTGTAAAGGTTTCTCTTCAGATAATTATATTTTCTGTCAGTTATCAAGTCATATTGTTTTAACACTTCTATTGCAGGTTCTAAAAATTTCAAATCATATAAAGTATTAACCGCTTTTGCAATTTCAGGCATTCTTTTGTCATAATCCCCTGTTTTAAGAAGAGTGTTCAAATCATCGAAGGCATCCATTGCTTTGTTCATGTATTTTCTTCCTTTTACCTGATTGTGATGGAATATTCTAAACATCATTCCTTTTTCTTTTTCTTCTAATTTTTTCTCTAATTCTCCTTTTATCAGAACCATTTTCCCTCTATTATTAAGAGATTCTCCTCCCCCAATGTAATCTCTGATTATAGAATAAGCATGGTCTCTCGCCTCTTCTGAACTCATGTTATTCTCTATACCCTCTTTATATAATCTAGCAAATCGTCCTCTTACTGAACCTCTATCAATATATTTTGTAAGAAGGTTTTGTACCCCTTCCATCTCAGGGTTTTTCTTAATAAAATCTGAGATTCCAATTTTTATTGCATAATCTATTATTTTATCACTTTCTGCATTTGAGAAATATTTTTCTTTTGGTTTATTATCAGATAGTCCTCCTTTAATCACTTTCATTTCTACATTTTTAACTAATGGTTCTGATTTAGGAACAAATTCAGGTTTAGGAGCAGCATAATCTACTTTTAGATTAGAAACATATCCTTTTTCTTTTGAACTAGGAGCGTAATTTACTGGATTTGCAGTATTTGTTGAGCTTGTATAGCCAAACCAATTATTTGTAGAAGAAGAACTTGTCTCTTGAGAAGAAGTTTTAGGTATCTTTGGTGTAGAAGTTTTAGTGGTAGACTTAGTTGTCTTTTTGGTTGGTGTTTTAGTAGTTGCTTTTTTTACCATCTTTATTTTAATTAATTTTAATTAATAAATTTAATCTTTTTACTCCATTCCTCTTTGACTAAATCTTCCTCCTCCTCTTTGTACTTCTCCTCCAAGTTCCTGAGGAAGCTGTGAAAATCCTGCTCCAAATGTCTGATAATTATTAGAAGGAAGCATCATACCATATCCTGAAAAATATCCTTGTTGCAATCCAAGAGATTGATTCCAGTAAGGACCCAGTCCTGAAGAATACATAGGAGAGCCTACTCCTTCAAGAGATTCTTTTATTGGAGAGGTTTTAAATTGCTGCCACCAGGTTCCAGCTTCAATTATCTTTTTTCCTTCAAATCCTTTTTCTCCTAATTTTGCCATAATCTCTTTCATAGGAACATTTCCCATTCCCATTGGTAATTCAGTGTGTTCAAATCCAAAGTTATCAGAAAGGTGGACATGTTTTACAAAAGGAGCTACTTTTTCAGTTTCTTTTATTATATCCTTCTCGCTGAAACCTTGTTTCCTAAGCATATTAATATGCCCAACGTCCCAAGTTGCACCTATTAATTTTTCAGCAATTTTTTCAGCTTCTCTTTCACTCATCCCTTTTTCATTGACTGCTTTTTGTACAAATTGTTTTCTTGATTCTATTATTACATTTTTCAAATCCTCTCCTGTTGATAATCCAAAACCTGCAGGAGGATTTTCAATAAGCATCAGAGGTGTTTTGTTTGCATCCTTGAATTTGTTAAATGCATTGAAAGCAGCATTTCCAAATGTTTTGGATGATTTTTCCAGTGCAAATTTTTCTATTGGAACAAACATTTCAGGAGCTAAACTAGAGTCCTTTAGTTCATTGAGCATTATTCCTGTTGCCCTTGACATTCCCAATGCATCCGGTTGTTTTCTTACATTATCCGCAAATTCTTCTGAGATTTTTTTAAGTCTTTCTCTTTGCTGTTCAGTTCCATATTCGTATGCCTTACTAAAATAAGCATTTGCACTTCTTCTTATATCATCCAGATAATTCTCAGCATCTCTTGCTTTAAGATAAACTGTTTGTTGCACAGGATCTAATCCTTTTAGAGGATCTAATCCTTTTTCTTCTCTTTTTCTTAACTCCTTGTATAAATTTTCTATTAATGGAGCATTTTGATTCAATAAATCATCTGCTCTTTCTTTATTGAAGAATAATTGTGAAAGTTTATTATCCCAGTCTGTAGTATTTGCTATCTCAAGATTTTTTTCAGGAGTGTATGTTTCTGGTTTTGACAAATCAGTCCCTGGATAATATTTCTTTTCAAATTCCAGGGGAATCATTTTTCCAGTGTCTCTATCTACACCGATCATTCTTTTTGCTTCTCTTTTTTTATCTCCTGTCCCTAAAGTTTTCCATTCTGTACTTGGTATTCCTTCTGCTGTATGAAAATTAACAGGAATATTTCCATTAGGATTCAATTCATGACTTCTCATCAAAGCATCTGTAACTCTTCTTTCAGCCAATTCTCTGTTTAATTCACTATATCCATCTCTTGTCATTCCAACAGTATCTATAACTGGTGCATGAACAGACACATCTATACCTGTTAATTTGCTAAGTTGTCTTATTTCTGTTAATTGCTGTTTTGGTATTGAATCAAACATCTCTGGAGAAATAAATTCTACTTCAATTTGTTTTAATCCTCCTGCAAGTTTATCAGAAACTTCTTTTATCTGGTTTGCAACCGAGGGGTTAGTGGTTATTCCCAGTGAACTTACACTGGATCTATAACCTGTAAAATTATTAGAATATGCTTTATTTGGGTCTAAAGTTGAATAACCTCCCTGATAAATATTATCAATTTTATAATCACCCTTTCCCATATTATATACTAGAAAGAATAATTTATTAATCTAATGGTTAATATTTTTCTGGAGTATATTTTATTTCTTTCCTTTCAAATGGGTCTCTTTTCAGCATTTTGTCTTTTTCAGATTTTCTCGCTGTAGAAAACGAGGTAGTATATTTTTCAAAACTTTCAATATCTGGGGTTGTTTTCATTGAACCATTCATAATCATTTCTCTTCTTTCAAAAGGAGATTCTATCTTTGGTCTTTCAAAATCTCTTATTTTGTTCATCTCTCCAACTCTTTCTCCATATTGAACATATTTTGGAGAATTTTGATTTTGAACCTCTGGAAGATATTTAAATCCATTGTTCTCTCCATTTTCTCCATTATTGTTTAGATTAGGAGCAGACATTGCTCCTGTTATTATATCTCTTTCTAACATTATTGGGCTTTTTTGAGGGGCATTTATTTTTTTTAAAGAAGGAGAAGAAGTTCTTTCTATATCCTGTCCACTTAAAAACTCTCTTAATTCTGCAGAGTTTACAACATTGTCATTATCTTCTATCATTTGTTCTAAAGAATTTATCTCTTCTTGACTAAGCTTTGTTTTTAATTCCTTAATCTCTTTAGCTTTATTTTCTTCTTCTGTCTTTAATTTAGCTTTTCTTGGCATAGTTTAGGTAGGAAGAAGGAATATATAATGTTTTTTGTTATTGAATTGGATAAAATAATTTTATTCATACAA
>CAYZYU010000010.1:14976-20039 GCA_964482915.1 Candidatus Woesearchaeota archaeon
TAAGTATAACTTGGCATATCATGAGCTTTTTTGTAAATGTCAAAAAGACTCATTACAGTTGTCTTAGCATCCTCTTCTGCGAGAGGTCTTAAGTGTGTTTTTTCAATGTAATCGTCTTTTCTTATTGGCTTGTCTCCTTTATCTTCTTCTTTTTTTGGAGCTGTTTTTTCTTCTTTATAATTATAAGCACCAAACAGTGCTAAGAAAGGATTGGATTGGTCTTTTTTTTCTTTTGCTTCATCTTTCTTATCTTTATCATCAATAAAAGAGTTTATTTCATCCTGCATCTGTTTAAGACTTTCATCAGTAGCACCTTCTATTAATTTTAATACATCATCTAAATCTGATTTTTCAAGTTCTTTATTTAATTTTTTTAGTTCATCTTCATTTAAGGCATATGCTTTGAAAGTTACTTCTGCTTTTCCACCAAAGGTATAATGAGCTTGTTGAGCAACCCTTTGTGGAATTCCTCTAAAAGTTAATTCAACAACAACGCAACTATAATATTTTCTTAATTTTTTTACAAAGTTCTCCTTTGAAAAATCTTTTGGTAGCCTACCATCTAGTGCAGCGTCTTTTACCTTTAGTTCATTTTTTCCCAGTATTACTAAATTTAGCAGTATTGTATTGAATGTTTTTACTAATGCTGGGTCTCTTGCTCTGTCTTGACTTTCTAAATCATGTGCTGCTTTTAGATAGGGCTTTGCCCATCTTGAATAAAGTTTTAAGCTGTTTACCTGGCTTTTCAGATAACTCTTTTCTATTTCATATCTTTTTCTTAACTCTTGTTCTGATTGCTGTAACCATATATTAAATTCATTTATCCTTGGTAGAAGTATTCTTTTTACTCTTTCATTTAAGTCTAATTTTTGTACATCTTTTTCATCTTTACATGCAAGAAAAGCATCAATAAGAGTCACAAAACCTGCTTGTCCTAAGGCCATCGCTTTTATACTTGAATTTCCTTTCTGAATATCTACCTTGTCCATCCAAATTTGTTTTAAGGAGAGTATTGCAGCATCTTTTTTTGAAGGTGATTTCATATCCTCATAACTTTGAAGCCTTGTTCTAAATTCTTTCAAGTCATATATAAGATTAAGAACACTTCTTAGAACAGTGTTTATATCTCCTAAAACTTTTGTTGCCTGATTTTGCATAACTGTTGCTCTCTGCCCTAATTCAGCAAAGTGTCCTGAACCAGGAGAAGAAGAAAAATTATCTATAAGTTTTTCAGGATTTAATACAAAATCATTCATCAAGTCTATTATGAAAAAATAAAGAGGTTCAAGTTGCTCAACACCAGAATCGTATCCAAGTGTATGTGATGCTGCTGGCTCCTCTTTGTATTTAGGATTTATTTTTCCAATTATATCTGAAACTACTGAACCCATAGAAAATTAAAGAATTTCTTATTTAAAAAATGTTTGATAATTGGTTAATTTGAATTGAATATATAATAATAACTTTTAAAAATAATCCTTAGCTTCATTATTTATGGGATTTTTTAGTAAGAGAAATAGGGTTGTTGATTATGCAGAAGATTATCATTATGACGAAAGGAAGGCTAAAAAAGGTTTAAATGAAGAAAGTCTAAGTACTCCTGTTTCTACTTCTTCTAACCAGAGTCAAGAGAGTTCTGCAGGAGGATTTTTTGGTAATTTTTTCGGAAGCTCAAATTTTTCTTCAAATTCAGGTTCAGCTACTGCAGGAGATATTGGAAATATTCATCAGGGTAATTTTGATCCAGAGACAGGCAGACCTTTGGATTCTGATGAAAAAAGGAGAAGACTTGCTATTAGACTTAAGAATATGACAGATAGGATAGAAGATTTATCCAATCAAATTTATAATCTACAACAAAGAATAGAATTACTTGAAAGAAGATTTCGTGTAAATAATTCAGGTTCTGAGGAATAATATGAAAGATTTTGATAAAAAAGCAAAAGCATATGCACTTAAGAATGCAATTCATTATAATGGGAAGGCTAATCCTGGAGCAGTAATTTCCGGATTATTTGCAGAGGGATTGAAAAAAGAGGAAATAAAAGAATATGGAAAGAAGATAAATGAGATTGTGACTTCTGTGAATAAATTATCTTTAGAAGAACAGAATAAAGAGTTTGAGAAACTTCAGGATATTGTTTCAGAAAGAGAACATAGAGAAGGATTGGAAGAATTGCCTGATATTCCTAAGAATGGAGTTGTTATGAGATTCAGACCCGCACCTTCTGGACCAATGCATGTTGGACATATAATTGCATGTATGATTTCTTCTCTTTATGTTAAAAAATATGGAGGCAAATTCTATATGGTAATAGACGATACTGACCCTGAGACAACAAGAGGGGAAGCTTATAAAAATATAAAGAGAGACTGTGATTGGGTATTTGGAAATGTTACCGAATATATTAATTCTTCAGACAGGATGGAATTATATTATGAATATCTTAATAAGATGATTAAGAAAAATGTAGCTTATGTCTGTACATGTTCCTCTGAAAAATTTAAAGGATTTGCAGAATTAAAAGAAAATTGTCCGTGCAGGAACAATGATTTGAAAGAGAACACCCATAGATGGGAGAAGATGCTGGATAAGAAAAAGGGTTACAAACCTGGAGAGGCTGTTGTAAGATTTAAATCTTCAATGCAAGACCCAAATCCTGCAATGAGAGATTTTCCTTTAGCAAGAATAAATGAGCATGAACATCCTAAACAAAAAAAGAAGTATAGAGTATGGCCTCTTATGAATCTTGTTGTTGCTGTTGACGATATAGAATTAGGAATGACTCATATAATAAGAGGAAAGGATCATATGGACAATGCTAAAAGACAAAAAATGATTTTTGATGTCTTTAAGAAGAAATTTCCTTGGGTTTATTTTATGGGAAGGATAAAATTTAATGATTTGGTATTGTCTAAAAGGAAGTTAAATTCATTGATTGATTCTGGAGAGTTTTCAGGAGATGATGACGAAAGACTGCCTACTATTGCCGCATTAAGAAAGAGAGGATATAAGCCAGAAGCATTTGCTAAATTTGCAGAACAAAGAGGGCTTACAGAAGTGGATAAAGTAATTGACAGCAAGGAATTCTTTAAAATTATAGATACCTTCAACAAATAAAAAGGTTTTTATAGGTGTTTTTTCTTATTTTATAGACCAGTAATGGTCCTTGGTTTGAACGGAGATGAAAATTTTCGCTTCAAATATTAAATAGTCTGAAAGGAGGTTGATATGAAAAATAATAAAAAGGGTTTGTCAACAATCGTTGCAACTTTACTAGTCATCTTACTTACTCTTGTAGCTGTCGGTATAATTTGGATAGTTATAAGAAATGTTGTTCAGGGCGGAGCGGATGATGTTGGTTTGAGTTCAAAGTGCTTGGCAACAGAAGTTGTAGCAACAAAAGTTAGTAATGTTGGTGATGTATATGCTGTAACTCTTCAGAAGAAGAGAGGAGAGTATCAGATTGGAGGGGTTAGGTTATTCTTCAGTGATGCTAGTGATTCAGGCAATTATCCAGTTCCGGTACCTTACAATCCAACTAATTTCAGTTTGGATCTTTTAAGTACTATAACTGTTTCAAACATAGATTTAGCTTCTAGTGGTTTGACTGATCCAAATAAAGTACAAGTTCTAGTTTATTTCATAAACGAAAATTCTGGAGAAGAACAAGCTTGTGATACAACAACTAGCTTTGAATTTGTTAGTTCTTAATTATTTTTATTTTTTTATTCTTTTGTTTTTATTTTTTTAATTGATTAATGGATATTTTTTTATTTAAGAGATATTCTTCTATTAACTAAGTAAAATTTTTGATTAGCTTTTTTTAATAACATAAACTTCTTCATTCTTCCTTACTAACGGAAGCTTTATACCTATTTCCTGCCCTTTGGATGCTTTGTTTACAGGAGAATTATTTATCTCCATTCTTTGTATTTTAGAATTAGTTATTCCTGTTGTTTTTCCTATTATAATTATATCATCTCCTACTTTTAATTCTGACACAAGTCTTATTGTAGCTACACCTATTTTTGAATAATAATGGGTTATCTTTCCAACAAACTGCTTTTTTTCTGTTGCACTTGAGTGTTCAATATTGGAGAAGTCATTTGGTGTCGGTTTACCTAAATAAAATCCTGAAGAAAATCCCTTGTTGTAAACTTTATTTAATTCTTCAATTGATTCTTTAATCTCTTTTTCTGTTAATTTCTTATCTAATGCTTTCCTATACACTTTAATTATTGTGTCTAAATATCTTGGGTCCCTGTTTCTTCCTTCTATCTTGAAGCATGTTATTCCTGATTTTTTGATTTGTTCAAGAAATGGAAGTGTGCACAAATCTTTTGCAGACAACACATGATTATTTTCAATCTCTAGTTCATATCCTTCCTGTGTATCCTTTATTGTATAGCTTCTTCTGCAGGGATGGATACATTCTCCTCTGTTTGCAGATTTATTAAATAAGAATTGTGACATTAAACATCTTCCACTCACCGCTAAACACATTGCTCCATGAATAAATGTCTCAACCTTTATATTTGTTTTTTGTATTATTTCTTTTATCTGTTTAAGATTAAGTTCTCTTGCAAGGATTATTCTTTCAGCTCCTAATTTCTTGTAAAATTTTGCTGATTCAATATTTGAAACAGAAGCCTGTGTTGATATATGGAAAGGAATTTTATATTTTTTGCATAATTGAATGATTCCTAAATCCCAACATATTATTGCATCAACTTTCCCTTTGACTTTCTTTATTGTCTCCTCAATTTTTTTAAGTTCATCTGTGTAAATTATTGAATTTAATGTTAAATATTTCTTCACTTTCTTTTGTTTATTCTTATTACATATCTCGTTTATCTTGTCTAAGTCTTTTATCTCAAAGTTTCTTGCATTTGCCCTTAGAGAAAATTCTTTCAACCCAAAATATACTGCATCTGCTCCTGCATTTACAGCTGTGATAAGCATAGGGAAATCTCCAGCTGGGGCTAGGAGCTCATATCTTGATTTTTTATTGTTTTGATTCTTATTTTTCATAGAATAACGAGAAATTAAGAGTTTTTAA
>CAYZYU010000010.1:20139-22859 GCA_964482915.1 Candidatus Woesearchaeota archaeon
TTTCTTTTCAGTCTCTGCAATAGCAATCTTTGTCTTTATCACAGTGTCAGGATTTAAGGATATCGAATCGATTCCACATTCAACTAGGAATTGTGCAAAGTCTGGGAAATCTGAAGGAGCCTGTCCGCATATACCAATCTTTCTGTGATATTGTTTGCATTTCTTTATTACATCTGCAATAAATCTTTTTACAGCATCATTTCTTTCATCGTATATATCAGAAACTATTGAGGAATCCCTATCAAGACCAAGTGTCAATTGTGTAAGATCATTGCTTCCTATAGAAAATCCATCAAATATTTCTGAGAATTGATCACATAAGATTACATTTGCAGGTATCTCACACATAACATAAACTTCTAAACCATCTTTCTTTCTCTTGAGTCCATTTTCTTCCATTATCTTAAGGACCTTTTTTCCTTCATCTACTGTTCTGCAGAAAGGAATCATAATCTTGATATTCTTTAATCCAAACTCTTCTCTAACTTTCTTGAATGCTTTACATTCCAATACAAATCCTGGTTTGTATTCTTTCTTGTAATATCTAGAAGCTCCTCTCCAACCAATCATAGGATTTTCTTCTTTTGGTTCATATTCTTTTCCACCAATCAAGTTTGCATATTCATTGGTTTTGAAATCACTTGTCCTTACTATAACTTCTTTTGGATAGAATGCAGCTGCAATCATTCCTATTCCTTCAGCAAGTTTGTCTACGAAATATTGCTCTTTATCTTTATATCCATTAGTTAATTCATCAATCTCTTGTTTTACTTTATGGTCTTTTATTTTGCTGTAGTTTATCAGTGCCATTGGATGTATTTTAATATAAGAATTTATTATGAATTCTTCTCTTGCCAATCCAACTCCATCATTTGGTGTAAAGCTTTGTTCAAATGCCTGATCTGGAGCACCTATATTCATCATTATCTTTGTTTTTGTTTTTGCTAGATTCTTTAAGTCATGTTTTTCAATGTTAAATTTCAATATTCCATCGTAAACATACCCTCTTTCTCCTTCAGCGCAGCTTACAGTTATATTTTGCCCTTTCTTTATCTTTTCAGTTCCTTTATTTGTTCCAACAACACAAGGAATTCCTAACTCACGAGAGATTATTGCAGCGTGGCAGGTTCTTCCTCCTCTGTTTGTTACAATTGCAGAAGCAATCTTCATTATTGGTTCCCAGTCTGGGTCAGTCATATCTGTTACTAGAATTTCTCCTTTCTTGAAAGTATTAATTCCTGAAACATCTTTTATTACATTTGCTTTTCCAGCTCCAATCTTTGAACCAACACTTCCTCCTTCAATAATTATTTTTCCTTTTTGTTTCAAAATATATTCTTCAAGAACATTTCTATCTTTTTGGCTCATTACAGTTTCAGGTCTTGCCTGAACAATAAATAATTTATTTGTCTGTCCATCTTTTGCCCATTCCATATCCATTGGTTTGAATTTTTTTGCCTTATCACTATAATGATCTTCAATTATACAAGCCCATTTGGCTAGTTGTAATACTTCTTCATCTGTTAAAGAGAATTTTTTCCTGTCTTCTGGGTCAACCGAAACATTCTTTGTAGCTTTTGTTCCTTCATGAGAATAAACCAATTTAAGCAGTTTATCTCCCATTTTTCTTGATATGATTGGTTTAAATCCTAATTTTAATGTTGGTTTATGAACGTAATATTCATCTGGATTTACTGCTCCCTGAACAATGTTTTCACCTAATCCATAAGAAGAAGTAATAAATACAGCATCCTTGAATCCAGATTCAGTATCAATTGAGAACATTACTCCTGAAGATGCTAAATCGCTTCTTACCATCTTTTGCACACCTACAGAAAGTGCAATACTAAAATGATCAAATCCTTTATCTACTCTGTAAGAAATTGCCCTGTTAGTGAATAAAGAAGCAAAACATTTTTTGCAGGAATCAATCAAAGCTCTATGTCCTTTTACATTCAGGAAAGTCTCCTGTTGTCCTGCAAAACTAGCATCAGGTAAATCTTCAGCAGTAGCAGAACTTCTAACTGCAACGTCAACATTATTTCTACTATAACTTTTGCATAATTTCTCATAACCTTTTATAATCTCTTCCTCTAAGTCTTCTGGAAATTTGCTTGATAAAATAGTTTCTCTTACTTTTTCTCCTCTATCAGAGAGATTTTTCATATCATGGGTGTTTAAATCTGAAAGAATTTTTTTTATTTTGTCTTTTATTCCTGCACTCTCAAGGAAATGTCTGTAAGCATTTGCAGTTATAGCAAAACCATTTGGGACTCTTACACCTTTTTTATTTAGTTCTCTGTACATTTCTCCTAAAGAAGCATTTTTTCCTCCAACAAGTGGGACATCCTCGATTGATAAATCCTTAAACCATAAAATCATCTCTTTTTTCTTGTCCATATTCACCACTCTCAATTAATTAAATAAAAATTGTTATTTAAAGGTTTCTTTGACATAATTTTGAAATTTTTTACCTTAGAAAGGTTTATATCTAATCTTTTGCTTTATTTTTTATGGCAAAAAATAATAGAGAAGAGGGGCATTATAATACATTTTCAATACTTGCATTTGTATTTGCATTCATTTTTTTCCCTGTTGGTTTTGTTCTCGGTATAATTTCACTTTCTCAGATAAAAAAAACTAATGAACATGGACAGGGATTGGCAATTGCTGCTATTGTAATTAGTGCATTATCTTTTGTCTTTTTGGTTTTATTTTTT
>CAYZYU010000011.1:0-20074 GCA_964482915.1 Candidatus Woesearchaeota archaeon
GGATTTTTCTATTAATTACTCTCTTACTAGCCCAAAAGTATTCATTAAAACAGACTACCTTTTCTATCAAAAGATTGAGAATCAAGAATTGATAACTAAATTAAGAGTATTCAAGAGTAAATTGATTCCTTTTCACAAAAAGAACATTTTTTCAACAGGATATTTCATTAAAACCTCTCAAGAAAAAGCTTCCCCAACAGAACCAGTAGTATTAAACCCTAAGGGGGAATTTATTCAACTTTTAGCAATTTTTCCAAATAAAGAAGTAATTGAGTCCTATTCAAATATAAAATTTGATGTAAAAGAGTCTGGAAAGAGTATGGAATCTTATTTTACAATTTTAACAAGCATACCTGATCAAGATATAGAGAAAATATGGGTAATTTTTAAAGTAGAAAAAGAGAAAGAGATTCAAGTTTACCTTATGGATAAAGAAATTTCCCTGGAGTTTTATAGAGAGGACGCAAATTATGCTTATTATTCTGCTTGGTTGTATGAGAAAGGACCATTTAAGATTATAATATTATAATATTATAATTTATTATTCTTATTATAATACAAAGGTATTTAAATTAAAAATACTTGCGATGTAAAGTATGTCTAACCGTACGGTTAATCGCAAAAAAGAGGATGTTCTAGAAGTTGAAATAGTTAAGTCTTTATCTAATTCTATTAATCCAAAATCTACACAAGAGATAGCAGATGAGACCAATCATCCATGGCATTCTATTCAAACTCGTTGTTTGAGACTTCAATTAAATAATAGGGTTGTGGGGTTTAGAGTAGGAAGAATCAACCTTTGGCAGATTAAGAAATAAAATGAATAAAAAAGGAGTTATAAAACTAAGTGTAGGAATAATACTTTTATTAGCATTCTTAATACTCATTTTTTCTTCTTTTTTTAGCTCCGCATCAGAAACGGATTCCTTTTCTTTAGGTGATGAGGTTAAAATTGACTTAAGTCAATATGAATCTTGCTCTTTGAAAATAAAAACCCCCTCAAATAATATCATTCAGAATGTTTGCCAAGATAAATTTTCTCTAAAATTTGAAGAACCTGGAGAATATGTAGTTATTATAAAATCCTTAGATTCTTCTGAGAGATTGGAGTTTCAAGTTAGTTCAGATAGAGAAAATTTTATGCTCTTTAATTTTGAAAAGGAAAATTCTTATCCTATTTGGAGTACATTAAAATTTGATTTGGATGGTTTAGGAAACTATGAACTTTTGATAACTTCCCCTTCTGGAAAGAAAACATCAAGAGTTGGATCCAATGACCTTTTCTTCTTTGATATTCTAGAAGAAGGGGTTTATTCTATAAAATTTGAAAGAGGAAATGCAATTAAAGAATATAGATTTACAGCTTTTTCTGATAACCAAAAAGAAGAACCTATTCAAAGTAAAGCAGAGATAAACAAACCAGTTCTATGGAATAAGAATTTAGATAAACCAGATACTAATAATTTGTTTGAGCTTCCTAATACCCTTAACCTAACTTTAAAGAAAGTAACAGGAGAGATTTTTAATAATTACGATCTTGTAAACATTGAAGGAAAAAAATACCTAAAGCTAAAAGAAAATCTTTCTGAAGATCTTATCTTAGAGTATTTTACAGAATCTCCAAAAATAGAAGAGAAATTAATCTCAGAGAATAAAAAGGAGGTGGTAATATATTCACCTGAAGACGTACATTATCAAGAGGTACTCTCTTATACTTCTCTTCCTAGGGAAATATCTAATCAAGGATTAATTAAAGTTTATTGGAAAGAACAAGATATTTATCTTAATTTTGAAGCAGAAGATACAAATGGAAATAGTTTATTAGATTATATTAAGTGGGTTGTACCGCACTTATCTAATCAAACATTTGAAATAATAATAATAACAAAAGCAGAGCATTTAGATTCAAGCAGGACATTTATTTCAGATATCTATGAACAGGTTAAGGAACTAGATAACCTTTGGTCTGAGATAATAGATTCTAATGAATATGTACGAGTTACATTTGAATTTCCTTTAGATAATACTAGGGATATTACACTTTTTCCAAGAGTACTGTCAGGAAACCCTAAAATAGAGGTATATGAAAAAGATAGAACAGAGAAGGTTGCTGAATTTTCTTCTTTAATACCTGATGAATATAATAAAGTGCTGCTTACAAATTTAATAGGTTTACAAGATACTTTTGATTTGAAAGTTATTGGAGGAAGCATAGAATTAGATCACATTATTGATCCACAGATAACATATAATGTTAACTCAAGTATGAGAGCGTACTGGGGAAGGCCTACTTCTTCAAATAGATGGTTATCAGGGACAAATTCAACATCTTCCCAATATGCTAATATGGCAACAGAAAATACAGTTTATGCAAGCGTAGGTCCAACTTCGAATAATGATTATCCATTTTATAGATTTAATTTTACCATAGATACCCCTGTAGCATACATAAATTCTATTTATATTAGATTTACTGGTTATGATAATGCCGGAGAAACAGGAACAGTTTATGTATGGAGATTTGCGAATTCTACTTGGATGCCAATTGGAACAACTCCAGCAGCTAATGGAAATGTTACAAGAAATATAACGAGTGATATCAGTAGTTATATAGACTCTAATAAACAAGTAGTGATTATTGTTGAAGGAGATCAGTATGACACTTCTCCTTCTGTAGATTATTTATATGTGGATTATGTAGGAGTTACTGTTCAATACACTTCTGAAACTACTCCTCCAATATATAATAGAGTTTCTGTAAATAATACTTTACCAGAAGAAATAACAAGATTTTCAATTAATGTGAGTGACAATGTAGCATTGCATCCAAATGGAGGATACATCTTTTCAACAAATAATACAGGTAGTTGGGAAAATGATTCATTTGTTTTATTTACAACAACTCCTTCTTGGGCAAATGTAACCAAGACACTTACTTCAACTGCTGAGACTTTTGTTGGTTATAGATGGTACTTTAATGATAGTGAAAATAATAGGAACTCAACACAAATTTATAATTTAACAGTTTCACCCTACCCTCCTTCCGGAGCTCAGATTCAATGTGAAGAGGAGGGATCTTGGAAAGATTGCAATGAAGTAGAATTTTCTGAGATTTTAACAAGAGTAAGAATTAATTGTACTGGAAATGTTATCAATGCAAGTTTTAATCTTACAAATTTACCAGATTCATATGCTTTCTTCAGTTCAAATGCAACTTCAAATGAATCAACCTGGTGGATTTATGATAATAATGATTTAATCATAAATGATTCTGGAACATTTAATTTGACTGGTACTTGTTATGGCCCTTCTTCTCAGGCTAAGAATTTTGTGAATTGGACACTTCCTTGGGGAAATTTAACGGTTAGTTTAGTAAATCCAAGCTCAAATATTAATGTAAATGAAAAAGAATTTTTTAATTTTACTGCAAATGTCACATGCACTGGAGGAGAGTGTGGATTTGTAAATGCAACACTTGATCCTGCCGGTTCCTGGTGGAATACAGATTATGAAAATAGAAAATTGATTAATATTACTAATCCAAGTTCTTCTGTTCTTGTTCAAAACTATAGCATGATTATAGTCGTTGATACAACTGGAATAGATTTCCAAGATGATGGAGATGATTTAAGAATTATTTATTGGAATGGCACACACAACATAGAGTTAGATAGATTTAATGATAGTTTCTTTAACCTAGCAACAACAAATATTTGGTTTAGAATACAATCTGATATTTCTCCTGGAAGTTATGATGATAATTATTATATTTATTATAATAATTCAGAAGCATCTAATCCCCCTAATAATGGAAGTAAAGTTTTTGAGTTTTTTGATGATTTCAATAGGGCTAACAGTACTACTATTGGCAATGGTTGGACAGAAACCACTGGTACTTGGGAGATTATAAATAACTGGGTAAGAAATACTATGAATGGGGATAGTGATTTGACTAGGACAACTACAACAACAAATCATTCAATTAGGGCAATAGCAAACCAGGTAATTACTGATGCTGATTTAAAATTATCCATAAGATCTTCTCTTTCTCCAACAGGAGGTTATACTTATGGTTATCAAAATGGACAATTAGAAATAACCTCTGGAAACCATAATACAGCTAATTTAGGTTCAACAGCTATTTCAACAATGGCAGGTGTCCCTTATGAACTTGAATTAAATGCGTTTGGTTCAAGGATAACCGCTTATAAGGATGGAAGTTTAATCTTTAATGTTACAAGCACAGCAGCAACTTCCGGATTTACCCTTCTTCACTCTTGGGATATTTCTGAATTTGATGATTTTTGGATTAGAAAATTAATGGATATAGAACCTACTTATTCTTTAGGAAATTCAGAAAAGCGTTCTAAAGGTATGGTTTCAACAGTAATCGGGTCAACCCCTTTTTATACAACTTCGAGAAATCCCATGGATTCTATAGGAAGAGGGTGTTTGGATAGTATGAAAGCAGGAACTACTTGCAATGTAACTTGGCAAGTAAACGCATCAGGAAAATTAGGTTCAACTTGGAGTTTTTTTGTATTTGCAAATACCACTAATTATACAAATTACTTCAATTCTAGCAGCATTTCTTCAATAATAAATATTACAATAGGAAATCTCCCTCCAGAAATCCCAGAATTAAACTTTCCTGCTAATAACAGCGCATTAACTTCTATAGGGGAATTTAATTGGAGCAATTCTTTGGATCCTACAGGAGACACAGTTTATTATGGTATTGAAATAAGTAATTCTTCTGATTTTAGTTATTTATTCTATTCAAATTATAGTATAACTGAGCAAGAAACTATAACAGGAATAACTCCAACAGGTATTAGTGTGGATGGGAAATATTATTGGAGAGTTCTTGCAACAGACTTAAAAGCAAATTCTTCTTGGAGTGAAACAAGGATATTCTATTATGATTTATCTTCCCCTAATGTTTATTCAGTTTCCCCAGAAAATTTCTCAAATATTACTTACTCAAATACAATAAATTTTATATTTAATGTATCAGACTTATCTAATATAGCCTATTGTAACCTTGTTGTTAATGATTCAATAAAAGATACTTCTTATTCTATAACCAAAGATATCAATTCTACTTTTGTATATTTTCTTCCAAATTCTTTCTATTCTTGGAAGGTTAATTGTACTGATTCAGCAGGAAGAGTTGGAGAATCAGGTTTAAGATTTTTGAATATAGATGTTTCAAATAATCCTCCTGTAGCTAGGGAGATAGAATGTGAAAAAAATAGTGTTTGGTCTAATTGTACTTCAATAGCATTTGGGGACACTCTTACAAGAATGAGAGTAAGATGTACTGATCCAGAAGAAATTATTGTTAACGCATCTCTTAATTTAACTAATGTTCCGGATTCATATACTTACTTTTCTGATACATCTTTTTCTTGGGATGCAGAGCAGTATTTAACTTTTGATAATCCAGATATAAAAATTAATGATTCTGGGATGTTTAAGATTATGGCTACTTGTTATGATAATGAATCTTTGACAAATACTAATTCCACAAACTGGACAGTTCCTTGGGGTTCATTATCAATCACTTTACTTAATCCTAATTCAGATACAAGTGTTATGAAAGATTCATTTTTCACTTTCAATTCTAGGATATCATGTATCAGTGGAGAATGTGGAAACATTAATGTTACACTTGACCCTTTAAATTGGTGGAATGATACATGGGATTATAGAAAAACATTGAATATAACTAATTCTGGATCTACAACATTATCTAATTTCCCAATTTATATTAATGTTTCTAAAGAATCAGAGATGCAAACAGATTTTGAGGATATAAGATTCATAAATGGTTCTTGTGGATCATCTGGAACCCCTCTTCAATTAAGTTATGAAATAGAAAATTATACTTCTTCAAAAGCAGATGTTTGGATGAACATACCTTCATTTGTACCAGGAATTAATCAAATTTGTATGTATTATGGAAATTCTTTTGCTTCTTCAGGTCAAGACTCAATTAATACCTGGAATTCTAATTATATGACTGTTCAACATTTGGAAGAAGTAGGTACAGGAACAAGATATGATAGTACTTTCAGAAGAAATTTTACTACAAGCGGTTACGAGGGTGATGAAAAAATAGCAGGAAAAGTAGATGGAGCAGATATATTAGATGGAACTAACGATGCTCTTAATTCAACATCTAACTTTTTGAGTAATTCAGCTTCTTTCACTTTAGAAGGTTGGATTAAACCTCGTGCATGGGGTTCAAGAGTAAGTTTATACGGACAAAATGATGCTATTGAATTTTTCCTTGATGGTACAAACACAATAATGATATGGACAACAGGAGGAGGAAGCACTTCTACAGCTTATTCATATAGTTTAGACACTTGGCATTATTTAGTTGCAGTAGGTACAGGAACTAATTTAATTCTTTACTTAGATGGATCTCAAGTTGTTTCAGGAGGAACTAGTACTGCAAATTATGGTTCTTCAACTTATGCTGTAAAAATTGGAGAAGGAGTTGTAGATGCTAGTGGAGGATTTTTTAATGGTTCTATTGACGAAGTACGTATTTCAAATACTACAAGAAGTGCAGATTGGATAAATCAATCTTATCAGTTAGTACAAAATCAAGATACATTTGTAAATTGGAGCGATAAAGAAGAAAAGACAAAAGGAGTTATTTCTACAGTAGTAGGAACTTCTCCATTTTATACGACAACTCCCAACCCCTTGAATGATTCTACAATAAGCTGCCTAAGTAACATGAAGTCTTCAGGAGGATATTGTAATTTAAACTGGAGTGTTAATGCTACAGGAGAGTTGAATTCTATTTGGGAATTCTTTGTTTCAGCTAATAATCTAAATTATACAGAATACTTTAACACTAGTGGGGAATCCTCAAGAATACATATCACAATAGCAGGTCAAGTACCTCCTACAGTTCCTCAACTTTATCTTCCATTAAATGCAACTGCTTATGCATCAATTCCCAATTTAAACTGGACAAATTCAACAGATCAAAATGGAGACACGATTTATTATATTGTTGAAGTAAGCAATCTCTCTGATTTTTCTACAATAGTCTTTGCAAACTATAGCATACTTGAGAGAACAAGCCCAACAAATATCACTCCTACAGGAATTACTTTAGAGGGGACTTATTATTGGAGAGTTCGTGCAACAGATTTAATTGGTAATTCTTCTTGGAGTGAGACCCGGGTTTTCTTTTATGATTTGTCTGCTCCTACGATAAATTTTATAAATCAAACAGGAGAAGATAATAGATTAATTAATGATTCTAATTGGTTAAACAGAGGAGAAAATTTAACTATTTTTGTAAATGTTTCAGATGTTAATACAGATAAGGTATGGGTTGTAATTTGGCAGTCTGTAATTGGGGGAGTAGAAAGACTTAGAACATTTTTTGATTCTTTAGATAATTTTTTATGGAGAGCAAATGTTCAGACAAATCAGACATGGGAAGGATTTTACAATTATACTATTTATGCTAATGATACTTTAGGATCACAGATAAATTATAGTTCAAATTTTACTGTTCTTGGGGGTAATGCAACAATTAATATAACTCCCTCGTATATAGAAAGTATCTCAAATCTTACTGTATACGGGCATATTAATTTAACTAATACTACTAATTTAACTAATTATCCTATAAATCTTTGGTTAGATGGAAAGCTTCTATTTATTTCTAATTTAACAGGAGAAGGTACTTATGACTTTTATAGAGAATTCTCAGAAACTTCCTCTAGTGAATTTTCCCAAGGAACTTTTTATAATACTCAAATACAAGGGAATCAAAATATAACTTTATCTTCTGGAAATACTTCTGGAAACTTCACTAAAATATTGGATGCAGGAGCAATGGTTTCATGGAATAATCTATCTTGGATTTTTGAGGGAGATTCTTGTTCAGGAGTATTTTCATATCAGGAAGGAGATTCAAATTCTTATTCTGGGACAAGAGATACTTATATTACTAGTGGTGCTGCAACTACGAATTACGGTACAAGCAATGGGATTATTGTAGATGGTTCTCCAACATCCGATAGGGGTTTAATTAAATTTGATAACATAATTGGTAGATCTTTCTATCAGATACCTGAAAATTCTACTATAATCAATGCTAATTTAACTTTTTATATTTCAGATACAGGAGACCAAGTTAGTGTTTATCAAATTTTAGAGAATTGGACAGAAAATGAAGCTACTTATAATAATAGATTAACAGGAACCGCTTGGGGATCTACAGGATGTGCATCTAGTCCATCAAGATCAACAGCCCTAGAAGATTCTTTCACTGCATCTTCAATAGGCGCATATACTATTAATATAACTAATTCCACAAAAAGTTGGGTTTCTGGTTCTCAAAACTATGGTTTGGTATTTAATATGCCTACAAGTAATGGAATTAATATTAGAAGCAGTGAGTATTCAACTCAGTCTGAAAGACCTTTATTAACTGTTGCATATCAAGCAGAAGAATGTACAAATGTTCGAGTGTATATAAGAACTTCTAATAATAAAACCACATGGACTTCTTGGAGAGAAATCTCAAACGGGGGACAAATAAATGATTCTAACATTTATAGCAGATATTTAGAATATAGAGTAGAATTGTCTTCAGTAAATTCTTCTTTAACACCTGTTCTTGAGGAAATTATAATTAATTATACTGCAATAACCACAGATTCAAATGGAAATTATAGATATAATTTTACAAGCCCTTCTCAGTTTGGAAACCATAATATCTTATTAAACACCAGTTTTAGAAATATCTTTATAACTAATTCAACTAATTTTTCTGTTCAGACTGGACTTGCCCCTAATGTCTCTTTAATTAGCCCTATAAATAATCAATGGTTTTCTTATGGGGAAATGAATTTAACTTATAATACAACAGATCTTAATGACAATTTTGCTTTTTCAGAATTAATAATAAATAACGCAATAAATCAAACTAATTCTACAGTAATTGTTAATTATGCATATAACAATTTTACAATAAATTTTTCTAGTGGACAGTATAACTGGACTGTTAATGTAACAGATAGCACAGGATATCGTGCAACAACAGCACAAAGAACTTTCTACATAGATTTGATAGACCCAAACATCTCTTTAATTTATCCAGGAAATGAATCTTCTTTTGATGTAAACGAATTAAATTTGAGCTTTAATACAACAGATAATATGGACACCAATCTTACCTGTAGTGTTGTTTTAGATGGAGATACCATTTATTCAGGGATTGGGGCAATAAATGGAGATATTACAAATGTATCTTCAGGAACACTTTCAGGAGGCACACACTATTGGAATGTTACATGTTCTGATAATGCAATAAGAAATTTTACAAGTACAACCTTTAATTTTAATATCTCTGACACCCCCCCAAATGTAACTTTTGTTTCTCCTGCTCCAAATTATTTAGATAATGATGGAATCTTATCCTTTATTTACAATGCCACAGATAATACAGGATTCATTAATTGTAGCTTATACATTAATGAAGTTTTTAATCAGACAAACTCTTCTCAAATCAATAATTATGGAAATAACGCATTTGATGTAGAGGGTATTTTGGAAGGAAATTATAATTGGACAGTTGAATGTTTTGATTTAAGTTCTTCTTCATATAGACCTTCTCCTAGGAATTTTAGTATGGATTTATATAAACCCACGATAACTCTTACTTCTCCTTCTAATTCAGGAACCTCATTAACTTCATTGGTTTATTTCAACTTCACAGTAAATGACACTTTCGATTCTTCTTTAGATTGTAATCTTACAATAAATGGAATTATAGGAGATAGTTTTACTGCAAACTCAGGAAGCCCTACAACAAGACCTATATATAATTTAACCGATGGATTGAAATCTTGGAATGTAACCTGTATAGACGATGCTTTACATTCAAACACAAGTTCTACATGGTCTGTGAATATAACTGAATCACCTTCAGTACTGTTAAATATTTCAAATAATTCTAGATTTAATCAAACTTATATTAATTTCTCTTATACTCCTTCAGACAATACTAACCTGAGCTCTTGTAATCTTTATTTAAATGGAGTATTAAATCAATCAAACTCTACCCCTATTTTAAATAATCAACAAAATTTCTTTAATATCAGCGGAGTACAAGAAGGAAAATATGATTGGTATGTATTATGTACAGATTATTTTGGTTTATCAAATCAATCTGAGATAAGAAGAATATATGTGGATTTAAATCCCCCTATAATAAATATCTCTTATCCTAAAGGGGAAGATGTTTATGCTTCTAACATAACTTTCAACTTTACAGTAACGGATTCAGTAGAATTAAACTTATCTTGTAATCTTACAGTAAATTCTACAGTGAGAGATATTAATTTTACAGTTGGAAATAACAGCTTGATTAGTAGAACAATCCCAGGAATTGGTGATGGATATAATATTTGGAATTTAACTTGTTGGGATCCTGCTGGGAACTTTAATACAAGCGACACTTTTAATTTTACTAGATATACTAATCCAGGAGTAACTTTATTTTCTCCAGAAAATAATACATGGTTTAATTCAGGAGACCTTTATTTGATTTATCTTCCTGAAGATGACGGGGGCATAGTAAATGCCTCACTTTTTATAAATGGGATTTATAATCAAAGTAATTCTTCTCCAATAATTAATAGAGATTACAATAATTTCTCAATAAATGGATTCTCTGATGGAAGTTATTATTGGAATGTCAATGTTACAGATCCTACAGGCCTTACAGGAATAGGAATGGAAAGGAGATTTTATATTGACTCACAATCCCCTAATCTTATTTTAAATCACCCAAATGAATCCTCAACTATAATAACAAACAATGTTACATTTAATTTTACAGTTTGGGATATTTTAGATAGTGATATTGATTGTAATTTCACATTGGATGGAGAATTAGAGTCTCAGGAAACATATGATAATGCTTCTCAGGTTCTAATCTATTCTATATTATCAGATGGAAATCATACATGGAAAGTTGATTGTATGGACAATGCATCAAATATTAATAATAGCGATATAATTAATTTCACAGTTGAGGCACCTCCTTTTATAGAATTAGTTTCTCCAGCTAATAATATTAGAACCACAAATTCTACAATTAATTTTTCATATATCCCTTATGATTTAATTGATATAACTAATTGTAGTTTTTACTTAGACGGTATATTCAATCAAAGCAATATTTCTGTACAAGAAAATACCCTTAATAATTTTACATTAGAAGGAATACCAGAAGGAATGCATAACTGGACAGTTAATTGTAGTGATTCAGATGATAATTGGAATTGGTCTACAGAAAGAATATTTTACAGAGATATTTCTCCACCATATATAATATTAAACTCACCAGATAATAATTCCGGAGTAGATTATAATGATGATCGTGTATACTTCAATTGGACAGCAATAGATACATTGGATAATACCTTGCAATGTAACCTTACCGTTGATGGTGTTGTAAGAAAACCAAATGTTTGGGTAACAAGCAATATCTCAAAGAGAGAATATGTTCTTACTTCTGTTTTGGGACAGGGAGAACATTCTTGGAATATAACATGTTGGGATCAATTATTTAATACAAATACGAGTGAATTAAGAAAGTTTAATCTTACTTACCCCGATTTTGTTGTAAATTATTCACAAATATTTTTTAATGAATCAAGTCCTAAAGAAAACGAATCTATAGAAATAACTGCAACGATTTATAATTTAGCAAGTTTGAATATTTCTAATGTCACTGTGCGGTTTTATCAAGGAGATCCAGATTCAGGAGGAGTTAAGATTGGAACAGATGTCTATATCAATCTTTCAAACTTCGGATATGTAAATGTTACTAAGAATTGGTCTTCTCAAATTGGCCCTTCAGAAATTTTCATAGTAGTCGATCCACCAACATCTACAAATGGAAGTTATACAGAATTAAATGAATCAAACAATAAAGCAAGCAAAAATATAAGTATCGGTTCTTGGCAGTTTTTTTACGGAGATATATTATCCTTTAGCAATATTGTTTTAGCAGACAATTCTTCATCCAGCTTAGTGAATTGGAGCGCTGGGAATTTTGATGAAGGGAATGTTTACATAACAGATTATGATTCTTATGTTTCTTGGATTAATTTACAATCTTTAGGTAAGACAGAATCTGGTGGAGATAGTAGTTCAGATTTTTTAGAGTTAGATTCATTATTGAATTCAACAGGTTATACTGATTCAGTTTATTCTGTTTATACAAATTCAGGAACTCCTAAATATACTTCAAATATTTATTCATTTAATAGTTTAATTCAACAAGTACCCATTATGAATTCTACAAATAATTCTAATTTCATTACGGGAATATTATGGGATTATTCTGATGATAATAACGGAACAAATGGAGAATATGATATGGCAGATAAAGAAGATATTATTTTTTTAGCCCCAATAAATAAAAATGCAGAAGGAACCTATGGATATTATGATTATGAAATAAGAGTTCCAGCTAAATTAAGAGAATATTGGACTACAGATACAAAAGCAGCAGCATTTTATGTAGAAATATATTAATTTAATATTTAATTCTTAAAAGAATATATAATATGGGATATATGTTGTTGTCCTTCAAATTTACCACTATTCTAGAAAGATTTATAAATTAAGAAGAACAATTTAGTCTATAAAACTTAAAAAGTTTTTAAAAATTGAAAGGAGGATGAAAAGATAAATGAGTAAATTTAGCAAGTTATTTTTATTGTCAACTTTGTTAATTGTGTTTTTATCTGCAACAGTTTTTGCTGTAGAGCCTTTTGGTGCAAATGTTGAGAATTTAACTTCTCAAAGAGCCCCTGCAGATAATGCAACTAGTGCAGAAGCTATTGCTGGAAATGTTACTGAACTCATTGTTACAGGTTATTCAGTTACTCAGTCTTGGCAAGGTTACTTTGGTAATGTTTCAGGTACGATACAATTAGCAGACAATGCAGATAATATAATGTATAATTGGTCTTTGGCTTCTCCAGAGGGTGAAATATACGCTTCAACAAATGACTCCCTTACTTGGGCAACTATTAAGTGTTTAGTTGGAGAGAAAGGAGATTATTTTGAAAATTTGGAAGCAGAATTTGGAATTGCATCAGACGATGTAGATGGGGTTAACGAGACATTCTCTCAAGCAGGTACTCATGAAAGCGGAGAAGGCTTTGCACACGATTTGTTTTATACAAACAATATCGAGTTTAGTGCAGGAGAATGTAATAGTACACACATCTTTACAGCTAGTCAGAGTGCAGAAGATAGTATATTCCAAGAGGTTTTACTATATGAACCAACCACGGCTAGCGTAGTTTTCGCATCAATATTGGATGAAGAAAGCCCTTTAGGTTTTGATGGCAACGCCCATGACTTTGAAATGCTTGTACTAGAAAACGGACATTTAACAGATATCTCAACTACTACTTATTACTTCTGGGTAGAGTTAGAGTAAATAATTTATTATTTTTTGTTTTAAATTTGGTCAAAAGAAGTTAAAAAGGAAAGGAGTGAAAAATATTTAAAATATGCTAAAAAATGGAAAAAAGGTACTCTTAATTAATACAATTATATTTGTAAGTATTATAATCTCTATTCTCTTATTTTCAGATATCTTCTTATCTGCAGCAGAACCTGTTGGTCCTAGCAGTATAGATTCAGTCTGGAATGAAACTAAAAATACCACTTCAGCAGGTTTTTTTAATATCTCAGGAGGATATATTGCTGCTTTAAATTTGTCTGCTAGTGTTCAGAATACTCACTGGAAAGCATTTGTAGGATGGGTTTATGGGGGATTTACATTAGATGACGAAGGAGGTTCAACAATTTATGATTGGAGTTTAGCTGTAACTACAGGCAGAGTTTATGCTACAAGAGATTCTTCAACTATTGAATGGAATTTAATTGATTGTGCAAATATAACTACTACCCTTGAAGCAGAAAATACTGCAATGGCCCATAATAGAACTTCAGACAATATAACCGCGACTTTTAATTATCCTGGAACTCATGATCCCTTCTGGGTAGCAGGACACAGCTTTAGTTCAAATGAATGTCCTACATTAAATACTTATGTGAATAGCGGTACTCAAGATGATGATTTTGAGGAGATGGCTCTTTATGATAGCACTAGTATAATTTATGCAACAATGCTTGAACCGGGTTTAGCAGGATATGATGGTCAAACTTATGACTTTCAGATGCTAGTCCCAGAAAATGGTTCTCAAACCTTTTCAGGAGCAACTGCATATTATATTTACGTGGAGCTAGATTAAAATGGAATTAAAATTTAAAAAAAAATCAATAATTTTCTTGATTCTTCTAGAAGTAGCTTTACTTATCATACTTTTTTCTTTCTTTCCTAAAGAAGTAATTGCAGGAGTAGGTTCACCTAATGTAACTGTAATTACAAATTTAACAGTTGGAAATGTATACCCCGAATTGTCCAATGTTTCAATAGAAGCTAATGCATCTAATTTAGTTTTAACTCCAAATGCAACAAGAAAAATATATTGCTATGGGTTAGGAACAGATTATAACGGATGGGAGGATATGGAAAGTGCGACAGGAACATTTTTTGCTAATAGTACCTCTTCATATGGAAGTGCTGATGATAATAATCTTCATTATACAAATTCTAGTTGTACCCTATCATCCTATGATACTTATTCTTCTTGGATTAATTGCAGTTTTGATATTTGGTATTATGCAAATCCGGGAATATGGAATTGCACCATTAATGTTACTGATAACAAAAGCAAGAATGGATATGGGTGGGATACAATAAATATCTCAACTCTTTTAGCTTTAGGCCTTCCTGATTTTATGGATTATGGGGAAGTTAATGCAACAGAAGTATCTTTAGAAAATGTTTCAAATGTAACAAATTATGGAAACGTAATGATTAATTTGTCTTTAAGCGGTTATGGTTTTACTTTAAGCGACGGTAATGCCATGAATTGCACTATTGGTGCTATAAAGAATATTACTATTCAGAATGAGAAGTATAATCTTACTGCAAGTAATCCAGGTATTTTAGATTTACCTCAATTTATTGCGAATTATACTAATCTTACCTCTTCTCCTGCAGTTAAGAATTTTAATCTAAATTTCAGACAGAATGATACTTTCAATGAAGCAGTTAATGCTTCTTACTGGAGAATTTATGTTCCTTTGGGGGTAGCAGGAACTTGTCAGGGAAATATAGTATTTGGAGCAACAGTAGCACCAGGTAATTAAAAATCAGAGTTTACATGAACTTAAAATTACTTTTACTTTCTATTTTGGCTTTATTCTTATTAATTTTAGGATTTCTTTGGAATTATTGGTTTATTGTTGGTGCAGTGATAATTGTCTTGATAAATCAAAGGGAGTTAATGAAAGATTCTTCTAAAAAGATTAAAAGTAAATAAATTATCTAAAGATATTTAAACAAGTTCGTATAATTTTATCTATAAATTTGCTTAAAGAGGATAGATGAATAAAGAAGATTTTTTAAAAAAACTTGAGATAGAATTGAAAATATCAAAAAACTCAAATTATACTTTAAGAAATTATACAGACTGTAATAGAAAATTTTTAGAACATATTAAAAAGAACCCCGATGAAATAAATGAAGATGATCTAAAATTATATCTTGCTGAGAATCTAAGCGATTCATCATCTTCTTCTATCATAGTTTTTCTCTCAGCAATTAGATTTGCATTTTCAAACATTCTTCATAAAGACATAACTGTTAATGTAAAGAGGCCAAAAAAAGAAAAGAAGATACCCTCAGTTTTAACCAAAGAAGAAGTAAAAACTTTAATAAATGTTATAGATACAAAAAAATCAAAATTAATGGTCTCTTTAATGTACGCCTGCGGATTTAGAGTTTCAGAATTGGTTAATTTAAAAGTAAAAGATTTGAATTTTGAGGAGAAAGTGGGGAGTGTACGTCAGGGTAAAGGGAAGAAGGATAGAGTATTTAATATCCCAGAATTTTTATTAGAGGATTTAAAAAATCAGGCTGAAAAGCAAAAAGAAGAAAAGAAAGAATATTTATTTACCGGCCCAAAAGATAAATTATCTGAGAGAAACTTGCAAAAAATAATCTCTTCTGCCTCCAGAAGAGCAAAAATAAACAAGGATGTTCATTGTCACACCTTGAGACACAGTTTTGCAACCCATCTTTTAGAAAATGGAACTGACATAAGAAAGATACAGGAATTATTAGGACATAGTGATCTTTCAACAACTCAGATATATACTCATATTTCACGAGAAGAACTGAAGAAAATTAAATCTCCAATAGATGAAGTTATGAAATGAAATGCCCAAAGTGTGGACATGAATTTGAAATAGAAAATACTTTAGAAGAAGATAGAGGAGAGTCTCAGAAAAAAGGTATGATAAGAAAATTTTCTGAAGGAAGGCATATGTCAAGAGCTCCTTTTGGTTACGAATGGGATTTAAGAGAGAAAACTTTAATTCCTGCTCAAAATTCAAGAGAAGTGGAGGAGATTTTTGAAGAATTTCTCCAACCAGATACAAATTTTTCAATTTTAGCATCCAAACATAAACTTTCAGTTAATGGTTTAAAAAAGATATTGAGAAATTTTGCTTATGTCGGGAAAGTAAAATTTAGTGGACAAATTCACGAAGGAAAACATAAACCTTTGGTTTCAACGACTTTGTTTAACCATGTTCAGAATAAATTAGATGAAATAAAGAAGAAAAATTAATTTTCAATTTTATTTATATTTTTTTTCAACTCTTCAAACGGAAAAGGTCTTTCATTAGTGCAGAAGGTCATGTATCTCATGAAATGATAATTTTGGGTGTTCCAAGTCTCTGACATTTCTGCTAATTCGTCTAATCTCTTTCCAGAGATTATCTTGTATACTAAATTTATAATGAAAAATATCCCAATAAGATAAGCCCAAAAATAGATTATAACCCCTGAAACTATCCCAATAGGTATTCTCATCCAAGCCTCTCTTCTCTCTCCTTTTAACTTTTCTTCCTCTTTTTTCATTTTATTATTTATCTTTTATATTTTATAAATCCTTTGTAAAAGTCATAAATTAAGAAAATTAACATAATTATTAAAACTGCAATTGAAATTGGATTAAATTCCACTGCTTTTTGAAATTCTCCCCTTAATAGACATGAAACCCCTCTAGTTATGCCAACAGAATAGCAGTATTTGCCTAATAATGCTGAACATATTGACAAATTATGGGTTTTTTCAATAATAGAGAAAGGAAGTATTCTTAGCAAAATTAAAACACTAAAAAATGTGAAAAACCTATATTTTGGATAACTTAAACTAATTAATTTAGAGAAAAAATCTTTTAATTTTGAACCCATTCAATTCCTTCAAATTTGTGTTTTGTTGCAATTAATATTAAGTCTACTAACCACCAAACTCCACATCCCCCCAAAGTAATTAATTTTAATATTCCTAATCCAATATGACCCATTATGAATCTGTCTACTCCTAAACCTCCAAAAATAATAGACATCACTAATGTTAAAACCCAATTAACCTTTTTCTCATGTTTAGAATTACTGTTCTTAGATTTCTTGCTACTTTTAGCCATATCCATATTAAGAAATACTCTTTTATAAATCCTTTGAAATATCTGAAATACCCGAAAAATATATTTATCTATAAGAAGTTTGTCTCTATGCAAAGATATTTATTTCTGAGCATTGACTTAACGATATGAAGTTTGTCTCTTAGATCTAGCCTTAGAATCTCCAGGTTTGTAAGCTTCTTTTCTTCTTACATCTGCAACAAGAAGATTTCTATCATATTCCAAGAATCCTCTTTCTAATTCTGCTGACTGTGTAAACTTAACAATTGCTCTTGCTAAAGCTAGTCTAGCAGCTTCTACTTGTCCTTTTTCTCCACCACCGTGCACAGATATCATAACATCAAAATTTATCTTTCCTAAAACTTTCTCTGTGATTAAAAGAGGTTCTCTAATTCTTAGGACATCAAATTTATGTAGATTTTGATAATTAATTTTATTTATTGTTATTTTTCCTGTACCTTCTTTTATTTCTGCTCTTGCAATAGCGGTTTTTCTTTTACCTGAAGTTATTATTTTAGTGTTCATTTGGATATCTCCTTAACTTGTATATATTTTAGTTTATCTTCATCATTAAAAGATATTTTTTTGATATCTTTAAATTCTGCAGGCATTCCAGTATAGCACATTATTCTCTTGAAGGCTTCTCTACCTCTTCCTTCTCTATGATCTGGAAGCATACCTCTTATAGCCCTTTTAACTATTTTCTCGCTCATTCTAGAGACCTTTGGACCAATTTGTCTTGTACCAACTCTGCTTCTCTTTTGATTAAAATCTTTTTCTATAAACTCTTTATTTCCAGTTATTATTACTTGTTCACAATTTACAACTTTTATTTCTTCTCCTCTTAATGCTTCTTTTGCAGCATAACTAGCTAATCTTCCAAGAACTGCATTTTTACCATCAATTACTTTCATTTTATTATCCTTATTCCCTTTCCAGAAGGGTTTGATTTAATTTCTTCTAATATACTAGAAACTTCACATTTAGAACTTAATAATTTTTCTTTTGCCTTTTCTGAAAATCCAAATGCAACAACCTTTATCTTTTTATCAATTTCTCCTTGAGAAAGGACTTTACCAGGAATAATAAGTGTTTCTCCAGTTTTAGCCTCTTTATTTATTTGTTCAAGGTTTATTTCTACCTTGTTTCTTCTAGGTCCAGAAAGTACAGCTACAACTGGCAACCAGGCTTCATGTTTCTTCCCAACTATTATTGTATCCATTAACACAGAATTACTCTTTCTTTCTAGCTGCTTTGAAATTTTTGTTTTTGATTTCATTTTACTTCTAGGCGAGTGTATAATCCTTATAGAGTATAGAATTAACTATCTCTACTATCGCTTGCGCTCGCAGATAATGGTCTGAGAAATACTTCTTTTATAAATCTTTTGATGTGGGTGCTAGGATTCGAACCTAGGTAAGCACTAAGCTAACAGATTTTGAGTCTGTCCCGTTTGACCGCTCCGGCACACCCACTCGTTTACGTTGTTAGGAAAATAGGCTTCTATAAAAACCTTTATCTCCAAATTGATGTAACTACTAAGTAGGTATAAAATAGAAACATTTATAAACAATGTTACTACTTTATAATTATGGAATTAAAGAGTATTAGAAACAAGAATGCCTTAATAGGCCTTGAAAAACCCGAAATATCTGGTTTTTCAGAGGGAAATATGTTAGAGGTAGTTGGACAAGAAAGAATAGCTTCTCTTAAGAAAGCTATCCAAGAAATAAAGCAGCTTGTTGATGAAAGAAAGAGACTTAGTCTTGAATTCATAAAAGATGCAGAAGACATAAAGTCAGAAATTAATAATCTTTTAATTGGAAATGAAAGCACACTTAGAGCTCTTGGACATAACGAATTCTTAATAGAAAAGAATAATCTTAGAAACAAGAAAGTAGAGATTTCTGAACTTCAGCTTAATGAGAAGATTAACTGTTGGAAGGATATTGCCCTATTAAAAAAGGAGCTTAGAATATACGAAAAAGAACTAAGCGAGAAAGAAGGCAGAATAAGAGAAATAAATGACCTTTTAAGTGAAGGAGAGAATTAAAATGACACTCCAAAGAACTCTTTCTATAGAAGAGATAAGCTCAAAATTAAAACCTATCTTAGGTAAAAAGATAGATGAACTTTATTTTAGATATTCTATGTCTGAATCTCCAGAAGAGAGAAATCAGATAATTCAGATATTAAGTGCATTATATCAAAAATATTTAGGGCAATTTTTAGAGAGAAAAGTTTTGCTTGAACCTCCAACTCAAAGTGTAGTCTCAGGAAATTATGAGCTTGCTAAAGTTATTTATGCAAATAAGGAGCTTTTCCCATTTGCATTGAGAGAACAAGACTGGCCAAGACACGTATGTATAAGTGGAATGAGTGGTTCTGGTAAAACTACTCTTGCATTGAATATTCTTCAAAGATTCATAGAGAAAGACAAG
>CAYZYU010000012.1:0-17503 GCA_964482915.1 Candidatus Woesearchaeota archaeon
TTGAAGAAGTAGGCCTTCCCCAGTATGCCCTAAAAGAAGGGTTCATATTATAAATTGATGTAGGGTCGATAATATGATCAAATTCTAAGCTTCCTCCAACAACTTTCAAATCAAAAGTGTCTTGTTCTCCTATTAAATTTGTAAGATAAACCTTATTGTATTCATTAGAAGTTATATTCTCAAATTTAGCTATTAATTCTTGCTTATCTTTTTCATAAACTTCTAAAGTAGGAATTCCAAATGAGATGTTTGGGTAGATAGTTATATCATTAGTTGAATTTAAGGTCCTCTCAAAAACAACTCTAACATATTCTCCTGAATTTATTGTTTCAGACCAGATATTATCTAATTCTTTAACTTGTCCATAAATATCAGAGATAAAAGTTTTATTTGAAGAAAGATGTTCTGCTCTTATTATGAGTATTATCTCAAATGTTTGTTCGGATAAATGTGGAACAATCCATTCCACGTAATCTAGAAGACCATCATCATCCTTATCAGATGCGTTAAAATTTATATAAGTATTGTTTTCTTTCCAGTAAATTTCAATCAAGTCTTCCTCTCCTAACCACAATTTTTCCGGTATTTCTGTATAAGCTAAAACCTCTTCATAATGTACATCTTCTGGAGAAGAAATAATTACCTCTTTTTTGTTCTCAGAAATTATTTTCTCTTCAAGCTTTGGTGGTTCTGTAAAATATTCTAAAGTGATATTTTCTGAGACATTTTCAATAATTTGAATATAACTTTTTCCATTAATATTTGTTAAATTGTAATCTAAAAATGGTTCTCCATTATCTTTACTTAGTGTGACATTAGTTGAATTAGGTAATGCTATAAGAGTCTCGTTAAGGATTAATGTCCAAGCAACAGGTTTGTTTATCTCTGCTTTTTCCTGAACTAATTCCCCTTTGACAGGGGTAGTTTTGATATCTTCATCTGAATTATTGGAGTTATTGGAATTGTTATTTTCATTGTATGGAATAACTAAAAAATCATAAAAAGATTTTCCATTGCCTCTTTTAATGCTTACAGAATACTTCCCCTGTTCTAAAAGTTCTATAGAAAATCTATCATTAGAACTTACTCTAGAAATTCTCTCTCCTGAAGGTTTTGTAATTATTAATTCATAATTCCCTAATTTATTTAGGTCAAATTTTAGGACAGTATTAATAAGATAAATATTTCCTTTTTCAAAATTAAACAAAGTTGAATTTTTTTGCATAGATTCATTACTGGAATATGCAGAAGAAAATAAAGAAAAGAAGATTACTCCAAAAAGCAGGAGAATAAAAAACCCTACTAAACTTGCCTTAATAACCCCTTTTTTCATTTGATTAAGTGAAGGTTTGTATTTTTATATATTATTGTAATACAATTTTTAGAAGAGGGATAAGGTTTAAATACTTTTAAAAGTACTTACTTAGTATCAAAAGAGGGTAAGTATATACTTTGTATAACCTTTAAAAAGTACATGGTTGAAATAACATTCAAAGATAATAAAATACAAAAAGGACATAGAATAAAAATACCTAAGGCAATTGTAGACACCTTAAATCTCAAAGAAGGTGCAAAAATAATTCTAAAATTTGATCCCATTAATAAAAAAATAATTGTGGAGGAAGAAAAATGAATAAGAATTATTTAATTGTATTGAGTATTCTTTTAATTTTAAGTATAACTGGAATTATTTTTGCTGAAGAATTTAAAAAAGGTATTGAAGTAAAAGAAGGTCAAAATCTTCTTAATCTAAGTAACGAATTTGAACCAATTTATGTTCAGGACCTAGTAAAAATTTACCCTGAAATCTCTACTGTTACGTATATTGATTCATTTGGTGAAAAATATGGTTATGTAAATGTATTTGGAGGTATTGGACAAAATTTTGTGGTTTATCCCAATTCAATTTATGAAATAACAACTAAACAAAATATAGATTTAAACTTAAAATGAAAAAAATAATAACTATAAACTTGCTTACCATTTTCCTAATTTTACCTATGTGCTCTGCTGCACATTATATTGTTGGATTTGTAGAAAATGCTTTAGATGGAACAGGTGCAAATGATCATCACATCTTATTGTGGAATCCTTCCGTAGGAATACAAGATAATTTAACAGATATAATTGGGATTAATGGTAATTCTCATGCAAGCAATGTGTATATGATTGATTGTGAAATGTTGCAAGGGGGTTGTGGTATAAATGATATCCTAACTTTAAAGGTTATAGATATCGGTGATAGTTATTTATCTGAAGAAAAAAATGTAACTGTAACAGGAGCAGGGTATGATGTTGTTGGAAATATCACTCTTAATTCTCCTCCAAACATAACTTATGTTAATGTTGACGATGATTTATTATCTCCACAAGACGAAATAGATTTAATTCCTGCAGATATAAAAGAAGTTAATTGTATTGCTAGAGCAATGAAGTATACAGGAGAAAATTCCATAATAAATGCTACAGGAGTATTTTTTGATAATATTTTATCAGGATATAATCATTCTTTAGATAATAATGAAAATTATAGAAATGATAGCTGTGTTATAAATTATTCTTATGGCAATACCAATGAAGTTGAGATATACTGCACTTTCTATGTTTGGTATTATGCAAATTCCCAAGATTGGAATTGTACAGTAAATATCACAGATAACTTGTCTGCTAGTTCAAAAAGAGGAGATCTTTCATTTGTAAACCCTTTATTAGCATTGGGTCTTGATTCCTTAGTAACATTCAACTTAATGAATCCTGAAATTACAGATGAGTCTACCATTGATGTTACAAATTATGGAAATGTTAAAATAAATCTCTCCCTAAGTGGATATGCTTTTGAGGAAAATGATGGCTATGCAATGAATTGTTCTGAGGGAGAAATAAGAAATATTTCTATAGAAAATGAAAAATATAATTTAACTGATTCAAATGTAGGAGATATAACTTTAGCTGAGTTTGAATCCAAATATAAAAATTTGACTTCTTATCCTGTTGTAAATGAGTTTAATTTAGATTATAGAAAAGATGATATCACAAATAATGCTCTTAACTCCACTTATTGGAGAATTTATGTCCCAACTGGAATAAGTGGAAATTGTCAAGGGAATATTGTTTTTGGCGCTGCTCAAGCGCCAGGAGATTAAATGAAAAAGAATAACTTTGTAATATGTAGAATGATTATGATAATATGCATTTTTATATTTATTTTATCTTTTATATCTTCTGCAAATATTGGTATTAGCCCTGCTACCATATACTTTAAAGATGTTCTAAGAGGAGGATATGCTGAAAAAATTGTTACAATTACCATTGATTCTACTGAACCAACCAAAGTAACTCTTGATACTAGAGGAAATATATCAGAATGGATTTCTTTTGAGAAAACAGAATTTGAAATATCAAAAGATAAACCATATTATCTAAAAATATTTGTTCAACCGCCTATAGATATGCCTAATGGCAATTATTCAGGATTTTTGAGAGTTACCACCTCTAGTAAAAATAAAGCTATCGAAGGAAAGGCAACAGGGATAGTGAATGCTGCATTGGACCTTTATATTCAAGTGGATATAACTGATATTGAATATTCTTCATGTAGAGCATGGAACTTCAATGTTCAATCAGCAGAAGAGGGAGATGACGTCGTCTTTAATCTAAATATTTACAATGAAGGGAATGTAAGGATTTTTCCAACTATTAAAATGGATATTTGGAATCAAGAGAGAACCGAGCTTGTAAAACAAGTAGAGATTTCTAATGAGATGATTTCTCCTACAACTGAAAAGATATTAACCTTAAATGTAGACTCTTCTGATTTAGAAATTGGTCAATATTGGGCAGAAGTTACTTCCGTGGAATGTTTTTCCTCTGAAACTTTAACATTTGACATATTAGAAGAAGGGGCTCTAAAGGCTCAAGGTACTCTCTTAAGTGTTAAATCTCCACCTTGGATAAAAGTAGGGGACACTACGCTTATTGAGGCACTTTTTGAAAATACTGGAGAGAAAAATGTGAATGCTCGTTTTAAAGGAGAAATAACTTTGGGTAGTGAGATAATTCAAATTTTAGAAAGTGAGATTAGTTCTGTAGGAATAGGTGAGATAGAACCTTTTAAATTTTATTTCACTCCAAAAAAAGAGGGCAAATACATTGTTACAGGAATAGTTTTTTATGATGGGAAAAGAACATTTGAAAAAAGTACAGTGATAAATGTTGAAAGAAAAGGTCTTGGGTGGGATGTTGTAAAGAATGTTCTTATTTATTTAATTCTAATAATCCTAATCGCTTATTTAGCATATAGAATAAGAAAAGAACAAAAAAGAAATAAAAGAAGGAGAGAGATAAAAAGATGAAAGCTAAATTATTAATTTCCTTCATAATAATTCTCTCTCTTTTTAATTGTATTCCTCTAGTAATTGGGGCCACTTCCTCAATAATAAATGTTAATTATGATTTTTCTAATACATATTTTATTGATGGAACAGTATATAAGACAGATTCTATAGTGCTAAGGATAAAAACCTCGGTTGAAACTGTCTGTAAATATGGAACAAATCCTTATCCAACTAGTTCTTTTACTGGAGAATATGGGCTAACTCATGAAACTTATTTAGAAGGATTAGAAGAAGGGCTCCATAAATATTATGTTATATGTCAGGGAACTTCTAGTCCAGTTATGGAAATAAATTTTGCTACTGCAATACCAATATATGCTATACTAAAAATATCAGAAAACCCCCCTCTTAAAGAAGGAAAATATAGAATAGAATTAATTACTTCAAAAACAAGTTTAGGAACTCCTACTTTAGAATATAGTTTTGATGAGATTGTTTACAAGCCTATTTCTCTAAAGGGTTCTGGTACAAATTGGGAAGGAAATTTAATAATCCCTATATCAGTCGGGGAGGGGGTTTGCTCCTTTAGATTCAAAGCAAAAGATCTTGCTGGAGAAGAAGGAACGAAAATAATAGGAGATAACCTATTTATTGTAGATACCTTACAACCTTCAACTATAGAAATTTTAAATGCAGAAGGAGATGTTGGGCAAATTAATCTTAATTGGTTTTCAGAAGAAGATTTATCTGAGTTTAATATATATAGATCTGAAAATCCTGGCGTAGATTATACAAATTTATATGAATCTTCTAATAAAGATTATTTTTATGATAACGATGTAGAAAAAGGAAAAACCTATTATTATAAAGTTGTAGGCGTTGATGAGGCTGGAAACATTGGAGATTTATCTAAAGAAGTTTATGCTACTGCTTTATTTAAGAATTATTCTAGTGAATCCGGTCTTAATCCGAAGTTAGTAGGAAAAGTAGATAATTTTATAACTGAAGTTAATTCAGTTATAGAAGACATAGAAGACATAGATTCTCTAATTGAGTTAAAAGAAGAAAAGCAAAAAGAGATTTTTAAAAGCATAAAATTAGATAAAGAACTTGAAGGGGTAATTTCAGAACTAAATTCATTAAAGAGAGACGTAGAAAATTATAAACTTCAAGATTTAAGTGAAGAAGAGCTTAATAAAAAAATATCTTCTGCTTCTCTTAAATTAAATATCCTTAAAAAGAAAGTTCCAGAGGATATAACTATCCTTGAAGAAAAGCAGGTTATTAGAGATTTAAGTGAAGAAAATATCCAGAGAATATTCCTAGAATATTCTTCTAACCTAGAATATGATTATAAAAAAGAGATTGCAGAAACTCTTAAATTAATAAAAGAGGATAAAATTAGTGTAAATAGTGAATTTTATATCATAGAAATTATGTATCTTGATGGAACAAAAAAAGATATAACTCTTGTCAAAGAGAGTATAAATTCTGAAATAAATTATGGAGAAGAGTTATCTCCTCTTATGGTTATACCAAAAGAAATTGTAGAGAAGGCTTCTGAATTAAAGATTATGAATTTAGAATATGAGGTTATAAAAGAAGATCCGGTTATACTTTTTAATTCAAATGTTAAGGAAATCCTTTATTATATAAATAAAGAAATAAGTTTAGATTCTCTTGAAAATTCATTAATATGCCCTATAAAGATTTCTTCTGATGAATTAGAAGGATCAAAAATAACAGGAAATTCTATTTTAGATTCTACCTCTAAAGGATCTCTTGGGATTATCGCTCTTATTATATTTGCTGTAATATTAGCAATATACTTTTTGAAAATAAAAAATGATTCTTCTATAAAACCTCTGTTAATAACAATGGAAAATCTCAAAAAAATTAAAGAGCTTATAAATGAAGGAAAAGAAGAGGAAGCAAAACAAAAGTATAATCTTGTCAAAGAGGAATATAAGAACCTTTCAGATAAAGAAAAAGAGATTGTAATAGAAGGAGTTAAAAAAATGGGGGAAACTCTTTCAAAATGAAAAAACAAAGAATAATTTTAGGAGTGATATACCTTCTTCTAATTTTACCTATGTGCTCTGCTGCACATTATATTGTTGGATTTGTAGAAGATGCAAAAGATGGAACAAATGCAAATAATTATACTATTGTATTATGGAATACTACCATAGGGATCCAGGATAATTTAACTGACATTATAGGTCCCTTAGGTAATTCTGGAGAGAATAATAGTTATAGTATCGATTGTGAACTTTTAGCTACCCCTTGTATAGAAGGAAATATACTAACCCTAAAAGTCCTAAACAACGGAGATAACTATATATCTGAAGAAAAAAATGTAACTGTAACCGGAGCAGCATATGATAGTGTTGAAAATATAACTCTTAATTCCCCTCCAACTACAAGTTTAGTTTTTCCTTCAAATTTTGCAAATACCTCTAACTACCAAATTAATTTTAATTGTTCTGCAGAGGATTTAGATGGAAATTTAACCGAAATAAGTCTATATGGTAACTGGACTGGAGAATGGTCTCTAAATGAAACAAAAGAGATTAATTCTAGTGAGAAATTTAAGATATTTACTAAAACCTTATCACAGGGTTTTTATAAATATGCATGTAAGGTTACAGATATTCTTTTAATATCTACCTTCTCTTCTCAAAACAATAGTTTTACTATGGATTTAACAAATCCAATTATTGAATCTGTTTTAAGCAATATCTCCTCTTCGTGTGGAGAATTAAATACTGCAATAATTAATTGTACTACTTATGATGAATTACTTAATATAGACAAAGTAATCATCCAAGCTATATCTCCTTCATCTGAAATAACTAATTATAGTTCAGTATTATTAAACGGGAATACTTATTCTTCAGAAATACTACTTAATGAAATTGGATCTTGGAAATTTAATTGTATTTCAAATGATAGTGCTGGAAATAAAAATAATTTAACCTCTACAGATATTCAGGTATATTCGGATTTGCCTGAGTTCTCTATAAATTATAATAATATAACCCTAAGTAAATTAAATCCTATAGAGGATGAAGTTATAAAGATAAATGCTATTATTGAGAATAATGGGTGTAGCAGTGGGGAGGATCTTGTAATAGGCTTCTTTGAGGGGGATCCAGATAATAATGGGATAAATATAGGGAACAGTACGATAAATATAAGCCAAAATTCTTATACACTTACTAACATTTCTTGGAATGTTAAAATTGGTACAAGCAATATTTTTGTTTTAGCAGATTATAATAATTCCATAACTGAAGAAAACGAAAGTAATAATAAGGCAAATAAAACTTTTTCTATAAATTCTTGGCAAGAGATTTATGGCAATACAAGTATAGATAAAATTATAGGAGGAGAGAATATTAATATAAAAAAATGGTTTAATGAAACTTATCTTGAAGGAAATATCTTTATAACAGATTCTGAGTGTGTTGTTGATTGGTTATCTCTAAAGCCTATAGGAAAAACTAAAACTGCAGAAAATAGTTCTAATGACTTTTTAGAAATTGATTCTTTATTAAATATGACTTCTTTTGAAGACTCTATTTCGAATATCTTCTCTAATAGTCAAAACCCTAAGAAAACTCAAAGCATATTCATATATCAAAAAGACATAGAAGAGGTACCTATAATTAATTCAACATCTAATTCAAACTTCATTACAGGATTATTATGGGATAGTTCAGACGATTCTTTAGATGGAGAGTTTGATGAAGAAGATAAAGAGGATATTGTTTTTGTTGCACCAATAAGCAAAAATACTGAAGGAAGTTATGGTTTTTATGATTATGAGATAAAAATCCCCTCTAGATTAAGACAGTATAATAATTTAGATTCTCAAGAAGTATATCTTTATTATGACTTAAATTAAGCTTTCTTTGGTGCAGTCGTTTTTAAGAATTCTTCTAATAATAATACAATTTTTGATTTATTAGTCTCTGCAGCAACTTTTTTAGATAAATCTTGAGATACTTGTTCCAACCATTTTGATATATCATTTCTTTTTGCATTAACATGTATCTTAAATATTTCCATATCCAAACTAGGTAAAGTTTCTCTTAATTCCTTCAGTGTAGAAATCATTATTCCATTATCAAATGTTAAGGGCTTTAGTATTTTTGTTGCTATGTTCTCTGCCTCAATTTTTTTATCTTCAACTTTTTTCTTTTTCATCTCTTCTTTCTCATATAATTCTCTTGCTTTCTTAGCTTCTTCCACAGATTTCTGTATTTCAGATACATCAATAAGTTTCTTTTCTAATTTCTTAGGTTTTTTACCTATTTTCTCCCATTGCTTTTGTAATCTTGGTCCCAACCCCTCAATATAAATATCTACTACTGAAAAATTACCTGTCATTAATTTATCTTTAATTAATTTTAATTCCATCTTTAAATCAAAGGTGTCTATTTTTTCTTTTTCTAGTTGTTCTACTTGATTATCAAAATCATCAATTATTTCGTTATATTTATTATATTTTTCAAGTTCTTCATCCGAAAGTCTTCTAGTATTGTGAAGAATTGGCCTAAAATTTATAAAATAAGGTTTACCACGATTATAAGATGTATTCACAAACATTCCAACACCCACAGATGCTTTAACCAAAGATTGTAAAAATTGTTCTCCATATTTTATTTTTATTCTTCCTAAATCCCCTTCATCCCTTGTTCTCATCTGAATTTCCGTATTAATATTTGCTTTGATCTCTCCCACAAAATCGCTTAAAACCTGTGAAACTAACATCACTCCTATCCCCCATTTTCTAAACTCTCTACATGCTCTTTCTATCTGTAAAAATCCTTCACCGTTTCCTCCAAATTTAGATAAGAGTCTATGAACCTCATCAAAAACAAGCAAAACTTTCAAATCAGGAGTCTCTTTAGGATCTGATTTAAAGATTTGTCTGATTACACTCGCAACAAAAATATCCATATCATTTGGATCTAATTTGTTTAATGCAAAAATTTGAATCTGCCCTGGATGAATGTATTTTTCTATTTCTATTATCTCTCTAGCATGAGAAATTTGCCTTATATTGCCAAAAAATGCTTTTGCATCTGTCTGTTTTAACCCAAATGCTGGATAATATGAGAGCATTTTCTTATCTTCACATTTTCTAAGCATACCTGACCATTGTGCTGTTGGGTCAAATACAATTACTGCAACATTCTTCAGTAATGCTTCTTCAATAACTACTTGTGCTGCTATGCTTTTTCCTCCTCCGGTTGCACCAGCAACAATTGTGTGTGTTTTTAATTTATCTGGTTCTAAATATGCTTTAACCTTTGTTTCGGCAATCTTTCCTAAAGATAGGTTTTCTTTAGAAAATACAGGCAGTTTCTTAACATCTAATTCCATACTATATTTTTTTGAACGTTTTATGTGTCTTTTAATTAATAAATAAATCAACAAAGAAAGAAGAATCGTGCCTAGAATTAAAAAAAGCAACCAAACTGGTAAAAAACCAAATAAAACTTGATTAAAGAAAGGCTTTCGAATAACAAAATAGCTTAAAGAGTTTATAGATTCCCCATTATAGATAGCAAATGCCTGTAGAATATATTCTCCCTTTTCTGCTTCTGGTGGAACATCAAATTCTTTTATAAGATAAAAAGAGTTCGTAAAATTAAAACTATCTTCCCCAATAAAGAAAGATTGATTATTGGTATTATTTAAGTAATATCTAAGTGTTAAATTTTCTATTTCTCCTGATTTTATTTTATTTAGATAAACTTTAAATTTAAGTTTCTCAGTTAATTTAAAGTATCTTTTAAAAGGTTCTGTTTGAATAAAAAATACCGGGTTTAAATCCTCTTCAACCACTTCTATATCCACAATTATCTTTTCATCTACCTCTCCGGAGATAAGAATTTCTCCAGAATAATTACCTACGCTTGTTCCTTTAATATAAAAATAAAATGATGAAGTATTTTGTGGCAAAATTTCTATGCCTGAATAATCAAATTCTAATAAATCCATAACATTTCCATTCGAAGAGAAAGTGGCTGAAATTGGAGTGTTCCTAAGATTGTTTATTATTATAAAATCTTGAAATAAAGTACCTACTGCAACTGTTCTATCTACTTTGCTTCTAGAAATAGTATATCCTTCTCTCTGGATTTCTTCTCCATAAGCTGAACTTGCATAAACCAAAGAAGAAAAAATAATAATACAAAAAAATAATGCAAGGTATTTATTTTTTACCATTTTCTTTTTTTTCTTTAGTTAAACCTTCTTTTAATCCTTTATCTTCTGGATTTTGTTTATTTAATGATCCAGCATTCTTAATTTCTTTTATTTCCTCTGTTTTTGGAGGGAGTGCCCCTTTAGAATCTTTAGTAAATGAATCATAAAGATTAGCAATCTCTCTCTTTAACTTCTCTCTATCATCAAATACTTCTTTAGATATTGGTTCATGATAGGATTCTTTTATCTTGATGAATAATTTTAATGCTTCTTCGTCTTTCCCTTGTTTTATTAATGTCTTTAATTTGTTTAAAACAATATAAAGCTCCAATAGTCTTTCTTTTTTCTTGTCTCTTTTGTATTTAACCATAAAAACTGCAAAGAGTATTGCAATAAGAAGAATCAAAAATGAAATAGACCCTATCTTAAAAAAAGATGAAAAATTAAACCTTGTCCCAACTTCAAAAGCAATAGAATCAATAGCAATATTTTTTTCGTCAGATGCCCTAGCATAAATAAGATATCTCCCTTCTGGAGCTATATCTGGTACCCTTAATCTCCTTTGAAGAACTATACCGTAAAAGAAATTTATCTCTTCCTCTGAAAAATTATAAACTTTTCCTTCATAATCTTTTATTGCATAATACAAAGAAGCATTTATTTGTTTTAAATCTTTTAAATTAACTAAAGTTATATTAAATAATACCTCTTTTCCAGGTTTAACAAGTTCATACCCTTCAGATAAATTTAGAGTTAAATCGAACTCGAGGTTTATAGCTTGAATATCTAGTACAACTGGAAGAGATTTTTTTATTTTATTTGATTGGACATTAATGTATCCAAAATATTGTCCTGGGATAACTTTTTCTGAAGCACTAAAATCAATTGTTATTTCCTTTGATTTGCCGGGCATTATTGAGATATTTTTTTCACTAAATAAAACAAATCCAGATATTTTCTCTGAAGATATTGAAAGATTAATCTCTTCTAAACCCGTATTTGTTATCCTTAAAACTCTTGTTTTAGATTCGCCTTGCTTTATAGAAACTTTAAATTCAGATGCACTTAGCTGAAAACTTTCTGATTTTCTTCTCTGCAATTCTATTCTACTTAAAATACTTTGTATCGTTCTTGTGCTTTCTCTAGGCTCATCCTCTGGACCAATTCCTTCTCCTCCTCCTGGTGAAACTTGCTGACCTGAGACTGCAAAAGATTGTATATCTGTAACATTTGCATTACCTGCCTGATCAAAACCATAGAACCTCCAATAAACAGTGTTTAATGCTGGAGCAAGAATTTGTACATTACGTGAAGAAAGATTCTCTAATCCTGAAAAATTTGTTGAAGTAAAATTTTCCCATCCCGATCCTTGATTTATAGAGAAAATATATCTTCCAAGATTCCTATCATCGGTCCAATTGGTCCAGAAAGAGATAATATCGTATTGGTAAATAACAGTCTTACTTAAGGACATATTTGACCAGTTAGGGGCAGAATAATCTAACCCCACATATAACATAACCACGTTACTTAAAGAATCAAAAACAGAATCTGATGCATAAAATGTAACATTTCTTGTTCCAGAAAAACTGGTTCTTGGAATAAATGAAACCAAATGTGTTGTTGGGTCTATTGATACATAGATATCTTGAACAGATGAATTATAATAAGAAAGATTACCTCCTTCAGGATCCATAAAATAATCATCCAAATCAAAAGCATCTAAATTGCTTTCATTTTCAAGCCAGCTTTGATTTGGTAAGGGCATTAAAAGATATGGAGGAGCATTGGGTATTTCTAATTCTGTTAAGGTTTCTGCAAATATAAATGAACAAGAAAGTATTAAAATTACAAATAAAAATAAAAAAATACTTTCTCCTCTTTTTAAAAAATTCAATACCACTTTTTCTAACCTAAATATTGTTAACTATTTATTTAAATCTTCTTAAAAAAAAATTAAAAAAAAAGAAACCTTTATAAAGTACTTTTGGATATTTATATGATGCCTAAAAAAGACCTAAATGAGACTAAATCTAAAAGTGCGACTGTAAAGGGCACGATTCCACAAAATCAAAAAGAAGCAATAAGAAAGTTAATAGGCGTAATTGGAAGCAACGAGCAAGATGTTGTTGGTAAGATAATTACTCTTTGGCTTTATAATGAAGGATACTTAACAAATAAAAATAAAAAGGGTAAACAAGATGAATAAGAAAATTTCAAATATAATCCTTATTGCAGGCCTTATAATAATTTTGTTATTATATGTAAATTATATTAGTGCGGAAGAAAATGTCAGTGACTCCAACATTTCAGAAGTCCAAGAATCAGAAACACAAATACAAGAGCAGAATAATTCTACAGAAAATCCAGAAATAAGCCCATTAAAAGATATCGCTGATGAACCACAAAATGAAACTGAAAATAATACTTTTAATTCAGAAGAAATAAGCCTTTCTTCAGAAACAGAGATAATTGAACTAGAACAGCAAAATGAAACAAATTCCACTAATGAAACTACAGATTATGTTAAAGACATTAATTCTGGGGATTCAAATTCCGGGGGATCTTCAGAGAGTGTTGTAGAATATACTCCTTTAGAAGAGATAAATAATAATGTTTCTGAAAATAATTCTGAAGTAATAGAAAGTGAGGGGAATACAAATAATATTTGTTTTGGATATGATTCTCTTGGGAAAAAGGTGATAGAAATAAGGGATTGTAAAGATGGAGATATAGAGAAAGTTAATGAACCCAAAGAGCTTGAGAAAGGTCAATTTGAAAAAGAGGTGATAATCTCAAGCCAAGAAGAATTAAATAAGCCTCTTAGGATATACACATCTTTAGCAATAGAGACGGAAATAGAAAATATAAAGATATATTGGGAAAATGAGGGCAATTTGGAAATAACAGGACTAAACGAGTTTTCTGTAGAATATTATGATAAAGATAATAATGGAGTTATAGAAGAAATTTCTTGGATAGTTCCTCATTTAAGTGAGCAAATATTTAATATTGTTATTGATCTAAATAGCTCAATTGAATCTCCTGGACAATTATTATTGGAAGTAAGTGGTCCAATAGGGCAAACAAGGAATCCTGTAACATTTAATATAAAAGTAAATTATTCAAGTAATTTTAGTTGCGAACTAAAGGTAGGAAATACTTGGTATTATAATATCTCCTCTGATGAAAATTATATAATAAATCTCTCAAATGGAAATTATAACTGGGAAGCATATTGCTTTGATATTTTAAATATGTCTTATATTAATGCTACATTAGTAAATTTTTCAATTAATGAGGAGTATTTTTCTTCACTTCAAGAAGGAAAGTTATATTTTTTGGACTTGGTTGAAAACAAAATAAAAAACCCAGAGACAATCATTATTAACTCGTCCAATCCCTCAAGTTTTATAATTAAAATATTTAGAAATGGACAAATAATTTATACAAAAAGTGCTTATAATTTAACAACTCTTATTATGAATGAGTCAATCTTAAACTCTTCTGGAATTTACAATTTAAGTATAGAATTTGATGAACCTTCCCCAAAGGTGAATCTCCTGACAAATTTCTCTGTTGCTAGTGCAAATTTAACTTTTAATACTTCTCAAATTAAAGAGGGACAAAGTGTTAAAGTTACTGTAAATGTGATATCTCCTATAAAAAAGATAAATCCCATAATTTTAGATTATGGGGATGGAAGCAGCAATGTTTCTACTACAGAAACTAACTTGTTTAATCAAGATTTTATAAAGAAATATCCTAATAATGGGCAATATACTGTAAAGTTAATAACAACTATAGGGGGGACAACATTTCCTCCCATACAAAAGAATGGGATAAGTGTTACAAAGGACTCTACAAATACTACTGACGACGATGCTCCTTCAATTAATCTCTTAAATCCAGATGATGAAGATATCCTATCTGATACTATAGTAAATTTTTCATATAAGGCAAGCGATGATGTTAAAATACAAAATTGTACATTTAAGTTATATGAAAATTGTGCGTCTATGAATTATTGCTCAACAAGTGATTCAAATCTAGTTTTCCCATTGAACTCTCAACAAAGAGCTCTTGCTAATAATTATTCTGTACAAAATAATAAAGAGGTAAAAATAGCATTAAAAGATTTTGAAGATGGTATCTATGAATGGATTGTAGAATGTTATGACAATTCATCAAATTATGATTGGGAAATAAGCTTCTTTGAGATAAATGTTAACGATAGTTTAGATGAATCCTCAGAAGGATATACTAAAAAAGAGGAAATAGGGGAGTTGAAACAGCAAGCAGATGATTTTATTACAACTAACTTTAATTTAGAAGAAAAAGAGGTTATAGAAGAATTAAATTTATTAAATGACACAAAATATTATAAAAAAAGACTTTTAGATATAGAAAATTTCTTTAAAGAAAATTATAAATATGTTTCCAGTGAAACTTTAAGAGAACAAAAAATTGAGGGGTATCTAGCTGAATTAGAAGAGATAAAAAATAAGATTCCTAAGAGTGTTATTATAAAGGGAAGCAATGAATATATTAAAAATAGTGTAGAAACAGACTTTGAAAAGCTTATAGAAGAATATTTCCAAGCTACCAATACTCAAATTAGTAAAGCTTCAATAAATAAATTAGCAAAAATAAATAGAGAGCTCCAAAATGAGCTATCTGTGTCTGTTAAAGTAAAAGAAGTTGAAATTGAATATGAAAACTGGACCCAAAAAATTACTTTAATTAAGAAAGAGATAGATTTGAATGATGATTCTTATAATAAAATATTGGAGGTCATACCAAAAGAAGTGGCTGAAAGTGCAGAAGAAGTTATCTTCTTAAATGATAATCGAGTAATCAATGAGGATCCTCTTTTTGAAATAAATTATGAAGATTTGGAAAAAGATGAGATAATTTATTATATTTCTAGCCCTTTAAAATTAAAAGATGTAGAAAAAACAGAAACTCTTTTGTTTGAAGATGATTTAAATAAGTTTGAAGGAAGAGTTACTGGTTTTTTTGTATTTGAATTTATCTCTGGGGAATTTACTTTATATTTTATTGTGGCATTTATCCTGCTAATTGCCCTTTTATTTATAATCCCTTTTGTATTAAAAAAATTTAGAATAGCGAGTTGGAAAAAAGAACCTAATGTAGTAAAGGTATTTAATTTACTTGAAGACATCCAAAAATTACTCAAGGAAAAAGAAATTGAAAAGGCAAGAGAGAATTATTATAAAATTAAAGAGATATATCCTGTTTTACCTACAAAAACAAAAGGATATTTTTATGAAAAGATTAAAGAGATGCTAATTAAAATAGATAGGAAAGATATATTTAATCTTGTTAAAGAGTACCAAGAAGCAAAAAGGAAGTGGAATAAAGAAGATTATATGAGATTGTACGAAGACATTAAAAAAATTTATGAAAGGCTTCCTGAAAAAGATAGAAGGAAAGTGTATGAAATAATTAATGGCTACTAAATAACCGCAATTTTTAAAAAACGTTAATTTATCATAAATATATGAAAAAATACAGAAAAATATGGTTAAGTTGTTTAATATTTTTAGGAATATGTCTTCTTCTTACTTCTCCTGTAAATTCCCTTCAGTCTTATGATCAAAGGGTATACAAAATTGATTCTAATTATAAACAAGAAAGAGATTATAATCAAAAAACATATTATTCTTGTCAGGAGAGAGAGATAAAGAAATATCAAAATTATAATAGATATCCTCTTTTTGAACATCAGAATATAAAATATATTCCTACAACCCGTCTTTCTTATACTAAAGATGCTTATGAGGACACCAGGAAGGGGACATTTGGGGATTATGTAAAAGAATATGTTGTGGATATTAGAAATACAGGAGATACTGGAAGATACTTTACTGTAAAATTTGAACTTGAACACAAAAATGGATATAAATATGTTCAAACAGTAACCCGTTATTTGAGGGGGAGTGAAAGAGAAAAGTTTGTTTATAGGGATACCCAGTATGAAAGAAATGAAATTCTTGATTGGGATTATACAATTATCCCTCAGAAATAAAAAAAGCTCTTAAAATGGCTAAAAACAGGTGATTTTAGGGGTACGCACAATATATCTTGTGCGTAGTTTTATCCTATTTTTTATGATATTTGGGATTTTGAAGAATTTCCTTAGTTATTTTAACAAAATGTTTTAACCGTTCTGGGTCTGTGGCCCTTTTGAAAAATTGTTTATCTTCACTTAGGTTAGCTAAGTTATTTAAAGAACATTTATACTTTTTTGCTATTTTTTTAGAATAAGCTTCTGCAACTTCTTCCAAATCATTTAAAGATTTGATAGCTTCCAGGTATATTTCTCGATTCATAGGTGGTCCAGATATTGCTGGAATGTTTTGCTCGTAAATAACTGCATATCCGGTTTTATCATCATTTTGGATTGCTCTAATTTTTCCAAAATACTCATTATAGAGATTTAATCTGAATTCTTGTTCTCCAAATTTGATTAAATCAAGTGGTTTTTTTGACATTTTTATTCTTATTCTGAACTTTTTGCACTTAGGTTAGCTTTGTTCAACTTACTTAATAAGCCGCTTCCTTCAGTAAATCCAATTATTTTTATTATGGATTCCTCTTCTTTTCTAATTTCATCTAATCTTTTTCTGTATTTATCTAATTTAAAGAGCGCCTGAGATTCTATTTCTTTAAATTTATTTAGATTAGGCTGTCCTTGAGGAATAAGATAAAGTGCGCTACAAGTGGGGCAAGTATAAGAAAAATTTTCATCATCGTAATCAGACAACAAAGAAGACCCGTCAAGAGGACATTTATAATCCATCTTCATTAGACTAATTTATCTTTTTTAAGAATTTATGTGATTTAATGCTACTCTTCTCTCCAAAAATTTTAATTTTTATAACTCTCTCGAACCTTGTGCACTTAGGTTATCTTTGTTATGT
>CAYZYU010000013.1:0-3501 GCA_964482915.1 Candidatus Woesearchaeota archaeon
TTTGACAGCAGTATGCCATTAAAACCTGTAGAAGTTAAATTTAATCCTAAAATTCGATGACTTACAAGATTTCATTAAATGTTACAATCCAAGTAATAGACATCAAAGAAAAGAAACTGAAAGATTCAAGTGCTTTAATTATGAAGATATTTTAAAAAGAGATAAGACAAATTTAGATATTTTCTGGTTAAAGGATGAAAGTTTAGATGATTTGGATAAATTACCTGATCCAGATATTATAGCAAAAGAACTTGTTGAAGAATTAGGTGATGCTCTTGAACAATTGAAAGAGATTCAGGTTGATTTGGAAGAAAATTAGATAGGAGATGGTTCTTAATTAATAACAGAACTTATATTCTGCGCACAAAGTTTTAATCCTGGGAAACCTCCCAATCTGCACGTTGAAATAAATGAAATCATAAAAAATAAAAAAAACCAGATTATCCAACCCCAAATTACAAATTTTCTCAGAAGAATCTTTAATCTTTCATCACTAAGATTTATTATTTTAGGGTACATTTGAACCATTGACGAAAGTATCATTATTAATAAATAAATATAAAAAAATCCCGTTAATTCTAGGTTTTGCCAAGCAATATTATTTAACGAAAAAAAAGCATCAAATATTTTTAAAAAGATTACTACCAAAAGTGCAAGGAATATATTATTAATAAATTCTTCTTTGTTCATATTTTTATGAAGAACTAATAGGTTTTAAAATTTCTCCTCTCCTTCCTCTCCCTCTTCCTTGCCTCCTTCTTTATCCAAAAACAGAATTTAATATACTAATACCAATATACATTTTAATAATAAACACTAATATCCCAATAATCAAAATTCCCAATCCAAACCCTATCCCGAATTTAAAACCTTCCCAGACACCAAATCTCGTTTTAATGTTTCCTCTAATTCTTACAGGTTTCTTTGGACAATGCAATTCATGTTCATTACATTCTTCAGAAGTCTTGAATTCCTTATAACAATGTTCACATTCATAATTCACTTTTTCTTTTTTATGATCTTCAGTCATAAATTATACAAGGATTCTTAAAATATAAATTTATTCTTTTCCTAATATTTATAATCTCTTTCCTCCTATCATCAAAATGAAAAACGACGAGTGTGTTATTTACTTCATAACGAAGGGAGGGAGCAAGCAGATTTGGTATAAGAACAAGGATAAAGACAGTAAAACCAAAGGATGGAAACAGAAAAGCGGAAGGGGCATAATCAGAAAGGCAACTGCAGAGCAATTCCTGTCTCATCTTCTGCCTGCATTGACACCTGCGTATAAAGACAAGTTGACAATAAAAGTTGTGAGGAAGAAAGTTAAGAAAAAGTAAATAATTATTTGATAAATTATCTTGGATCAACAACCTTTCCCATAAATAGTATATTTCCAGTTTCTTTTTCCTGAATTATAAATATAAATGGGTGATCTGCTTTGAATTCTATAAAGTTTGGCATTGCAGCTCCAATAGTCATACTAATCATTGTTGCTGCAGCTGCTTCTGTTCCTTCTTCATAAACATCAATGTAAGCTTTGTGCAGGACTTTATCAATGTAGAGCATATCTGTTCCATCAATTCCTGAAAAATCTGCACCTGGCCAGGTAAAAGGAAGACCCATCCCCATGCTTTTCAAGTAATTATCCAATGAATATGTTGTTTCGAAATGATACTTTGGAAGATAAATAAAAACTGTTCTAGGTTCCATTTTACTTCTCCACTCTTGAAGTTTTTCTTCACTTAAGATTGATTCCAATTGTGTAATGTTGCTTAAAGATGCATTTTCTTCTATAGATTCAAAATCATAAGGCCAATATTCAGATTCAGAGGTTTCTGTTCTTGGGAGAAGCACTAACATTGATATTTTATCCCCCTTATAAGGCATCTCAAGTATCTGGATTCCATCAGATTCATAATAATTAAATTCAATTTCATCGTCTCTAAACTGCATCATAGGAACCTTTACTTTTTGACCTGATTCAAGAGTAAAATCTCTTTGTTCTGTATCATCTTTATCGAACTGATGCTCCCACTTACCCTTGAAATAAATAGCATTAGTTAAAACAGCACGTGTTGAAGGATTGAACATATCTGGAGAGGTAATTTTTTTTATTTTGTTATTGGTCTTCTTTGTAACCCAATTATTTATTTCAGAACTTGCCTGGTCAGGATTGTTTACAAAATCAAGTGTATTAGCTTTTCCTAAATAATATCTGTCTATTGTATCTTTATAATCCTGTAAAAAAGGATAATCTTCCTGTAACCAGATTGCATTTGCTGTGCTTAATTGATATTCGCCACCTCCTTTGTTTATTGTATTTAACATATTTGCATAGGAAGATCTTCTTAAAGAATCCTCTTCAGGAAAGTAAAATACATCCTTGATTTCCTCAGCCGTCTCACCTCTTGCACCCTCATATACCATTGCCATTGCATTTGATATACTCCATGGGGAAAAAAAGATATTCCCTTCAGAATCATTTTTTATTCTTGAATATAAATCAATAGAAAATTGATTATTTGCATTTACAACTTCTTTTACTCCTTCTATTGTAGCACCCTTATCATCTGCAGCTTTAACAAAAACATCACTCATCCCAAGATTAAAAAAACCATATACCAGAATTCCTATTAATATTATTGAACATAAAATAATCAATTTCTTTTTTGTCCAATTTATCTTATTTTTAATAACTCCAAAAAGTGCAATTAAAATACATGAAATAAGGTAAAGCCAAAGAATGTTTAATATCAACCCAATAAGCAATCCAATTACTCCAAACATTCCAAAGAAGAACATAGGAAAAATCATTGTATATAAAATAATTAGAGGTATTTTTGTAAGTCCTGTATTTTGAGATTTGTAAAATAAAAAAGCTGTAAATGTCAAGATAAAGATTGTCAAGGCTATCTTTTTCCAATTAGACTTAAAGAATTCACCCATACTTATTCTAAAACTTTCATGTTTAAAAAGTTGTTTATGAAGACAAACTCACAATAAAGGTTGTGAGGAAGAAAAAAATAATTAGTTAATCATAACTGTTTTCAAATATTTCTATAGCATCCAGACAATCATCTCGGTTGTTTGTAGTAATATATGGTTGACATTTTGAGATGGTCTCATTGCAGAATTGATGATTTATTTCAGAATTACAATCCTGTTGAGAGATACATGGGATATCGTTTGTGGCGAATAAGCACGTATATCTATAGAATACCCCTCCAAGGGGCCTATTAATGACCCTATATGCAAAATAGAATGTAACAAATGATAGAATTAACAAGATAATTAATGTTATCATTGCAATTCTCCAACCTCTTTTCATAATTAATTAATATCTCTGGATAATTTAAAGGTTTCTTCATCACAATAATTCTTAAAAATGCCTTTATATCTGAAAATATATGGAACTTGATGCAAATAACTTAGAAGGTAAGTTTAAAGAAGAATTTAAAAAAAATAACACTCTTAAAGGTTACATAATTGGATGTT
>CAYZYU010000013.1:3511-16849 GCA_964482915.1 Candidatus Woesearchaeota archaeon
TCCAGAATGATTTTGGAACCAGGATATTCTTTCAGAGCTGCATTGTCTCTTCCTAAAGAAACTCCTAATTTATCTTCTCTGAAAAAAGCAACAATCGGATATGAACTAATAAAATTAAGCGGATATGGACTTATTGGATATTCAATTGTAGAGTCTCTTTTGAAATAAAATTAATTGTTTAAACTTCACTTCCTCTTTTCAAGCATCTCTCTTGCAAGCAATCCAGAAACATATGCCAAACCGTTGAACAATGCAAGAGATACAAAAATCATGAATATTCCTATAACAGCTGCAAATATTGTTGTTGGATAATTGTAAAGCAGGCACCAGGAACTTCCAGAACACATTGTTCCTGAAATCACTCCTATATCATACAAGTAATAAACAAAAGGAGATGCAATAAGGGCTAAAGTCACTGAAATGAATGTAACAAGCACTACAAATGAAATTATCCCAAGAGGGAATTTAAGTATCAGATATCCAAAGCTTTTCCAGGTATAAGAATCAGTCATTGTCCTCTTTAAACTGTTCCATAATCCTTCTTTTTTGGTTTTCTTTCTGTAAGCATAGGGTATATTTATATTGAGAAGCACTGAAGTCATCTTTCTTTCAAAATATGCAAAACCCAGCCACATGTACATCACACCAAGAAGTATTGGTATTCCAAGCAGGGTAATAAACAGTCCAAGACCAAGAGAAAAACCTACTACAATAAATATGAAATAAATTAATCCAAGAGGGAATGCAGCCAGCAGGTAAAACATATTAAGGTAGCTCTGGCCTTTACCAATTGCTCTGAAAAAACCAAGTGATTCTTTACCCATTTTTATATTATATTCAGGATTAAGGAATTTATAAATATATTCTGAAATACTTTTATTCACTTATTAGATGTTTAATTTTTTATTTTTTCAATATAATATTTTCATCCAGTCTTGCTTAGCTTTATCTTCCCACAACTCTCTTTTAACTTGCATCCCCTGCATATACCTGAAGTCTTGGACCATTCCTTCGTTCCAAAGCAATCTTTCAATGTTTGTTGTGGTGGTTGATTTTTATCCATTAAAATTGGTCTTATTGAGGTTTTATATATACTTCTATTCAGTTAATACTTTATGATTTTATTCAGGGATGCTTGAAGAGGAAAGAATTAGTCTCAATTCTCCCCTTTCTCATTGAACTTTGCCATTAGTTTTTCAACAACTACCTGTGGTGCAAAGCCTTTCCTGCTGCAGTTCTTTGCAAAATCATCATAGATTTTCTTGTCGACATTGTAGTCGATTTTCATTTTTTGCGCGCCCGGAGGTGTTGATGCCATGAATAAATTAAATTAGAATGGTATATAAAACTATTTGGCTGCTTTTTTACCTAATCTTCTTTCCAAATCAGCTTTTGTCCTTGCCCTGTCAATCTCACTCTGCCTTTTTCTTGCTGCCTTTTGTTCTTCAGACATTGGTCTCTTGTTTCCAAGTCCAGCAAGTCTTTTGTTCATTGACATTTGTCTGTGTTTCTTAAGTCTTTTTCTGCTCATGGATATTTTAATGAAAATCAGTGTTTTTATAGTTTTGGAATGGGATTTCTTAGATAAAAATTAAATTATCAGATATTTCATAATCGTTTGATTAGCATTAACAAGATAAACTATTATGATTACAAGGTTAAATCGGATTACGGCTAATAATGGACTTTCTTTTATCACAATAATTCTTAAAAACCCAATTCATATCCCCTCTTCATGCCATTAAATTTAGATAATATAGATATAACAGAACAACAGATTCAGGAGATGAAAGAAAAATATCCTGATTTTAAGATTATTAAAGAGAAGGATGAAGATTTACCATTACATCATACTGCAAAGGTTTTCCTTTATAGCAAAAAATATACTAGCTTTGATGCAAAGTTCTTTATTGATTTAATGCCTGCTGCATTTGCCGGAGCTAATATTTATCGTAGAGATGAATTTCAATATTCTGTTTCTACTTGTTCAGGAGTATGGAGTAAGAAGCTTAAATATCTTGAAAGAATAGTTGGAGAGATAGAAGAAAAGACACTTGGAGCTATTAAACATAAGTTTGATGGCAGCAGAATAGGTATAGATATGATAAAAGAGTTTTGAATAAAATTAATGAATTATCTCCTTTAAAATATATATTAAAAACGCTAATATGTTTAAATATCCCTGACATTTATTCTCTACATGGAAAAAGGGGAGAAGAGTGAAAAGGGTGAAAAAGTTCATGAGAGTAAAGAGATAAAAATCAAGAGGGGAAAAAGTTTTTTTGAAGTTGGTTCTTTCATCTTGCTCATTGTTTTGATAATCATAGTTCTTATTGTTATTCAGGTTCCTTATACCACAACAAATGCTATAAAAGAAAACGTCTCTACTGAAACATGTGTTGAGAAAGATCTTTCTTTTGCTGCTAATTTCAGGACAGGGTCTTTAGATTATACTAAAGCTTCTCCTATTTATTCTTCAGAGGGGCAGGCATTATACAGATATTCTGACTTGAAGGGATATCTATATACCAGCATAAGAAATATCGGAGATAACGGTGGAATATATTGCCTTGATGCAGATGCTTATCTCATTTCTGATTTTGATTTTACTAATGGGAAGGAATCATTTGATGAATTCCAGAGATTATTAGCAGAAGATTCAGATATGATTAAAGAGATAGAAGACTGGAACAGTTCAAGATATGTTTATCCTGTATGCACTGAAAATCCAGCAACTAAGGCAAAAAGAGAACTTATTTCTCTTTGGGGACCAGTTATTCTTTCTGAGCAGACTCAGCAGGATTATGATTTGGATAATGTATATTTATTGTTCACAATAATTCCCCCAACTATTGAACAATGCGACAATGAATATGTTGAACAGGAAAAAGAAGAAGAAGTCACCAAATATTGCAATGCCTGGAAACATTTAGTTGGAAGGTGTTAAAATAATTAAATACTCTTTAGTTTTTTTTACGTAGTATATCTCTACACATTAGTTTTCTATATCTGCTATGTTCCTTTTCTGTTCCAAGATATATGCCTCTAAAACCTTCAGGTATTCCGCTCATCTTTTCTTTATACTCTTTTTGTTCATACTCTTCTGGAAAATTTTCTGCTAGGATATAACCATATACTAGATGATCTTTCATGGCTATAAGGTCAAATTTTTTTCCAAATATCCTCTCTAATTTTGAAAGTTCTTCAGTCTCTATTTCATTAAGAGGTTTTATTAGCTTCATTACTTCTTCAAGAATATTTTCTTCCATACTCTCTTTCAGAATACTCTCTTTTTAAGTATTATGGATTTATCACAATAATCCTTAAAAAAGAGTTTAATCTTGATTTTAAATGGCAGTAGATTATCTAGGAATACATCTTGGCACATTAGAATATATTGCAATACTTCTTTTTGGATTGATAATTTTTTTAATAATATTCATTGCAACAGAAAAACAAAGACAGAAAAGACATAAAGCAGAGATGCATAGAAAAAAGATGATGCATCATCAGAATCTACAGCATCATCAGGGGTTAGTATAATCTGATCCTTTAATATTGAAGAATATCTTCCCTAAGGATAGATTTAATTAAACTTTAAATTTATTATATAAAATGAAGCACATATCTGAATTATCAGGCAAAGATTTAGAGCCAATAAAACTTATTGTATTTGATGTTGATGGGGTATTAGTCAGGAGAGGGACTAAAATAAAGACAGAAGGAGATTTCACTTCTTTTGAAATAAAAAGAATTCATCCTGACCAGATTGAGCAGATGAGGCATCTTAAAGAAAGAGGTTATTCTTTGAATATAAATTCAGGCAGAGGATTGTACGTGCTTCAGGAAATGTTTAGAGATGTCCTTCCTTATACAAGCCTTACATATGAAAATGGAAGTTCAAGCTGGTATAGAGGAAAAATATATCAGCATATCAATAGTTTTAATGAGTTGAATGGAGTAAGTGCTGAATTAAGAAAGATTTCTCATGAGAATATCAAAGGATATGAACTAAAAGAATTCATAATAACTGTCCATTGTCATGACAGGGTTTCAGGGATAGAAAAACTTCTTGAAGAGCATAAAAATCTTTATTGCCTTTGGAATGGAGAAGCTTATGATATAGGAATAAATAATACTCAGACAAAAGGAATGGGAGTTAAGATGGTTACAGGTTTGCATGGGATGAAAAAAGAGAATGTTATGGCAATAGGGGATAATTACAACGATATACAATTATTGGAAAATTCAGGATTAAAAATAACAGCAGACAAATCCAGACTTCCAGGAGATTTTTATGTTGAACTTTTATCTGCTGATGGAAGACTTCCTGCAGATGTTATGATGGAGCAAGTTTTGAAGAATTCTAATTGTAAATAAAAAATATAACTAAATATTTATAAGCTATATCATGTTTTTTTTCTTATGGCAGGTGATATTCTTAGGTTTAGAATAGAGTTTATAACTTCTGAAGAAGATTCTGATGAAGTGACTGGCAGGATTAATGATGAGAAGAAGGTTGTTGAATTATTTGAGGTAGAAGGAGAGAATAAATTATACAAGGGATTCATACCCTTTAGTTCTATAAAGAAACTTGAGATAATCGATGAAGAGATAAAGGAGAACGAAGAATAATATGGAACTTTTAACAATACTTCTAATCCTAATTTTTCTTGTTGGATTAGCAATTGCTTATTGGTTAGGAACAAGGGCAGGAAGTTTCAAACGTGACAGATATTGGGAAGAGCAGCTTCCTGATTATAAAAAAGAAGCAATAATGAAATCAAGGGCAGTGATTGGTGGACAATTTTCAGAACAATTAGCCCCTTATCTTCCAAATTTTCCATTCTTGCCTACAGAATGCAAATTTGTAGGAAAACCAGTTGATTTTTTGGTATTTAAGGGAATGGATGGAAAGGAAATAAATGAAATTGTTTTTGTAGAGATGAAGAGTGGAAATTCCAAGCTCTCTCCTCAGGAAAAAAATCTGAAGGAAGTTGTTGAAAAAAGAAATATCAGATGGATGGAATATAGAATACCCGAAGAGCTTACAAAAAAAGGAAACATTGAAGAAAAATTAGAGGGGATTGTTGATGAAAAAATTAAAAGAAAAAGATAAATTTTGAAAAGACTTATAAAACCATTTTACTTATTATAATCATGAACTTCAAGCCAACTAAGATTAAAGTTCTAGTGTCAATAATAGCTATTATTGCTTGGTATATGTTCTTGTATTATGTATCTAATTATATGACTCTTTGTGAACAATGTAATTATATTGATAATGGGACTTGTCCCAATGTTTTTTCAGTTAATCTGATACCAGAAGGGTGTTCTTGCGGCTGTCCTTCAGAAACTCCCATAGGAGAAGTGCTTTTAGATTTAATCATATTATTAGCTCCTGGTATTTTGACTTATATCATATGGAGTTCTTCACAGAAAGAGAGGAAGAAGTAATTTATTTCTTCTTGAAAAATTCTACAATTGACTTTGCAAATGAGATTATAACAAAGAATCCTATTGCAATGTAGACTAAAGTTATAATCAGAGTGAGTATTGCCCAGAAATCAGTGAAGGGGAGAGGATAAGCAGGGGCAATGTACATGAAGTATACAAAAATCATTGCAAAATATACAATAAACCATACAAAGTTGTTTAGGACTAGTGCAAGTTTGATTCTCTTTTTCATCTTAAGGGCAAGTAGCTTCACAATCATCTAAGTCATTTTGAGTGGCTTCAAGATCATCAATACAAGTATCATAATCTACTTGAAGAGCATCTAATTCGTCCTGTAGCTCAGAATTTTCATCAGCTAGAGTATTTCTTTGTGCGTTCAATTGTGTCTTTTGTGATTGTAATAATGCTATTGTCTCGTTCATTGCAATTATCTCTGCTGTTAAATTTTCTTTGTCTGAAATTAGCTGAGTTTTTTGCTGGCTCAAATCATTTATACTTCCGTTAAGTGAAGTAATCTGATTATGTGTCTCTACTTTCTTTTGATAATAAGTATACATACTATATCCAATAAAAATTAATAGAAGGACTATTGCAACTGTAAGGATTATCATTGCTGCATGTTCTCTTCTTTCTTTTCTTATTATGTTTGAGAACTCGTTTTTTGGCTTGTATTCTTTTTCTTTCTTTATCTTTCCCTGCTTTTTAGGGGGATTGTTATTAACAGGGGAAACTTTCCTGTTCTGTGGAGGGTTTTGTGATTTTGTGTTATTATATCTATTATCTAATTTTTGAGCTTTTTGTATTTCGTCATCACTAAATATGCTTCTAAGAAATCTCCTCTCCTTTTTACCACCTCCAGCCATTAGTTATTAAGTATTTTTCAATTTAAAAATATTCTCTTTTGAGATAAATTATAGTTAATCACCAATAAATTTTTTAATAAGTGGTTATTGGAAAACCAATGAATTGGTTTTTACCTTTTGTATTTGGAATTAATTTCTTAAATCCTCAAGTTCAGGAGCTACCAAGGCAACAGGAACTCACTAAATCACAAATAGAACAAAAAATAAGAAAAGAGTATAGCCTTGACAGATTAAATGTTAATTTTGGAATTTTTCCTGAAAATGATTGGGTCCCAGTATGGGGAACTTACTCTCCCTGGAGTGATTCTCTTAAGATAAATTATTATGGAATGCAAAGAGCCTGTAAAGAGAATTTCAGGGATTTGGATTCTCTTTTAAACAAGACCATGGTGCATGAGCTTGCACATCATCATGTTGACAAAATTCAGGAGCGATTAGGATTAAAATCTGAAATGCAGAATAGTTACTCAAGAAGTCTTATTGAAGTATATGTTGGTTTGCTTAGGCTAAGTGAAGAAGATAATGGACTACATAAGATAGTATTTCAGAATTTTGTGGATAAGAAATGTGAAGATCTGACAAATATCTTGTTTGATAAGATAGTCAATGAGGGAATAGCAAGATATTATGAAAATCCTGATACAAAACCTCTTTTGAAAATATGGCCTTCTTCTATTAAGGATATAAAAAATCGTAAAGAGTATGAGAAATATATTTATGATGTTGGATTTAATTTAATGTCCCCAATAATTTCTATTCATGGAGATAAAGGTATAGAATATGTTCTGAAAAATATGCCTAAATATGAAGACTTTTCTAATTTAGAAGAATATCAAAAGAATGTCTTAGAAAAATTAGGTGAAGGAAAGTGATTATAAAAATACAACTGTTAACAGGAAAACATTCCATTAAACATTGTTCAACTTGATAACAGATTAATGTTGGTAGGCTTAACAAAGATAGGTTTTACTTGGATAATTTAATACTTTCATTAAATCTCTTCAATAACCCTAGTCAAGTCAGTTACTTTGTCATCTCCCTGAAGCTTAACAATTCTTACTCCCTGAGCTGCACGCCCCATCACTCTTATACTTTCAAGAGAGGTTCTTATTACAATTCCTTTAGCTGTTGTTACAATTATATTATCTTTGTCATTAACAGAAACGGTTGTTATTACATTTCCTGTCTTTTCAGATATTTTAACATTAATAACTCCTTTTCCAGCTCTTGCTGTTTTTCTATATTCTTCAACTTCAGTTCTTTTTCCATAACCATTTTCAGTTATTGTCAATACTGCTGGAGTATCTAAAATCTCTAGACTTACAACCTCATCACCTTTGTCAAGTTTTATTCCTGTAACTCCATAGCTTGATCTTCCCATGTCTCTGACATCATTAGAGTTGAATCTTATAGCTTTACCGTGCTTGGTTGCAAGAAGAACTTCCTGGTCTTTCTTTACAACTTCAATTCCAACAAGAACATCTGTATTATCATTTGGTAAGTTAAGAGCCTTTATTCCTGAAGCTCTTGGGTTTGAGAAATTGCTTAATGGAGTTTTCTTTACAACACCCAACTTTGTTGCCATAAACAGACTATCCTCAAAGTTCTTTACAGAGATTACATTTGTGACTTTCTCATCTTTTAATCCTAACATATTGATTAGAGCTTTTCCTTTGCTGTATCTTTCTGCAACAGGAATATCATAGGCCTTTAACCATAAAACTCTTCCTCTGCTGGTGAAGAACATTAAATAATCATGAGTTGAGCAGGTTATCAATTGCTTCACAAAATCTCCCATTGCTAAATCACTTCCTATCACTCCTCTTCCACCTCTGTTCTGTTCTTTGTAAGACTGAACATCCATTCTCTTGCAATATCCTTTGTCAGTTATTGTAACTACAACTTCTTTTTCCTGGATTAGGTCTTTTTCTTTTATCTCTTTAATACTCTTAAGGATCTGGGTCTGTCTTGCATCCCCGTATTCTTTCTTTAATTCATTAACTTCTTTGGTAATTATCTTAAGAACTTCTTTTATGTCTGCTAAAATTGCTTCATATTCTTTTATTTTCTCTTTTAATTCTTCTGCTTCTTTTTTTAATTTATCAACTTCCATAGAAGTCAATTGCTGTAACTTAGTCTCAAGAATAGCTTGTGTCTGTTTCTTGCTTAATTTGTATTTCTTCATCAATTCTTCAGAAGCATCAACAGCTGTCTTGGATTTTCTTATAATATTTATAACCCCGTCAATGTCTTTTAATGCAATCAACAGTCCTTCAACAATTTCCTGTCTTTCTTTTGCTTTTTTCAACTCGAATTTTGTCCTGCTTGTTATTATTTGTTTCCTGTATTTTACATAAGCATCCAGAACTTCTTTAAGATTCATGACTTTGGGTTTCCCCCCATCAAGAGCCAAGAAGTTCACATTGAAAGAATCCTGAAGTCTTGTATATTTGTACAAGGAATTTATTATGAATTTTGGGTCTGCTTCTTTTCTCAATTCCAGGACTATTCTTATCTTCCCTTTGGAAGATTCATCTCTTAAATCCCATATATCTTTTATCTTTTTTTCCTGGATTAATTGAGCTATTTGCTCTACAAGTATTGTCTTATTAAGCATATAAGGGATTTCAGTTATGACAACAGCTTCTTTATTTTTTATAGTCTCTGTAGTTGTCTTACCACGCATTATGAGTCTTCCACGTCCTGTCTTGTATAATTCAAGCATATCTCCCTGGACACTTCCTCCTGTGGGGAAATCCGGTCCAGTAACAATTTCTGTAAGTTCTTCAAAACTTATGTTTGGGTTTTTGATGTAGGCTATTATTGCATCACAAACCTCTACTAAATTATGGGGAGGAATATTAGTTGCCATACCTACAGCAATACCTGAAGCACCATTCAAGATAAGTGAAGGAAGTTTTCCTGGAAGTAATTCTGGTTCTTTAAGTGAATTATCAAAATTAGGTGCAAATTTTACAGTCTCTTTCTCAAGGTCCTGAAGAAGTTCGTTGGAAATTGGCATTAACTTTGCTTCAGTATACCTGTAAGCAGCGGGAGGATCTCCATCAATTGAACCAAAATTTCCCTGTCCATAGACAAGAGGGTATCTTAAAGAGAATTCTTGTGCCATTCTTACCATTGCATCATAAACAGCTGTATCTCCATGAGGATGAAATTTACCAATAACATCTCCAACAATTCTTGCTGATTTTTTTGTCGGGGTGTTGGGTTTTAATCCCATCTGATACATTGAATATAAAATTCTTCTCTGAACAGGTTTCAGACCATCTTCAATTGCAGGAATAGCTCTTGAGATTATAACACTCATTGCATAATCCAGATAAGATTTTTTCATCTCTTCAGAAACTTCTGTATGAACAATTCCTTTCTTTAAATCTTCTTCAACTTTTGGGTCAATATTTGGTGTCATTGTTTGTTTTCTCCTTGTTGAATATCATTATATCTTTTGACCAAATCTGATGAGGATTGTATTTTATCTCCAAGCCCGTCAACCATTTCTATACCTAATTCTTTACATATTGCTGCTTCAGGAATATCAGTATTATCAACTGTAAACCCGTTCTTTTTTCTATCTCCTCCATTTGCAAAAACATGAGGTTTAACTGCACGCAAAGATTCACATACTGTCCTGTCTTTATCAATGCTAACAAAAACCTCATCAACACATCCTAATTCCTGGATTATCTTTGCTCTTTCATCATGATGCATGAAGTATTTTCCTTTTTTTCTTTCAGTCTGATCATTATTATTAATTATTACAACTAATTTGTCTCCTAGAGATTTTGCTAATTTGAAAAGTTCAATATGCCCAACATGTAATGGGTCAAAATAACCACTAACTGCTATTATCTTCATTTTATGCAACTTCCTCCCCTCTCTTGTCTAATAATGCCATCAATTCATCTTCTGATAATTCTTTTTCTTTAACATTTCCACCAGTCCACTTGCATTTTTTACATTCCCATTGTTTTCCTGTATTACTTTCTTCTTCTGAATCTAAATTACTCAAAGTTACACCAACCTCATCGCTTCCACATTTTGGACAGACTTTTATTTTGAAGGTTTTTCCTTCTTTTTTATCAGGCACTGATTTTCCCTTAGCTTTTGCATATGCTGCAGGAGAATCATATCCTTCTAGTATCCAGTCTGGTGTCGCTAGTTTTCCTTTTTTTGCCATTTTAATTAAATATCAAGATTTGCCTCGTGTGCATTTTCCTGAATGAAATCTTTTCTTGCCTGTACATCATCACCCATAAGCATGGTGAATACTCTATCAGCTTCAATAGCATCTTCTATATATATTTTCTTTATCTTTCTAGTTTTAGGATTCATTGTAGTCTCCCATAACTGTGTGGAGTTCATCTCTCCTAAACCTTTGAATCTTGTTACTCCCCCTTCACTAACTCCTAAATCAGTTGCTGCTTTTTTCAGTTCTTCATCTGTGTAAACATAAATATCTTTTTGTCCTTTTCTTATCCTGTATAAAGGAGGCATTGCAGCATAGATATGTCCGTTTTCTATTAACTGAGGCATGAATCTGAAGAAGAATGTTAATAAAAGTGTTTTTATGTGTTCTCCATCAACATCTGCATCAGTCATCATTATTATCTTTCCATATCTAACTTTTGTAGGATCAAATTGTTCTCCTATTCCTGTTCCTATCACTGTAATCATATTTGTAATCTCTTCACTTGAAAGGGCCTTGGAGGGGTTTGCTTTTTCAACATTCAATATTTTACCTTTAAGTGGGAGAATAGCCTGCATCTCTTTATTTCTTGCCATCTTTGCTGAACCTCCTGCTGATTCACCTTCAACCAAATATAATTCTGTATCTTCTGATTTTTTATCGGAACAGTCTGCAAGTTTCCCTGGAAGTCCTCCAAGGGAGAATGCATTTTTTCTTCTTACTAAATCTTTAGCTTTCTTTGCAGCTAATCTTGCTTTTGCAGCCTCAAGAGATTTATCAGATATTCTTTTTGCAATCTGTGGATTTTCCTCGAAAAATTCTGTAAGAGCAGATGTCACAACTGAGTCAACAAGACCTTTAATTTCGGAGTTTCCCAATTTTGTCTTTGTTTGTCCTTCAAATTGCGGGTCTGCAAGTTTTATACTTACTATTGCAGTTAGTCCTTCACGAACATCATCTCCTGAGAAAGAATCATTCTTCAATAATTCTTTTTTCTTTGCATAATCATTAATCACTCTTGTTAAAGCAGTCTTAAATCCAGAGATATGTGTTCCTCCTTCAACAGTATTTATTGTATTTACAAAACCAAATATATTATCCTGGTAAGTTGAATTGTATTGTATAGCTATCTCAATTGAACCATTATTCATTTCTCTCTTGAAATATATTGGTTTATGAAGTACTTCTTTTGACTTGTTTATCCATTTTACAAATTCAACTAATCCTCCACTTGAGAAGAATTCTTGTTTGGTATCTTTTATTTCATCTCTTAATTCTATCTTTAATCCAGCATTAAGGAAGGTTATTTCCCTGAATCTTGTTTCAAGTATTTTAAAATCAAAGGTTGTTGTTGAGAATATTTGTTCATCCGGATAAAAAGTTATCTTTGTTCCTGTGCCTTCTCCATTTCCAACAGCTTTCATCTTTGTTGTAGGATCTCCTCTTGAATATTCCTGGCGGTATAATTTTCCATCACGTTTTATCTCAAGTATTAATTTTTTTGAAAGGGCATTTACACATGAAACACCAACTCCATGTAATCCTCCAGATATAGCATAAGATTTCTTGTCAAATTTACCTCCTGCATGCAGTTTTGTAAGGGCTATTTGTGCTGCTGGTACTTTATAGACAGGATGTTCATCAACTGGGATTCCTCTTCCGTCATCATCTACTGTTACAGAGCCATCTTTATTTAGGATTACTTTTATCTTTGTACAAAATCCTGCTAAAGCTTCGTCTACAGAGTTATCAACTACTTCATAAACTAGATGGTGTAAACCCTCTTTTCCTGTTGAACCAATGTACATGGCAGGTCTCTTTCTTACACCTTCTAAACCTTCCAATACTTTGATATCATCTGCTGTGTAATTTTTTTTATCGCTCATTTTTTAAAAAATCCTGTTACTTTTTCACATGATTTTCCTATGTTGTACCATAAAAAAGAAAGGTCCGTTTATAAACCTTTCTGCCATTTTATCGTCGATAAAATAAAAAAATCGCTAAAAAATTGGCAAATTTGGCAGTTCTGTTTTAACATCTGGATATTAAAACTTTTGTTATTTTTTTTAAGTAAATAAAATTTTTTAAACACCGCATTCTTAAATTAATTAATGATAAAAAGAGGTCCACCAGTTAGATATCCAAGCAGATATCCTATAAATTATCCAAGAAGAAATCCCTTAACTCCTTCTGTTAATCATTTTCCTGACAAAAGACCAGAAAAAAAACAGGAAAAAACAACTTTGTCTATTTCAACAAAAATATTAGTTACTTTTTCCCTCCTCTTACTATCTGCATTAGTTGTATTCTTAATAGTTAAGGGAATTTCAAATGGAAATGATAAAGATAATGAAGATCCTTTGGAAAAATTCAATGCAGATTTAAAAATTTCCAATGCTCAACTCTTAAATTATAGCGATATAAATGTAAATGTAAACAAACCAGATGAAGAAGATAATGTTGAATCTATAATCTTCATATTTTATGACAATAACACTGAAGTAACAAGAAAAAAGATATCCATCTTAAGTTTGGAAGAAGTTAACTTTCAGGTTGTATTTCATTTTGCAAATGCTTCAAGAATAGATAAGGTATCTATAATCCCTGTGTTCAAATCTTCTTCAGGAGAAGAAGTTACAGGAGAAGTTGAAGATCAGTATGTTGTTCAGGAAAATAATCAAAGTGTTGTAGACGAAAATGAATTCAACGATACTTTCATCTGCAAATCAAATTCTCAATGCGATGATTTGAACAATTGTACTAGAGATATTTGTTCAAAAGGTAATTGTTCTTATACAGAGATTTCTAATT
>CAYZYU010000014.1:0-10553 GCA_964482915.1 Candidatus Woesearchaeota archaeon
ATGTTTCATCAAGACTTAGTGATAACAAAAGCCCCTTTTTCTCGACGACAACAATCCTTAAAAACATCAGACTTTTTCATTTAAAGTGGGTGATGAAAAAGATTGTTCTAAAAAAAAGGTGAAAAATCATAGTTATCCGGATAGAGTTTTTGATAACTTATCTGCGTAGCAGAGATTAACATATAATTGAAAGGAGGTGTAAAAAATGAAAAAAATATTATTAAGTTTGTTGGTAATGTCTGCTTTGACATTATCTTTAGTACCAGGAGTTTTCGCTGTAGATGGACCTCTCTCTTATGGTGTAGGGGTTAATATCATAACTGAAAATTTCGAACCTAGAGTTTGGCAGTGTGACAACAGAATTGTCTATGATGATGGAACTAGGCCTGGAAGAATTTCAGAAGATGGTCAGGAGATGATTGAAAGAGTGAACAACTATGCTTTTGAAGGAGAACAAATCGAGATGGAAGTTCTTGTAATGGATAAGAATGGAATTGACAAAGTTTCTGAAGTATATGTAACAGTTGATGGAGACAAGGAAGCAAATTGTGACAGGCTTAGTTTGGCTCCAGAAAGGATATTGAGTTCATGTAATGCTAGAATCTTGGAAGAAAAGATAACTACTTTTAACAGAGATTTGATGGCTTACTACTTATGTAAATTTACTGTTGAAACTCCAGAAAATATGTATGGGGAATATGAAATAACAGTAAAGGCTACAGATGTTGATGGTGAGAATGGTACAATGGATGAAACAGAATACTGGTATCTTAATCCAGAAATCAAGTTATTTGTTGAAGAGAATGGAATAACCTTTGATGAAAATGTATGGCCTGGGACAAGTACTTACTCTGATAAGTTATTAGTTGGAAATGATGCTGATGATGGTTCTGGAGTATGGTTAGATATGTTCATCTCAGGAACTGACTTTTACGATTCTGGAAATTCAGGAGCTAAATGTCCTACTACAAACCAGTTGAGTTTGAGTGCATTCAGATATTATGCAACAAGTGGTGCTTATAGCACACATGATGATGCAAGAGCTGATGCAGAAGGATATGTTCCTATAGAGTATGGTATTGGATTTAATGATCCAAATCCATTCTATGGAAACAATGAAATCTTACAAGCTAAAAAAGTAGGTCCTTACTGGATGGCTAATATATTAGCACCCGGTGCAGAAATGTCATTAGTGTTCAGACTTGACCTTCCAGAACCTTGTAATGGTGATTTTAATAGTGGACAGATTTATTTCTGGGCTGAAGCAGTCTAAAAAAGTATTCTGCTATTTCTTTTTCTTTTATTTTTCTTTTTTTGTTCTTTTTGAAGGTATTTGTAATTATCTTTAAAGGTATTTTTTGTTTCATTAAAAAAAAGTAATAACAAAAAACCCTTTTCTCGACGACAATAATCTTTAAATAGTGTATTCATTCTAAAGTGTCAAATGACAATGAAAAAGACACTGATATTTGCACTTGCACTAATGTTCATGATTTCAAGTAGTTTTCTAGTATCTGCTGTAACAGGTTCAATAGGAAATGCTAAAATGGTTTTGTATCCAGAAGTAAATGGATGGACCAACACAGTAGTTGAAAAAAGCATCCAAGTAAACAATGTTAATGATGTTCCAGTAAATATCACCTTAAAATTGGATGAAAATGCATCAAAATTCATTGATTTAGTTGATGAGAGTTTTATTTTAGAAGCAGGTGAGAGTAGAAAAGCACAGATTGAGATAAGGGTAAGAAAAGAAGGAAAATATGAAGGAAGGGTGAATGTATTTTTCAGACCAGTTGAAGGAAAGGATGCTGGGGTTGTTTTATCTTCTACTATTGTTGTCATAGCCAAAAAAGAATCAGATTATGAAGAACCAGAAGAAGAGGAAGAAAATCCACAAAATACAACTGAAGAAAATGAAGAACAAATAAATACTGAAAAACCAGAGAGCACAGGAAAATCAAAATTACTCAAAGCATGGGGATTTAGTACATTAATATTACTTGTAATACTGTTAGTGTTGCTTTACATTTGGGGTAAGAAGAGGAACCAAAGTAAAAGAAAAAGAAAATCTAAATGAAAAATAAAACCTCTTCAAAAATGAAAAATAAAATTCTTTTAACATTAGCAATATCCTTAATTCTCTTTTCAGGAATTGGAAGTGTTTTAGCAAAGGACATTGCATATATTGCAAAAGATGCTGCTCATAGAGATGTTGCTCTTGTGACTTTGCTGGATGAAGGAGGATATACTTACGATATTATCTATCAGAATTCTCTTCTATCTACAGATTTTTCAAACTATAGTATAATACTTGTAGGGGAAGGAATATTTTCAAATCCCTCACAAATACCTGTAAACACAAAAAATTCAGTAATACTCAATACTTATCATATAGATGACTGGTTCTGGTCTGATAATGGAGTATCAACAAAATCTTCCAATTATCCAACTGAAGTGTATGTGTTTGATGAGGGAAGTTCAATAGTAAATGGAGTTGGAGAAACTTTCATACCTTATAACACCGACGGAGTTATGCTTTCTTATACAGTAAAATATATCCCTAAATCTTTAGATGCTCCTGGTTTAGAGACAATTGTTGCAGATGGATTATCTTTCTTAAAATTATTAGGGATAAACACCCCTAAGAATGGTGCAGCTGTAGCTACAATAACCAATGGTTCTCAACTTAGAGGAGGACATATTGCACAAGCGAGAGGAGTATTTTTAGGATTTACAGATACAGAATTATGGACAGAGGATACAAAAACTGTTTTTTATAATTCATTAGACTGGGCAATGAGTGGAGAAGATAGAGATGGAGATGGTTTCTTGACAGATTTGGACTGCAATGATAAGGATGCCTCAATAAATCCTGATGCAGAAGAAATACCTTATGATAGTGTTGATCAGGATTGCAGCGGAGGAGATTTGAATGATTTAGATGAAGATGGATTTGTAGCAGAAGTTGCTGGAGGAAATGATTGTGATGATGAAGATCCAGAATATAATATTGAATCAGAAGATTTGTCTAAAAATTGCGTAAATGATGCTCCCATAATAGAAATGGCTTACAGATTCTCTGCACAGGAGAAGGATATAGCAATAATAACAATTAATGCCCATGATCCAGAAGAAGATGAAATTAGTTATGAGATAAATGATTCAAGATTTGTTCAGGATTTGGAGAATGAAAGCATTTTCACATGGGAAACAGATTATGAAGATGAAGGAGATTACAAATTCTTTGCTATTGCCAGCGACGGAGAAAAGGAAAGCTCTCAGGAGTTCATATTAAAAGTATGGAACAGGAACAAAGCTCCTGAATTATTAATGGATATACCTGACCAGGAATGGGAAGAAGATGGAAATCACACTCTTAATCTAACAGAATATTTCTATGATTTGGACGAAGACCAATTATATTACTTATTCCATGACACTTCAAGCAATGTTGAAATAAGCTTATTAAAGATAGAGAATGGAGTTGCATATTTTGATTCTGCAGAAAATTGGTATGGAGAAGACTGGATAATGTTCAAGATAACTGATGGAATAAATGTTGTACTTACAAACAATATAACATTAAGAGTGCTTCCTGTAAATGATGCGCCTGTTTTAATAGAAGAGATTGGAACAATTGAAATAGATGAAGATGAGACTTATTATCTTGATTTAGATGAATATATAGAAGATGTTGATGATGAATTAGAATACACTATTGAAAACACTTCTCATATCACACTTATTATGGATGGAGATGTTCTTAAGATAACACCTGAAGAAGAGTGGTCTGGAGAAGAGGATGCAATTATAACAGTAGATGATGGAGAATATGAATTGTCTGAAAATTTCACAATAAGAGTCATACCTATGAATGATGCTCCAGAACTTTCTCTTATAGAAGACAAATTAGTATTAGCTGGTTGGAAAGTTGAGGTAAGTGCAAGTGCAACAGATAAAGAAGGAGATGAATTCAATTTCTCAATAAACGATTCAAGATTTGTTCAGGATGAAGTGAATAAGAATCAATTCAGCTGGCAGACAGGGGAAGATGATTTTGGAATTCATACTTTCAAAGTTCTTGCTTATGACGGGAATAGTTATGGTTATACTGAATTTAAAGTTAATGCTTTACAAAAAATATTCATAAATGAATTTGTATGGGGAAGTGAAGGATGGGTAGAAGTATACAACCCTAAGACAAGCACATTTGATTTATCTGGATGCAAACTTACAAACGGTGCAGAAGATATAACTCTTTATGGTACTCTAGGAAATCATGGATTTGCATCGTTCGGATGGAATGCACTTGAAAATAATGGAGAAATACAATTAATCTGTCAGGATATCCTTATGGATGATGTAGAATATGAGGAATTCAGTACAATAAACTCTCTTGGAAGAAAAACAGATGGTTTCAATGATGATACAGAAGGTTCCTTCAAAATATTTGATTATCCTACAAAAGGTGTTTCAAATGGTGCAGATATAACCAAACCTCAAGTTGAATTAGAAGGTCCTGAAAATAATACGCTTTATACTGAGAACCGAGATGTCTTGTTTGAATTTTTTATAAAAGATAATATGGCGGATAATCTTGAATGCGGAGTTGTTGTAAATTCCAAAATCCTTGAGAAAAATAACTTTGCAAATAATACACAAGGAAGTTTCTTCATAGATTATCTTAATGATGGAGTTTATTTATGGAATATTGAATGCAGTGACGGTACAAACAAAGACACTGCTCCTGAATCATGGATGATAACAATCAGCGCTCCTGACTTGCCTATATTAAGCAAGATTGGAAACAAAAATGTAAATGAGAACAACGAATTGAGAATCAATGTGCATGCATCTGATCCGGATAACAATGCTATTGAATTAACAACTTCTCAATTACCTGAAGGTGCTGAATTTAAAGACAATGGAAATGGCAATGGTTTATTCACCTGGATACCAGGATATAATCAATCTGGAACATATGATTTGGAATTCACTGCTGAAGATACAACAGGGATGAAAGATTCAGAAATGATAAAGATATTAGTAGGCAATACAAAAGAACCCCCTAAATTCTCAGATGCAGATGTGTGTTCTTCAGAAGATAAGAACAGTTCAATAGAAATAACCATAAAAGATCCAGATAATGGGGATGATTTTGAGATAGGAGATATAATAAACGGTACAGTGAAGGTTAAGAATAAATTTGAAGATAAGATGGAATTTAAAGTGAAAGTATATCTTTATGATTCAACTGAAGAAGAAGTCTTAAAAGAATTTGAGGAAGAAGTGGATATTAAAGAAGGAAAATCTGAGGATGTTGATTTCAGTTTAGAAGTACCAAATGATATTGAAGGAAGTGAATTTGCAATATATGCATATGTTGAAGGAGAAGATGATGAATGCAATTCACAATATATTGAAATAGAAATAGAAAGAGAGAAACATAAGGTAATAATAAGTGAAATAAATGTTGACAGGGAGGATATTTCTCCAGGTGATGAATTAAAAGTAGAAGTAAAAGCAGAGAACCTGGGAAGAGAGGATGAAGATGTTGTTATATCAGTTGGAATAGATGCTTTGAACATCTATCAAGAGAGCAAAGAATTTGAGATAGAAGAATACGGAGAAGAGGATAAAGAAACAGAAGTCTTCTACATTTCCATACCTAAAGAAACTAAATATGGATATTATGATATAAAAGCAATAGTAGCTTATGAAGATGGAGAAGATTCAGAATTGAAAGAAATAATAGTTGCTGGAAGAGTAACAGGAACAACAGAAGTGCAGGAAAATAAAGTTATAAGCTTAAATTACAAACCTGCAACAAGTTCAACAGGTGGAACACCCCTTACACTTGGGAATGTCAATGATACAACTACTTCAGGAAATAATTTAATAATAGCAAATAAAGAAACATCAAAGAAAAACTCACAAACAAGATTATTTAGTCAAACAGATAGTGTTAATCTTGGAGTCAATGAAAAGATAACAAGAGAATATAATCCTGAGGTAAAGATTGAATTTGATGGTGAGAAAAAATCACACAAGATATCTGCAAATCAGTGGGTGATTCTTGCAATTGTCCTTGGATTATTAGTAATAGTTATACTGGTTTTAATTTTCTTTTTAAGGAGGAATCATTAAAACCGATAAACGTTTAAACAAGTGGGGATATAAAATAATATGGATACAAAGAAAAAAAAGATTGCTTCTGTACTCCTTTTCTCATTAATAATTATTTTTCTTGGGTTTGGTCTAGTAAATGCATGCAATTTACAATTGACAAAATCTGCAAGCAAGCAGACAGTAGAACCTGGAGAGAAATTTACATTAACCTTAACATATGAAAATACCGGAGAAGGTAATTGCACTGGCGGAGGAGTTCAGATAGAAGATATACTGGATGAAAATTTGTTTTATGATGGAGTTTATAATATTAATTTATTAAATGATGCTGATGGAGAAGAGGTTTATTATGGATGGCAGGGTATTCCTGGATATGATGAAAGTACAAATACACTAACCTGGAATGCACATGTTGTCTCTCCTGGAGAAAAGGGGGCAATAACAATTGAGGTTGAAGCATTGGACAAAGGAGAGTGTGAAGATTATGAAATAAGCAATTTTTTCAGAGCATGGAGTGATCAGGAAGACTGGAAAGAAAGCAATACAATAACAATTAATGTGGATGATGATTGTTATTCTCCTGAATGTGGAAATAACATCCTGGACAATGGAGAAGAGTGTGATGATGGAAATTTAATAGATGGAGATAATTGTTCTTCCACTTGTGAAACAGAAGAGTGCGAGTGTCCAGAACCTCCTTCATGTGAATGTTGCCAGTGTTATGAATGTCCTTCTTGTGAAAATCCTTGTGATAATGAATGTGATTGTCAGGATGATTGTTGTGAAGAAGAATGCAACAGCGAATGTAACGATGATGAGGATGAAGATTCATGTGATGATAAAGAGTGTGATGAAGATGAAAGATTAAAAGAGATTCAACAATTTTGTGAAACAAATTGGGTGTGTTCTGGGTGGAGTGAGTGTGTAAATGGTTTTATGATGAGAGAATGCCTTGATAAGAACAATTGTGAGAATGAATATGGAAAACCATATGAACAAAGTTCCTGCACTGATAAAGTAATCTCAACTGCATATGTATTAGATGAGAACAGAGGTGTAAGTATTTGGATTGTTCTTGGTGGGATATTAGCTATTCTTCTTATTATTATATTAATACTCTTGATAGGATAAATAAAAAAGAAAAAATTATATACCTGAAGATATTTAGTTTTCTATGGAATTCAATATGAGCCATCCAGGAGCAGAAGATAAAAATCAGGGACAAGAATATTTCCTTAAGGAATGTATGAGAAAGGCTTATGATGAAATTAGTGATAATTATACCGGTGTTCATGAGGCTAGAATGGATTCAAAGATGGAGAATAAGTTAAAAGCATTAAGCATGAAAAAAGGATTAAATTAAAAAAAAGGTGATATGAATCTAGAAAATATTGGGATGTTTAACCCTGGAAGGAAATATACTTCTGAAGAAAAGAAACAAAATGCAATGAATTTCTTGGAAAAATATATTATAGTTTATCAGAATACTTATGTGAAATTCCAAAAAGTAATGAGTACTGCCCTGGCTTATGTGAATTAAAAATCTCCTCCTCAAAAGCTTTATAAATAACTCCTAACCTAGATTTATGTAGACTAATGTCGGCGGGTTAGCCCTCCGCTGCTTGCAAACGGGCTTCATGGCAGACTACGAGTGGGGCGTGATAAGCGCGTCAAGGAATCTTTGTTCCGACGTTGACGCTTTGTCCGTTTTGATTTCGTAGATGCGAATTGGGTCAGGCCTTGATCGGAGCAGCCCTAAACACCTATTGGAATGCTTAGCGGGTCGCAGAGCCGAGGAAGAATAAAGGCTAATTCTTTGGGGCCCTTAGTAGCTAACCACTTGTCTACACTGAAATTAATCTTGAAGAATTATCATGGTTAGTTGATGTGATTAAAAATTCATTATCATATTAAAATCAAAACTTGTTCAACATTAACCTGATAATTAAAAATATTATTTAGATAACTTAATAGTGAAATAATATAAATTCCAATACGATAATCTTTATAAACAAAAAAATTTTTTATTGATTATGAAAGAGGATTATCTTATAAAAAACCCATCAGAAATTCTTGTTCTTGATGCTCTCGTAAATCTTCCTGTAGAACCTGAATCAATCTATCTTTATTTTAATGCTAACGGGATAAAGATACCTCATGAACCTGAAGATAATGAGTTAGAGAAATACTTAATAACATGCAAAGAAAAGAAGATTATCCCTTTTTCTACACAAGAAATAGATTATACTAGAGAGATAAGCAAACGAGTAAAAGAACAAGAACTTTTCATGAAAACATTTTTTCAAAATGGGAGAGCAAATGAAATATTAATTAATCTAAAAGAAAAAGATAATCTCAATATTTCAGATATATTCAATAGGATTATTTCTCCTGCACTTCTGATAAACCATTATAAAGTCTCCCAGGGAAATATAACTCTTTCCTCCAATTATTCAACTGATTTTGAAGGAGGAGGGATGCACCCTGTTGGAAATGCATCATTATACTTAAACTGGAGCGGATACAATGGATTAAAATTAAATTTGAATCAAGATTCTGAAGAAGTTAAGAATAATAATTATGCTCAATGGTTTGAAAACCTAAAGAAGAAATACAAGATAATAGATTAAGAATAAAATTCATTATCAATATAAAATACAAACTTTGTTTAATCCTAAACTTTTACAATTTAATTCTATCAAAAGATTAATTCTGGATTACATAGATAACAAGTTATCTGATAGAACAAAACATTAATAAATTAGTTAAGACTTCTCTATAATCATGGGTGAGAAAGAAAGTAATATGACTGTAAATCCTTACGAAGTTGAAGGTAAAGTAGATTATGAGAGACTTGTAAAAGAGTTTGGTTTAGAGAAAATCAATGAGGATATTCTTAAAAGAATAAAGAAAATAATTGGAAAAGAAGAAATTCATTTCATGCTAAGAAGAGGAATATTCTTTGCTGGGAGAGATTTAAAATGGGTTCTTGACGAGTATGAAAAAAAGAATAAATTTTTTATATATACTGGGTGCGGACCTTCAGGACCAATTCATCTAGGACATATGATGGTTTGGTACTTTACAAAATGGCTCCAGGATAAATTTGATGTTGATTTATATTTTCAATTTACTGATGATGAAAAATTCTTGTATAAAGATTTAAGTTATGAAGAAATACAGAAATGGACAGAAGAAAATATGCTGGATGTCATTGCTGTTGGATTTAATCCCAAGAAAACACATTTTATTATTGATACCAAACATGCTGGGATAATGTATCCTGAAGCAGTAAAAGTTGCAAAGAAATTGACTTTCTCTACTATAAAATCTAGTTTCGGATTTACAGACAGCAATAATGTTGGAAGCATTTTTTATACAGCAATGCAGGCTGTACCTGCATTTTTACCTTCTATTTTAAAAAATAAAAAGATACCATGTTTAATTCCTCATGCAGTGGACCAAGACCCTCATTTCAGGATTACAAGAGATATACTTCCAAAACTTGGTTATTACAAACCTGCAAGCATACAGTGTTCTTTCTTACCTCCATTAACAGGTTCAGATGGCAAAATGAGCAGTTCAGAAAGTGTTAAAGGAATATTATCAACAGATTCTCCTACTGAAGTAAAGAACAAAATTAACAAATATGCATTTTCAGGAGGAAGAGATACAATTGAGGAGCACAGAAAACTTGGAGGAAATCCTGAAGTTGATGTTTCTTTCCAATATTTAAGATATCTTTTCGAGCAAGATGATAAAAAACTTGCAGAGATTGAAAAAGATTACAAATCAGGAAAATTATCCACAGGTGAATTGAAAAAATACACAATTGAAAAGATAAATGAATTTTTAGCAAAACATCAGGAAAGAAGAAAGAATGCTAAAAAATTAATTCCGCAATACATTTTAAAAGTTTAAGAACAGAATATAATAAGAAAAGAAGAAAGATAAAAAAGATAATAAAAAATGAAAAAGAGGGGACAATTCTACTTGGTTGCTACAATAATAATAGTAGCAGTTCTAATAGGTCTTGCAGCAACCCTCAATTATTCAACTAAAAAGAGTTCTTATGAGGCAGAAGAGATTGCAAAAGAACTAAAAATAGAGGGAGAAAAAGTCCTTGACTACGATGCAAATACAGGGAGCGATAGATTCGAAGATTTTGCAAATGATTATTCTTATTATGTTGGCGAAGATAAAGATATCTATTTCATAGTTGTTGATAAAAGCACAGGATTCCAGGATGCATTTATGTATACTGAAGGACAAAGAGTTGACCTAGGCTCAAACCTTATTGTAAACAATGAAGTGACTTTTAGATACAACAATCAGAATTATGAATTCAAACTTGAAGAAGGGAAAGCTTTTTATTTCATAGTTGTGTATGATAAAGGAGGTGATACGTATGTCCTTACAGGATA
>CAYZYU010000014.1:10653-14191 GCA_964482915.1 Candidatus Woesearchaeota archaeon
AAGAAAATCAAAAAAAGGTATTAGTATTATAATAGGATATGTCCTTTTAGTAACTTTTGCTATAATAATAGGGGTTATTGTATATAGGTGGATGAAAACTTATGTTCCACAAGAAGACCCTTCTTGTCCTGATGGAAGCACACTTTTTATAGAAAGCAGTAATTATGATTGTGATACAAATATCCTAACTTTTAAAATAATTAACAATGGAAATTATGATATGGGAGGATATTTTATTTATGGTTCTGATAGGCAGGGTTCAGAAATTGCCCCCCTGGATCTCACGAGAGGGAATATGAATGTTAATTCTGCATTTCCTGGAACAGCTGGTGTAAAATTCGGAAGCTTTTATTATGGAGACAAGAATGATTTATCTCCTGGAGAAAGTGAAGTAGAGAGATACAATCTTACACAATTTGGAAGAATATATTCTATAGAAATAATACCTTTCAGATGGCAGCCTCAAAACAGGAAGACAACTTTAATCAGTTGCAGTAATTCAAAATTAAAAGAGATGATTAATTGCTTTGTCCCTTGCACACCTGATGATCAGAGTGTTACTTGTGCTGGTATAGATTGTGGAACAGTAATAAACAATTGCGGAGATGAAGTTGATTGTGGAGATTGTACATCTCCTGAAGAATGTAATATACTTGGACAATGTGTGGATTCTGCTGATTGTTCAGACACTTGTCCTAATCCATTGGATTGCTGTGAAGGATTGGAATGCGGAAGTGTTTGCGGAGAAGTTTGTGGAGGAGAATGTGCTGATTTTACAAATGGAGATGGAGTGTGTGATGCAGGTATTTGTGTCTTAGGAACTTGCACAACAGGATTTGATAATTGCGACGGAAATGAAGCAAATGGATGTGAAACTACTTTAGGAACACAGACAGATTGTTCTGCTTGTGATGATGATTGCGGAACAGGAACTTGTGTAGATGGATATTGTGAAACTGGAAGTACAGATACATGCAATGGAGTTTGGGAAGGAAGTTCTGAAAGTTCTGGTGTTGAATGTGATGGTATTTCTGTTTCAGATTGTAATTTAAATACTTGTCAATGCAATGTAGGTTATGATCCAACTGGGGAAGGAGGATGTTGGGTTACTGGAACTTATCCTAGCTGCGGTAATTACTGTCAATGGTTAGAAACTCCTGTATATACTAGAGGAGATTGTAGGCAAAATTCAGGCCAATGTAATAATTATTGTGGAGGCTCAGGAACAATCGAACCTGAAGGAGCTATTTACTGTGGACCGCCCCCAACTCCTATTAACTGTTGTTGTTGTCCTTAATTAAATTATATTTTTCCTCATGAAAACAAAATCTCAAAAACAAAAAAAAGGCCTGAGCTTGATGATAGAATATGTCTTATTGATAACTTTCTCAGTTATCCTCGGTATAATTGTCTACAAATTATTATCAACTTATGTTCTTCAGCCAAAAATAGATTGCCCAGATGGAGTATCTCTGTTAATAAAAGAATATAGTTATGATTGTGATTCAAACATGCTTGTTCTTAATATGAGCAACAATGGAAAATTTGACCTTGGAGGATATTTTATTTATGGAACAGATGCAGATGATAAAGAACTTGCAACAATAGACTTGACACAGCAGAACACACGTGCAGAATCAAGATTCCCTGGAGGAACAGTTGGTATAAAATTCGGAAGTTTTTATGATACTGAAAAAAATTCACTAGGACCTAACGAATGGGAGACAGAAATATATAATCTTACTGGACTTAATACAAGAATATATTCATTAGATATAGTCCCGATAAGATGGGATACCCAAAAGAAAAAAGCAATGCTGATAAGTTGCGAGAGTGCAACCCTGACAAAAGAAATAAATTGTGATTGATTATCAAATAATCAAAGAATTTAAAAACATAGAAATATAATTATTAAAATGAAAAAAGGGATGAAATTGGTAACTAAAAAAGAAACAAAAGGTTTGTCCCCTGTCATCGCTACTGTTCTTCTAATTGTCATTGTTGTCATAATTGCATTAATAGTCTTTCTTTGGGTAAGAGGAATGACACAAGAAGCAATAACTAAATTTGACAACGAGAACATACAATTGGTTTGTGGTAAGGTTTCTTTTGAGGCTACTTACACTTCAGATACAGGATTATACATAAGGAATCCTGGAAATGTCCCTATATTTGGTATGGATGTTCAGGTTATTGGGCCTGGAGAACATGAAACACTTGACTTAAGAGATAGTGCAGTAACAACTGAATGGCCTGAAGTAGGATTAAACCAGGGAGGAGTATTTTCAGATCCTAATTTTGGAGACAACATCGCTGGTGCAGAAGAGATTGTGCTTATCCCTATTTTAATGGGAGAATCTGAAAGTGGAAGAAAAACTTATGTTTGCGACGAAAATCAATATGGATACAGAATCAGTGTTTAGAAATAAAAGAGCTTTATCTACTGTTATTGCCACAGTATTAATAATTTTATTAGTGGTTGTTTCTGTTACAATAGTCTGGACATTTGTAAAAAATATGGTGGATGATAACCTGAATGAGGAAGCACAGACTTGCCTTGATTTAGAAACAACTGATAAAGTTGCTCTCAATGGTTATTATACTTGTTATAACACTACCGCAACACCTGGCGAAGTACAATTCTCAATAAGTCTAAAGGATGTTCAAATAGATTCACTTATAATATCCATAGCAATGGATGGAAATTCACAAAGTTTCACCTTGACAAATAATGCAACAAGTTATGAAAATCTAAGGCCTTATACAGGAAATTTCAATGATCCTGTACAACTTCCAGGAAAGAATGCAGGAAAGACTTACTCTGCAAGTGGATTCACAGGAACTAAAGTCGATTCAATAATCATATCCCCAGTAGTAGGAGGAAAACAATGTGGTGCGACAAGTCAGATGTACCAAGTTGTAGATTGTAGAAGTTTAGAGTAAGCAATAAAGAAAAATATTATAAACTAAATTTTATTTAAGGGTATATGAAAAAAAGAGGTAGAGTGAAAGAAAAGACAATTTTAGAAGAAAAAAAAGGACAGGTGTGGGTGGAGACTGTTATTTATCTCCTCATAGCATTTGTCATGATAGGACTGGTCCTTTCTTTCGTAAAACCAAAGATTGAAGAGATGAGGGATAAGACAATAATAGAACGTTCATTAGGTATACTAAAAGACGTGGACAGCTTAATAACAACAATAGGGAGCCCAGGAAATAAAAGAACACTAAGCATTGGAATAAAAAAAGGTTCGTTGATAATAGACTCGCCAAATGACCTGGTAATATTCGAGATGGACAGCAGTTATGATTATGGAGAGTTAGGAAAAACAATCCAAGTAGGAAACATCCAGGCACTCACAGTCGAAAAGGGAAAATACAGCAAAGTAACACTGACAAGAAATTTCAGTGAAGGATATGATATCACATACGACAATCAACAGATTGTAAAAACTTTGGGTAAAGCCTCAAACGCTTACGAACTATACTTAACAAACAGAGGAGAATCAGGAGGTAAAGTCCTGATAAATTTCGGCAC
>CAYZYU010000015.1:0-4065 GCA_964482915.1 Candidatus Woesearchaeota archaeon
GTTAAAATGTATGACTTTAAATCTGTAGAAAATGCTGCAAGGGAAAAATGGAAAAAGCACAAGAAAGAAATCAAACAAGCTGTGCAAGATAATCCAAAGAAACCTCTTTTTAGCTTTTTAGAAGGACCTCCTACTGCAAATGCCCCTCCTGGATTGCATCATCTTGAAGCAAGGACTTTCAAAGATATAATATGCAAGTTCAAATATATGAATGGATTTTCTGTACCAAGAAAAGGGGGATGGGATTGCCATGGATTACCTGTTGAAGTACAAGTTGAGAAAAAACTCAATCTTGATTCAAAAAAGGAAGTTGAAAAATACGGAGTAGATAAGTTTGTAAAACAATGCAGAGAAGATGTTTTCTCAAACATTGAAGACTGGAATAAATCAACAGAAGAATTGGACTATTGGGTGGATTTGGAAAATCCTTATGTGACTCTGGATAATAATTATATAGAAAGTGTATGGTGGAGCCTTAAGGAATTATACAAAAAGAAATTATTATATGAAGGATATAAAGTAGTTCCTTTTTGTACACGTTGTGGGACTCCTCTATCAAGCCATGAAGTTGCACAGGGTTATAAAGAAGTGCAGGAAGAGTCAGTGTATATTGCATTCAAATTGAAAGATAAAAAAGGAGAGTACATACTTGCCTGGACAACAACTCCCTGGACTTTACCAGGTAATATTGCTTTAGCTGTTGGACCAAAAATAGATTATGTTAAAGTAAAACTTCCTGATGGAGATAAATTAATTCTTGGAAAAGAAAGATTAGGAATATTAAAAGGACAGTGCGAAGTTATTGAGAAATTTAAAGGAAAGGATCTGGTAGGATTGGAATATGAACCATTATATGATATTAAAGAGATGCATGGAAAAAATTCATATAAAGTTGTTCCTGCAGATTTTGTGACAACTGAGGATGGAACAGGAGTTGTTCATACTGCTGTAATGTATGGTGAAGATGATTATAACCTTGGAAAGAAAGTTGGTTTACCTGAGATACATACTGTAGGGCAGGATGGGAAATTCTTAGATATTGTTCCTGAATTTATAAGGGGAAAATATGTAAAATCTGCTGAAAAAGATATAAAAGAAGACTTGAAAAAAAGACATTTGCTTTTTAAGATTGAAAAGATAGCTCATGAATATCCTTTTTGCTGGAGATGTGATTCTCCTTTATTGTATTATGGAGTAAATTCTTGGTTTATTGATGTAAGTTCAATAAGAGATAAATTAAATGAGATGAATAAAAAGATTAACTGGTATCCTTCGCACATTAAGGAAGGGAGATTTGGAAAATGGCTTGAAGGAGCAAAAGACTGGGCATTGTCCAGATTTAAATTCTGGGGAACTCCTCTTCCAATCTGGAAATGCGAGTGTGGAAATGAAAAGATAATAGGAAGTATTGAGGAGCTAAAAAAAGAAGCTGTTAAATTACCTAAAGAAAAAATAGATTTGCACAAACCCTGGATAGACAAGGTCACATTAAAATGTTCTTGTGGAAAAGAAATGAAGAGAATACAGGACGTTATTGATTGCTGGTATGATTCAGGAAGCGCTTCTTTTGCACAGTTTCATTATCCATTTGAAAATAAGAAAGATTTTGAAAGAAGATATCCTTATGATTATATTGCAGAAGCAATTGATCAGACAAGGGGTTGGTTCTATACTCTACATGTTTTAGGAACAATATTATTTGACAAACCTGCTTACAAAAATGTTATTTGTATGGGGCATATTGTGGATGAAAAAGGTGAAAAAATGTCCAAATCCAAGGGAAATATAATAAAACCAAGGGAAATTATTGATAAGGCAGGTGTTGATGGAGTGAGATTACAGTTTTTCACTTCAGATGCAGGAAATCAAAAAAGATTCTCTTATGAACTTATGAAAGAGAATGTTTTAGGATTCTTGAATGTACTTTACAACTGCAATAGCTATTACAAACAGCTTGATTCAAAAAAATCTTCCAAAAAAATTGAAGATAAATGGATTTTAAGCAGACTTAATAATGTTATAAAAGAAGTTACAAATGATTTAGAAAATTATGAATTAAGTAAACCTTTTGAAAAAATAAACAATTTTGTGGTTAATGATTTTTCAAGAACCTATATAAAAATGACTAGAGATAGGGAAGATACAAAAGAGATAATAGGAGAAGTTCTTGAAAAGATTTCTTTATTGCTTGCACCCTTTGCTCCATACATATCAGAATATATTTATAATAATTTCTCAAAAGAATCTGTGCACCTTTCAAAATGGCCTAAACATGAGGAAAAAAAGATTGATTCTGGATTAGAAAAAGAAATGGAATTGACCATGAAAGTTATTGAACTTGGGTTAGCAGAAAGGGATAAAGCTCAGATTGGATTGAAATGGCCTCTTCAGAAAGCAACGGTATTTGGAAGAGATTTGGATATTGAAGATGAATTTATTGAAATATTGAAATCCCAATTAAATGTTAAAGAAATTGTTATAGAAGAGGGGGAAGAAATGAAAGTTGAAATTGATACTACTATAACACGGGAATTAGAATCAGAAGGTTATGCAAGAGAAATTTCAAGGCAAGTTCAGGAATTCAGAAAGAAGCTTGGACTTAATAAAAAAGAACTTATTGAGCTTTATATCTCATCTGATGAAGGTTTTATCGATATAATAACAGGCAAAAAAGATTTCATAAAGTCAAGAACTAATTCAAAAAAACTCGAATTTGTCACAACCCTACAGAAAGAAAAATTTAAAAACACTGCAGAATTTACTATTAAAGATAAAAGAGGTCAGATAGCGATTATCCTAAAGTGACTACCGCTGGGTAATTCAAAAAATTTACTCTTTTATTATAATAAAGCTTAAAAGGAGATGATGCTAACACTAACTATACAAAATGATAGTCAAAGATGAGTTCCTTAGTAGATTAAGAAAGATTTTTGATTTAAACCTATATGAAGTAAAGGTTTGGACAGCTCTTTTATCGAGAGGGACTTCTACTGCTGGCGAACTAAGTAATATATCTGATGTACCTCGTTCTAGAACTTATGATATCCTAGAAAGCCTTGAAAAAAAGGGTTTTATTGTGATGAAACTTGGAAAACCTATAAAATTCATTGCTTTGAAGCCTGAAGAGGTTGTTGAAAGAGTAAAAAAGAATCTTGTAAAGTATGCTCAGGAAAGAACAAAGAGGCTTGAAACATTAAAAGATGATGAGGTTTTGGAAGAATTAAATGGATTATTTACTAAAGGAATAAAGTTTGTTGAACCTAGTGAATTGTCTGGAAGCTTGAAAGGAAGACAGAATATTTATAATCATCTGGACATGATGATCCGTGACGCTGAAAAGACTGTTACAATTGTAACAACAGCTGATGGGATTAATAGAAAACTTGAGGCCCTGATGCCTATCCTTGAAAAATCAAAAAAGAGAGGTGTTAAAGTTCGAATTGCTGCTCCTATAAACAATAATAATATTAAATACGCAAGAGAATTGAAAAAAGTTGCTGAAGTAAGAGAGATGGAAGGTATAAGAGCTAGATTCACGATTGTTGATTCTAACCAGATTATGTTCATGCTTTTAGATGATGAAAAGTTCCACCCTAATTATGATATTGGTGTGTGGATTAATACAGAATTCTTTGCTCAGGCAATGGAGCAAATGTTTGAACTTGCCTGGAAAGAAATGAAGCAGGTTAAGTAAACATTTGCTACACTAAACTCATTTCATTCGTTCAAGAGTCAAATGTTTGAATTGGCTTGGAAAGAAATGAAGCAGGTTAAGTAAACATTTGCTACACTAAACTCATTTCATTCGTTCAAGAGTCAAATGTTTGAACTTGCCTGGAAAGAAATGAAGCAGGTTAAGTAAAAAAATTTTAAGAAGGGATAATTTTACTCTTATAAATTAAGTTATCAATTAATATAAATCGTTTGTGCAACTGATTATAATCGTTGGTTAATAAACTCATACGAATAAGGAGATAACTGATAATTTTATAATTATAATAATTCTCTATAAAAACAAAACATATAAAAAGTATTTTATCAGTATAAAAATATGAAAGTTAAAAA
>CAYZYU010000015.1:4165-13325 GCA_964482915.1 Candidatus Woesearchaeota archaeon
AAAAACAAAACATATAAAAAGTATTTTATCAGTATAAAAATATGAAAGTTAAAAAGGGTGTAAGCAAAAAATTTAAAATTTTAATCATTGCTTTCGTAATTGTTGTCCTTCTAGTAGCAGGTTATTTTGGTTACAAGGCTTATAAAAGTGCAAGAAATGAAAGAGATTTTAAGCTTTTAGAACAAGGATTCAATTATGGATATACCAGTGCTGTAATACAGATAATGAATGTGTCAGACAGCTGTCAGCCATTCCCTGTGTATGTTGGAAATGAGTCTAGAGTTTTAATTTCTGTAAATTGTTTAAATAAGACATAATTCGAAAGGTAAAAATTTTGAAAGGAGGTGAAAATGGCAAAAAGAAAAGTACAAAAAAAAGCTAGTGAGAAGTCTTGTGAAACCCATGGATGTCATTGTAGAAATGGAATGATTAGAATTGGGGCGATGGCATTTATACTGTTCTTGGTAACAGTCTGGCCTGCAGTAGGAAATTGGCTTATTAGAGCGGTTCCATGGTGGGTATATATGATAATCTGGATAGTATTTTGTGGTGCAGCAATGGGCATGAAAGATAAATGCTGGTGTTGCAAGAAATAAACATATTTTAATTTTTATTTTATCTAATTTTTTCTAATCTCTTAGTTTTTCTTTTTCTATTGTAATTTTTTATTTTAAATTTGCAAAAATTTATAAAGCAAAATAAAATCAAAATCTGATGTCTAATAAAAATATTGATTTAAATAAGGAAAATATAGATGAAAAATTCAAAAAAGATAATAAATATCTGCTAGATTTAGCATTAGGAGGAGCGATAGGGATAGCAATCACAGGATTGAACTATTATCTTTCCACCCATCATGGAATAGATTATCTTCTTAATAAACCTTTATTGGAAATGAATTTCCATGAATTAGCACACTCTGGATTTTCTGTGTTATTCGGTTCATTAGGTGTTGGCGGGTCATCGCTTTACGGAATCAAATATCTTATGGACGTAGAATCTAATGAGTATCCTGTAAGTGAAATAAAAGATATTAAAATAAGAAACCTTGAAAAAGATCTTGGAGAGGAAGATTAAATTTTAAATTTAGTTAATTCTTCCAGGGTTTTTATTTTAAATATTTCAAGTCTTAATTTTGTTGAGTTTTTTACTCCTTTGGTAAAATTCATTGCCTGAAATTTTATCTGACGAAAGTACAAATTGTATTTTTTTGCTAGCTTCAGGTAGTCTTCAAAAGACTTTTTGAATTTGGTATTATTAGTGAGATTTGCAAATATTTCAGGGCGGCCTATTGCCTCTCTTCCAATCATTACATAATCAAATTTATTCAGAAGCTCTTTGGAATTTTTTTCATTCACATTTCCTGAATAAATTACTGGTAGAAATGTTTTTGATTTAATTTCCTCTGCAAAAGATAAATCTGGAATACCTGAATAACCTTGCTCCTGTGTCCTGGGATGAATACCTATCCCATCACAATACTTCTCTGCAAGTTTAAGTATCTCAAAAGATAATTTGGATTTCCTCATTTTCAGGGTCAGGGGCTTTTTTGTGCTTTCTCTCATTACTTTCAGGATTTCCTCTATAACTATTAAATCTCTAAGATAGCTTCCAAATCCGTGTTTTCTTGCATTCTTAGCAGGACATCCTAGATTTAAATCCCAGAGTGAGACTTTGGAATCGTATTTTTTGATAAATTCTTTTATTCCTCTTGTGGTTGTACAAAAAAGTTGGAGTGCTGGTTTATCATCTAAGTATAATTTATTTTTTGAAAGAGGGTTTATCATCCCAGTATAAGTCAGTCCACAACCTGCCTTTTTGCATAGAATCCTAAATGCAATATCATTAACTTCTTCCATAGGAGCAAGGAAAATTCTGTTTTTTGTCTTCAGATTTTTAATGTTTTTCATTAGTAGAGTAATAAAAATATATTTAAATGGGTTTTTGTTGAATTATATATGCAGTTTTGCATAAAAAAGAGGTAGGTTAAAATTTCCAAAAATAAGTATTTTCTAGCTAAAAATAATGGGGGGATGGCAGAAGTAATAAAGATTACTCTGGTAATATTATTAGCTTTGGTTGCAATTGCAGTGATCTGGTTTGGAATAAGAGCAATATTAAACACCAGTTCAAATAATACTTCAATCGGCAAATATAATTCTGATTTAAGAATCTCTCAAGTCCAAATGCTAGACTACGAAGATGTAAATGTAAAAGTAACAAGAACCTCTTTAAAGAATGAGCTAGAAGGAGTGAGTTTTATAGTGTACAATAAAGAGGATGATCAAATGATAAGTTATCATATATCTATGCAAGATTTAGAAGATAATGATTATCAGGTTGTTTTGTCTGTTGAAAATACTTCAAATATCAAAAAAATAACAGTAGCTCCTATTATTATATCAAAATCAGGTGATCAGGTAATTGGAAATATTCAGGATGAATATAAGGTAAGTTCTGGTGAGGTAGTTGTATTTAATCCTCCTCGTGAAGATTCTGGATATGCAAATACTGCTGTCAAATACTGTACTTATGCCTCTGATTGTAAAGATGATGACCCTTGTACAACAGGAGCTTGTTTCAAAGGGACATGTTCTTATCCAAAGGTTCCTGGATGTGAATTCTGTAGACAAGATTCAGAATGTGATGATAGCAATTCATGTACTGCTAATTCATGCGTATATGAAAGATGTTCTTATCAAGTTATAGAAGGATGCCAGTCTTGTACATATAATTTCCAGTGCGAAGATAATAATGCATGTACCGAAGACACTTGTATAGACAACGGATGTATAAATGCTCCTATATTAGATTGTATCTCTTGTAAGTTAGATTATGAATGTAATGATAATGACTCTTGTACTGAAAATGATTGTAATTTTGGAAGATGTTATTTCAATCTAATTGACAGTTGCAAGACATGTGAAGAGGATTCTGAATGTAATGATGGAGATTTATGTACAAATGATTCTTGTGTAAACGGAGGATGTTCTTATAATAGGACTTCTGGATGCTCTATGTGCGAAGAAAATTCAGAATGTGATGATAATGATCCTTGTACAATAGATTCATGTACTGAAGAATTATGTGTATATTCTCAAATACCTAACTGCACTCATTGCAATTCAAATACTCAATGTAACGACGATAATCCTTGCACAGCAGATATATGTGAAACTGGAGAATGCAAATATTTCCCAAAATCTGAATGCGTAACTTGTGATTTAAATTCAGAATGTCAGGATAATGATGAATGTACTGAAGATAAATGCATAAACGGAGCATGTGCCAATATAAAACTACAAGAATGCACTCATTGTGATTCAATGTATCAGTGTGAAGATAATAATCCTTGCACAACAAATACCTGTTTGAATGGTTTATGTGCATTCCCAAGAACAGAAGGATGTACTTTCTGCATATCTAACTCTCAGTGTTTAGATAATACTAATTGTACTCAGGATATTTGTTCAAATAACAAATGCATACACACTCCAATAATTAATTGTACTATTCAACCTATTTCTTGTAATTCTGCTTTAGAATGTGAAGACTATAATGCTTGCACAAACAATACCTGCTCAAATGGGGTTTGTTCATTTGTTCAAACACCTGGATGTGTTGCATGTCTTGATAATTCACAATGTAATGATAATAAACCATGCACTGCAAATGTATGCTCAAATGGAAAGTGTACTTATCCTGAGATAAAGACTTGTATATCTAATGATGGATGTTGTCCTAGTGGATGTGGAAGCACAGATTCTGATTGCAAATATGTATGCGGAAATAATATTAAAGAAGGGGCAGAACAGTGTGACGGAACAATCTTAGGAGGAGCAACCTGCACTGGAGTTTTAGGAACATCCAATGGAGGAGTATTGAAATGCTTCTTATCAAATTGTACTTATGATACAAGCTCTTGTTCTTCATCTTGTAATTGTGCTCCTGATACAGATATATGTACAAATGATTATTGTGATGGAAATAATGTATGCCAGCATACACCAATGCTAAATTGCTGTACAAAATCAAGCCAGTGTGAGGATAATAAAAGCTCAACAAAGAATATTTGTTCAAGTGCCAATAAGTGTACTTATGTTCCTATAACTGAATGTGCACATAATGATGGATTCTGTCCTACTGGATGTAATACAGTTAATGATAATAATTGTGCTTCTAGATGTGGAAATGGATATAAAGAAACAGGTGAAGAGTGTGATGATGGAGATATTAATTCAGGAGATGGTTGTTCTTCAGGCTGCACTGTTGAATTAAATTGGCAATGTAACACTGCAAATCCTAGTGTATGTACAGAAGTTGATTGTGAAGACCAATGTTCTCCAAATGAAAGAGAATGCACAAGCAGCACACAATATAGGTCTTGTGTAATAGGTTCTGATTCATGTTATAGATGGGGAACTGCAAGTAATTGCCCAACTAGTGCACCAAGCTGCAATACCAATACAGGACAATGTTATACACCTAGTAATGAATGTCAGAATGATTGTACTCCAGGAGAGAAATATTGTACAACTAATACTCAATATAGGACTTGTGTTCAATATTATGATAGTGATTCATGTTATGAATGGGGAAATGTAAATACTTGCCCTACAGATCAACCAAGCTGTAATGGAGGTACAGGAGGGTGTTATACTCCTGGTACTGGCTGCAGTTCACATGAGTATTCATATTGTTCAGAAGGAGATATTTACTGGTATAATAGTTGTGATGAAAGAGAAGAAGTAGAAACTTACTGTGATTATGGATGTTCAGGAGAGAGTTGTAATTCTGCTCCTGGTCCTGGTTGTTCTAATGAATGTGAATCAGACGATAGAGAATGTTCTGGTTCAGGATATAGAACTTGCGGAAATTATGATACAAGTGATTCATGTCTTGAATGGAGTTCTGTAACTGCATGTGCTAATGGATGTTCTGGAGGATATTGTAATTCTGCTCCTTCAACAGGAAAGAGAATAATAATTGATTACAGAACAACAAATATTAATAGCATCCCTTCAACATATATAACTGCAGCAAAGAATAGCTTGCATGTAGCTTATACACATACTTCTCACGGAGATCAAGTTTATAGAGGATTAAGCGGATTACAAGATTATAATTCAAATTTATATGGAATATCTGATTCAGCTAGCAGTGGTAAATTACATTTTGAAAATTATGCATATAATGGAATAGGAGATTATGGAGGTTGTTCAGATATAGGAAATTGCGGAGATGATGTATATGGCCCTACTGCAGAATATTTAGCAGACAGACCAGATATAAATGTAGTTATATGGAGCTGGTGCAGTATTTCATCTCATAATGCAAACACTTACATAAGCAGTATGAAGTCTCTAATAGAAGATTATCCTAATATCCACTTTGTATTTATGACTGGACATACTGAGGGGTCAGGAGTTGGGGGGGCAGTTGATGTCAGAAATGAAATAATTAGAAATTTCGTAAAAAATGATGCTTTCTGTAATACCCATGAATGTATATTATTTGATTTTGCAGATATTGAAGAACATGATCCAAATGGAGTAGATTACATGGATGATTATGTTACAGAAAATCTAGGATATGATACTGGTAATTGGGGTGAAGAATATATGGATAGTAACTCAAACATCCATACAACATTAGTATCTTATGTAGATAATTATGGATGTGATCATTCTAGTAACCCATATGGAGCACATTTAAATTGTGCACTAAAAGGAGAAGCTGCCTGGTGGATGTTTGCAAGAATTGCTGGATGGAGTGGATAATTTTATTTTGAAACCTTATTTATGAAATAATTCATTATACCTATCAATGCTCCCAAGATAGTTGTTAGGATTACAATCCAACCGAATACAACCATCACAACAGGAGGTATAAATCTTATTTTTAATACTCCATCAATCATTCCAAATGCAACAGCTAGGGAAACTATTATCCCTGTCAACCACCCTATGAAACTTAGGAATTTTCTTAAAAAATTTCTTGCCATTACATTTTCTCCAGAGTATCTATACCCATAAGATAAAGAGAATTTTTCATAATATGCCTGAAACAAATGACCAAATCAACACGGAAGGATTCTTTGTCTGAGCCTATAACAGGACAGGCATGATAAAATTCATTGAAGACTTTAGCCAATTGATAAGAATAATTTGCAATGAATGAAGGATTTAACTCGTTGATGGATTTAGAGACAATATTCTTGAATTCTGATAATTTCTTTACAAGTGCTATTTCCTTTTCATCTAATTCATTTAAAGAAAGGTCCTGTTTTTGTTTTTTTAATTTAGATAAGATACTTGATGCCCTAGCATAACTGTATAAAAGATAAGAACCTGTTTCCCCTTCAAAATCTATTGATTCTTTTGGATTGAAAATCATATCTTTCTTTGTATCCACTCTCAGAAGGATATATTTTATTGCAGCCAATGCAATCTTGAGACTTTTCTCTTCAAGTTCTTTTTTTGAGAGTTTATCTCTTGATTTAAGTTCTTTTTTTACAAGTTCCTGGACTTCTTGGATGAGATCATCCGCATCAACAACTGTTCCTTCCCTTGATTTCATTCTTCCTTCAGGAAGATTAACCATTCCATAAGAAAGATGTTTCAATCCAGTTAAATCAAATCCCATTTTTTTAAGAAGCGTAAATAAAACCTGGAAATGATAATTCTGTTCATTTCCTACAACATAAATTGACTTGTCTATCTTGTAAGCTTTTTGTTTTAATTTTGCTAAATATAAATCCTGTGTCATATAGATTGAAGTACCATCTCCACGCAAGAGTACTTTTTCCCCAAACCCTTCTTTTTTCAAATCTGCTATAACAGAACCATCTTCTTTTTTGATGAAAATGCCTTCTTCAACTCCTTTGGCTACAACCTCTTTACCACTTTTATAAATCTCACTCTCAAAAAATTCAACATTGTGTTTTATACCAAACTTATTATAAGTCTCTTTGAAACCATCCAATGCCCACTTGTTCATCTTTTTCCAAAGTGCTAAAACATGCCTGTCACCTTCTTCCCATCTCTGAAGAAGCCTGTGAGATTCTACTTCAAGTTTTGCATTAGTTTTTTCTTTCTTATTAAACATCACATAGAAATCACCTACAAAATGGTCTGACTTCTGTTTTTTTAGATTAGGTTTTCTTTTTTTTCCATAGAATTCGTAAGCAGCCATGGATTTGCAAATGTGAATTCCACGATCATTGTTAAGATTTGCACGGATTACTTTTTCTCCGTTAAATTCTGAAAGCCTTGAGACACTTTCCCCTATTGTCATATTCCTTAAATGTCCTAAATGAAGGGGTTTATTAGTGTTTGGAGAAGGAAATTCTACCATTGTTGTTTTATTGTTTTTGTTGGGTTTTCCATAATTTTCTCCTAAAGATTTAATTTCATTTAAAAGATTTAATGCAAGTGCTTTTCTGTCAACAAAGAAGTTGATGTAAGGACCAGAAGTTTGTATATCGTCAAAACCCTCTGGAACCTCTTTAATATAACTTCGAAGAGTCAAAGCAATCTCATCTGGAGGAGATTTTAGTTTAGAAGCAAGAAAAAAACATGGAAAAGCAAAATCCCCCATTTCTGGGTTTGGAGGAACTTCTATGAACTTCTCAATCTCTTCTTTTTTCAGCTTTAGGCCTTCTTTTTTTATGATGTTTACAAGGATTTCTGAAATCACTTCTTTCATGAAGATTGTAAGAAAGATGGATTAATAAAAGTTTTTACTTAATCTTTTTTGATAAAGCTTTGATGTCTTTCTTGTCTACTCTTCTTCCCAGTTCTTTCTTATAAGAAATAAGTTGTTTTAATGGGACAACAGGGATTATAAGATTATATGCTCTTTTCATCTTAGCTTTGTGTAGATTTGATTTTTCTATGACCCATTTTTTCTTTTTCTTATCAAATAATCTCTCAGAATCTCCTCCACATATGTCAATAATTTGCCCCTTGTATTTCACTGTCAATAAAGGCAAATCAAAATTATCATCCTTATATTCTCTTGGGCCATAAATAGTATATCTTTTTGTAAGTTCGTGTATTTCATCTATTGAATTATCAGGGACTTCTATATCAATATCCGCTAATTTTCTTCTAGAACCATACAATCTTGAAGCAAATCCTCCTGTTATCTCAAAAGGTATTTTATTCTTCCGAAGAATATTTACAATCCAATCTAATGCCTCTTTTGTATCCTTCATATTAATTAAAAGAAAAATTGATTAATAAATATTTTTAAAGAAGTTAATCTAAGATAAATAATGGTAAATCAAAAAGAGGCTTTGGATAGATTAAACAAAGAGAAAGATTATGAAGATAGGATTGCCAATGATTTGTTAAATTATTATATTCTATCTCTTGAAAATATCCCTGACTTAAGCAAAAAAGAAATAGAAGAAGTAAGAAAAATATTGAGCAAGATAGCTCATGAATCTCAAGGACATAGCAATATGTTCAGTATGTTAATTGATTATGTACTTAACAATGGAGAAACTAAATACTAGAAAAAAACTACTTGAAGGGGTAAAGGATTTACTTGCAGTTGAAATACTAGCAAGAGATGGTTATGATATGGATACGGTTACATTCAAGAATTTTAAAATAGTTGAGACAATTGAAAAGATAAAAGAAGATGAAGACAGACATATTAAGATGTTGAAGGAACTTGTAAAGCTACTTGAGAAGAAGTAGAAATTTTGTTAATTATTATCTGTCAAATTCCCTTCCTTAATCCTGCTCTACTGATAAAATAATAACCCTAGTAAGTCCATCAAACGATAAGGATATAATTGATAACTTAATTTGTAATAATTTATATACCCTAAATTATTAAGAAAATCATGGCAGAAGCAAAAAAGCTAGACAAAGAAAATCTTGAAAAAGCTCTTGGAGAAGACAAGAAGAAAAATGTGATGTCTAAAGAAATGGAAATATCATTCCATCAGGGTGCATTGAATACACTTATCAATGAGAGGAATGAAATATTAAGGCTTATCCAGCAGACTGAAAGAGTTATGCAGGCTCACATAAAAAGACTTGAAGAACTTGGAGTTAAAGTAAGAACAACAAGAGTTGAAGATAAGAAGTAAATGGGTTTTTCTTTTTAGAAAAAAGAAAAGCTACAATGTAAAAGAAAAACTAAG
>CAYZYU010000016.1:0-11253 GCA_964482915.1 Candidatus Woesearchaeota archaeon
TCTGAACTTGCAAAACCTGTGAATGCTGTTTTTCCAATACTTATAAAAATTCCAATAATTACCAATATCATAGCTAAAGCTAAAACTACAAGTATTATTCTATTTCCAAATATTTTTGGAATTGTCATTCTCTTTTTATAACTTTTAGAAGAATCAGAAGTATTTAAGAATAATTATTTAGTATTTAATTAAATAGACATAATAGAGATTTCTCTTTTTTGGTTGATTTACTTTTTTGTAAACCAAGGAATAAGTATGCTTGTTTTTCTTTTATATTCTTTATATTCTTTTAATTTTCCCCATTTCTTATCTGCATATTTTTCTAATTTAGGGATTCCTGTTATAAATAGTAAAAGGATTATTATTAATATCGGACTATTTAATCCAAATAATCTTTCTACCAAGGTTAAATGTGTAAATGTAAATAGATAAATACCTATCCAGCAGAGAATCTCCCCAAAATAATTTGGGTGCCTTGAATATTTCCATAGACCAATTGAGACCCATTTTTTCTCTGGATTGTTTTTATTGAACTCATATTTTTGTAGGTCAGAGAAGGTTTCGATAGTTAACCCAATAAACCATATTGAGAATCCAATCCAGGATGAACAACCAAGAAGATTATCTGGATTTGAGAGCATTATTGACGGTAACAAAATTATCCATACTGTTAATCCTTGGAATATCCAAAACAAAAAGAATCTAAAGAAATTTTCTCTTATTCCATCAAACCTCTTATCTTTTTTTATCTTGTTTATCCTTATAAAAAGGAATATTCCCAATCTTAATGCCCAGAACAGAATCATAAAAAATAATATTAATTTAAAACTAGAATATTCTGAAGAAAGAAAACTTATTGTTATTAATAATATAAATGTTATAGCATAAGATAAATCGGTTAGCTTATCAGTTTTTAATCTGTATGCAAATAAGAACATTATTAGGTTAAATCCTAATGCAATCCATAAATATTGTATTAATTGTATCAAATTATTTTTTCCCCTGTTTTATCTCGAGTTCCCTTCTCCAGCTATTTTCACCCTCTTTGAAATCTTTATAACTTTTTATTTTTAACTCACTTTTGAATAAGGGACAGTTTAACACAAAAGTCTCAAATTCCCCTCCTTCTCCTGCAGGATGAATGTTATATTTTTTGTTTAATGTTTTAACTTCTTCAATGAATTTTTCATCAATGAGTCTTCCTAACCAGGATTGATTTAAAGGATATGCAAAGACTCCTATAATTATGACTTTGAAATTGTTTTTTAATAATTCATTTAAATATTCTATTTCATCTTTTTGCCAGAGCGGATTTATGCAAATAATCTTTAATTTATCACATATCTTTTGTATTCTTGAAGCCTGATATACAGATTGAATAGCTCCTGTTACAATTCCTTCTATCTTGTATTTTTTTATTGCATTTTTTATTGCATTTTCCAGGTCTTTTAGTTCTTCTTCTTTCACCCCCTTTGTTTTATGAATAAGCAAAGGGATGTTCATAGCTTTTGCCTGATCTTTAGTCTTCTTTATGCTTGGAGTATGGAACATATAGGATTCTTTATTTTCTGAAAGAAGCGTTATAAGACAGACTATCTCATCACCTTGTTTCTTTACAATATAAGAAGAATAAACAGAATCCTTTCCTCCTGAAAAGAGTGATGCGAGTTTCATTCTTCCTCCTCTTTGTTGTTATTTATCTTCTTTCCTTTTTTGTTTTTTTCTTCAATATCTTCCTCTCCTTCTTCATCCTTATCAGAAAATTTCTCAAATTCTTCATCGGAAATATTTTCATAAGTTCCATCTTTAAGTTCTGTTATCAAATCTCTGAATGGATTTCCATTGTGTTTCCAATAGCTTTGTTTTTCCCAGATATATATTTCTTCAAAATGTCCAAGTTGTTCCAACCATATCTTTTTTTGATTTTCAATATGCATAAGAGGGGAAAAATGTTCTATTCTCTTTTCTCTGTCTTGCCCTGCGAGTTCTGTGAAGGATATTTTTTTATGGCCTTCCTGTAATTTAAAATGTCCTGAAAGCAAGTCAGTAATCTCATTTATCTTGTCCTTTATACTGAATTTTCTTTTCGGTAACGAGATGGAGCTTTCTCTGAGAGCATTCTTATTTACAATTTCTTTTTTTATTCTTCTGTTTTCAGTTATTATAGCTTTGTTTAAGGATTCTAAAAGTTCTTTTAAAGTTACTTTCTTGAATCTTGGAAGCGGGCTTCTTGGAATCAATTCTGGTATTTCATCTTCAAGTTCAATTCTTTCAAAAGAGGATTTTTTCAATTCTGTCTTATTTCCAAAAAGTATCTCATCTATGCTTTTAATATATTTATTGAGAAGGATCTCAGATTTTATCCTTAATAAGAAAGAAGCAGCTAAAAGGACTTTGCTTGAGACAAAAAAATCTCTTTCTTCCATCTCCTGTATTCTTTGGAAGTATTTTTCTGTTAGAACAATCAAGTCAATATCCCATGGGTTTAATTGCTCGGTATTTATCAAATCATATATTATCTCTTGCCATTCTATCTCTCTGCTGAACAATAAGTCATGTATTTCTTCCTGTTTTACATTAATTTTTATAGGAGCAGGGGCAGTGCTAATAGGCGGACTTGCCGGGTTCAAAGAACTAAGAGGATTATCAAAAAATTCACCTTTCTTTTCCATTTTTTGTTGAGACAAATTAAGAATATAAATGTTTTTGAAGCTTTTTATTATTAAAAGTTTGATAAATCATGTTTGGATATTAAAATTTCTAACTCTTTGTCTTTAATGACCCTTAAAAGCTCATCTGGAGCTTCTTGGGGGTAATAATTAAATATTAACTCTAAGGGATTTTTATCATTCTTTAAACCCCAGAATATCATAGATAGCGCAACATAATCTAAATCTTTTTTTTCTTTTATCTTATTAGGGATTGTTTCATAAAAGTTCTTAGTCATTCCCCCAAAAACATATATAAGATTGGGCAACTCATTTCTTGATTCATCTGATTGAGAAGAGAGTTCCATAGGAATGGTTATATACCCTGTTTCAATAATATATTTTCCAAGCTGTTTTGCATCAAGTTCTTTTCTTAATTTATTCTCTAAATTTTCAATGAATTTTAAATCACTGGTTTGGGCCTCATCTTCAGAATTTAATCTATGTATTATTGGGATGTTTTTTCTTTGAGAGTATTCATCTGTATGTAAATATCTAGAATTTCTTCCCCTATAGCATATCCCAAAAGAAGGGCTGTTAGAAATCTCCTTATTTCTACTGAAGTTGTCAAAATGAGTATCGAAGTCATTTAGGAGGTTTGAGTGAGGCATATGAACCAATCTTTATCTATATTTATAAGGATTTATATGATTTATTTTAATTAAGATTATTTTATCGAATGTAAAATTTTGTGTAGTTATTAATATTTTTGCATATGTAGTTATTAATTTTAATAGTCTTCTTGTGACTTTTAAAGGACTATTAATTTTTTCATCGTCACTCTATGTTTACCACTGCATGTCATTTTTAAAGAGTAACATAATCGAAACATTTAAATAGTTCTTGTGAGTGTGAATAATATCACCTCTTTTTACCCAGGAGACGCTTCAGGTCTGCTTTTTGTTGGCTTGAAGATTCTCCCAGGGTTTTACATTTTATCTTCTTTGGAATATATTCTACAAAGCATTAATTATTATAAACTCCTCTTTTTTCTTTAAATCTATGGATGAGAGATACAAAAAATTGAGGATACCTGCAAAGAATCTGAATGAGATTAATAATTATCTGACTAATCCTTCCAATACCCTTGTTAAAGGACTTCTTGAGGTAGTTGACAAGTATGGTGGAGTTAGGGAAATTAATCGCAAAGCAGAGGAAGCCAGAAAGCTGGAGAATCTTCTTGGAAGGCTTGAGGAGCAAAAATCACCCTATCTAAAGGATATTTACTGGTTAAGGGATAAGGTTAATAATAAACGTTTCATAAGCATGGATAATTACAAAGATAAATTGTTGGGGAAAGATATTTCTTCTGTAAAATTTAATGAGGATTTTGCTGTGACTTTAGAAGTAAGTGCTCTTCAGTATTTTCCCTGGCTTATTTCTGAGTCAAAAAGAGCAATTGAAAAACAGGAACTAATGCCTGGAAGATTTATCAGAGTTAGAAACATGAAAGAATCAGAAGGGGATGATGGGGATTTACTTGCAATTGGGAGTGCTATGCAGATATTAGGAGCTTCTTATGTGGAAACTTTAGATACTAAAGGTACTGATGGTTCCAACATCCATTTGAATGGCCCAGAGACAATAACAGGATATTTTGGAGGAGTAGGACAACCGAATGATCATGCTTTAAAATGGGCTGATGAATTCTTATATTATAACACAAATTATGGCGTTAAACAAGTCCTTAATATAAATTCAGGTACAGTTCTTTTAGGATATATGATGAATAAGCTTGGAATAGACAATGAATTTAAAATATCTGTTTTTATGGGAAATGATAACCCTTATTCTGTTTTATGGACTTTAATGACTGCTAAGCTTTTTTCAGATGAGAATGGAAAAACTCCTCTGGTTGGATTTAATCTTTCCAATTCTGTAGATAATAATACCATAGAATTATGTTCAGAAGTAAGAAAAAACCTTGACTTGGAGGATTATGTAAGGTTTGAACATCATATTTTTGAGGCTTATAAATCAATTGTAAAACAGCCTTATGATAAGACAGAAGAATTAACTGAGCTTGCAAAGGGAGTTAAGAATATCAGTGCCAAACATGAGGGAGGAAATGTTAATGTTGAACAGAACAGAGAACATCCTTCGGATATTCTTGATTATTTCATGCCAAAAGAGAAAATATTAGAGCAAGAAGGGTTAATGGAAAAGCTTGAAATGAATTGTCTAGATAAACATGAAGCCCTGAATAATACTGCTCGTGCTTTAATTAAAAACGGGATTCCTGTTATTGCTGCTAAAAATTTGCATTATTAGCTCCCTTATTTCTCTCATTTGTATACATTATATAGTAACAACATTAGAAAGGTTTAAATAATTAGCTTCTTTATCTGGATTATGAAAAATCTAGGTGTTTTAGTAGGAAAAGGCTTTGATTTTAGACTTGGAGGGCAGGAGAAGATTGCTTCTAAGCTTAAATCCAGTGGATACCAGGTTAAATTAGTTGATGACCCATGGCCAAGAAACAGCTATGTCTTTTTCAATGGAAAATATGTTTTGGAAGATGAACAGGGTAAAGATAATGTTTTTGGGAACGGGGGGATGGTTTTGAAAGGAAATGACTTCTTGCTTGTTTCAGATGCTGCTTTCCTTTATAACAATTTTAAATCAAAAGTAGATGAAAACAGATTGAAGAATGATAGGGAATACTATGAAGAATCTAAGAATCTTATTAAAAAGGAGGGTAAGAAGGTTTTCAATTCAAGAGTACATGTTGCTCCTACAGGCAATTTTTTTAATGGAAACTCTTCCAGCGGGGATATAGATATGTTCTCTTTAGTTCTTCCTAATAATAAGATTTTGATATTTGATACTTTTTTTGGAAAAGATGCTAACAAACATAAACATTATAATAAGATTGCAGAAGAAGAAGGTCTCGAGTTTATTGAGTATGATGGAAAGAAAGATAATGTCTGGTATCCTTTAAACTGCCTCGTAATCCCCTATGCTAATGGAGATGAAGTATTCTTAGATAGTAATTCTAAGTCATTAATAAATATTCTTAATAAAAAAGGAGTTAAGTCCATTGGGATAGATATGCCTCAAAGAGAACATGCTGCGGGTAAGATTCATTGTCAGACAAATGTGTTTGATGTTAATTCTAAAGGAAAAATAAATAATTTTATTTAATAATTCCTGAAATTAGAATATATAAATTTCTATATAATTATCTTTAAATATCTCTTGATTTCTTATTAATTAGCTAAAATGACAGACCTAATAAAAAAGATAACTGCTGGAGTGGTTGGCTTAGGACTTTTAACACTTGTTTCTTTGCCTTTAAATGCCCAGAAGCATGAGACCGATTATTTTGAGAAAACAAACCTAAATCATTGTATTTCTGGGAAAAGCATAAAACATAATTCTTATTATTTTAAGAAAGAAAAACCAGATAATTATTGCATTTCTAAAGCAGCCAGTAAGAATAAGAAAAAAGAATTTAAGAGGGAGAAAGAGGAGAATTATTGTGTGGGAAATCAGGAAAAGAGATATGATACATACCTAAAGAGAGAGAAGAACAGGGAAAGATAAACATATTCTTCTTATTGTGCTTTAGGGGATATATTGAATATATTCTCAATTGCTATAAAGATTATAAAACACATAATATTATGATTGAAGGTATTTTAGGTAGAAGAATGAATTTGGATGAGGAAAGGATAAAGGAAGAATTAGAAGGATTATTTCAAAAAGCAGAGAATACTAAAAAATCTGAAGATTTGGAGGAATTTAAATTAATACTTGATGATTATTTGGACCAGGGATATAAAGTTAAGATGTATATATTCAAGTATAACTTATTAGTTCAGAAGATTTATAATTAAATTTACGCTTTCTTTCCTTCAAATTCAGTGTAGTGGCATTTACCACAATACAATCTTCCCTTAGATGCCATTAAGAAAACTCCTGGACCGCATCTTGGGCAGAATTTCAAATTTCTTTTTACCTTGTCACCTTCAATCTTGTATTGAGCATATTTCTTGCTAGTAGGTTTATTCTTGTGTTTTTTCTTTCCTTTTTTTATAATTTTCTTTGCCATTTTAATTATTCTCCTTTCTCCTTAGCTTCTTTTTCAGCTGCTTTAGCAGCCTTAGCAGCTTCTGCTTCTTTTTTTTCTGCTTCAAGTTCTTTTTTTGTTTTTCTTTCTATCTTGTTCTTCTCTTCTTTTGATTTGTAAACATTTGCTTTAACCTGGAATTCTTTTGCTCCGAACTTTCCATAAACTCCTTTTATTTTTATTGCTTCTTCATGAACAGACAATTTTTTTGCTAATAATTCTGCAGCTTCTTTGTTTGTTGGTACTTTATCTGCTAAGATTTTTCCTTCAACTTCTTTCCTTTCAAAAACATGGTTTTTTGTTTCTTTGATATCTTTTAGTTCCATTTTAATATGTCTCCATTAACGGGTTTTTATTGCGAAATTTCCCTTTTCTTTTAAGTTTAATTTTTTTGCTACTTCTGATTTTTCAGGGTTTAGAATTACAACACGTCCTTTAAATCCTTCAGTCAACTCTTTTGAACCACAGTTAGGGCATTTATCCCCTCCTTCTTCAAGAATTGTTGAACATAATTTACATGCTTTTGGTTTTGCCATTTTAATTCTTTACCTCTTCTGATTTTTTTCTGAACATTATCTCATAATTTGCAGGCATCTTATTTAGTGCAAAATCATAAGCAGGATAACTCTCTCTCATTGATTCTAGAATCTTATCTGCTCTTTCATTTAGACCAGAGCTTAAATAAAATATGCCTTCATTATTCCGTGCAATAGTTTGTTTTACAAATTTTCCCATATTTAAAAGATTCACCTGGAATTTTGGTGCTTGATTCTGTGTTAATTCATCAACTAGATTCATTTTTTCTTTCCTTCCTTTTTACCTTTTTCTTTCTTCTCTGCACCTTTAGCTTCAGACTTAGCCATTCTCTCAGCCTTTTCGTCTTCTTTTTGTTTTTTCATAGAATCTTCCTTTATCCATTCAAGTTTTCCTAAACCTGGTTGTCTCATTGTTAATCCTATTTTTGGATCATCTCCTTTATGAGAGATTGCAACAATTCTAGCCATGCAAGTATCTCCTTGTTTCAAATTTCTTTTTGAGACTTTTCCTGATAGAAGATTGCTTTTGCTGAAACTTACAAAATCATCCATTGTCTGGCTTATATGAATCATCCCTCTCATAACACCCATGTCTATGAATGCTCCGAACTTAGTTATCTCCGCTATTTCTCCGTATACCAATTCTTGTAATTCTGGTTTCCATACAAGTAACTTAAATCTTGAATTATAATATGTTGCACCATCTCCAGGGATTATAACTCCCTCTCCAACTTCAAGAACTTCTATAACCGCAACAGATCTTCCCATCTCTTTATCATAATAATTAGAATAAATATCTCTCAGTTGCTGGTCAACTGCTTCTACAGTTGGTAAACCGAATAATTTCGGCTCAACTCTTACATAATCTTCAACTTCAGCTAAGTAAAACATTTTAATTAAAAATTAGAGTAAAAATTGGTTTAAAAACCTTACTTAGGTGTTATATCGTAGTTTTTATTAGATAATCTCGAGCTTTTTCTTGTTTCTTATGCTTATTTTACGGTTCTTAATCTTTTTTCTAACATCCTGGTCTAATGTTCCTACTATTATTTCTTTATTCTTTTTTGCAAAATTAATTATTGCATTATCCACATTTTTTCCTCCTAAACTAACTTTTAAGAAACGTTCCTCTTCATTTTCAAGAAGTTTTAATGCAGAATTCTGATTTAACTTTTCAAGTTCTTTTATAACTTCTTCAGGTATAATAATCTGAATACCCATTAAAGGAAGTTCTTCAAAGAAGTCAATCTTCTGTTTCATGCAGGTAATTATGAAGTTTGTATCTAGGAGAGCCTGTTTCATAGATGTATTAATTGGAACATGTTTAAATATTTTTCAGAAAATATTCGATTAAGTATTCACTAAGTAATGGTTACAATTAGAAAGATTTAAAAATCTCCCGATTTTATATAACTTATGGGATTTGGAGAAATCTTTGAAGAGATAGATGTATTTTTTATGGTACTAGGACTTTTGATAGTTTTACCTCCAATTTTAATATATAGGTTTATTAAATTCTTAGGAAGATAAAATGGAAAAGAATAAGGATTATGAGCTTGGTAAAAGGGTAAGAGATTCTTTATCTAAGTTTCCTAAATATAGGAACCTAACCACCTTTTTATTGCCAGAAGCTTATAATAAGATGATTAATGAGGATGTTGACGGTACAGTATTTACAGGAGGTAAATATTATGATTCAAAATCTAATTCTACCTTTGATATTATTTTCAATAATCAAGATATTTCAGAATTAGCTAAAATAGATCATAATATCACTCCAATTGTTCCCTATTTTAGCCCTTTAACTATATCAAATCCCCAAGAATATTTTCTTTCTCTTAATAAAAAATTTCCTTATGTTAACAAATTCTTTTTAGGTTCTTTAGGTAATAAGCCCAGGTTATTTACTTTAACAGAATCAAGTGTTGAAGATGTGAATAAATCGAAGATATTTATTCCAGGTTCATATATAATTTTAGATTAATTAAGATTCCCATTTATTTTGATTTTTCCTTTTCTAGTTGCATAGGTTTTATCCAAAATTTTTAATGAGTCTAATAAATGACTATCTTTACTTATTACATGAACTTTATCCATTACAGAATCTGCAACTATGCTTGGATTATCATGCAGGTATAGTGCTTCAGATAAGACATCAATATCCGCTTGGCTAATATTATATCCTCTTAAGGTAGTATCCTTATTTTTTGATGAGAGATATGCTCTTTCTGCATCCTGTAAACTTGTTTTGTACTGATCTCTGGAAAAAGCATCATTTAATTTTCCAAAATTACGATTAAGAAATTTCTCAATATCCATACTCTCTCCTTTTTTAACTCCTGATAAATACATGAAAGAAATATATTTTGGGGTTTGTTGAAGTATCTCTTTTGCTAGGTGGTTGTATTTACTCTTGAAATAATCCCACTTTTTATCCAAATCCTCTACTGAAACAGTTTGCTTTGGAAGAATTTCTTTTAATGATTTTATTTTATCTCTTTCGCCAGGGGTATTTCCCATATTTTTTATTTCATTCAGCACTTTCTTAGGAACTATTATTGGTTGTCCATGGTCAAAATTATATTGTATAAAATTCTTTAATTCTTTATATTTTTTATCATCTTTTGAAGCCTCTAAAAAGTAATTAGTGTCAATTATTGTTGGTTCACCTTCTTCTTTTGCTATTTTTTCAGCATCTACCAATCTTTTTTCTAGTGTATGAACTTCAGTGAGAACAGCAATCCCAACGATGATAAAAACAAGCCCCAAGATTAAACTAAAAGTTGAAGTTAAAGCAGATGTCCCAATAACTGCTCCTGTTATGTTTAGATTAGGATTTATTAAAAAGAAGATTCCAATAATAAAAAAACCAAATGCTATTAATCTCATCTCTTTTTTTTGCATTTTAAAAATAAACCTCCTTGCACGGAAAGATTATATCCTCACTCATTATCGAGGTTTCGAACTTTTTAAACATTTTTGGATTTGTTTTTGTTAATTCGTTTATTGTGTTTGTATATTCTTCAAAACTCTTTGCAAAGATAATAAATTCAAAATCCCAGGGGGCAATTTGTTTTACCACATTTATTATCTTATCGCTTTTTTCAGCATATCTCATAACACTTTGAATTTCTTCTTTAGTATGAGAACCCAGGTAAATGAATGTTTTGTATAATTCATATCCTATTTTTCTGTAGTCAATGTAAATTGTGTATCTTATTATTATTCCTAGATTTTCAAGCTTTTTTATCCTGCTCCTTACTATATCTAGAGTGGATTTTGTATTAAATGCAAGGTCTGATAGATTAATTTTTGAATCATTGTATAATTCTTTGAGTATTTTCTTTTCTATATCTTCAAGATTATAGTTCTCAATATCTTCTGTAAATGTTACAAAAGAAGATTCTTCATTTATAAAAAAAGTTTTTTCATGTGTGGCAACACTTGCTAGAGAGGTTATTCTTGAGTCCACAATCAAATCTCTGTATTTTGAGAGTAACTCACTCTTTATATTGAATAAATCATTGTTGGATCTGATAAAATAAGTTATTCCAAGGTTCCAAACCCCCTCAGCAACTCCTATCCAATATACTCTCTTGTCTTTTTTTATTTCTTGAATGAGTTTTTCTTTCTTTTCAGGGATATTGATTAGGTTTAAGTAAATTGTAGAGCTTCTGTATCCTAATTTAGAATAATCAATCCATGTTCTATAACCTGTAATTATCTTTTCTTCTTCCAGTTTCTTTATTCTGTATCTTACAGAGTCTTTACTCTTCTTTACTATCTTGGCTAAAGCAGAATCAGTAATTCTAGCATTCTTCTCTAATTCAAAAAGTATTCTTTTATCAATATTATCTAGCATATTAAGCATAATATGGTTATATTTATATACTTTTCCATAAAACGATTAAAAATAAGGCATATATTTATTATACTG
>CAYZYU010000017.1:0-9834 GCA_964482915.1 Candidatus Woesearchaeota archaeon
ATCTTTTCCTTCAGAACTATCCGGCTGGATTGTTATCAAGAAAGTCTGATTGGATAAATGCGGAACAATCCATTCAATATAATCATAAATTTCATTGTTATTTTTGTCCTGAACTGAAGTTGGAATTATGAAAGTATTCTCTTCTACCCAATAAATCTTAATGTCCGAAGGGGTAGTTATGCTTAGATTTTCATCTAAATCTGTAAATGCCAAAACATTTTCATAATGTATTTCTTCTGAACCTGCAATTGTTATCTTCTTCCCATTATTGATTTTCTCTTCATTTGCATAAGGTGCAGGAGTTTCATACTCAATTTCATATTCTGTTGCATTATCATCAATTGAAACCTCTATTGATTCTCCTTTTTCTTTTATTTGTTTATTTTCAGTAAGAGGCTCCCTCTGGGAAGGACTCGACTCTTCTTTTGAAGGAGTCTCTTGTTCTGAATATGATTCAATAATCTTGTTTACTACAATATTTTCTGCATCGTTTGGAAGTTCAATATTTACAGAACCTTTTTCTGGAAGTTCAATTTGTTTTTTCCATTTTACAGGTTGTCCAAGAACAGCCTCATATTGTATGGTGTTTATGGTTAAATTTTCTGTTAAATTAATCTCTTCTTGTAAAATATCTTGCTGAATTATTGAATAATCTATACTTCCAAAAGTAACGTTTGCATTACCATCTATTTCAATTCTTAAATTATAAGAAGAATTTGTTAAATTCAATTTTTCTAAGTCACAAGTATCTTCACAAATATCTGTAAATATGGTTTCAGGTAGAGACCCCTCCTGGGAAGGACTCGACTCTTCTTTTGAAGGAGTCTCTTGTTCTGAATATGATTCATTTATCCCGGTTACATTTGTTTGAGAAACTGGAGAAGCAGGAATAGTTTCGTTAATTATTTGTGTTTGATTTTCAGTAAGAAGCTCCTCTTGGGATTCTTCTTTTGGAGAATCTTCTTGTTCTGAATATGAATTGTTTGATGAAGAAGTTGATTGGTTGGTTTCAGAAGGTTGAGATTCTTCTTGGGAAGGACTCGACTCTTCTTTTGGAAGAATCTCGTTTTCTGAATATGAATCTTGAGTAAGTGAACTTAATTCTGCGGTCTGAGTTTCAGTAAGAGGCTCCTCCGGGGAAGGACTCGACTCTTCTTTTGAAGGAGTCTCTATGTCTGAATATTGATCTGCTGTAGTTGTTTGAAAAGTAGTTTCTTCAATTACACTTCCTGTTAGAATTGATTTTTTGGATTTTGATTTAATCTTTGAACTGTCTAAAACTAACAAATCATTAAGATATATTTTTACTTCACCTTCTCCTTCTATCTCTCCATTAATTTTAACTGAACTTAATTGCCCAGGATTTTCTAATCTCCATTCATAATTTGTAGAGTTATTTGAAATTAAACCAATAATCTGCGAATATTCTTTTTCCTGAAATCCTTCTCCAACAAAAAGACCTGTAAAATTTACATCAGAATAATTTATAGAAAAAGCCATCCAAAAAAAAGCAGCCAATAAAACAGCTCCAAAGAAAAAAATCAAAACTCTATTTCTAATTATCTGAGCATTTTGTCTTTGTATTGCCTTTTCACAATTTTTAGAATAATTATCATAATAATCAACCCATTCTTTTATGTTTCTTCCATTATTTTTTTTATAAAGAGTTTCAACATATTCTGCACCAGAAATCTTTTGATTTACATGTGCTTGGTTCAATCTTTTTAGATAATCTACAAGTGCTTCTTTTCTTTTTTGAGAAGCCTCTTTATTTCTTTGTAAACTACTAACTAGTGCCTTTGCTAATCGAGTCCTTCCCATTACTTATTATATGTGTAATATGCCTTATAAATATTCCTATTTTTTGTAATAAATACTTATTATTTATGTATTAAATATTCGAGTAAAATGTAGTTATAATAACATTTATAAAATTAAATGTAGTTATCAAAATCATGGCCTATATTGTTAAACAAAAAATAAATGGAAAGGATTATTTCTATCTCAGAAAAAGTGTTAGAAAGGGTAAAAAAGTAACTAGCCAACATGTTGCTTATTTAGGTTCTAACAAAGAAGAAGCTGAAAAAAAATATACAGAAATAATTAAAAACTTAAATCCAAAAGATACTCCAATGCAAAATAATCAAAAAGAAGAGACAAAGGAAATTAACAAACTAATACAAAAAAAGATATCTATAGATGAACTTGCAAAATTTTGCAAAGAAAAGGGTTTTGTCTTTCGATCAAGTGATATTTATGGAGGATATGCAGGATTCTGGGATTTTGGTCCTTTAGGTATTGAGATGTTTAATAACATAAAAAAAGATTGGTGGAGTTTTTTTGTTCAAAAAAGAGATAATATGGTAGGCATGGAAGCAAGTATAATTTCTCATCCAAAAACCTGGAAAGCTTCCGGCCATATTGCTAACTTTAATGATGTTGCAGTTATCTGTAAAAAATGTAAGACCGCAACTAAAATAGATAAAAGTGAGGTAGGAAAAGTTAACTGTAAATGTGGAGGAGAATTTGAAGTTAAAGGAGAGTTTAGTTTAATGTTCAAGACACAAGTTGGAGCATTAGATACATCTGAAGCTTATTTGAGAGGAGAGACTGCTCAAGGAATGTTTATGAATTTCAAGTTAGTAAGTCAAAATTCAAGAATGCAACTTCCATTTGGGATAGCACAAGTAGGAAGATGTTTCAGAAATGAAATTGCTCCAAGAGACTTTTTATTCAGAAGCAGAGAATTCAATATAGCTGAATTTGAATTTTTCATAAATCCTGAAGAGAAAAAATGCGATATTATAAATGAAGATCAATTAAGTGTAAAATTAAATCTTCTAGATGCTGAAACTCAAACACAAGGAAAAGAGACTTTGAAAGAAACAACAATAGGTAAAATGTTAGAAGAAAAAAGAATGGAAGAATGGCATGCTTACTGGTTAGCAGAGCAGATTAAATGGTATCATTCTCTTAATTTGTTTGAGATAAAAATAAGAGAACACAAAAAAGATGAATTAAGCCATTATTCTTCTGCAACATTTGATATAGATTACGAATATCCCTTCGGAAGTGTTGAACTTGGAGGAAATGCTAATAGAGGCCAGTATGATTTAACTCAACACTCTAAAGAAAGTGGAGAGAATATGGAAATATTTGATGAAAAATATAAAAATAAGATTATACCCAAAGTAATTGAACCAACTTTTGGGATGGAAAGGGTATTTTTAGCGCTTTTAACTAAAGCATATTCTGATGATGGAAGGGGAAATATTACATTAAATCTTCCTCCAAAAATAGCTCCAATAAAAGCAGCGATATTCCCTTTAGTTAAAAGAGAGGATTTTGAAAAAATAGCAGATGAGATTATTAAGGATTTAAGAGAAGAATTTAATATTGCATATGATAAATCTGGAAGCATTGGTAGAAGATATGCAAGAAATGATGAGATAGGGACTCCTTTTTGTATCACAATAGATGATGAATCAATAAAAAATAAGGATGTTACAATACGTGACAGGAATACACGAGTTCAAAAAAGAGTTAAGATAAAAGAGTTAAAGGAAACTTTAAGGAAGTTCATTAATCAAGAAAAAAGCTTTGAAGATTTGTGATTAGTCTATTTTTGAATTAATTATATCTAGATTTATCTTTTTATTTTGATAATTTTTAATTAGATTATAATCACTTCTTATTATACTTCTTTTATTTTCTTCAATATCAACAAGCACTATTTTATCTTTTGTTTTTGCAGTTATGAATATTAATAAGAAAGAATTTATTATTCTTCCATTTTTCTTTAGATGTTCTATTGAAATGGAATTTATTTTTTGTAAATTTGCACCTATTCTATGTTTCTCTTTCATTATCCTCTTTACACATTTATTTATAGACTCCCCTAAAATTATTCTCCCTCCAGGAAGACTTAATAATCCTTCATAAGGTCTTTTTGTTCTTTTATATAAAAAGGCCTTCTTATTATCCCCAATTAAAATTAATATTACGGGTAAAATTGCCTCTTTTTCCGAAATATAAGGTATTAAGGATTCTGAACTTTCTGTTAAGCCATAAAAATCTCCTTCTTTTTTAATTATCTTTTTATTAAGTAATTTTTTTATGTGATAATCTAATTTATTAGATCTTATTTTTAGAAGTTTCTCAATCTGGTTAAATTTTAGTTTATTATTTGTTAAAAACAAAGAAATTATTTCTTTTTCCATCTAGTCAAATTTTTTGAGGAATTATTTAAATATTATTGTGATGAATTTCTCTTATGTCTGAAAGAAATTTAATGCATTACATTGTTGTTACAGGAATACTTCTTAACAAGGATAGAAAATTTCTAATAACAAAAAGAGCTGAATGGGAAAAGGCCTTTCCTAATAGATGGACTGTTCCAGGGGGAAAATTAGAAGTTTTAGATTATGTTTTAAGAGAAAAAGATACTCCCTATCATTGGTATAATATTTTAGAGAACTTACTTAAAAGAGAGGTTATGGAAGAAGTAGGACTTGAGGTAAAAGAGATAGATTATGTTACTAGTATGATATATATAAGACCAGATAAAATACCTTGTTTAATAATAAGCCTATTTGCAAATTGCATTTCTGAAGATGTAAAACTATCTAAAGCTCTTACAGATTATGCTTGGGTAGATTTAGAAGAAGCTAAAAATTATGATTTGATTGAGGGCATTTATGATGAATTAATCATACTAGATAAGAAACTCAAAGGTGAAAAAACCATTTGGAAAGGGGGGTTTCTTTAGTAACATTTATTAAATCAACTATTCTTTTTTTTGTAGAAAAAAAGGTGAAAATGGCAAAAATAGCAATTAATGGTTTAGGCAGGATTGGAAGAGCTGTATTAAAAATTGCTCTTGAAAAAGGATTAAATGTTGTTGCTATAAATGATTTAGCAAGTATTGAATCTATAGTTTATCTAATGAAACATGATTCTGTCTATGGAAATTATCCGGGGGAAATTGAAGGGGGAGAGGACTTTATAAAAATAAATAGAAAAAAAATACATGTTTTTTCTGAAAAAGATCCTGAAAACCTTCCTTGGGGAGAATTAGGTATAGATGTAGCAGTAGAATGTACAGGAGTATTCACAGATAGAGAAGGTGCAGGTAAACATCTTTGGGCAGGTGCAAAAAAAGTTTTAATTTCTGCTCCAGCAAAAAACCCCGATATAACAATAGTTTTGGGGGTTAATGAAAAAGAATTGAAAAAAGAACATAGGATAATATCAATGGCTTCTTGTACTACTAATTGTTTAGCCCCAATAGTTAAAGTTCTTAATGATAATTTCAAAGTTGAAAAGGGGTATATGACCACTGTTCATGCATACACTAATGATCAAGTTATCCTTGATATCCCTCATAAAAAATTAAGAAGAGGTAGGGCAGGCGCAATAAATTTAATACCCACAACATCTGGAGCAGCAACTTCTGTTGTTGAAGTTATCCCAGAATTAAAAGGAAAATTAGATGGATTAGCAATAAGAGCCCCAGTAGCATGCGGAAGTATAACTGATTTTGTTGCTGTTTTAGGAAAAAGTGTAGTGAGAGAAAAAGTAAATGAAGTTTTAAAGAAAGCTTCTGAAAATGAATTAAAAGGAATTTTAGAATATTCTGAAGAAGAATTAGTCTCTTCTGATATAATTAGAAACCCTCATTCTTCTATTGTTGATTCTATCCTAACGCAAACCAATGGAAATTTAGTCAAAGTTCTTTCTTGGTATGATAATGAGTATGGATACTCAAACAGGATAGTTGAACTGATTAAACATATTAAATAAATTAGAGATGAAGACTCTAAAAGATTTTAATTTCAAAGGAAAGGTTGTTTTACTTAGGTCTGATTTAAATTCTGATGTTAAAGAAGGAAGATTATTAGAATCAGAAAGAATAAAAGAGGCATCAATAACAATTAATGAATTAAAAAAGAAAAAGGCAAAGGTAGTTATCCTGGCACACCAAGGAAGACCCGGAGACGATGATTTTATTTCATTAGAACAACATTCTAAACAATTAAACAAATACTCCAAAGTTAATTTTGTCAAAGATATCATTGGAAAAGAAGCAGGAGAAGAAATAAAAAATTTGAAAGAAGGGGAAGCAATTCTTTTGGAGAATATTAGGAATTTAAAAGAAGAATTTGATACAAATGCAAATAAGATAACTGATTTCTTCTCAAAAAACTGTGATATTTATGTTAATGATGCATTTTCAGTATGCCATAGAGCCCAAGCATCAATCCTTCTCCCAAAATACATCAAAAAGAGCTGTGCTGGAAGAATTCTAGAAAGAGAGGTAAAGGCACTTAAGAAATTAAAATTAGATGGCACACTTTATATCTTAGGTGGAGCAAAGCCAGAAGATAATATTAAACTTTTAGGAAAGAATAAAGTTCTTAGTTGTGGGTTATTTGGACAAGTCTGTTTGATTAATAAAGGTAAAAAATTAGGGGAACAAGAAAATTATCTTAATAAAAAGAAGATATTCATAGAGATACCCAAAGAAAAATTGACTCTTGTAGAGACTCCCTTAGATTTTGCAGTAGATGCAAATGGAAGAAAGGAAATAACTTTGGAAGGGTTCCCTAATAAATATGAGATTTTCGATATAGGTTCTCTCACACAAAAAAAATATATAGAAGAAATAAAAAAAGCAAAAGCAATTTATATGAAAGGTCCAGCAGGAGACTGTAGTAAAGAAGGGTTTTCCAATGGTACTTTCGCAATATTAAAGGCAGTAGCAGAAAGCAAAGCATTTTCTGTTATAGGAGGGGGACATTTAAGCGATGCAATTACAGCATCCAAAGTAGACATTAAAAAATTTGGACATATAAGTTTAAGCGGGGGGGCATTATTGAATTATATTGCTGGAGAAAAATTACCTGGTTTAGAGGTTTTGAAATGAAGATTATCTTAGCAAAAGATTATAAAGAATTATCAGAAAAAGCTTCAGAAATTATAATTAGTGAAATAAGGCATAATCCAAATATTACAATTGGGTTTGCAACAGGGAAGACGCCCCTAAAAACATATAGGAATTTAATAAAAGCTTATAAGAAGAATAAAGTAAATTTCTCCAAGATCAAGACATTTAATTTAGATGAGTATTATCCAATAAAAAAAGATGATAAGAGAAGCTATTCTTATTATATGTTCAATAATTTATTTAACAAGATAAATGTAAAAAAAGAAAATATTCATCTTTTAGACGGAAACTCAAAAAAACCAGATAAAGAATGTAAATATTATGAAGAAAACATAAAAAAGAACCCCATAGATATTCAAATATTAGGAATAGGTGTTAACGGACATGTTGCTTTTAATGAACCTGGTAGCCAAGAGGATTCAAAAACAAGATTAGTTGAATTGACCCACATCAAAGGAAAGGCTTTAACTATGGGAATCTCTACAATAATGAAATCCAAAAAATTACTTCTTTTAGCATCTGGAAAAAAGAAAGCAAAAGTAGTTTTAGATTTAATTAAAGGAAAACCCAGCAAAAATCTTCCAGCGAGTTTCTTAAAAAAACATAAGAATATTACTTTAATTATAGACAAAAAAGCAGGCTCTCTTATATAATATTTTAATTAATAACCCTTCTAAATATTTAAAAACTATCGAGGATATATTATTATAATATGCAAAAAACAAAAAAAGAGGCAAAATTATTAATAACTCCAGAGATGATTGAACCTTCTTCTAAATATCTAGAAGTAATAGGAACAATTAATCCTGCCGCTGTAAGAGCAGCAGATGGAAAGATAGTTTTATATGTAAGAGTCATAGAAAGACTGAAAGTTCTTGAAGATAAAAAATATTTTTTCTCTCCACGAATGGTTGGAGAAAGTAAATATGAACTTAAAATAGATAAATTTCCTAAAAAAGATGTAGCAAATCATTCTGAGTTTGATATAATCTTTCATGATACTACAAAAAGACTTACTTTTATCTCTCATTTAAGAAGAGTTATTATTGATGAAACTGGATTTAATATTATTTCAATTGATAAAGAACCTACTTTTTATGGAATATGTAGTGATTCTGAATTAGGTATAGAAGATCCTAGAATTATACCCATAGAAGGAAAATACGTAATGACTTATGTAAGTTTATCCAGAAAAGAGAATATATCTACTTCTATTGCTTTTTCTGATGACCTGATTCATTGGGAAAGAAAAGGTATAATTTTTGGAGAACAAGATAAAGACGTTGTAATCTTCCCAGAAAAGATAAAAGAAATGTACGTTGCATTTGATAGGCCAGAAGGAAATTTTCAATTTACTCCCCCTCATATTTGGATAGCTTATTCTGATGATTTATTTTCTTGGGGAAATCTGAAGTCAATAAATCTTATAAAAAAAGGAGATAAAGACTATGGAAGAATAGGTCCTGGATGCCCACCAATCAAAACCAATGAGGGATGGTTATTAATTTATCATACAGTAAAAAGCGAAGATGATTCTTTTTACATATATTCTGCTTCAGCTGCACTATTTGATTTAAAAAATCCAAGCAAATTAATTGCAAAATCTGATCCAATAATCTTACCTAATCAAGAGTACGAATTGGAATTATATCAAAAGAAAAGAGTTATTTTTCCAACAGGCATTGTTGTTGATAAAAATGGAAAGGATTTGTTAATTTATTCTGGAGGTAGAGATGTTATAACCAGTGTAAGGAAGATGTCAATACAAAAAATAATGAATGCTTTAAATAAAGTAAGAAGCGAAAAAGTATGCAAGATAAAATACTCAAGAAAAAGCAATCTTAAAACAAGATCTAAAAAGAAAAAATGAAAGATAATATACACTTAGCATATCAAAAAGCAAAAGAATGTTTAAAATCCTGCTCAACAAAAGAGGGGATGTTTGCTTCTGGTGCCAAGGATGGATATGATGCTATTTGGTCTCGTGATTCCATGATTTCATGTTTAGGTGCAAGTTTAATAGAAAAGGAAAAATTCAAAGAAGTGTTCAAGGCTAGCATAATAACCCTAAAAAAAGGTCAGAGTAAAAATGGACAAATACCTAACTGCGTTGATAAATTCTCAAAAAGAAAACCTCATGTTGATTTTAAGACAATAGATTCTTCTTTATGGTATATAATTGGAAATTATATTTACAAAGAAAGATACAATTCTCCTTTATTTTTTCTCTCTAAAAAATCTTCAATGAAAAAAGTAATGTGCTGGCTGCAATGTCAGGATTCTGGTGAAAATGGATTATTAACACAACTTCCAACTTCAGATTGGCAAGATGCTTTCCCTCATAGATATGGTTATACAATAAATACACAAGCATTATATTATAAAGTATTAAATTTAATGGGGAAAAAAGAGGAGGCTGAAAAATTAAAGGAGATTATTAATGAAAATGAAGATGATGGATTATGGGAAGGAGAATTTTATCTTCCTTATAGATGGAAAAATCACGGAGTGTATAAGGAAGTTGGAGATTGGTTTGATTCTCTAGGAAACTTATTAGCAATAATCTTTGATTTAGCAGATAAAAAAAGAGCAGAGAAAATATTGAATTATATTGAAAAGAACAAAATTAACCAGCCTTATCCTGTTCGTGTTATTTATCCTCCTATAACTGAAGATAGTCCACACTGGCAAAGTTATTATTTAGACTGTGATGCAGGAATCCCAAACCATTATAGCAACGGAGGAATCTGGGGTTTTGCAGGGGGATTCTACATTCTTGCTTTAATCAAGATGAATAAAATCAAAAGAGCAGAAGAAGAACTTAACAAGTTAGCCGAGAGAAACTTGAATGGAAATTTCCCGGAATGGACAGACCCAATAACAAAAGA
>CAYZYU010000018.1:0-9075 GCA_964482915.1 Candidatus Woesearchaeota archaeon
GCTACTATATTTTCTAAAAACTTAAATATTAGTTATACATTGAATATTTATGAGAGGTGAATTAAAAATCACTTTGATGTTTTTGTTCATAATCTTATTCATCGGAAATGTTTATGCATATAACAGCTTTTTCTTAGTAAAAGAGGATAGAGAATCCAGCAAAGCATTAATTGTTTATGATGTTGATTATACAGAGATTATGAAGAAGTATGATACAATTATCAGCCTGAATAAAAAAGAAGGAGACTTCAATGATTTCAATGACTTGATAAATTATCTTAAAGAAAGTAAAATAACTAATGTGGTTTATTATAGAGTTGATGATATTAATGAAGATCTTGTAAAGCTAATTAAAATAGAAGCAGGTGTTGTGGTCAGAGTATTAAATGACGAGGGAGTTAGAAATCTTGGGAGAATAAATACAGAAAATACTAATGATGCAAAACAATCAGAACTTATAATTATGGGGAAGAGCATAGCGGGAGAGAATTTATCAAGAAATTCTAATCGTTTATGGGGGGTTATTATTGGAATTATCTTCATTATACTTGTAATTGCTTTTTTAATTCCAAGAAAAAAGAGAAGGCTTAAAAATAATTAATTCTTAAGGGATATATGAAAAAAATCTGGTGGATAAAATGGCAAAATTTTGGGGATTCTTGATTGTCTTACTTTTAATAGCAGGGATAATGGCCATGTTGTTTCTCATAACAAGAGCCATGTACATACAGGCTACTAAACAAATACTGGGTTTGTTTTTTCCTTTTGTTATTTAATAAAGTATAAAAATTTCAACCACCTAAATAATTAGGGGTAAAATGAGAGGAATTTGGTGGTTTTTAATCTTGGTTGCTCTTGTCTTGATATTTATATTTGGATTTATTTATCTTTCAAATCATGTTTTTTAATAGAAGGCTTAGTTTCAAGATTCTTACTAACTACATTTAAGGGAATTTGTATGATTTAATAACTACATCTTGTAAAGTTTAAGGATTGTTAGCTTATACGAACCTTTTTGGACAGTGGTTCTTTAAAAATCTTTGTGTTGTCGTCGGCAAATTTAAATAGTAGGAAAAAGGAGGTTAAATTGATTTAAATGACACTTCCAACTCTCTACCATGAAAAGAAGAATTCCTACAATTGCTCTTGCACAAATAAAATACAACCATACTGGAAGACACAATGTTGATAGAATAAAGAAATATATTGTTATGGCAGCTGAAAAAAAGGCTGATATTGTGTGTTTTCCTGAAACCTGTATAAACAAATCTGAACAACTTCCTCTAAATCATAAATTAATAAAAGAAATCCAAAACACTTGTAAAGAAAATTCTATATGGGCAATAATTACAGACAACTTCATTTCAAAAGGAACACATTACAAGATGGCCATTTTAATTGATAGAGAAGGTAAAATAAAAGGTAAATACAAGAAAATACACCTTTATGGAGATGGAGTAAAGGAAAATGGAAAGAGAATCTTTGTAAGAGATACTGATTTTGGGAAAATTGGAATTGTAATATGCTGGGACTTGGCTTTTCCAAAATTGTTCAGAAAAATGAAAAAAGCAGGTGCTGAAATTGTCTTTTGTCCTTCTTATTGGGGATATGAAGCAAAAGCACATAAAGAAGATCCTAAAGAAAATGAATTGAACTTGTTAAAATCAATGTTGCTTTCAAGAGCTTTTGAAAACCTTAATTTTGTATGTGTGTGCAACCCATACAAAGAAGAATGGGATTTGATAGATTATTCTGCTATTGCTTCTCCACACAAGATTCTTGCAGAATTATATGATAAAGAAGGTTTAGTAATCTCAAAAGTCAATCTGAATGAAATAGAAAAATTCACAAAACTTTATCCTGGTAAAAACCCAGATGAAGAAAAGTGATTATATTTTTCTTAAAATCTTTTTCTCAAGTTTCAATAATATAAAGAAACCTATTAATGCAAATAATCCTGTTATTCCAAATACCCATTCAAATCCTATCTTTTCAGCAATAAATGCTCCAGCACCAGCTGTTATTGCTGTTACCATTGCAACTGAAGATGAATAAATTGAATATTGAAATCCGCGTTTTCCTTTTTCAAGATTAGATGTGAATAAACTTGACCAGGAAGGATATGCAAATGCTGCTCCAACTCCGTATATGAACTGAACGATATACAAATGATATACCTGCGTTGAGAAAATATATCCTAATGGAACCAAAACAATCAATGCTGTACCTAACCAGAGCATCCATATCCTATCTTTAGGATTAAACTTGTAAGCAAATAATATCTGAAGAATAGAATGAGTTATCATGAATATTGCACTTGCAATACCTGCAGCCATAATTGTTCCCCCAACAAGATTATCTTTTATAAAAATAGCCAAAATAGGAGAAATAAATCCAAAGCCACTTATCACAAACACATCTGAAAAGATTAACAATTTTAATGTTTTGTTCATTTTCACCACCAATTAAAGATATAAAATTAAAATGAATTATAAATCTTTTGAAAAGTGTGTGTTTAAAAAACCATATATTTATAAGGATTTTAGGGCAAATAATTAAATAAATCTTATAGGCCGCCATCGCATAGTGGTATTGCGACGGATTGCTAATCCGTGCCCTTCGGGGTCCCTGGGTTCGATTCCCAGTGGCGGCGTTTTTGTATATAAATTATTATAAAGTTTGGATAAAGGGCTTTTTTATGGGTCTTGATTATCCTAAAGAAATATATGATACCAGAATAAGAAATCTGGATTTGAAAATAATTGGGGTGGACCATAAAAATTCTTTCTTAATTAAGAATGAAGAATTTCTTAGAAAGGAGATTAACAAACCAAAATATATCTTCTTTGAGATGGGTCTTGAGGGAAATGATTTTTATAAAAACCTAACAAAATTAATAGATAAAAAAGACAGTCAAATATACGTACCAGATGGATTGTATAAAGGATTTATGGAAAATGATATTATTCTTGGTATAATAGGTATAGATCTCTTGACTAATTCTTCAACAACTCCTTTAAGAAAGCCAATATCAAGGATGGATTTTTTAAAACGTGGAGCTGCTGGATTATTTGGATTATACTTAAGCACAGGAGTTATTGGATTCAGGGAAGATATGCTACAGAAAATAATAAGAAAAGATTCAACGTTTGATAATAAACTTTCTTATGATGCTATCCAGGATTTCAGAAACATTATATCTGTAGATAATCTTGACCGTGCAGCAAATGAATTATGTTTTGAAGGAGAAGGTACCTATTTTGTAGGATATAGCCATCTTAATGGATTAAAAGCATATATCAATAATCCAAACATGAGAAAAAAAAGGAGATTATATTCTCACCTAGAGTCTTCTTTAACAAAAAAGATAAAAGAATACAAAAATATAGAAGGAATCTGGAAAATTGTCAGTGTAATGTGAATTAATCTTTTTTTAGAAACTTATTTAAACAATATTCTTCTTTAGATTTTTATGCCAATGGTTGATTTAGAAGATGATAGTGGAATAGAAAGGGCAAAATTAAGAGACGTAAGAAACAGAAAACATGATTATTGTCCTAAATGTGGTAAACCAAAAAGATGTCATGATCCAGAGTGTACACGAATGCACTGCAATTGTGGAACTTTCTAAGTAAATTAGAAATTTATTTAAATTAAAACATATATATAACTACATGGATAAAATAGAGATAATAGACATTGATGATGAAGATGATTCTGAAGAGGATGAAGAAATAGATGAAGAAGAATATGAAGAGCAGATGGATGAGGAAGGATATGAAGAATACAAAGAGTCTATCAAAAAAAAGACAGACAGAGAATTATTAGAAAGTGTTGCATTGAGAATTATATCACTTGAAAGAAACATGAAACAGATGCAAGATGATTTAGTTGATACATATAATCTTCTTGTTGAAGAGCAGGGTATTGAAGATGAAGAAGACTAAATCTAAAAAGAAAGAAGGAATGAAAGAAAAGATTGCAAAATTAAAGAGAGAAAATCAAAAATTAAGGGAAGATATTGCTTTAGGTCCAAAAAAGACTCAAGGATATAGTGTAAGGTATAGCAGAGAGATTTAATTCTATTTTTATTTAAGTGGGCCTTGAATTATAGAAAGTTATTAATTTAATGAAATAACCTAGTTTTTCTTTTATTTTTAATTGTGTTGCTGCTGGAGATTCTTCTACCTGTCTTACTTCTTTCAGCTTTGGGGCAACAACCAAAGAAGGAATCAATCTTAATATGAAACTTATGAAGAATACAGAAAGTATTGCTCCTAAACCAAATATAGAAAACACAGAAGAGCTTGCTAATTGTCCTCCAATTAATCCTCCTAAGAAAGAACCTAATGAATTTATGAATCCAAAGTATGTAAAGCATAAAATTATTTTCTGTTTTGTTACTGCATCATAAATGAAATTACTTGTTGAGAGATTGTATGCTGCCCATACAAATCCAGAGAAAAATTCAACACAAAAAAGGAATGCTACTAATACCCAAGAATGAGAACTGTGGATGAATATTGATAAAACCCAAAGCAAAGGGACAAAGGAGATAAGGAATCCTGATATTTTCATTACTCTTACTGTCCCATATCTGTCTGCCCTCTTTCCTATAAATGAAAGGAAAAGGATAGGGGAGATTAATTCGCTTAATTTTATTAAAGTAAATTCAAAATAAGAAAAATGCAGTTCTTTTATCATGTATACCGAGAAGAAAGGGGAGGCAATTGCAACAGCAAAAGATACTAAGGAAGTAAAGATTACAAACCTTCCAAAATTATTTGATGGCATCTTTTTTATAAATTTCAAGAAGCTGAAATAGGATTTTTCATCTATTGTTGGCTTTGGTTCATACTGCTTCTTCAAAAAGTAGAATGAAGTATATCTTCCAATACAAGCCAATCCAAAAAGAATTATAAATCCAAAGAAAACTTTTTCTCCCTTGAAATAATCCAGGATAAGTCCTGCACTAAGCATTGCAATTATTATAACAAAACCATTTATCTTGTTTCTTCTGCTGAAATATTCTCCTCTTTTTGTTTCTACCAAATCCTGCATCCAGGAAGTCCAGGCAGGAGAGGCTATTAATCCTGCAATTATTATTACTGAATAACAGATTATTAAAAATAAAGAAGCATAGAATAATTTTAAACCCAAGAAAAAATATGCAACTCCTACAAGAAGCAAAGGTATCCAGAAAAATGCTTGTATAAATACAAATGGAAGAACCATAGCTTTTCTTGACTTTTTATAATAAGTCTTGCTTAAAGAAATCCTTAATGCGTTTGCAATAAGAGTTGGGAGAACTTCAAGTATTCCTATAAGTTTGTTTGATAAACCAATTGAAAGTGCATATGGAGTTATGTATCTTAACCCCATACCATCCATTACACTGTAGAAAGCCCCATCACGTATACTATTCTTTTTCCCCTTTTCTTTCAATAATCTTTCCTCTTCCATATATTTCCTTATTCATCTTTCCCTCCTTGGTTAATTATTACCTTGAGCAATAGAAAATAAATGGGTGTTTAAAAATCTTATCTTGTAATATCACTTGTCTTTTTCCACTGAATATAATTCTTTTCAAGTATATCAATAACCTGTTGTCTTTGTTCAGCTTTTCCTAATCCTTTCCAGTCCAAAACAACAAAATCCACTGGTTCCAGGGTCTTTTTTATTGCCTCCAGGATGTAAGCTTCTTTTATTGGGGAAACATATTCTGGAATTATATGAGCAAAAGCAACATTTGAGGTTAATTGAAGTTTATTAAAACCTGGACAGTAGTGAGGACCTCCAATACCTACTGCAATCTCCTTATATTTGTTTTCCTGAAATTCCTCTATTGTTTCTTTTATTGTCTGGGCAACAATAAATCCTGCACGTCTGTCAACCCATTCTGATTCTGTAGAACCTATTTCAATGAACACACAAGGTTTAGAGATTAATGGTCCATGATGGGTTACCTCTAAAGTTACCTGATAGTCTAATACTGCTTTTTTTGCGTGATCTTCAAGCTTTGTGAACAAAAATTTATTGAATAATGCTGAAGCAGGGCAGACTTTTTCTGGTTCTCCACCAAAATCCGCTGTTCTGAAATTTCCAGGAGCGTGAACTGAAAGAGTCTTTTCTTTTTTCTCTGATTGATGCCTTGATGCAAAGATTATGAAATCATACTGGTTTATTTTTTCAAGGTTAAGGCTGTTTGTATATATTGCTTCTTCATCAACAAAATAAAAATCAAAACTAGGTTTGTTTCCCCAGGATGAAAGAACAGGATTTTCTCTAAACTGGGAAAGTTGATTAGTAATATTCATTCCTGCTTTGTCTTTCTTGCTTGAGATTATTAGGTATTTCTGAAACATGTTATTCTTAATAAGGATTTATTTATATCTTTTTTGATGCTTTATCATAAACTATCATATCAAATCTGTCTGGACCTGTGCCTTCTTTATAGTTTTTTCTTGCAGGAGTAATAGATGAAGGAATCTGATTAAAGGAATTATATACTCCCGTATTATATGCATTACTTCCAAATTTCTGTATCTTTAACATACTCATATTATACCAAAGAGCATTAAGTCCAGGTTCACCATCTTTTATATTGGCTGCAATTATTCCTTTAACAATTATTGGTCCTTCAATCTTAGTCTCAAGTTCATTTGCAATTAATTCCTTTGTTTTATCATCGGGTATTATTATTCTTACAGGATAATTTGAATTTATTAACTCATCAAAATACTCTTCTTTCATTTTCCTAAAATTATAAAAGGGTTTATAAGAATTTATGTAGAGATCAATAATGAAATTATTCAAGCTCTCTTTCTGTAATTTTCTAAGACTCCTTCTTGAACTTCTGATAAAGTAAGTTTTAATTTATTGAAGCAATCTAAATACTCTTTGCAGTGATTGTGGTATGGGCCTAATTCAGAGAGAATCTTTTTTGCTTCATCTAATTTATCCAGAAGATTTTTATGAACTCCTTCATTTTTGAACAAGAATTCCAATTTACCAAGTTTATCCTCTGCATCACCTGGATGAAGCTCTCTGCAATCTTCCAATATTTCCAAGAAATAATCTACAACATTCTCTTCAGAACCAGAATTATTATACTCTATCATAAACAATATTTGAATCCTCTTTTATGAAACTAATAAATAACTAAAGAAAATGTGTTATTTAAATTATTCTATACAACAAAATAATCTTTTAAAAAGAAATAAAAAGGAAACCAGAAAATCTCTGTGAAAAATTTCCTTTATTTTTTACCAAAAAAATAATACACAATAGCTGTAATTACACTAAGTATCACTGCAAGTACTGTCCAGATAATTTTTGCAAGGGTGCTTAATTTTCTGTTATTAGCCCAAACATCATAGATTACCCAAACAGCACATAGAACTATTACAATAGTTACTATTGTTGACCAGATTCCACTTAGACCTAATAATCCCATTTTACACCTCCTAATTTTAATAGAGATTAAAACTATTTAAACGTTCTGATAAATATAAAAACTATCTTTTATTTTTATAATTCATGGGAATATTAACCAGTATATTAGGGCAAGTAGCATTGTTTTGCATCAATGTAATTTCTTCTTTGGGATATTTTGGAATATTTTTCTTAATGGTTCTAGAGAGCATGATTTTCCCTATGCCTTCTGAACTTGTAATGCCTTTTGCTGGATTTCTAATTTCAACTGGTGAAATGAGTTTTATATTTGTCGTGCTTTTTGCAACTCTTGGAAGCATAGTTGGCTCTTTAATCTCATATTATATTGGAAGATATGGGGGAGATAAGTTTGTGTTGAAATACGGAAAATATTTCTTATTGAACCAGGAGCATCTGAAAAATACAGAAAAATGGTTTTCTAAAAAAGGTGAATTAACTATTTTCATAGGGAGATTTGTCCCGGTTGTAAGGCATTTTATTTCTATACCTGCAGGGGTTGGTAAGATGGATCTTAAGAAGTTTTCATTTTATACAATAATAGGGGCTGGTATCTGGAATTTCTTTTTAGCATATGTTGGATTTGTATTGGGCAACAATTGGGAAAGAATAAGTCAATATTCAGATTATCTTTCCTGGGGGGTGTTGATAATTGTTGTGATTGTTGGAGCTTATTTCTTGTGGAAAGAGATTAAGAAAAGGAGATTGAAGAGAAGAATTAAGAAAATATAAATTATCTCTTTAATTCCTGGCCGTCTTTTATTATGGTTGATGGATTTCCATTAAGTTCTCCTTCATCTATTACAACATCAACTTCTTTTAGAATATTTTTTGGGATATCTGAAATTTTCTTTGCAAATGGTTCTCCTGCAAGATTGACTGAAGTTGTTATGAAAGGTATATTTGCTTTTTTGATTATCTTTGAAAAAGAACATTGGGGTATCCTAATTCCAAGATATTCATTATTTGAAACATTATTCATGAATGAAGGATCTTTTTTGCGTAAGAGTAAAGTGTATGGTCCTGGAAGATATTTCTTAATATTAAGATTATCATCTATAATACAATTTTCTTCTATCCATTTAAAATCTGGTGCAATTATTGAAAGAGGTTTGTCTTTATCTCTTCCTTTAAGCTCTTTTATTTTTTTAACAGAATTCTCATTGTTAGCATTACATCCTATTCCATAAATAGTATCTGTTGGATAGATGAATATCTTCCCTTCAATAATATTATTTATCTGCTCAGTTAATCTTTCCATAAAGGATTTAAACCCTATTTTTATTAGATAGGCTATGCAAGAGGTGTTTAAAATACTTATTGGAATAGCAATACTAATCTTAGGGATTCCTATTGGAAATATCCTTGCAAAGAATACTAAAGAAGAGCTAAAGGATGGAAAGAAATGGTTTCTTCTTATAATTGGAATATGTTTGATTGGGAGTATTTTAAATCTTATATTTTTAAATGATGTGCTCCTTTTCACTTTCTTATTCATTGCAATTGTGACTTCTAGAAGTTTAAGAATAAGAAAGAAGAATCTTAAGAGTAAAAAGAGAAGATAAGAGCATAAGATTTAAAAAAGTAGAATTTTAACTTAAAGAACCATGTTAGAAGAAATTA
>CAYZYU010000019.1:0-7614 GCA_964482915.1 Candidatus Woesearchaeota archaeon
AATGGGTTTTTCTTTTTAGAAAAAAGAAAAGCTACAATGTAAAAGAAAAACTAAGAGAGTAGAAGAATATAATGAAAGCATTAATTATAATTGATATGATTCAGGCTTATTCTAAAGATATCTATAATGATAAAAAGATAATTAATAATCAGCTTAAACTTATTAAAGCTTTTCAAAATAAGAAATTACCTGTAATTCTATCTGTTCCAGGAAAAGGTATAAAACCTATGAATGGAGATAATCCAATTTCATTATACTTATGGGGAGATGAATTGGAAGGAGATAATAAACGAAAGAAAGGTGAGAAAAAAATTGATCGTATACAAGAATTACAGGGTATAAAATGGGATAAAATAATTAGAAAACCAGAGTACAGTTCTTTCTTCAATACAGACCTGGAAAGATATTGTAAAGCTAATAAAATTAATGAATTGTATTTATGTGGGCTTTATTCTGGAGTATGTGTTCATTATACTGGAATTGATGCCCAGTATAGAAGAATCTGGCCAATATTAGTCAGTGATGGTTCTACAACTTCTAAACCTATTGCACATAAAAAGAATTGTAAAGATTTTGCAGAGATGGTTGGTAAAGTATTTACAACAAAAGAGGTTATTAATTCTCTATAAAAAAGCAAGACCGAAACATTTATTAATATGGTATTAATATTGTATTAATATGGTAAAGGCTATAGTTGATATTAGTGAAAGAGCCAACAGAATAATTAATATAATCAAAGCTAAAGAAGATTTAAATGATAAAAGTGATGCTATTAATTTAATTATAGAAACTTATAGTAAAGAATGTATGGAACCTGAATTAAGACCAGATTTTATTAAAGAACTTCTTGAAGCTCAGAAAGAGAAAACTGTAAAGATTAAAGATTTTAATTCACATTACAGTTAATATTAAAATGTATAACTTAGAGGTTAGAGAATCTGTTGATAGGGTTTTTCAGAAATTATTTAAAAAAGATAAAGTCTCGTTTGAGTATATATCTAAAAAAATAGAAGAGATAAGAGAAAATCCTCTACATTTTAAACCTTTAAGAAAACCTATGCAAAACTTCAGAAGAGTGCACATTGGGAGTTTTGTTTTAATTTATTCTATTAATGAAAATACCAAAACAGTGATAATAGAAAAATATGAACATCACGACAAAGTTTATAATCTTTAACCTCAGAAAGAGTTATAAATATGGGTTTCTCTTTTAAAAAAGAGAAGCTACAATGTAAGAGAAATTAAATCAAATGGACACTCAAAAAAGATTTGAACTTATAAAGAGAAATACAGAAGAAGTTATGACTGAGGAAGACTTGAAAGCTCTTCTTGAAAGCGGAATAAAAATAAAACATTACATTGGATTTGAGATTTCTGGAAAAATACACTTAGGAACAGGATTAATGTGCATGTCAAAAGTAAAAGACTTCATGGATGCAGGTATTGAGTGTTCTATATTCCTAGCAGACTGGCACAGCTGGATAAATGACAAGTTAGGAGGAGATAGAGAGACAATAAAAAGAGTTGCTGTTGAATATTTCAAAGAAGGGATGGAAGCAAGCTTGAAATGTTTAGGAGGGGACAGTAAAAAACTGAAGTTTGTTCTTGGAAGTGATTTATACCATAATAATGATAATTATTGGGTAACAATGGTAGATGTTAGCAAGAACACAAGCCTTTCAAGAATGATGAGAAGCATAACTATCCTTGGAAGAAAAGAAGGGGATTCTGTTGATTTTGCAAAATTAATTTATCCTTCAATGCAGGTTGCAGATATATTTGCTCAGGGAATAAATTTGCCTCATGCAGGACTTGACCAGAGAAAAGCACAAGTCATTGCAAGAGATGTTGCATTGAAGATAAAAGAAAATGCATTATTAGATAAACAAGGCAAGAAAATAAAACCTGTTGCAGTCCATCATCATTTATTGCTAGGATTGGGGAAACCTCCTGTCTGGCCTGTTCCAAAAGAAGAATTACAAGAATTATGGTCTACATTAAAAATGAGCAAATCTAAACCAGACACTTGTGTGTTTATACATGATTCTCCTGAAGAAATTAAAAGAAAAATAAACCAGGCATTCTGTTTAGAAGGAGAAGTTGAATTCAATCCAATATTAGACTGGGTTAAGTATTTAATTTTCAGAGATGAAAAATCAAAATTAGAAATAAAAAGACCGGATAAATTTGGTGGAAATAAAACTTATCACACTTATGCTTCATTGGAAAAAGATTTTGCTGAAAAGAAATTGCATCCTATGGATTTGAAAAATGCTGTTGTAGAAGCGTTGATTGAACTTTTAAAACCCGCAAGAGAACATTTTGAGAAACCAAAAATGAAAAAGATGCTTGAAGAGTTGGAAGGGATTATTAATAAGTGAAATTCCAGGATTTTATTTTTCTATAAAGAACTTTTAAGATTCTCAAAAAGGTTATTACAAAGAGTATTCCAAACAAAAAAATGAAAGCTACTAATATTAATACTCCTAAAGATGAATCAAGTATCTCGTTAAAATAGGCGATAGCTAATACAAAGACTAGAACCATTATTATTAATAGGGTCATAACTCCTACTATTTGATTTTCTTCTTTCTTAGACTTTTCTACCTTCTTTTTCATTATCTAGATAAAGTTAATTTAATTTATAAAGATATTTCAATTATTAATATCATGAATAATAAATTATCTTTCAATGAAAAATGTTATGCTGTATTAAGAAAAGTTCCTAAAGGTAAAGTTACAACTTATGGTGAGATTGCAAAGAGATTAGATTGTAATGCTTATCGTGCTGTGGGGAATGCAATGAACAAAAATCCATATTCTCCTAAAGTTCCTTGTCATAGGGTTGTGAAATCAAATGGGGAAGTTGGGGGATTTGCATCTGGTACAAAGAAGAAGATTGAAATGTTAAAGAAAGAAGGGATTGAAATTAAAAATAATAAAATTGATTTGAAAAAATATCTGTATAAGTTTTAGAATCCCATACAGCTTCTGTATTTTACCATTCCAGAATATTTCATTAATAATTTTGTATCACTCTCATATGTTTCAAAGGCTATATCTCCACCTGCTTTTGCCTTTGCAATTATATCACATAAATTTGTAGGAGTCAATTCAGCAATATATTTTGTATGAATTATTACAGATATATCAGGTGTTCCACTTGTTAAAATCTGGTCTTTTCCAATAAGGAAAGTGTCTAATTCAACCCTTTGTCCTGCATTCTGATAATTGAAAAAATGCAAGGATATTATTCCATCTTTTGGTAAGTCAGAAACAAATGGACTTGATAATATTGCTTCTTTAACTTTAGCAACTTCATCTGGGGTAAGAGCGGTCACGATTGTTGGTGGGCAAGCATTGCATGGTCCTCCGCAATCAACACCTGTTTCTCCCTGATTCTGAATTCTATCTGAGCAGGTTGGTGGACAAGGAATAGAACATGGGCCTCCACAATCAACTCCTCCTTCTCCTTGATTTTGAATCTTATCTGTACAGGTTGGACAAGGAGCACAGATTTTTCCTCCACAGTCTATTTTTTCTTCATCTTGATTTAATATCCCATCAGTACAATCAGGAGGACAGGCAGCACATGGGCCTCCACAATCAGCATGTCTTTCTCCCTGATTCTGAATACCATCAGAACAAGTTGGACAGGCAGAACAGATTGTTCCTCCGCAATCTACTTTCTCTTCATCTTGATTTTGAATACCATCTGAACAATCAGGTGGGCATGCTTCACATGGACCTCCGCAATCAACATGTCTTTCTCCCTGATTCTGAATTCCGTCTGAGCAGGTTGGTGCTGGTGTTTGTACAGCAGAAGTTTGTCCAGAATTCATTAATGCATTTTCATCACTAAATACTGCAAATGGATTAGATGTTGGAGAAAGCCAGAATAACACTCCCATGAATAAAAGTGCAATTCCAAGGATTAAAGCAATATACTCTCTTTTCATTGTTTTGTTTAAGATTTTTTAGTTTTTAAATAATGCGATTATCTAATCTAAAAATGGGTTTAGTAAGGTTTATAACTAATTCTTGGATATTTTTTATGTGTCAACAGGCGGGTGTGCCGGAGTGGTCAAACGGGCTGGACTTAAGATCCAGTAGCTTAGTGCTTGCGAAGGTTCGAACCCTTTCACCCGCATTTAAAAAACGTTTATAAAGAATAATTGCATATTAAAGATAGTAAAAAAGAGGAAAGATGGTAGAAAATTCAAGTAATGAACAATTAGCTGCACCTATCCCTATTAAAGTACTTTCTGTGGTGTATTATGTTCTAGCAGTTGCATGTCTTGTAGGATTAATATTAAGTCTTTTGTTTGTTATAAAGAATGATGCAAATGATAGCTATAGCTTTTTTATATCCTCAATATTTGTTGTTTTGTCCATTTCATTAATTTTAATCATGGTTTTATTCTTTTTTGTGGGTAGAGGATTATGGAAAGGAGAAAAATGGTCAAAAGCTGCTGCAATAACTATTTCTATAATTACAATATTAGTTGTTATAGCAATGATTATTATACTTTCTAATTTATCCGAACAGCTTGCAAGTGCAAATCCAGATTATAATTCACTTGGAAATGTTGCTAGTCTTTTAGATATATTTGACTTAAGCAAATTTATACCAAAAGTTATAATAATCTCAATAATTAATGTGATTATAATAGGATATTTATTGCTCAACAAAAAAACAAAAGAATTTTTTGAAAGGAGGTGAAGATGGCTAAAAAGAAACAGACTAGAAAAAAATCTACAAGTATTAGGGCTAAACAGGAAAAGGTAACAAGAAAAGAAAATCTGCCTATGGGAGTTAAAGTAGTTTCAGTATTATACTACATCTGGGCTATTTTATGGATAGGCTTTGGTCTGCTTGTTGCACTTGGAGCTACAATAATAATTAATTATCTGATAAGTCTATTCCCTCAACTAGAGACAGTAAATTATGGTACTCTTGTTGTAGTTGGAATAATTGTTGGATTAGTCCTTGTTGCTTTAGGTATATTAGAGTTCTTTGTTGCTAGAGGTTTATGGAAACTTAAACCTTGGGCTAGAGTAACAGCTATACTGCTTTCAGCACTTGCAATAATAAATTCAGTGCTTGCATTGACCACTAGCTTCGATGCAGTGCAGATTGTAAGGCTTATAGTGGATGGTGGAATAATTGCATACCTAATGCTAAGCAAAGAAGCTCGTAGGTTGTACAAATAAATTTATTTTTTATTTTTTTATTTTATTGATTAATAAAAAGTATGAGTAAAAAAGAAGAACAAATTAGAGAAACCCCTTCTGGAGTTAAACTAGTTTCTATTATACTTTACATTTATGGGATAATTTATTTTATCTTTGGGTTATACTGGATAATAACTTTTATCGATTCTATAACGAAGGGGATCATATTAAGCATAACCATCTTCATTATAATGGGAATTGTTTGCGTTAGTACTGCAATAGGATTATGGAGATTAAATCATCTAGCCAAAGTGAGTGCTATATTATTATCTCTCTGGACAATAATCTTTTTATGGGCTTATGTTTTATTTGTTGCTAAACTTTTAATGCAGATAATTGGTTTAATTTTTATTACAATAACTTCAAGAATGTTAATCTATCTTATATATAATCCTAAAGCCAGAATTAAGTTTATTGAGGATTTTAATCGAATAACTTAGAAACTGAGAGACCTTTCTGTGCCCTATAAATTGCTTCTGCAAAAAGAGGAGCTAAATCTATTACTTCAACAGAATTAGATTCCTGATAATGTGTATTGCTGGTTATTACCAAATCAAATTTTTTGTTTAACTCTTCATGTCCTTTTGAAAAAATTCCGTGAGTTGCATAGCACATAACTTTCTTTGCTCCTTTTTCCCTTAGCAAATCTGCAGATTTACATAATGTTGAGCCTGTATCAATAATATCATCAATTATTAATGCATCTTTACCTGCTACTTCTCCGACTAACTGCATATCACTTATTTCGCCTGCTTTTTGACGGTATTTATCTATTATTGCAAGGGAATAATTTCTTTTTCTAAAGGAGGTTTGATTAAGAGCTTCTAATTTCTTAAGGAAAGACCTTGCCCTGTTTGCACCCCCCACATCCGGGGCAACTATTACCAAATCATCAATATCCCTCATGTGTTTCTCTTCCAAATAACGTACAACATCTGGAAAACTATGAAGATTATCCAATGGAACATTTGCAGGATATGCATTTTGAATCTGAGGAGAATGTAAATCCACAGTAATTATCCTCTTTAATCCCGGTGCAATTGAATTTCCCAGTGCTCTTGAAGAAATAGGAACTCTGGACATGTGTTTCCTGTCCTGTCTTGAATATAACATGTTTGGAAGAACAAAAGTTGTGCTTTCGACAGAAGCGCTTAACAATAAATCTTTAATGAGAAGAAGTTCAACCCACCATTGCTGAGGGTCTTTGGAAGAATCATGAATATAATAAATATGTTTTTTTCTTATATTCTCTGGAACAGAAATATTAAGTTCTTTGTTGTTAAAAAAACAAATGTTTATTTCATACAATGGAACGAGCTCTTCTTTGGTTTTATGTATATAATCCTGTATCTTCTCTGCAAATCCCCACGCAGGGGTTTTAGGATCAGCCAGTAAGACCACGTCTTTCATTTGGATTCCTTATTCAATTCGTTAGGAAGACGAATGAATACAAAGTTTATCTTTGCTTTCATACTAAAAAAAATAGAAATGCATTTATATGTATTGCTATATACAAATATATGAAAAAAGGGAGAGATATTTTGTTTCTTTTAATTCTTGTTTTAGTATTAATTTTAATGAATTATGATTCTTGGGAAGGATTTGTTGTAAAAAATGTTGGGAATGAAGAACTTGTTCATGTTGAAAGAGTCATTGATGGAGATACTGTTGTTGTAAATGGGACTTCAATAAGAATGCTTGGGCTTAATACTCCTGAAAAAGGAGAGAAGTATTATGCTGAGGCAAAGAATTATACTTCAAGTTTTGTTATGAACAAAACAGTTAAGATTGAAAGAAGAGGTTTTGATTTGTACGACAGGGAATTGGCTTATTTGTTTGATATTGAAACTGGAAAGAACATTAATGAAGAACTTATAAGGAAGGGGTATGCAAATGCATATTTTCCAGAAGAAAGAGATAATTATTATGAAAGTTTTATGGGTGCTTGGGAAGAATGCATTGCAAACAATAAGAATCTTTGCAAGAAATCTTCAGACAAATGTGCAGAGTGCATAGAGATACACAAATTTGGACCAGAAGAAGATTTGATTTTGTATAATTCGTGTGATTTTAACTGTAACATGAGTGGTTGGAGTGTAAAAGATGAGGGAAGGAAAAAATATATTTTTGAGAAGTTTATTCTTAAAAGCAAAAATCAAGTTACTTTAACTGCAGAGGATTTTGGACAAGACTACGTCTGGACAAATACAGGAGATACGATGTTTTTAAGGGATGAAAAAGGTGAACTTGTTCTTTGGGAAACTTACTGAATTTAATTAATCTTAAATACCCCTTTTTCTTGTATAATTCATGCCTGAAAAGATGGATGAAAGAGGTTTGTCCACAAATATTATTATCTTATCAATTGTTATCCTGTTA
>CAYZYU010000020.1:0-7351 GCA_964482915.1 Candidatus Woesearchaeota archaeon
TATACTTAACAAACAGAGGAGAATCAGGAGGTAAAGTCCTGATAAATTTCGGCACGGAATAATGGGTTTCTTTTTTAGAAAAAAAGAAACTACAATGGTAGAAAAAACTACAGGAGAAAAGAAAAACTAAGAGAGTAGAAAATCACAATAGAAAAAATAAACTACAATAAGAAGAGAAAAACTAAAATACAAAAAAATGACAGCAGAAAAACCACCAACATACATCAAAGATTATCCAAGACCTAAAATAAACTTTAGCCCAGTCATACCTCCATTAAAAAGGATAAAGGACAAGACTAAAGTAGATGTAAGATATTGCCTAATAGCACCTTACACTTTTGTACATATACACTGGGATCCTGATATTTACGAAGTAGTATATGACATTGAAGAACCTTTATTGACTGAAGATGAAGAGAAGAAAAGACAAGAGATAATAAAAGCTATGAATAACCTTATTGATTTTGAGAATGTTGTTGAAAGGGAAAAAACAAAACTTCTGGAATATATTGACAAGAGATTCAAATTACTTGCAATAGAGCTTGGAATAGATTTATCTTATGAAAGCTACAAGAAAATATTCTATTATCTTTGCAGGGATTTCATGGGATTCAATGAAGTTGAGCCTCTTCTTAGAGATTATTTTGTAGAAGATATAGAATGTAATGGGGCGAATTCTTCTGTATATGTTGTACATAGAGTGTATAGAAACATGAAGACTAATCTAGTGTTTAGAGATCTTGATAAATTACAGAGTTTTGTAGAAAAGATGGCTCAGAGATGCGGAAAATATATTTCATATGCAAAACCAATATTGGATGGAAGTCTACCAGATGGTTCGAGAATTAATGCAACTTATACAAAAGATATAACCAGCAAAGGTCCAACATTCACAATCAGAAAGTTCACAAAGACTCCTTGGACTCCTACTCAGTTGATTGCATTCGGTACTTTAAGTCCTGAAATACTTGCATATCTCTGGTTATTGGTCCAGTATAAGATGAATATCCTCATAACAGGAGGAACTGCTGCAGGAAAAACAACTTTACTTAATGCAATAGCTTTCTTCATACCTCCAGAATCAAGAGTTGTTTCAATCGAGGATACAAGAGAATTGAATCTTCCTAGAGATAACTGGTTGCCTAGTGTTGCAAGAAATGCTACAGGTATAGGGACAACAGGAGAGATAAGTTTATTCGATTTGCTTAGAAGCTCATTCAGACAGGCTCCAGATTATGTGATTGTGGGTGAAGTTAGAGGTGCAGAAGCATCTGTATTATTCCAGGGAATGGCCTCAGGACACTCATCAATAAGCACAATCCACGCAGATTCTGTAGATACTCTTATAAAAAGACTGGAAACTCCTCCTATAGAATTGTCTCCTACACTTTTGAATGTTCTTGACTGCGTATGTATTATGACACACGCTATTGTAAATAAGGAAGAGACAAGAAAGTTAAAAGAAGTTGTAGAAATAATCAATGTAACTCTCGATGGTATTGCTCTTACAAACACTCCTTTTGTCTGGAATGCTCTTGAAAACGAGTTTTATTCCAAGAAGAACAGCAAAATCTTTGAAAAAATAAGAAAAAGATATGGTATAAGAGTTGAAGAATTAGAAGTTGAATTCAGAAAGAGAGTCCAACTTTTATATAAGATATACCAGCAGGGCATATTCAAATTCGAAGAGGTGCAGGATATAGTGAATGAATATTATAAAAAACCTCAAGAAGTGCTTAAGAAATTTAATGTTGAGTGAAATTTAAAAATTATAATTAATTTCCTTGCAGAATTAATAACAATCCTTCTGTTATTTCAGTAAAATCATAACCTTGTGTTACATTAACAAACGAATTGAGGTATCTTATTTATAATAATTTAATCCCAAAATAAGAATAATCACAATATTTAATAATCCATTTTATTTATATATTATGATGATTAATCAAGAAAAAAAAGTAGGTGATTTAGATGGAAGTTTTGTTCTTCTTAATCAATTGATATCTTCTATGGAAGAAGCTGAATTAAAATTTGAAGAGGCTTGTAAAAAAGATAATGTAGAGCAGATAAATCTTCTGAAAGATTTCATGTTAAAAATACAAAAACAAATAGCAGGAGAAATAAAGTGAGGACAGATACAGAAGATTTTGAAAAGCTTAGATCAACAATAGCAAGAGAAAATAAAATCATAGCTGAAATGACTTCTCTCGGTAATTACATGAAAAATGCAGATGTTGGAGAGCAAAGAATAATTGACTCACAAATAGATATTATGGAGCAGACACTGAGAAAAACAAATGAAGAACTTCCAAGTATTCTCGATAAGATAACAGGCAATGGATATAAACCATTATTAAATGTTCCTGGGAAAAACAATCTCCCTGCAAGCACAAATGCTCCTGTAAAACCTCTTCCTGCTCCTCCCTCTGCACAACCTATGAGAGAAAGAACTCCTCTAAAATCTCTTCCAGAACCTGTAAAGGTGAATACTCTTACAGAAGAACCTGGAAAAACTTATACTCTGAAAGAACTGAAACCTGTTGGGCTTGAAAAAGTTACCCTCAAAAGAATGAAGAAAAAAGAAAAGGCTGTTGAAGTTGTAAAGGAGAGAAAACCAAGTGAATTCTTGAAATTTGCCAATCAGCTCTTCGCAAAGACAGCTGATAAGATGCTTAATGAGAAAACCTTCGACGAATTGGAAAGGGACCTTATAAAAGCCAATCTTCAATTCACCCCAAGAAGCTATCTTTCTTTTACATTCTTGTGCACAGTAATTGCAATTGGGATTGGTTTTATTATAGCGTTATTTTTCTTCTTTTTCAGCATATCAGCTAATCTTCCAATAATAATAAAAAATACAGGAGATGTGGCCACAAGACTTTTAGTATCTATAATAATATTCCTTCTTACCCCTGTATTAACATTTGTAATAATGTATTCTTATCCTGGAATGGAGAAGAGTTCAACTGGAAACAGGATAGACGAAGAATTGCCTTTTGCAACAATCCATATGTCAGCAATATCCGGTTCAATGATTGACCCAAGTAAGATATTTGATATAATAATAACGACAAAGGAATATCCTTTCTTAGAAAAAGAATTCAAAAAACTCATAAATGAAATGAACCTTTATGGTTATGACTTAGTAAGTGCATTAAGAAACAGCGCATATAACACTCCAAGCAGAAAACTTTCAGAATTATTGAATGGGCTTGCAACAACAATCAACTCTGGTGGATATTTACCAGAATTCTTTGATAAAAGATCACAAACACTTCTTTTCGAGAATAGATTGGAACAAGAGAAGAAAAACAAAGGAGCAGAGACTTTCATGGATATATACATAAGCCTTGTAATTGCAGCTCCTATGATTTTAATGATTTTACTTATGATGATGAAGATAAGCGGATTGGGAATATCGATGAGTACTCAGATGATAACAATAATAATGGTAACTGCTGTAACAATGATAAATTTAATGTTTTTAGCATTCCTACAGCTAAAGAAGTGAGATAAACAACATGGAGATAAAAAAGATACACTGGATTGGAATCGGGGCAGGCATACTAATTATTGCCTTGTCATTTTTATTCCAAGATACAAAACTTTTCTTCTTATTAATTGGAATAGGTGTGCTAGCAGGAGTATTACCTTTTGTAATCTCTTTGATAAACGAATCCAAAGAAGAAACTGAAAAAGAAGAAATGTTCCTTGAATTCACAAGAAATCTAGTTGAAAGTGTAAAGACAGGAACCCCTATAAGTAAGAGTATAATGAATCTAAAAGATAAAGGTTATGGGGTTCTAGGTATACATATAAAGAAACTTGCCAATCAGATTGCCCTTGGTGTACCTCTAAGTTATGCTCTTCAGGTGTTTGCAAAAGATGTGAACAATATAACTGTTTCAAGAACAATTATTTTAATAGGGCAAGCTGAAAGAGCAGGTGGAGACATTGGAGAAATATTAGAAGCTGTTGCAGAAGCAGTAAGTATATCTGACAAACTTAAAAAAGAAAGGAAAGCTGCAATCTCAACACTTGTTGTTCAGGGTTATATCATCTTCTTCGTATTCATGGTTATTATCTTAATAATGCAATTCCAAATTCTTCCTATGGTCTCTGGTATTTCTGAGATGGGCTCTTTAGGAGGAGGAAGTTTCTCAGAAGTCGCTGCCACCAGTGGTTCAGTTGACCAGAAACAAATGTCAGATTCTTTCTTATATCTAATGTTAATACAGGGTTTCTTCACAGGATTGACTATAGGTAAATTAGGAGAAGGTTCAATCAAAGCAGGTGTAAAGCACTCTTTCGCTTTGATGCTTATATCTTTCACTGTATCTGCAGGTGCAAACATAATTTTGGGATAGGGAGAAGAAAAGAATGAATTTTAAACCTACATTATGGAAGAGTATTGTTTCTTTAGCAGGGGTTGTTTTAACAGATTTATTATTAGCAAAATCAAGTGTAAATCAAATAGAGTGTATGGACATAGCTTGCAAAGAATTATTTAAAGGGGAACTTGTTAACATAAATATAATTATCTCAAGTTTGATAGTTGGTTTAATTATTTATACAATTTGGAGTTTGTTTCAGAAGAGAAAAAATTAATTATCAAGAATAAAGAATTAAACATTTTTCAACAAACCCACGCACGATTGATTTTACTCATGATAACAGAACTTTTCATAAGATAATTAAGTTATCTAATAAATGATTAAACATTGAGGGAATTAGAATTAATCTTAATAAAACTACAAACTGTTGCAGATAACTTAACCTTCGTCAAAAATATCCTTAGCCAAAGTGTAAATACTCTTAATCGATTTAAGAATATAAGAGTGAGCCTTTACACGTTTTTTCAAAGGTATATCCACTGTTTTTGTTTCAACAACCACAACACTCTTTGCATCTGGACCTTTTTTTATCTGTCCATCTACAATTATCTTTTCAGAAGAAAGAAGTTCATCTATTGAACCATCATTTATATCAGATACGACCCCCTTGATTATTTTTTCTTTAAAAGAGGTCATACCCTTTTCATAGAATTTGAAACCGTGTTTTTTTAGAATACCTACTATCTTTCTGGCAATTGGATCATAATTTTTTAATTTTCCATGTGAATAAATATATTGTTTCCTTGCACTTTCGTCCTCGTGAAAATCTAAGACAAGTAGAGGTTTGTAATATTTGAAATATTTAACAATATAATTAGATATTTCTTCAGATTCTTTATTTATTGGTTTTTTTGCTTGGGGCTTTCCAGTTTTTTTATTAATAAGATAATGTTCTGAAGCACTTACAGTAGGTATTTCTAAAGGACTTAATTTTAAATTTCTTCTTTTAAGAGTGGGGTAACGCCAATCTCTTCTATATCCAGAAGGATTACATAATGGAAGAAGGACAATAGGCATTTTCTTGGCTAGTTTATTAAGATATTTTATATTTTTTGCAATTGCGTTAACTCCTGCAGGTTCTTCTCCGTGTACTCCTGAAATAATCCAGAGTGCATCTCCTTTCAATCTTGTCCTGAATGCAAGTATTGGAAGAGAAAGTCTTTTGTCATGCTTTAGATCAATTCTCTGTGAACATAAAACTTCATCTATCCAACGGGATTCTTTCAGTCTGGAAAATCTTTTATAAATTTCTGTTATAGGCATTCTTCCATCTTTTTTGTAAGTGGGAACATCTGGGAAATTTATTTCTACCATTTTTCCAATTAAGTTTAATTAATTTAATTAAATTGTATAAAATTTAGTTACTTTTAGATAGAAAAAAACCTTAATAAATGTTTTTGTAGATAATAAAAATTTTATTGTCTTTCAAATGCTCCTATATCGGGGGCACCATCAGAATAAGGTAAACCCACATTTATTCCTTGATTAATTCCAGGACTTGAAGATTGTAAGTGAAAATTAGAAGAAGAAACAAATAATGGGTTTTGTCCTAATATATTATTTCTGTATACAAGATTGCTTGGCGTTATACTTGAATATCTTGGAGTATTTGAATTACCATTGTTATAAAAAAGGTTATTCTCTATGTATAATCCATCAATTGAACCTCCTGATGCTTGATATGCTGCTAAGATTGGAGAATTAGAAAAACCAGAGATGATATTATTTTTTACATTAACATTGGATACTTCATCTGCTGTAGGAAGATATATTCCACTTCTTGGAGAATTAGAGCTTGCAATAATTACATTATTCCAAATATTTATATTTTTCTCATATGCCGGAGGAATTGGTCCTGATTCAAAATAGATGCCGTCTCCTGAATTAACATTGGACCTGCCAACATTATAGATGAGATTGTTATGTATCCAGACATTTTCAACATATGCTGAAGCATCATCATAATGACAGAAATAAATAGGCCTTTCAATATTCTTAAATGTGTTATAGCTTATATTAATATTTCTATCTGCTCCCCTGGTTTCAATCTGAATACCATCACCATATACAGAACGTAAAGAATCCCAACCAACAGTATTATGATGGAATTTTATATTATTTGATAATTCATGCCCGCTTATATCTACTCCTCCAGTTATATTATTATTATATATTTCTAATCCATCAGCAGCCCATACTTCTATAGTGAATGCCCAAGCGCTTCCTATTTGTGGAACATTTATTATATTATTGTTATAAATCTTGGAATTCCTTAATCCCTCAAAACTTTCTATATTTGTAGCAGAATAACCATCTCCTCTATCTATCACAGTTATGGTATTTCCATAAATCTGCATACCATCAGTATTCTCAACATTAATACAAGGCCTTTCATCTCCACTATAATACCAGCAACTATTGGTAATAACAGAATTATATATTGAATTTCCAGTAGTCATACCTTCTCCACCAAATCTTATTCCTTCAATACGAAAGTCAACAAGGGTTATATCATGTATTTTCACATTGCTCCTCTGATAAATGCTTATTGCTTTATATCCCTGCAAATTATCTCCGTCTAATTTTATATGACTTATCTGCTGATTCCCATTAGTTACTGAACCAGATATTAATTTGATTATTCCCTCAAAACCTCCGGCATTTGCATAATGAGATTTTATCACAGAAGTAATTCCTGCCCCCTGAATATTTACTCCAGGAGCAAGTGCACATTGTTGTGTTTCAATATATGTTCCTGAATTAACATAAATTGTGCTACCAGAGGTTGTAACTCTGCTACATGCATAAGCTAAGGTTCTCCATGAAGAACCAGAAGAACCATCTCTTGTACTGCTATCACTTCCTGAAGTTGAAATATAATATGTGGGTCCAGAAGATGTAGGATTTGTTGTTCCTGAATTTACACACTGTCCATTTGAACAAGTTTGAGTTGAAGT
>CAYZYU010000021.1:0-5188 GCA_964482915.1 Candidatus Woesearchaeota archaeon
AATTGTGCAGTTTATTTCAATACCTCTTCTCCAATAACTTATCCAGAAACCTTTATTGCATATACCAATTGTTCTTCAGATTACACCCTATACCTAAACGGAACTTCAATATCTAACGGAACTCTTATTAATTATGGTGCAGGATATTACAATTTCACAGTTCAAAGAACAGATACACAGAACTATACCTCAATTTCAGATACCCAATTTTTTACAGTGAATCAAAATCCAGAAGAATTTAGTATTTTATTCAATACCTCTTCTCCAATAATTTATCCAGAAACATTCCATGTTTGGACAAATGCAACTTCGGAATTTGTTTTATACAGAAATGGAACCACAATCTTAAATAACTCAGAACAAGTTTTGGCTGCAAACACCTACAACTTTTCTGCACAAAGAACAGACACTTCTAATTATTCCTTTAATACTAATTGGAATATCTTTACTATAGATAAGAATCCAGAAAATTGTTGGGTATTATTTAATGAAACTTCTCCATTAGATTATCCTGGAACTTTCTTAGTCTGGGCAAACTGTACAACCGCTTTTACTCTTTATAGGAACGGAACTCTTATTTCAAATAATTCAGAACAAGTATTAAATTACGGAGCTTATAATTTTTCAATGTTAAGGACAGACTATCTCAATTATTCAATTTATTACAATGAGACAGAGATGATAATCACAGACACTGTTCCTCCTTTAATTAATTATATCTTTCCAACAAGAGAAAATAATTCAAATGTCTCTCAAAACTGGATTTATGTAAACATTTCAGTAATAGAAGACAATTTTAAAAACATTACATTTGATTTGTATTACATAAATAATACTTTATTAAATTCCACAACTTTTACAGATGCAACGAGAAGTATTAACTTCACTTTATTACAAGATGGCAAATATCTTTACAACGTAACTATTTTTGATCTTATCGGGAATATGAATTATACCTTTGTAAATAAAATAAGTCTTGATACTATTTCTCCTTTAATAAATATTATCTACCCAGAAGATAATTTCAATTTTTCTGGTTATTCTATTCCTTTCTTGAATTATTCTGTAAATGATACTAATGAGCTCTTTAATTGTACACTTTACGGAACTTGGAATGGAGGATGGCATCCTAATCAAACTACAAATAACCCTATAAAAGAATCAATAAATAATTTTTCTTACATTTCTACAGAAGGAGACGGTTATTATTTATGGAATGTTAAGTGTGAAGACAATCATGGAAATATAGGATGGAATTCAACAAATTATACTTTTTCCACTTTTTTAGCAGTTGAGTCCCTAAATAGTTCTGAGTTTGTTGTATATATGACTTCAAACGATGCTAGGGGCAATGTGTTCTTATCTTGGAATAATTCTAATCATACTGAAAAATATAGGATTTATTCTACGGAAGACCCATTAATTCCTTTTAGTATTTTAGCAGAGACTTACGATTTAAATTATACAGATTTAACTGCTAATGAAACCAGAAGAAGATTTTATAAATTATCTGCATTAAATCCAATCTCTGAAAATATAAGCGAAGCGGTAATAGGGAAGACAGTTTATTATTTAAAGAGGAAAGACAATGTAAATACAAGAAATTGGATGGGATTTTACCTTCAAAGTAATCTAACAACTGCTAATCAAACCCTTATAGAGATAAATAATCTCACTTCTTTTACAATGTGGAACAGCACAATTCAAAAAAGAGTGACTTGTAATACTTTTTCATGCCCAGATTTTCCAAGCTGCACTGAAACAAATTGCAATTTTAGCTTTGGAATAATGGATGGTTTTGGGTTTGAATCTACACTTAATTCTTCTTCCCCAATATTCACAAATTGGAGCACAGTAGGTTTAGTAAAATCTCCTACAAATATCTCTTTAGTTAAAAATTCAACTTCTTCTGGAAAAAATTGGATATCTATTTATTATAATTCTTCATGGATAGATGCATCAGATTTAATGAATTCTTTGTCATATTCAGATGCAGTAACAAATTGGAATGAATTAAACCAAAAATCTGAAGGGTGGATACTTTCTGCATTCCCTTTTCCTATAGGGGAAAATTTTATCCTTGAACCAGAAAAAGGGTATGAAGCTTCAGTGACAGATAATTGTGAATATATTCAATCCTAGAAAGTTTTAAATATTCTTCTTTAAAATTAGTAATATGAAAAAGAGTTTTGTATTTATCTTATTTTTTTGGATATTTCTTATTTCAGGAGCATTAGCAGAGCCCAATTATGTAATATCTAATTCTGAAGATTGGAAGGATGTTTATTCTAGTATCCTTTATGCTAATTTGAAGGGAATAGATTCTGATTTTTTAGTTAGTACTTCTCATGGTCCGGTCCTACTTAAAGGATTAAATAAAGATTATGATTTACTTATAGTCTCTTCAAGAGAAAATCCTTTAGTATTCAATTACCCTTCTTTAGCTAGATCATATGATTTTGATCCTGTAGAAGAAATTGAAGTTTCTTCAGCAAACTTAGAATTAATTGATGAACTACCTAATATAAGAAATTTTATTGTTGTAGGAGATTCTTATGGTTATAATTCTATGGCGGTAGTTGCATATGCTCTAGCAACGAATTCTTGGGTATTCTTAGGAAATAGGGTAAATATTGATGATATAGATTCTATCTTGAGTAGTAGGACAGTTGATAATTTAATTCTGTATGGATATGTTGACTCAGAGGTAACAGAATCCTTATCTAAATATAATCCAGAAATAATTAATAGTGGAGATAGATTTGAAGATAATATAGAAATTGTTAAAAGATATTCTAAAGTTGGATCTATCTCGCAAATAATCTTAAGTAATGGAGAGTTTATAGAGAAAGAAATAATGCAAGGTAAAAACCCTCTTTTATTTACAGGAAGAGAGAATGTCCCAGATAAGATTGCAGAATATATTAAATCTTCAGATATTGAAATAGGTGTTCTTATAGGCAACGAATTAATAGGTGCAGCAACGAATATAAGGCAATCTACAGGAATTAATGTAATGGTAAAATTTGCCAGAAGCGCTCGTGAGTCTACTTCAGGAGTATCTCCAGTAGAAGGATTAGATTTATTTTATATACCCGTTCCTAACCTAAATCTCACTATTTATTCTATTAAGTATAATAAAGCTAGTTCTACTTTAGAGGTGACTTATCAAAGCAATTCAAATATGCCTGCTTATTTTAAAGGAACTATTACGTTAGTAACTCCTTCAGGAAATATTAAAGTAGGAGATTTAGAAGATATCTTTATAGCTCCAGAAGATTTTAAGACAGTTGTTTATGAAGGAGTGGACGTTTCTGATGAGGATTTATCCGCAGAAGTATTTGTCTTATATGGAGAATCCCCTTCATCTTTAGATAGAATACTTCAAGGTACTTATGAAGTACAAATTGTAAATGTTTTAGATCAGTGTAAATTAGATATAAGAAGATTAAGATATAACGAGCAGGAAAAGGCATTTGTTGTTAAACTTAAGAATTTAGGAGATGTAGAATGTTGGACAAATGTTGAATTAAAAAATATAATCATAAACAGATTAAAACAAACAATAGGCACTGACACTTCTGAGAGAATTCTTCCTGGAAGATCAAAAAAGATCTTTATTTATCAAATACTAACCGAATATGATCTTAATCAGAATAATTTTGTAACAGTCGTATCTTATTACGGGGAGAAAAGAGATTCTTTAGTTAATGTATTAGAAAAAAGATTTGAATTGGATTATCAGAGATTCAGCCTACTTACTTATATCATCTTTATACTTATCTTTATAATAATCATATTTATAATATTATTAATTATTGCTAGGAGAAGAGAAAAAGAAGACGATTAGTTTATTATTACTTTGTTATTGGTCTAATTTCATTTTCAATATCTTTAATTCTTTTTAATAAATTTTCTAAATCCTTTTTTTCGTAAGTTGATAAAAACATTTTTATTTTAAGAGGGAGCATCATCATCTTAAAATTTAAAACACCTAAATCTCTGCCGCTTTTCCTAAGTTCAGAAAAGTTCTCATTCATTTCTTGGAACTGGTCATTAACAGCTTCTTTAATATCTTGTTTTAGATTACCTTCAATGTCCCCTGTAGGATTTATCTTAGATAAATTTAAGATATTATTTGATACTAAGATTAGAAATACTTCTTTGAGATTTGGATCTTTTATATTGTTTATAATTAAATCCTGCTTATTTGTTTGAGTTTTCGTTGTTTTCTGCTCCATTTTCCTTGCTGATTATTTTTTCTTCTTTTTTCTCTTTCTTTTTGAAAATTTTTACGACTTTCTTTAACCCTAAGAATACAGTTAAAAAACCTTCTTTAATATAAGAAAAGATCTCCCCTACTTTTCTAGATATTCTTTCTTTATTTCTTTCTAAGAAATTATTTATTTCTTTGGAAGTATCCTTTACTATTCTTTTTGTCTTATAATATAAGTAAATAAAAAAATTTGGAGTTAGGTTATATACCCCATTTTTTAGCCTCCTTTTTATCATATAACTGGATGAAGCAATTTCAACTTGCTTTTTTTCTCCCCAACTTTTTTCTAACTTTAAATTTTGAACATGAAATTCTTTCTCCTCTTTTCCTTCTAGATTTATCTTATTTTTTATTCCTTGAGATTGTCTTTCTTTATCTAACTCTTTTTTCAAGGACTTTTCATAAATTCTTCTTATTTCTTTTACCTTCTTTGAATATTCCTTCTCTAATTCTCCAATATCTCTTTTGTTCTGTAGTCCCTCTAAGAAAATTTCCCCCTCTCTTTCCATGCCTTCTGTATATTGTTCTTCTAAATCTCTCATTTTATTTACAATGACAATTGCAACTATTACATCCTTCTGGATTTAGAGAAAATTCTGAATCATGAAATTTCATGTTTCTAGTAGAACATTCTGCTCTGCAATAATTTTCACAACTAGCTTCATCTTTGATACTATGAATTATATTATTGAATAAGCTTGAGCACTTATCTACAAGGGGGATTACTTTGATTTCCTTTTTATCTAAATACTGCCAAAATTTTGTGTCTATGAATATAAGTAATATTAATACTATTATAAGTATATATAAAACAAATAAAAATTTCTTACTAAAAACCTTTCTTCTCATTAATTATTTACTTTTGCGTTCTTTTTTAAGATTTCCTTTTTTAACAAATAATTGAGAAAAATC
>CAYZYU010000022.1:0-5114 GCA_964482915.1 Candidatus Woesearchaeota archaeon
GGATTTTCACGTAATGCTTTTATGTCAATCATGAAAAACCTAAAAGAAAGGAGATATTTAAATTTATTGAGTTAATTATTATCAATACTCCTCAATAACCTTGTGCAACGTATAATATATTTAATGTTGATAAGCTCAAGGATAGGATTTTACATAGATAATAATTTTGTTAATAGATAAATGATTTTAATTGAAAGGTTAGTAATGCAATAACCAATTTATTAAACATTGAGGGTCTTAAGTATAGTTTAAAGTAACAGCTAAACAAACGCTTGATTTTACCTGATAACTTAATTTATTAGGAGGTGTAACTTAATCTTGTTCAATTGATAACCTACTACTGTTCATAAAGTCAACTATATCTTAAAACACAACTAATCTTATAAAGAATTCGACTATTAAAATGAACATGGCAGATGAATTCAAATTTACCTGGGATACATTAAGTATCTGTTTCCCTGAATGGAGGGAAGGCATAAAAAATGAAACATTTAATCAGGAGTTTCCTTCAAATCCAAATTTCTCAAATGCATGCATTCAGTTTTCATATAACAATGATTATGGAATTGAAGTTAGATTAAATCAGCCTATAAGTAAATGGATCCAAGCGGCTCCAGAAGAAATAAGAAATCCAATACTAAGAATGCATTCAGATTTATCCCATAAATTATATCAGGAGATAATGAAGGATCTTCATGTGTCTATGCCAACAATAGACAGATGGAGAGAATATGTTGCAAAAAACACAAATGGCATCTGGGAAGGACATCTGCAAAACCACATTGATTTTGAAAAAGAATCATTTGGAGTGAAATTATGGGATTATTATAAGTTGTATATAAACAATGATAGTAAAGATAACAGCCCAACAGGTATTCTTCAGAAAATACAGAAGCTTCCCTTAGATTCACTAAATGAAAAATGGCAGAGATATGCAAAATTGGCAAAAAATTCCTACAAGGAGGCTATTATAGGAAAAGACTTTGCAGAATGCGTGAGGAATGCAGATGAAATCTACAGGATTGCAGATGAACTTAAAGCACTCAAATTTTACTGACCATTGAAAAATCTATTTCTTACAAAACTTTAAAAGTAAAAAATCCCTAATTACAATATGGCAATAGGGGTGGGAGGTATTGGTCAGCAGATTACTCAATCATATGCAAATTTTGTTGCTGGTTTGCATCCCTGGTTACAAACATTTGTAAATATAGCCTTGATTGCACTTTTAATAACCTTATTCTTCATTTTTGTATATAAACTCTATCATATCATATGCAAGAAAAACCTGATTGAACTTAATCTAAGACAATACAATACTTCTTCTCATTCAGGTTTTAAGAAATTCATGGGAACAATTCTTTATTTCATAGAATATCTTATAATATTTCCAATATTTGTGACAATCTGGTTTACAATATTTGTCATATTTGTAATGCTTCTGGCAAAAGCATTAGACCTTGCAACTGTGCTCACAGTCTCAACAATAATAATCATTGTAATAAGGACAACTGCTTATTTCAAAGAAAGTCTATCCAAGGAAATTGCAAAGCTTCTGCCATTCACAATGCTGGTTGTTGCAATAAGTGAAAAAGAATTCTTTAACTTTGAAAGAGTATTTTCAAGAGCATCTGAAATACCTTTATTCTTTGAAAACATTCTTGTTTATATTTTAATAATAGTGGCAATTGAGATAATCTTAAGATTCTTTGATTTGATAGTCCTATTAATAAGAGGAGAAGAACCTGATGATACTCCAAAAGATGTTCCTGTTCCTAATAAAAGATGATTTTATATGAAGTTATCAAATATTCTTCAATGAAGTTTATATCCTATTAATAGATGTTAATTCCAACAAGGTTTAATTAAGAACTTCATATTGATAATTGTATTAAAGAACTTATTTTCAGAATAATTTAATCAACATGAGGGTGTTCTTCACCCTTCTTTGCTGCCTGCTTCAGCATCTTTATGTGTTTCTCTCTTTCTTCTTCATAAGCCTTAGAGTCTGTCTTCAAATCACTAATCATCTTTGAAACATACTCTCCTCCCAAAAAGTGAGGAGTTAAAACATAATCTGCTCCTTTCTTGTAAAGCCCAAGTGCATCATCAATCAAATGAGCCCTTACAATTATTACTGCATCTTTGTTTACTTTTCTTATTGAATCAATCAATATGCAGTTAGTCTCATATTCAGGGACAGTAGAGACTGCAAGCTTAATCTTATCTAAAGGTAAATCATCCAGGAAATCAACATCATCCACATCACCGTATAAAGAAGGAATTCCTAACTTGTTAAGACTTAATATTGTATCTGGATTGAAATCCACAACCAGATATTTTTTATTGGATTGTTTAAGAGAATTAAGTATGCTAAACCCTATTCTGTTATATCCAAAAAGCATTGCATGATATTCCTGATTCATCAGTTTTTCCACCTCTTTTCCATTGGTCTTCTTTTTCTCAAACAAATCTGCAAACCACCTCATCTTCTCATAAAATTTCTGAGAATATATTACCATATATGTTGAAAGCAAGATTGTGATTATCATTGTTAATATTATTGTCTGGAGAACCTGGCTTCCAACATCTCCGATAGAGACTCCCAAGAACAAGACAATCAAGGAGAATTCGGATATCTGTGCTAAACTTGTACCAACCAGGAAGTTTGTTCTCTTGGTATAACCAAACATTGCAGAAACCATCATTAGGATTATAGGTTTTATTATCAAAACAACTAAAGATAATATGATTGCAGGAACAAGTATAGTGCCCATCTTTGAGAAATCTGCATTAAATCCTAATATTATGAAGAAGATTATCAGGAAGAAATCCCTCAAGGGACTTATCCTTGAGCTTATCTCAGTGCTGTAAGGTATCATTGAAAGAGCAATACCTGCAACTAATGCTCCTATCTCAATTGAGAACCCTAAATAATTGAACAAAGCAGCAACTACAAAACACCAGCAGACTGAAAACAAGAAAAGCAATTCCTGGGATTTTGCAATCCTCTTTGTGAATAAAGGCAATATGAAATATCCTATAAGTAAAAGAACAACAATGAGTGCAAATCCTATAAGAAGATTTGCGGCAGCAAATCCTGAAGAAGTATTTTCCCCAGAAGTTGAAGAGATGAACATCAAAACCCCTGCTGCAACAATATCCTGGACAATCAATACCCCTATGGAAATTTTAGCATAAAGTGATTCTAAATCCTGCTTATCAGAGAAAAGTTTCATTATAAGGATTGTACTTGAGAATGCCAATGCTATTCCAATATAAGCTGAACTAGTTATATCAAATCCTAAAACTTTGAATGCAATCAGGAAAGAAGCCAGGAAAGTAAGTGCAATCTGAAGGAAACCTATTACAACAGAAGAAAGTCCTATCTCCTTCAGTGTTTTAGGGTTAAGGTGCAAACCTACCATAAAAAGAAGGAAAGCTATACCAAACTTAGAAAGCACATTAATAACTTCAGTTGAAATGCCTAGCTCAAATATAAATGGACTTATTAATACTCCAGCAATGATATATCCTATAAGAATAGGCTGTTTGAAAAGATTTATTATATATGAAATTACAAAAGCAACTAAAAGAATGACTGCCAGCTGAATAAATATTTGCTCCAAATTTTTTCACCTCGAATTTACTTAAATCTAAATAAAATATCCTATAAAAAGCTTTTTAAACCATTTCTCAATAAATGTAATATGGCAAAAGTAAGGATAAAACTTAACAGCACAAACATAGAAATGCTCAATAATATCTGCGAGTCTATAAAAGATATAGCTAAAAAATCAGGTATCAACATAATCGGACCTGTTCCTTTACCAACAAAAAAACTTAAAGTAACAACAAGAAAATCTCCATGTGGAAACGGTACAGCTACCTTTGATCATTTTGAGATGAGAATACATAAAAGACTTATAGACCTTCCAGCAAATGAAAAGATTCTTCATCATATTGTAAGAATGCAGATACCTAAATCTGTTAATGTCAAGATTGAGATGAAGGATTAAATCTCTAAAATATACTTCTAATCCTAATAATTCTTTTAAACAAATTATCTGTAAAATTTTCATGGATAAATATTGGATGCCTGAAAAAGCTAATATTCTGTTTCGTGATGATAAAAATGTACCAATAATCTTATCCTATGAATGGAGCCCAGAAGGAAAACCGTCTGCAATGTTTGTCTATTTTGGAAATAAAAAGTATAAAGAATGGTTATGGACATTCAGTGCAGAAAGATATGGAAGAGATAAAATTGAGGAATACTGGAGAAATATATTGGAGCTGGACAAAAACAAAAAACTAACTCTGGATACTTTATGCAATACAACTGAAACAACTTTCATACCTGAAGAAATTTTAAAGAGTTTAAAAGATGAAAGGAAAATTAAAGCAAATTAACAATAATTTAGTTATCATATATGTTTATTTCGTTTGAGCTTATCAACAGTAAGATAAGTTGAACAATGTTATGATTTTAGTTAGATAATAAAATTATCACAAAATTTAAAAGAATACGAAATCTAATTTTATCATGCACAGACATATGCATTTAAAAAGTATAGGTGTTATAATTGCCTTAATAGTGCTGGTTGTTATGGCACTATTAGTAGGAAAAATGACAGGAAACGTTGTAAACTCACCGACAAAAGTTAAACTTGAAACCAATTATGGAAACATAGTTATACAACTTTATTCTGACATGCCAATAACATCAGGCAACTTTGAAAAACTAGTCTCACAGGGATTTTACAACAATGTTACTTTCCACAGAATTATTGAAGGATTCATGATTCAGGGTGGTGACCCAACAGGAACAGGGATGGGCGGACCAGGTTACAATATAAAAGATGAATTTACTCATAAAGGTGGAAACAAGAACAATAGAGGAACAATTTCAATGGCTAATGCAGGGCCTAATACAGGGGGTTCTCAATTCTTCATAAATTTGGTGGATAATAATTATTTGGACACAAAACATCCTGCATTTGGTGAAGTTATAAGCGGAATGGATGTTGTTGATAAAATCGCTTCTGTAGAAGTTAATCAGAATGACAAGCCTTTGAAACCAGTGGTTATAATTAAGGCAAGTGTGATGAAGT
>CAYZYU010000023.1:0-3800 GCA_964482915.1 Candidatus Woesearchaeota archaeon
CATAAGATTTAAAAAAGTAGAATTTTAACTTAAAGAACCATGTTAGAAGAAATTACCAAGGAAGAATTAGAATCTATGTCTAAAAAGATTAATTCTAGATTGAATTCTCCATGGAGACAAGAAGCAGCCAATATAATTACAAGACAGGGTAAAATAGAGAATATTGGAGAAACTCATTTACCAGGAGAGTATTATATTGAAAATGGTAAGAAAGGATTAAGATTTTACAACAATTATACTGATGTTCTTTCAAGATCAGATATAGGAGTTATAATAGATGTGCTAAAAAAAGAAGGGTATGAAGTTAAAGATAACAAGGGTAATTTTCTCTAATTATTAAATTTTAATATCAAAAGATTTTAGCTCCTTCAGAAGTTCAGGATTAGAAGTATAATTTATTGCCTTCATCCCTAATTCTTTAGCTTTATCAGAATACTCTTTAATATCATCAATATAAACACACTCTTCAGGTTTTAGATTGAGTTTTTTAGTAATATCCTTGAATATCTTAACATCTGGTTTTGATGCCTTAACTTCATAAGACAAACTTACAGCATCAAAAAATCTGAATACTGGAAGAGGTTTAATTCTAAACTCAAAATCCCATTCACTTGTATTAGAAAGCAATCCAATCTTATAATTCTTCTTTAATTTTTTAATCAAATCAAAAGTTGAATCTATAGGTGTGAACTTGTTTGTATAAGCTTCAATAAAATCCTTTTTTGATATATTCAAATCACATAATTGTGTAATTTTCTCAAAAAACTCTTGAGATGAAAGCTTTCCTGATTCATATAATACAGGTAAGTTATTTTTAAAATAGATAATCTCTTTAAGTTCCTCTTTAGATTTATTTGTATAATTGGATATTTTGTTTATGAAAAGATTATTATCAAACCTGGAGATTACATTTCCAAAATCAAAGATTATTGCCTTTATCATAATAAATCCGAATAATTATAGTTAATAAATATTTAGAAACAAATAGATTAATTATAAAAAGTGTTTTAGTGTAATATTTTTATGACAATAAAAATAGGGCCCTCTGGGATTGGAGGTGTAGAAGAGGCTGAAGAAATTCTGGAAGAATTTAATAGGGTTGGATTTGGAAACTGTGAAGTTGCATTTACACATTCTGTATATATGGACAAGGAGCAGGGTGAGAGAATAGGAAAGATTGCAAAGGAGAAAAAGATTAATTTAAGCATTCACGCTCCATATTTTGTAAACCTTAATTCTGAGGAAAAAGCAAAAGTACATGCAACAATGCAAAGAATCCTGAAATGCTGCGAGATTGGAGATGCTTTGGGTGCAAAAAGTATTGTGTTTCACCCTGGATATTATGGAAAAGATTTTCAGAAAGTCAAGACAGAAGAAGAAAGAGAGAAGATAAAAGAAGAAACTTTCCAGAACATAAAAAAGAGGATACTTGAGATGATGGATACTATTAAGGAGAAAAAATGGAAAGTGGAATTATGTCCTGAAACAATGGGAAAGATCAATGTTTTTGGGAGCATTGAAGAGATTTCAAGATTAGTAAAAGAGACAGGATGTAGTTTCTGTATTGATTTTGCTCATATATTAGCTAGAGATAAGAAGGTAGATTATGAAAAGATAAAAAAATTATTTCCTGGAAAGACCTGGCATTGTCATTTTTCTGGAATTGAATATACTGATAAGGGGGAAAGGAACCATTTAAACCTGAAAAAAGAACAATGGAGAGAACTTTTTGAGAATCTCCCTAAAGATAAAGATATCACAATAGTCTGTGAAAGCCCAAGACAGGTTGAGGATAGTATTGAAGGTTTGAAAGTGTTGGGGAAGATGTGAAAATGTTGTTATCTAAGTAAAATCAAACCTTGTTCTAATAAGATTATTAAGATAGATTAATGATGACTCTGCTGTTACAGATAATTAAATCATTAAAAATTAAGCAATCTCAATTAAAGTCAATCCATACATTATCAATATTCCAAGTATTATCCCTGCAAGATTTCTGAATGAGAATTTGTTTTCCTGTTGTTTGTGTATTTCTGGGATTAAATCGCTGCCTGCAATATACAAGAAACCTCCTACTGCAATTGGAATTACTATATATGCAAAGATTGTTGATTTCTCTGAAAATAAGATTCCTATTATTGCTCCTATCATTGCAATTAATGCTGAAAGGAAATTAAATAGAAGTGCTTTTTTCTTTGTATATCCGGAATATAAAAGAACCCCGAAGTCTCCTATTTCCTGAGGTATTTCGTGAATAATAACTGCAAGTGTGGTTGCTATCCCCAGAGGGATGCTTGCAAAATAAGAAGCTGAAATTATTAATCCGTCAATTAAATTATGAAATCCGTCTCCTATAATATTCATAGGTCCTAGGTGTTGTTTATGTATCTCGCAGTTTTGAGTATGACAGTGTCTCCATCTTATGAAATTTTCAATAACAAAAAATAAGATTATTCCTCCCAGTATTAAGAAACCAATGTTTAAACTAAACCCAGTTGTATCAATAATTTCAGGTACTAAATGAAGAAAAGCTCCTCCTAAAAGTGAACCTACTGAAACAGCAACTAAGAAAAGTATGATTTTGTTAAGGGTCTTTTTCTTGATGAATATGAAAAAGATACCTATAAGAGAAATTAATGAAACTAATATTACGCTTAAAATAATATACATCACCTGGTTCATTAAATTGAAATGAAATTAAAGTTTTTAAGATTAAGCCTTTGGTCATCAATAATAATATAAACCTTATTTCATAATATACTTTATGCTATACTTAATTGGTTTAGGATTGAATGAAAGAAGTGTATCTAAAGAGGCAATTGAAATAATCAAAAGATGTAAACGAGTTTATCTTGAGAATTACACTGTTGATTTCCCTTATACTCATCAGGCACTTATTGATGAAATAGGAAAGAAGTTTATTAGTGCTGATAGGGAGAAAGTTGAAAGTCTAGAGATAGTTGATGAAGCAAAGAAGATGGATGTTGCTCTTCTTGTATATGGAAGTCCTTTAACTGCCACTACACATATAACTCTTATTGAGGAAGCATTATTATCTGGGGTTAAGTATAGGGTGTTACATAATGCCTCAATACTGGATGCTGTTGGGGAGAGTGGTTTTCAATTGTACAAGTTTGGTAAAGTTACTTCAATGCCTGAATGGAAAAAATCCTATGAGCCTGAAAGTTTTATGGATATAATAAAAGAAAATCAATCAATAAAAGCACATACGCTTCTTCTGATTGATATAGGATTGGATATTAAGAAGGCAATTGAACAATTAGAAAAAGCTGCTAAAAACCAAAATGTAAAATTAGTAAAAATAATAATCTGCCAGGCAATGGGAACAAAAAAACAAAAGATATTATACAGAACATTAGAAGAAGCACGTGAATTTACAGGAGTCCAGAAACCTTATTGTATAATTATTCCCGGAGAGCTGCATTTTATTGAGAAAGAATTTTTAGCTAATTTTGATAAAGAATAAATTAATTGGAAGTATTTTCAAGACCTTTCTTCTTTTTGCTATTGTTATGATTCTCAAATAATTTATGATATAACTTTTCTTTTGTTTTCTGTAATACTTGTATTGGAAGAGAAGCATAATCATTTCCCATTATTCCATACTGGGCAGAATAATATCTGTCATTAAGTATAGTATCAAGTTCAGACCAGAACTTATATTTATCTTTAGAAGGCAATTCTGCTATCTTTTCATTAATATTTTTGCTATTAACCTTATTAACAGATGTAGTACTTATCTCCATGATATTAAAAAGAAAAGATGGTTTTTAAAAATT
>CAYZYU010000024.1:0-3612 GCA_964482915.1 Candidatus Woesearchaeota archaeon
TTATCCTTTTAACATTTTTTCAATCCAGCTTGCTTTTTCAGGAGATTCTTTAATTTTATCTTTAATTTCTTCTTTACTTAATTTATAGAAGTCATTAAGCCTGTTTGAAAAAAATACCCTTGGTTCCCCTTTTTCATCTTCAAATACAGCGAGTCCTTGTTCATATTCTCCTGTAAAATATAATAGCTCTTCAGAGTTTTGAAATTGATATAATCCTTTTTCTAAATCTCTGAACTCATTATTTCCACAATTTTCCATCTTCACATATAAGTGCCTATTTTTTATAAAGATAATTATTCTAGAGGATAAATAAGGTTTTTTAAAAAAACTTATATTTCTTTAAACAACAAATTTTAAAAAGAGTATATTCATTTCAAATTTACAGGTGAAAAAAATGATAAAAGATGCTGAAGTGGCAATGGTGAATGCTGCGACTTATGCTTTAGGTGCACAAGATAGAAATCCAGGAGCTAGTGTTGACGATGTAATAAAACATTTCCTTCAAGATTCTAGTCATGCAATGAAAAGTGATGTTAAGATTTATGCTGTGGCAGCAATAAATGAAGTATTAAAACTTAAAAGAGATAGAATGAACAGAGGAAAGACAAATAAACAATTAATACAGATGTTCGTTAACAGTATACCAGAGTTTTCAAGAAAACTTAAAGCGGAAAGTTATGAGTAATTAAAAAAGCTTTTTTGTATAATTTATTATAAAATTTTTCTGATAATCTATTTGATAATTTTCTTGAGATTGATTCCAAATCTTTATTTTTATGTTTAGGTTCATTAATCTCTATTTTAGGGTCATCTATGTTTTTTACTTTTTGTATTTCAAACCCATAAAGTAGGTTATTATCTGAACTTGGAAATAAAGGTTCAGTTATTGCATCATAAAATGTTCTTATTATTCTTTGAGGTATATTTTCTATACTCTTTCTTAAGTAATCCTTTTCTTCTTCAGATAGCCTTTCAAGATCTTCACTTAAATCATGTAATTCTTCGTAACCTATTTTAGTGAATTTATTTTTTTTAATTCCTTTTCTATATTTTGTAGAATCCCTATTATTAGGAACTAACTTAATATCTTGAGAATCCTCTCCCTGATATTTGTAAAGGGTTGCTGTTTTATACATCCAAGGTAAAATGGAATTTTTTCCTAAAATTATTGTATAAGGTGTTTGCCCTTTTTCATTATTTTCTGACTTAAGCACAAGCCCTTTCAGACCAGTGAGCATATTATCAATAGTCATTTATGATTTATAAGGCTTTGTTGTTTGAGAAAAATACCCTTAAAATAAAATTAAAATAATCCATAATCAAATCTGATGTTTCTTGCCCCAACAATATAATTATCTCCATCAATTATAATGGGAGTTGCAACCCCTGTATATACGTGATTAACCTCATATCCCTTTTTTTCAAGTGCTTTTTTCATATTTAGAGCTTCTTCACTGTTATTAGCAATGAACTCTATATTCTTTTTTTCTTTTTGATCTTTCATAATTTAATTTATATTAAATACTTTTTAAGAATTATTGTAATAAAATTGCTATTATAAGATTTTTTCCAATTCTTTTATTTTTCTTAATTTCTTTATCCTCTCTTTCTTTTTATTATACTTGTCATAGGTGTCCAATGCACCTAAACCAAGATAAAATCCATACATTCCTGTAGCAATTGTACCATTAATAGGAAGCCATACTGATCCATGAATGATTGCATTTGAAGTCCAAGTTAGCATATTGCTCACATATGGATTAATTTTCATATCTTTTCTTAATAATTTATACATTGGTAGAAAGACTTTTTTATAAGGTAAATATTCTTTAGAAGTAGGATTTATTTCGTTTGGGATTTTCATGTTATTTTTCTAGAACTATTCTCTAAAGCCAATCACAATCTTTAAACACCCTTGCTTGCACCTTTTTCCCTTTCTTCAACTTCTTCTGTCCACCAGTCTAATTCAGGTATATCCGCGTCTATACCTTTTTCTTTGCAATACGCTTTTGCAAGGATATAGAATATAACTCCTAGACTCTTTGGGCTCTTGTTATTTCCAATTATTATTTTATCAGCTCCTTTTGAGAAATTATTTGTATCACAAACCATCAATACTTTTTTCTTTACTCTTAGAGTGTCATGTAATGCATTTTTATCAAGCCAGGAATCAATAACAATTGTTAATTCATTCTCAAAAAAATCTGGAAGCGTTGTATTTGTGAGAATTCCAGCAGGATATTTTTTTGTAAAGGTTCTTATGCCTGTTATTTCAGCGAACTTACTTGCAACCCTCCAACCTGCTTGCCTTTTACATACTAAAATTATATCTTTTGCATCGAATTGTGAAAGATATTCAGCTCCTTCTTTTAATTTTTCATCAATTAAATCTGTATTGAATATAGCCAAACCATCTGCTCTTCTTCTGTAGACAAAAGGTTTCATCTCTGGTGTGACCACCTTAGTTCCAAGATAAATTCCTGCTTTTACATACTCTTCAAGAGGAATAAGCATATCTGTTCTCTTTTTTATTTTGACTTTTTCCTTCAATTCTTCTGTGCTTGGAGCTTCTTCACTTAACTTTTCCTTTAGCTTAGCAGCTTTTTCAAGAAGCTTCTTTTTCTTTTCACTAATTTCTTCAGTCTTCAGAGATTCTTCCTCAGCAGCTTTTTCAAGAGCTTTTCCTTCTAGGTGCTCTTCAGCTTCTTCTCCTAAAGCCTTGTCTGCTATTTTTTCTTTAGTTTTCTTTACAGCCATAGGGTTTTAGAGAAAAATTAGTTTTTAAAGATTGTGATAAGGTTTGTATTGGGAAATCTTCTATTTATTTTCCAGGGCCAAAAGGATTGTATACTTCAATGGGGGTTTTTGTTTCTTTAATAAAAGGGCTGTTTTTATCATATAATGAACCGCACCTTATACAACAATCTACTCCTTCTTTCCCCTTATGCCCATATTTAGAACAATATTCTCTTTTCTTTGCAATTTTCACGGATTCTATTTTATTTTCAAGACTTTCTATTAAATACATCCTTTGATTATTATTCTTAAAGACATCCTTTCCTTGAATTGTTCTTGAAAGATCATTTCGGTTTTCTCTAAACCTCTTCCACCTATCATAATCTATTTTTTCATTTTCATCTAGATTTACTTTTACAATTCCTAGATTTAATCCAATTAAATATGCTCTAGCTTCAAGCATATTCATTTGTTCTCCACGAAAATTAATAGAGCTTTTTTTCATGGTGCTCGCAAGATATAATGTTTTTTAAAAATTTGTGTGTTAAATTAAATATATAAGAGATTAAGAAAGTATGATTTTTGCACTTACTATAACTAACATAAGAATAACTTTGAATAATATCAATAAAATCAATAATTTGTTTTTCATAATTTTCAAGTGCTTTTTAACTATTTAAACACTTTTTAGAGTTCAAAATCATTAGAAGTGAAAAAGTAATTTAAATGTAATCCACTGGATCAAAGGTATTATTTGGAATGGGCTTATTTCTTTTTAACTCTCCATATTTTTCATCATACTTCCCAAGTGATTTTAAGAATCCCCGAGTTATTAATTCAAAGTATAAGTTCATTGTAATATATCCAGTTTCATTT
>CAYZYU010000025.1:0-2642 GCA_964482915.1 Candidatus Woesearchaeota archaeon
AACCGTTTCATATTTTGAAAAAGTCAAATCAAAACTTTTAAAAACATACTTCTTAATCATTTTTTATGAAAATACTCTCAATAGTGGGCGCAAGACCTAATTTCATGAAAATAAAGCCCATATATGAAGAGTTTAAGAAAAGAAAAATAGAACAGGTATTAGTTCATACAGGCCAACACTATGATGAGAACATGAACCGAGTTTTTTTTGAAGATTTAGAACTTCCAAAACCTGATGTCTTTCTTGGTATAGGGTCTGGAACACATGGAGTTCAGACAGGTGCAATGATGTCAAGAATAGAAGAGGTTCTAAGTGAAGAAAAACCTGATTTGACAATTGTTGTGGGCGATGTAAATTCTACACTTGCCGGTGCAATTTCTTCAATTAAAATGCAAATCCCTGTAGCCCATGTAGAATCCGGATACCGTTCTTTTGATATGAGGATGCCTGAAGAAATTAACAGGATACTTGTTGATAGAATATCTCAGTTTTTATTTGCACCAACAGAAGACGCAGTTAATAATTTGATATCAGAAGGTGCGAATAAAAATAGAATCTTCTTTGTTGGAAACGTTATGGTTGAGACATTGTTATCTCATCTCAAAAAATCAAAAAAATCAAATATTCTAAATAATTTGTCTCTTGAATCCGATGGTTACGGGCTAATGACAATCCACAGGGCAGAGAATACAGCCGAGCCAGAAAAACTTATTGGATTATTCAATTCGTTAAATAAGGTAGACAATAAGATTGTTGTCCCACTCCACCCAAGAACAAAAAAAGTATTGGAAGAAAATCATTATCTAACTAATTTAGGGGAAAATATTGAAATAATTGAGCCTCTAGGCTATCTTGACTTTTTGTGGTTGATGTCTAACTCAAAATTTATAATGACGGATTCTGGAGGAATTCAAGAAGAGGCTTTAATGCTCGATGTACCTTGCATAACTCTTAGAGAGAACACTGAAAGGATAGTTACACTAAAAAATGGCGCAAATATACTTGTTGGAACAGATACATTAAAGGTGGCTTCCGCCCTTAAAGAAATCTCGAAAACAAAGAAAAAATATCCTAAACCTCCACTTTGGGATGATAAAGTATCAAGTAGAATTGCTGATGCAATACTTGGACATTCAGACCTTTTTGCCCTTTAAATTTATATACTCTTAAAATATTTATCATTAAAAAGAGATGATACAATGGAAGAAATTGAATATAAAATTGCAATTGCTTCAATATTCATATTCTTTCTTATAATTGCGGCACTTACTCTTTTTCCCCTTATTGATGCACTTATTGTAACATTTGTTCTTGTTTATCTAATGAGGCCAATAAACACTATATTGGTAAAATTCATGAATAAAACATACGCAGCAATACTTTCGGCCATAATAATTATAGTGCCCACCTTTTTACTTTTCTTTTACCTTGCAGCCGCAACAATAAATTATGTTATCAAAGAGAAGATTTTCGATAGATTAATGTCGGTATTTAGTGATCTTGATACTTATTCTAAGAATTTATTTATATCTTTCCTTAATTATTATAATATAGAATATTCAAATGATCTTGACAAAATTGCAAATATTTTAACTGCAAAGTTACATGAACTTATCTCTTATCTCTCTGAAGAAATTATTGATCTTACAATCCATATACCTGAATTTGCAATAAAACTTTTACTTGCGTCAATACTTGCCTTATACCTATTAAAGGAGGGCGAATCTATCAAAGAAACATTTGTTACTTTGTTACCCGAAAATAAAAAAAAGACCATTTCCTCTCTTCTTCATGGAATTGACATTGTCTTTGAAAGCATTATACTTGTTAACATTTTAAAAGCAATTTTTACTACTATAATTAGCTATTTTATATTTTTAGTATTTGGAATACCCTACCCATTACTTCTTGCAATTATGTCGGGTTTTATGGATTTTGCCCCAATATTGGGGCCCTGGATGTTATTTTCAGGAATTGCTGCTGTTTATATAATGAATGGGCAAGCAATGACTGGAATTTATGTTTTTATCCTAGGTCAGGTATTAGTTACTGTAATACCTGAGCTTTATATCAAGCCAAAACTTGCAGGAAAATATGCCAAAATACATCCAATGATATTTCTATTTGGATTCTTTGGAGGACTTTTAGCTTTTGGCGCAATAGGAATTTTTGTGGGGCCACTGGCAATTGGAATTGTAATAGTATTCATTAAATATTATCTTTTAGGTAAAGAAATCGAAAGGAAAAATTCTTTTATTGATAAATTATTAACTCAAGTAGACAAGATGATAAAGTTAGAGGGAACTAAAAATGGTAAACTATAAGGCCATTCTACCTTTTACTGCTGGAATAATTTTAATACTAGTTTTTATTTATTTTGTAGGCTATAATGAATTCGTTACACTAATAAAACGTTCTAATCCTTTATATTTAGGTCTTGCACTTGTATTTCAATTTCTTAACTTAATTTTTGAGGCCTTTAAATGGAAACCTCTTCTCGAATCATTAAAGCCAAAAGTTTCTATGAGAAATGTATTTGTTGCCACAATGGTCGGTATTTTCTTCAATAATATTACGCCTAGCGCTAAAACAGGCGGAGAGCCTATGAAAACATTCCTTATTTCAAAGGAAGAGGATATCAG
>CAYZYU010000026.1:0-1723 GCA_964482915.1 Candidatus Woesearchaeota archaeon
GTTTCTGGATAAGTTATTGGAGAAGAGGTATTGAAATAAACTGCACAATTATGTTCATTAGATTTGTTGATTTGAATCTTATAAACAATCCAAGCAATATGGTTTAAAGTATCATTTATTGTAACGTTTATTAAATAGTTTCCAATACCAAGAACTGTTGCATTTTCTAATACTCCTGCTTGAGTTATTGAAAATTTTTCAGTATCATTAATTGAAAAATATCCAAACGCTATATTGTCTTCTGCATCAAAATCTACATATAAAGATTCGTTTCCATAAAATAAAGAAGAATTTTCTGGAACATATGTAAAATAGGGTGGAGTTGTATCTAATATTATATCCCTTGTTAAAGTTGAAATCATTCCATCTGGATTATCAAACAAGGTGACATTATAATAATAAGTCGTGTCTGGAAGAGAAGTCCAATTTATTTGCCTTCTTGAATCTGTATAAACAGATTTGTTAACTAAACTTGAAGTATTATATAACTCAAAAGAAATATTTATTTCCTCATTAAGATTTGAAACAGATACATTTGCATATATCCAATTCCTAGAGAAAGATGTTCCACTATCTTCAGTAGGATATACAAAAAATACATTTGGAATTGTAAAATTTAAAGTGGTCTTTCTAGTCTCAGTAGTATTAAAATGACTTTCCCAATCAGCTACAGTAATATTAAAATAATATATTCCCTCAAGCAAATTTGTCCAGTTTATCTCTCTCCTTAAATCTGTATATGTTGAAGAATTTAGGATTGTATAATTAGAGAAATATAAATTAAAGGTGATATTTTTTTCGTTTGCTTCTGTTACAGAAGCATCTACATATATCCATGTTCTTGCAAATTTTGAATTGTTTTTTGGAGAAGTTAATCCAAACTCGATTAAAGGAAAAGTGGTATCTACAACTCTAAATTCAGATTGATTATAATTTATTGAATAATTTTGAGTGTCTATTCTTTGAAGGGAAAAATTATATGCACTAACTCCTAAAGCTTGTTCCGAATTATTAGATATTTCTGTTCCATTTCTATAAAGAGTAAAAGAGGTTGTGCAGTTTGCCCAAACACTGAAATGGCTAGGATACTCCAGTGGAGAAGTCTCATTATATAAAATCCAACAATTTTCTGGATTTTGGTTCACTGTAAAAAATTGGGTATCTGAAATTGAGGTGTAATTTTGTGTATCTGTTCTTTGAACTGTGAAATTGTAATATCCTGCACCATAATTAATAAGAGTTCCGTTAGATATTGAAGTTCCGTTTAGGTATAGGGTGTAATCTGAAGAACAATTGGTATATGCAATAAATGTTTCTGGATAAGTTATTGGAGAAGAAGTATTGAAATAAACTGCACAATTATAATACTTTGATTTGTTAACTTGAACTTTGTAAAAAGTCCAATTGAGATTATTAGATGTATCGTTTATTGTGATGTTAAGAGTATAGTTTCCTACAGTCAAGGGGGTTGAATTACTTAAGAAACCTGTTTGATTTATTGAGAATCTTGTATCATTAACTGAGAAATTTCCAAATTCTATTTCATCTGTTGCATCAAAATCTACTCCTAAAGATTCGTTTCCATAAAACAAAGAAGAATTTGCAGGTATGGATGTAAATGTGGGAGGAATTATATCATTATATTGAACTATTAATCTTACTTCGTCTATTATAACTGCATCTCCTGCATCGTATGCTGCTCCTTGCCAGACAATAACAAATT
>CAYZYU010000027.1:0-1681 GCA_964482915.1 Candidatus Woesearchaeota archaeon
TTTTCCTGTTTTTTTTCTGGTCTTTTGTCAGGAAAATGATTAACAGAAGGAGTTAGGGGATTTCTTCTTGGATAATTTATGGGATATCTGCTTGGATATCTAACTGGTGGGCCTCTTTTTATCATTAATGTAATTAAGAATGAAGTGTTTAAAAGATTTTATTTAATAATAATCGGCAGTATTTTCCTTCAATAAAAGTAATGTTTTTAAACTATAATTTATTATAATAATTATGAAAAAGGTGTTGAAAGAGTTCAAAGAATTCTTGAAAGAATATAAGGTGATTGGGTTGGCAATTGCTTTGATAATAGGCTTGGCTGCAACAGCACTAGTCAAAGCAGTAGTAGACTACCTAGTTATGCCAATCATAACTCCTTTTATTCCAGGAGGCGCTTGGCAAACAGCAACATTTACAATTTGGAAGATTGTAATAAGCTGGGGAGCACTATTAAGTGCTATAATTAATTTTGTAATTATAGCTTGGGTAGTCTTTTTGATTGCTAAGTTTGCTTTGAAAGAAGAGAAAGTTACAAAAAAATAAGGAGCATTGAAAGATGATCCTAACTAATTTATTCTTATTTTTAATTTTTCTTATTATACTTGTAAAGTGTGCAGGATATGCAATAAGATATTCTTCAAAGATAGCAAGAGTATTACATATGCCTGAGTTTATTGTAAGTTTTTTTATAGTTGCTATAGTTTCAGTTCTTCCAGAAGCTACAATATCTATAATGTCTGCTATACAAGGAGATTCTGAACTTGGATTAGGTACTTTGCTTGGTTCAAATGTTGCAGATTTAACTTTAGTTTTCGGAATAGTTGCTTTATTCTCTTCAGGAGGGATAAAAGTAAAAAGTAAGATATTAAATGATAATCTTTTCTACCTTGTACTACTTCTTTTTCCTCTAATTTTAGGATTTGACGGAAACCTTTCAAGGATTGATGGTTTTATACTTGTAATATTGGGAAGTTTATTCTTTTACAAGATATATAAAGAAAGTAAAAGATTCAGTAAAAAGTTTACTGCAACGAAAAGAGAACCATTCATTAAAAGTCTTTTATTATTAATTTTAAGTATAGTTATTTTGGGGACAAGTGCATACTTTACAGTAAGATATGCAGAGAATTTTGCTAATGATATAAAAATACCTGCAATGCTTGTAGGTATAACTGTTATAGCTCTTGGAACTTGTCTTCCGGAGATGACTTTCTCATTAAAAGCTATAAGAAAGAATCATGATCAATTAGCATTAGGAGATATATTAGGGACAGTGGTTACTGATAGCACAATTATCTTGGGTATAGTAGCAATAATTAATCCAATCGATTACAGCCCATATAAAATGTATTTACTAGGAGGAGCATTATTCCTAGCTGCAGTTTTTGTATTCTCTTTCATGAAATCAGAAAAATCAATAGATAAGAAAGAAGGTATGATCTTAATATTCTTTTATATTGTTTTTATAATCATACAATTTTTAGCAAATAGAATCTTCCCTCTACTGCAACAGGCAACATCTTAGTTTAAATAAGAATAATAGATTTATTTTAGAAGATATTTGTTCTCTCTGACTTTATCATATAATCTCTTTATTTTATTTCTTATCTCGTGAGTTGGATCGTATCTCAACTTATAAAGTTTCTTAATCTTCTCATAATAATCTATTGCCTTGTAAATATC
>CAYZYU010000028.1:0-1600 GCA_964482915.1 Candidatus Woesearchaeota archaeon
CTATTGTTTTATTATATACTGTTACCATATTGTTTGTTGTTTTTCTTTGAAAGCACATTTAAACACATGAAGTCCTAACTCTGGAAAAACCATATTATTTAATACCTTATCTTTAAATTCTTTAGAATAATTATATTTATCTAAATAAGTATCTCTTTCTTTTTGTTTAATTTCTATATCGTCGTAATCTATTTTTCTAATAACTCTATCTAATTTACTTATAATAAAGTTAGACCAAAAGTAATGATTTTGAGATTCAAAAGGTTTAATCAAAGGTTCATAATAAGACTTAACATTCTCTACTACCCATTTACCTTTAAACCAATGTTTTAGTAATATAATTTCTTGATACAAAGTCATGTCTGGATATCTTTGCATACCTTCTCTATTAAAATAACTTGTATTAATTATTGAATGAGTTGGACAAGGTGGAGAACTCCATATAAAATCAAATTCTCTAAAGTGTTCAAGTAAGTACTGATGTGCATCACAAACAATAACTTCATCTTGAGGAAAGAAGTCTTTGTAAATTTTAGCAATATCTGGATTGTTTTCAATAGCAACCACTTGAATATCCTCCCCCCAGAGCTTTCTATTGCCCCCAATTCCAGCATAAAGATTTAATATTCTAATCATTTCTCTAAACTCTCTTGTATTTTTTTAAGTGTTTTATTCATTTCATTTAATACTTCCATATGAGTTTCTATATTTTTAGCAAACATTACTTGATTTTGTGTTACTTTGTTTATTGCTTCCATGAGAAATGTAGGGGTGACTTCAAAGTTTGTTTTCTTCATATCATTATACCAATTTTGAACATTTAAATTAAGAGCAACTCTATCTTTAGTTATTCCTTTTCCTCCTGTTTCTAATTCTCCTAACATTCCTTCTGAATCATCAATCCAAAGCCAATCTCCATCTAAATCATCTTTAATTATTAGTTTTTCGTTTTTATCATTATATTGTCTAGCTAATTCGTTTTTAATCATCCCATAGTGTTCTCTTGTTGGTTTGAACAGATATTTACCTAAATGTATGTTAAATTGCTTCTCTAAAGCTTCTAGGCAAGACTTTAAACCAAAGACAGCATATTTCCTTGACTCTAATGCGTTCTGTCCGTAGAATGACCTATTATCGTAAATTATTATAGTTTTCTTTCCTAGCCATACTTTTTGATTGTTTATGAATATTCTTGGAGTATAACCTCTAACTAAAGAATAATTTATTTTATTTTTGTTTAATAAGTCTATCCAATTAAATTGTTTAGTTTTTACTTGCCAAATGAAAGCGTGTCCCCTAATTTTCTTTTCTTTCCATTTTATAGTATGCTCAAGGTCATCTCTTTTACTTCTCAAAACATTCCAAACTCCATAACCTTTCTTTTCTATAAATCCTAGACTCTTTAGATTCTTGATATAATAGTTTAATTTTTGTTTTGATATATTTAGTTTACTAGAAATCTGAATTAAGTTATTGTTCTCTTTTAAGAGAGAAAGTACAGTTAGGTAAAAATCTACTTTTGAAGTTAAATCTTTTACCTCTTTCTTTTTCATTATTCTTTTAGAAATAAAAACTATTTAAATATTAGTAACTATTTTTT
>CAYZYU010000029.1:0-1595 GCA_964482915.1 Candidatus Woesearchaeota archaeon
CTCCTTGTTATTCTTTTGGTATTTACTCTTGTAATAAGGCTACCTTACAAAATCTGGCACCTTACACACAAGTTTATGGGAATCGTTCTTATATTGGCTACCTGGCATGCATTAGTTGCAGGGCGAGATATAATTCAATATCCAGTACTTAGAATATGGATTCTTATGTTCTCATTAGTCGGAATTATTTCATATTTCTATATGCTATTTTTCTATCAATTAATTGGCCCTAGGGTCAGGGCTGAAGTAAAAGATGTCAAGATCATGGGGGATATAACTGAAATTAAATTTGAAACACTTGGCAAAAAAATGAATTTTAATCCTGGTCAATTTATCTTTATCAAGTTTTTAAATCTTGAAAAATCATTTGAAATATTTCCATTTTCTATATCAAGTTCTACGAATGATGAGTTGATTAGAATCTCGGCAAAAAAATCAGGAGATTTTACTTCTTATCATCTACCAAAAGTAAATGTTGGGGATAAGGTATATTTATACGGGCCGTATGGTAGATTTGGCGAGAAATCTCTTTTTGAAAAAAAGGATATGATATGGATTGCAGGCGGGATAGGAGTAACTCCTTTTCTTAGTATGTTAAAATATAAAGATTTACCAAAAAATAATAAGATTGATTTTCTATGGTCCTGTAAAGATGAAACGAATGCAATCTACGATAAGGAAATAAAAGAAATTATCAAAAATAAAAATAACATCCGATATAGGATATGGACCTCAAACGATCTCGGAAGACTTTCTGCACAAGATATAATTCAATTATCAGGTGCCAAAGAGAAAATCACCAATAAATTAATTTTTATATGCGGCCCCAATGAAATGATGATGGAACTTGCAGATCAATTTATCAAACTGGGCGTTAAACCAAGAAATATAATTTTTGAAGACTTCAATCTTATTTAGGATTTCATGCTAGACGTGGAGACTTTAAATTTTAGTCTTTTTAACTTTTAAACTAATCTAGGAATTATTACAAAAGAATTCTATTATCCATCGCTTTATTTCGTCTCTAGATTTCCTAAAAGCATTTAATTTATCTTCATCTGTTCCTTCCACGCTGGAAGGATCTTCAAATCTTTTGTGTATGTAATTTTTTGCACCTGGAAAAAATGGGCATGTTTCTTTAGCATTATCACAAACTGTGATCACGTAATCAAATTGCATGTTCACAAAATCTTCAGTACTTTTTGAATAATGGGAGGAGATGTCAATTCCTATTTCTTTCAAAGCTTCAATGGATAACGGGTTTATTCTGGTGGGCGCCGAGCCTGCGCTATATGCCTCATAGGTTTTTCCACAAATATGATTCAATAGACCTTCAGCCATTTGCGATCTAGCCGAATTATGTGTGCAAACAAAAAGAACTTTTTTCTTCATATTAATCCAACAATAACTAATCTAACTAATGTATTATTAAGATTATTCAACATAAAATATATATTACTATGAGATGATAATCTTAAGGATCAGTATTATTTATTCAAGGGCCAACTGGCACTGTTTACAATATGTAGCTTCGCACTCAGGATTATCAAATTTCCATTTAAGGCCCCAATCTTTAATTTCTTGAATTATATGGA